>DASXCL010000083.1:0-28191 GCA_036491195.1 Candidatus Angelobacter sp.
GAGCAGGGCCGGTTTGTGGTGTTGAAGGCCAAAGCGATCGTGATAGCTACCGGCGGCATCGGCAAGGCATGGCCGATCACGTCCAATTCCTGGGAATGCACCGGCGACGGAATGACGCTGGCATATGAGGCAGGCGCCGATCTGCTGGACATGGAATTTGTCCAGTTCCATCCCACCGGCATGGTGTGGCCTCCGGGCGTACAAGGACTCCTGGTAACGGAGGCGGTGCGGGGTGAAGGCGGCGTCCTGCGCAACAAGCTGGGCGAACGCTTTATGGAGAAGTACGACCCCAAGCGCATGGAACTCTCCACGCGCGATCTGGTGTCGCGTTCCATCTACACTGAAGTGAAAGAGGGCCGTGGCAGCGAACACGGTGGCGCCTTCCTGGATATCTCCCATAAGCCGCCGGAGTATGTGAAGCAGAAGTTGCCCAGCATGTATCACCAGTTCAAAGAATTGGCCGACGTTGACATCACCAAAGGCCCCATGGAAGTTGGTCCCACCTGCCATTACATGATGGGAGGAATCCGCGTGGAAGCGGAAACCGCGGCATCTTCATTGCCGGGACTCTTCGCGGCTGGCGAAGCCGCAGCCGGGCTGCACGGCGCCAACCGTTTGGGCGGCAATTCGCTTTCTGACCTTGTTGTCTTCGGCCGGCGGGCAGGGCTTGCTGCCGCGGCGTTGGCCGCCAAAACCCCAGCTGGCGCAATTGACCCAACGCAGATTGCCGAGGCTGAGCGTGGCATGCTTGCCCCGTTTGAGCGCGGCGAGGGAGAAAACCCATATACCGTGCATCGCGACCTGCAGAAAGTCATGCAGGAGCTGGTCGGTATCTTTCGTACTGAAGAGGACTTGGCCACGGCGTTGGCGGAGCTGGAGAAATTAAAGCAGCGTGCCGCGCGCGTCCGCGTGGAAGGCTCCCGGCTGTTCAATCCCGGCTGGCATCTCTCACGCGATCTAAAGTCCATGCTCACGGTTTCAGAAGCCGTAACCCGCAGTGCTCTGGCCCGCAAGGAAAGCCGCGGCGCGCACAGCCGCATCGATTATCCCAGTGCGGATGAGCAAGTGTGGGGCAGGCAGCACAACCTGATTACCCGCGATGGCGACAGCATGAAGCTTCAGCAAATCCCGGTGGATGCCATACCGGGTGAATTGAACGAATTACTGGCGGAAGAGAAATAATAGGGAGGAAGAATGGCGGACGCGATCCTGGAAGTTTTTCGCGGCAATCAGGAAGCTGGTGCAGCAAAGCAATACAAGGTCCCAATCGCTCCAGGAATGGTAGTTCTTGACGCGCTGCATTACATTCAGGCGCATCTGGAGCCTGACCTGGCCGTGCGCTGGAACTGCAAGGCCGGCAAATGCGGTTCCTGCTCAGCCGAAGTGAATGGCAGACCCCGCCTCACCTGCAAGACCCGTATGGACGCGCTGCCCACCGACAAACCCATCACCGTTTATCCCATGAAATCTTTTCCAGTAATCAAGGACCTGGTAACCGACGTCTCGTGGAACTATCGCGTGAACAAAAAGATCCCGCCCTTCTCTCCCAAGCCGAAGACGGACTGGAAGATGTATCAGGAAGATATGGACCGGGTGCAGGAGTTCCGTAAATGTATCGAGTGCTTCCTGTGCCAGAACGTCTGCCACGTGGTTCGCGACCACCACAAGAAGGAAGAGTTCGGCGGGCCGCGCTTCTTCGTGCGCGTGGCGGCACTGGAAATGCATCCGCTGGATAACGTTTCGCGGGTCAAATTGCTGAAAGATGAACTCGGTATCGGCTATTGCAACATCACCAAATGCTGCACTGAGGTTTGCCCGGAAGAGATCAAGATTACCGATAACGCCATCATCCCGCTCAAAGAACGGGTGGTCGATGAGTTTTACGATCCAATCCTGAAATTGGTGCGCAAAATACGCGGAGCGCCCAAAGCGGATTAAAATGGGTGCGGTGGAACCATGGAACGCCAACTGAAAACGATCTCGAAGAACAGCATTGCAGAGGCGCTGGCAAAAGTTCAGCACTATCGCTACCTGAACCAGGCGGAGGAAGCGGAATCAATCTGCCGGGACATTCTGGCCATTGATCCGGAAAACCAGATGGCGCTGCGCCAGTTAGGCCTCGCCATCACGGACCAGTTCAAAGGCTCCCTTGCTGATGGCTTCCGGGAAGCTCAAACCTGTTTTGAAAAGCTCTCCAGCCCATACGAGCGTTCCTATTACCAGGGAATCCTTTACGAACGGCGGGCCAAGGCGCAGCTGCGTGCCGGCCACACCGCGCATTCCCTGATGGCAAGCTTTGAGAATGCCATGCGCTGCTTTGAAGAGGCGGAAAAGATCCGTCCGCAGGGAAATGATGACGCCCTGCTGCGCTGGAACCGCTGCCTGCGTCTCATGCAGGGCGTTCCTGAGCTGGCCGAGTCGGAAGCTTTCGATGCCAGCGATGCTCCACCTATTCTCCGGGACTAATTACCGCCGGGCATTCGCGCAGTTAATGTTCGCCTTTCCAACGGATTAGCTTTAGTTAACTCGCGTGACCACCGTCAAGTCGCCGGCTATGAATTGCCACTGCCGCCACTCTTAACGTAAAGAGCTATTGCGTGCTTTCAAGCACGCGCACCTTCCAGCGATCTTCAGCGCCAGTCATCACGGCATAGTACTGGATCTTGGCCTGGTCGGAGTGAATCACGGTGCCGCCGTCCAGAATCTGGGTCTCAATGCTTGCCGTGTCTTTGAGCTCAATAGCAGCTCCGTCGATTGAATAAAATATCGCATCCACTTTGTGACCGCGATCGATGATGCGCGTAGTGAGGCCGTTTTGTTTCTGATCTTTCACCCGCTGTGTCAGTTTGTCCAGGGCGAAGCCCACGAAATTGTCGTTGAGGGGCTGGGTGGAATTGCCGGCCAGCGCGGCGTCGATGGCTTGCCATGCCAGCGTGTAATCGCGCAAGACGGCATTTTCCGTGACATCTTCGACTTCACGAGGCTGGGCATCCTTCACGCTGAGCTGGATTGAAGGCTTCGTATCGGCCAGAATTCGCTTCAACAGCGGCACAGCGCCGGAGATCGCCAACGCCACTCCCAAAGTGAGGATCGTCATGCGTGCGAGCTTCATTCTTTGCCTCCCACATGCAGTTCATTGCCCAGCACCACACCCGCCGCCACCGTGATCGTGGCATTATCGGAAGCGGGGAGCTCCGCCCGGGCTGTGCCTTTCTTGATGCGCGCATCCACGGTGCTTTTACCGCTTTTGTCCGTTTGGATGAAAGTGACGATCGTGCCGTCCGGCACCGGATTGCCACTGCAGTCCCGGATGGGATCCGTTTCGACAACCACCATGTTGTTCGCATGGCCAGCAAGATGCATGTGGAAGCTGCGTTCGCATGGGTCTGAGGCCACCTGCTGCACCACGCGAGCAACGGATACGTCTCCCGCGGAAGCGACAAACTGCGCCGCGCCGGCCTTGGGCGCTGACGCACTGTTGATCCAGGCGATGCCGCCATGGCTGGTAACACCCTTCGTGGTTCCGGCGCCGCCAACGGAAAGATTGAACTTCACAGGAACGGGATCAAGGACCAAATTCTGGTATTGATCGAAGACAAATGTAACGCCTGTAATCACATCGGGCTTGGCTACAGGCACGCGCGAAGGTCGCGCGACGAAGTTGAGTTTCCCCGGCTTTCCGGGTTTGATCCAGAAAATCTGGGATGAATTACCATCGCCACGCACCACGGCGATCCAGCGGCCCGCGTTGCGCAGCTCTCCAGCTTTGATTTCGACGCTGCCACCTGATTTGAACTCGCGCTTGATGACCTGGCCTGGGCCGACCAAATACAGAGTGCCATTGCCGCTGGTAGCAATGCTGAAAGGCTGCCCGGCCACTGCGTCCTGCGGCACATGCAGCTCGGCCGCCCGGGCGGCGTCAGCCGCGAACCAGCACAGCGCAATCGCCAGCATGATGAAAATCAGTTTACGCATAATCAGTTCTCACGGTTCAGGCTGTAGTGATTTACGGTCACTCGATACGTGTGCACGCTGGACGCCAGATCGTCGCGCAAGGCGACCGAGAACGGCTGCGGGGTCTGCGGCAACAGGGCGTGGTCAGAATAAGCGTCTGAAACCCAGATCACCTGGCCGCCATTGTCGTAAAACGTGGCCAGAACGTGCGGGATGTTGACCGTCTGGCCGCTCTCATTCAGTAGCTCGCCCTTCAGCACCGTGCGGCCCGTCTGGTCTTTTTCGATCCGTTGATGTAACACGGCGATCACGGGATCAGCCGAGGCCGGCACGAGCATCCAGTTGTGGGTCATGCGAACGGCCTTCACAGAGGCTTTTTTGATTCCCGGGAAATCGATGCGATAAGGTGACACTTCCTTGGGCAACAGCACGTGCGAGATTTTGTCGAAGCTGCTTTCTTCCGCCACGTCCTTGCCGCTGTTATCGGTGAGCACTGCCCCCACGGTGATGAAGGCCGGCACCGTGTCCTCATTCACGACCTCGCCCATGATGATCAGCGCGCCATCTCGCTCCACGGGATGCATGGAAAGAATGCGGCAATTCGGGTTTTCGACGTTCTGGGCGCCCCAATCGTCGCCGGGCCCGCGCCATATGATGTCCCAGCGCAGATAATTCACTGGAATCACTTGCGGCGGCACGCTCACTTCCTTTTCCACGGGCCATTGCACTTTCCATGCCCCCTCGTCTTTCACTACTTTCAGGTCGCGCGTGTTATAGGAGGCGCCGACGGCGGTGGCATATTTAAGCTCAGTGCGCACAGTGGCTTCGTTGTCGGATTCATGGAGCACCCGGGTGTTCGCCGAATCCAGCTGCGAGTAGGTACGCAAGCTGCCGTCACGGCCCGTCAGATCGCGAACGAACGCAGCCTGGTCCACATTGCTGGAAGGCGCGACATAAGAGTAAGCGCCTTGCCAGTTATGCGACTTCACGTCATCGAACATCGCCTGCACTGCGCCTTCGGGCGAGGATGCGAACGCTGACTTGCTGGCGTGCACCGAGCCGGCAGCGATCAGCCCAACTGTAAGCAAGGCAAAAATAATTGTGAGTAAGCGGCCCATTACCGTGCCTCCCGAAGTACAGGTTCTTCGTCCGTGGCCAGCGGGAACTCAATGGTTTCCAACCGGCGCTTCCTGTCCGGGAACGCCAGCATGAGAAGCAGCGCGAGGATGCTGCTCCCGATGGGAAGCGTTCCCCAGAGAATTCCTTCCATCGCCGTGGGCGGCGTGCCGTAAGGAGTTTTGTGCGCCGGCGGAATTCCATCTTTCACCCACAGGCTGACGTTGCCCCGGTCATACACTTCAGTCTTGCGCCAGCCGGCAAAGGCGATCAAGGGCTCATAGTAGGGATCGCGAACAAAGATCCACTTCAGGCCATATTGATCAGCGTGCTTCAATACCGCCCGCAGAGATTCAATGCCGTTGTTCCCGTAATACTTTGAGTTAGTGAGCTGGGCCGATCCATACTCCGTCATTTCCGGGAGCAGGCGGGCCGAGTTATATTCGCCGTCCACGCTGCTGGCATTGGCGTAAATTCCAACTTCTGACATCTTGGTGCCAAAGCCAAGCGTGAGATAGCGGAACTTATCATGGCCATCGCGGTTCAGGAACGAAATTATTTCAGCAGTGCTGAAGGGCGCGTCATGCATGGGGTGGTACACCGGCCATGACACAGCCATGGCCACGGTAAACGCGGCCAATGTGCCCAGGACGAATACCGCTTTACGGCCATAGCGATCGATCAATGTGACCGCTCCCAAAGCCACAATCGGCAGGGCCATGATGTTGGCCCAGAAGCTGAAGCGCTCAAAAGTCAGAATGTCGAATGGATTATGGACATTCGCGCCGGTAACGGCGTTCACGACCCCGGCAAGCATGCCCAGCAATATCCGGGGAAGCGGCGTGGTTCCACCAAGGGCAAAAATCATCGTCACCCAAAAGCCGATAAAGAGCGGCCTCAGCCGCGGCTCCTTCAAGCCTTTGACGAAAATGAAAGGAATGGCCAGCAACATTGCTCCCCACGGGATAACGACATAGTTCAGTAGCAGACCGATCTGGGAAAGAAAATTTTCGCGGCTGGCGTGTGGGATTGGCATCTGCTTGATGGGATTTGCCTTCAGCGCCAGCCAGTAAGGCAGAAGCACTACAAGGATGCCAGCGAGCGAGAGTGCCGCAAAAACCGCTGCCCGGGTAACTACTCCGGTTGTGGTGGCATCGGCTTCTCCGCGTTTGCGGTCCATGATCGCCGTGAAGAGCACGGGGATGGTAAAGATGACGCTGGCAAACAACAGAGTCACGTGGTGCGCAGAGGCCGCAGCCATGGTGAGCGCGAGGGCTTTTAACAGAGCCATGACCTTGGCTTCACGCGCCCATTCGTAGAAGTAAGACAGGGCAATGAGATAGAGCGGCGCCGCCCACGTAGTTGACAACTGCCCGTCAACATAAACCAGAGAGCAAAGTGACCCCAGCAAGACACTGCCAATGGCAGCGTAGCTTGCGGCCCGCTCACCGACCCATATTCGGGAGTACTTGTACACGCCGATCGGCAGCAACAGGATTGCGATGAGCTGAACGAAGATGTAAGCCATGTTGAGGCCCATCAGGTGCGAAAACAGCGCCATCCACTGCTGCTCCATCGGCGGATATGTGGTCTGGGAAAAACCGGTAAACCACTTTTCGTTCCATGGATTGAACCAGTGGGTGGCATAGTGCGCCGCAAAGAACTTGTGGAAGTTCGCGTCATAGGAATCGTTAGTAATCTGCATCAACAACAGCGGACCGTGCACCAGCAGCGCCAGCAACAGCACCCAGCTCAAGGGAATTGCCCGAGAGGGCAAGGTAACGGGCCTGCCCGGAGCGATGGATGGGGAACTCATGAAAAAACCTCCGTGAATGCGAGTTGCGATGTCCGCGCGATCTCTAATCAGCGAGTCGGCTTCAAAAGGCATGCCGCCAATCGGCAGCAGTTTTGCTTCAGCAGAGACTTCGATTCAAAAAGGTACGCCTGGGTTTGCCTTGTGGCATCCGGATTCTCACTTTTGGATGATTTTCGCGAGTTTCTGGTATCCAGCAATCCCTAACCCGGGAAATAGCATCTTGATTCAGCATGAGAACAGAGCTGCTGCCATTGTTGTGGCATGTCGCTTTCGCTAAATCCTGGTAGCGAACGTGGACCCCGGTAGCCACGTGTTCTCTCTGCGACTCTGACAACGGTGGTCCCGTGAAGAAGAACTTTTTCCGTCTGGCGTTTTTCTGTTCCCTGTTTCTGGCCATGCATGGCTGGGCGCAGGAGACGTACGATCTCAATGGCAAGCCGCAAGACCAGAAGACCCAGAACCAGAAAAACCGGCCTAAGCAGAATAACGGCAAGCGGCAGTCCGCAGGCCGGGCCAGCAGCGGTGGTGGCGGCTCGGCTGCGTGTGGAACCACTGGCAGCGGATGGGGCGGCAGTATTGAAGCTGGCCGTTACGCACGCGCTGCCGAGACCGCCTTAAAGAACGGCAACCCAAGCGCCGCAATGAACTACGCGGAGCATCTCACCCAGGCCGCTCCCAGCGACGCCTGCAACTGGTTCCTGCTCGGTTACACCGCTCGTCTCGCCGGGAAGTCCCAGGTATCGCTGGATGCTTACCAGAAAGGTCTGGCCCGATCGCCAAATTCCGTAGAAGGTCTTTCCGGTATGGCGCAGACCTATATCCGCATGGGCAAGGCCGATGAAGCCAAGAAGCTGTTGCTCCAGGTGATCGCCGCTAATCCGCGACGCGCCACTGATTTGGCGATGGCAGGTGAGTTATTCATGCAATCGGGAGACTTGCCTCGCGCACAGAATCTGCTGGAACGTGCCGAAGGCGTGCAGCCGACGTCACACGCCGAACTGATGCTGGCCATCACCTACATGAAAGAGAAGCAGACGGACAAAGCCAAGCAGCTTCTGGACCGGGCGATGAAACGCAGTCCGAAAAATACTGAAATCTTTCGCGCGGTCGCCCAATACTATCGCGAAGCTCATGATTACAAGTCCGCCATCGATATTCTGAAAAGGGCCCCGCTCAAGAACGCCGATGTGCTGTCTGAGCTGGGCTATACATATGGGCTGGCGGGCATGAAGAAAGAGTCGGCGGATACCTACGAGAAAGCTGCCGGGATGGCTCCTAAATCCGTCAACGTGCAACTTGCGGCCGCCCAGGCACAATTGCGCGTGGGCAATCTGGACAAGACGCGCACATTTCTTGCCCGCGGCGAACAGCTTGATGCCAACTACTATCGCCTGCACGCGATTCGCGGCGATCTGGCCGCGCTGGAGCGGCGTGACAGCGATGCCATCCGCGAGTACCAGGCGGCTCTGGCAGCCATGCCGGAAGGGCCGGCGGAAGGCATTCTTTATCCGATTCAGCTGCGGCTGAACCTGATTGATGCGTATCGCAACCTGGATGACGACGCAGCAATCTCCCAGCAGCTGAAAATCGCACAGCAGGAGTTGGCCAAAATCCAGGTCCAAGGGCAGGAGCAGGTCGAATACCTGAGCCTTCGTGCCGCGATTAAAGGACTGGGCAATGATTTCGCCGGGGCTGAAGCGGACCTGAAGCAGGCCCTGAAGCTCGATCCGGGAAACGACAATGTGACCTTGCAATATGGCAGCGTGTTGTGGAAATCCGGCCGCAAAGCAGAGGCGCGGCAGATGTACAGCGTACTGCTCAAACGCGACGCGAAGAACCGCTATGCTCTGGAAGCCCTGGGCTATCTCTCACGCGATGAAGGCGACAACAAGGCCGCAGAGAGTTTCTTCACCCGCATGGCCGGCGCCTATCCCAATGACTATGTGCCATACATGGCGCTGGGTGACCTTTACACCTCGACGAAGGAATATCCCAAGGCCCAGGCCAACTATGACAAGGCCCACAGGCTGGCGCCGACGAATTCGCAAATCATAGCCAGCGGCTCGAACGCCGCAATTGAAGCCGGCAAAGTAGACCTGGCGGGAGAATGGATTGCGCGCGCCACCGGCACTATGAAAAACGATCCGCGTGTGATCCGCGAAACCGAACGCTATCTATTTCTGAAGGGCCGCTACGCTGAATCCGCCCGGCTGGGCGAGCAGGCAATCGTAAAGCTGCCGCACGATCGTGACGCCGCGGTCTATCTCGGTTACGACTATTACAATCTGGGCCGGTATGACGAAGTGCTGACGCTGGTAAGCCGTTATGAGGGCACGCTGCCCAAGGAGCCCAACTTCCCCTTGCTTGCAGGCCATGTGCACAAGCAGAACCAATTATTACAGCAGGCCATCGATGATTTCTCCCGGGCGCTGGAAGAAGATCCCAGGATGTTTGAGGCGCTGGTAAACCGCGGATACGTTCGCAATGATATGCAGGACGCGCAAGCGGCGATCCGCGATTTTGAGCCCGCGCTCAAGCTCAACCCCAACAGCGGCATTGCCCGCCTGGGTCTGGCATTCTCGTACCTGCAACTGCATCGCTCACGCGAAGCCCTGGAAGCGACCAACAAAGCAGAAAAACTTCTGGGCGAAATGGGCGCAACACACCTGGCCCGCGCCAGCGCATACCGGCAGATGCGCGTTCTGGACAAGGCGGTGCAGGAATACCGGATGGCCCTGAAATATTCACCAGACGATCTGAAGCTGCATCTGGCCCTGGCTGACGCTCTGTATCATGCCCGCCATTATTCGCAGTCAGTCAATGAGCTGGACGCCGCGTTGAAGCTCTCTCCTGACGATCCATTGATTTACGCGAACATGGCATCAGCGTACGCCCAGATGGGCCGTCGAGCGGAGACATTCAAGTACATCCAGCTGGCAGAGCGGGAAGCAGTGGACCAATCGGCAATCCTGCTGGCTACCGGTGACGCTCTGCTGACCCTGGGCGACCGCGCGGCTGCTTTAGAACGGTTCACGCGCGCGCTGGATGCGCCAGACGCCAATCGAGTTGATGTTCGCATTGAGTTTGCAAAACTCTTTGTGCGCGAAGGCAAGTTTAACGACGCCAAACAGGAAGTCGGACTGGCATTTGCCGAGTCGCGCATCGGCGAAGCATCTCCCGTCACCGCCGATAACCTGGTGGAAGCAGCCAATATTTTCCTGGCCGCACATGACTTTGATCTGGCCAAACGCTACTTCACCAAGGCCAAAGACCTGGGCGCTTCTGACGACACGGTGGCCATAGGCCTGGCCGATACCTACATCGCTCAGGGAGACGACCGCAAAGCGGAGCGAGAGCTGGCGGCGCTCGGCCACTCTGCAGATTATGAGCAGAGCTACGATTATCAGCTTGCCTGGGCCAATATTTACACCCAGCGGCATGACAATGTGCACGCCATATCGTCCTTCGCCCGAGCCAACCAGGTCGCGGCGGATGATCCCATTGCAGAACGCGGATTGCTTCAGGCATCGGGCGACGAAGGCGCGCCTTTTCCCTTCGAGCCAAAACTGCACATACAGAGCGAACTTGCGACCGGCGCAATCTTTGAAGACGCCACTCTCTACCAGATGGACAATAAGCTATTTGGCGCCCCGGTACCGCCTCGTTCCTCTCAAGAAACCGATATTGGGAGCACCTTCCGCTACCACCCGGAGAATTTCCTGCCGATCAATGGCTTTGTGGGCGTCCGCAATTACAGAGGCACCATTTCGATTCCCAGTGAGACGCTGATCGTCCACCGTAATACGTACGACACGGTATTCAATGTCGGCACAACGCCGGTGCTGCGGTTGGGCAGCGCGCACATTATCTTCAACCCGGGCCTTGAGTTCACGCTGCGGCGCGATACATTGTCGCCCATCCAGATGAATCAAGAGCTTTTTCGCCAGTATCTTTACATGAATACCTCACCGCTGTTCAACTGGCTGACGATTCGTGGAAGCGCGATCCATGAAGCCGGGCCATTTCAGCTGGAGAACCTGAGCTCGCGAGACCTGGGCGCAAGTCTGGAATTTGAAGTGGGACGCCCATGGGGCCACAATGCGCTCATCACCGGTTATTCCGTGCGCGATCTCCTGTTCCACCCCGAAGTCCGCGAG
This sequence comes from Candidatus Angelobacter sp., assembly GCA_036491195.1. Lineage (GTDB taxonomy): Bacteria > Acidobacteriota > Terriglobia > Terriglobales > Acidobacteriaceae > Angelobacter. The sequence goes on from DASXCL010000083.1 coordinate 11,044, forward strand.
TTCTTTACCACTGGCACATGGGTAGGCATGGAACATAAGTTTGGCGAGAAAATGACAGTAACGGCGCTGGGGAAGTACATCCGCTCCTGGCGCGTGCAGGAACTGACTTTTGTCACCGCGCAAGCGCTTATCCCTGGAGCGCGCGTTGAGTATAAGCCCAATGACCGTTGGTCTTTCGACGGCTCGATGGACTTTTCCCGCGGGGAAGGGTTCCACCTGTATGACAACGTTCAGACTGGATTCCTCATCTCCTATGTGAAGCCGCTGCGCCGCAACGTCAATGACGTGAATGGTCCAATCAATGTCGACTATCCCCTCCGTTTCTCGGTGGGCTTACAGCAGCAATCATTTTTCAGCTATACGGGCACTGGCAGCACGTCGTCATTCCGTCCAGTGTTCAGGATTTCTATTTTCTAGTTTTTCAGGGCCTCAATGAAAATTTGCTTTGTAACCAGTTTCCCTCCCAGCAAAGCGGTGCTCAATGAATACGGGTACCACGTATCCAGAGAATTACAGGGGGATCCCGTCATCAGTCTCACCGTTCTGGGTGATGAACATCCCGGCCAGGAACCAGAGCTGCCGGAATATGACGTTCATCGCGTCTGGAAAGAAAACCGGCTCAGTAACCACGCACACCTGCTCAAGGCCATACGCGACTGCAAACCTGACGTGGTCTGGTTCAATCTGGTCTTCTCCACCTTCGGCAACAAAGATAATCCTCTTGCCGCCTTTTCCGGCCTCACGCTCCCGGCCACCACGCGCATGATGGGCTATTACACCCACGTCACCTTGCATCACCTGATGGACCATATTGACCTGAATGATGCGGGAGTCCGCAACAAGGCATTGTTCAAAATTGCGGGAAATGTGGCCACCCGCATGCTTCTGATGGCGAACTCGGTTTCCGTTCTGCTGCCGGCATATCGCCGGACGTTGACCGAAAAATATCGTGGCGAGCACATTCATTACCGTGCCCATGGAATTCTTTCCGCGCGTCCTGAGTTTCCTGACTTCTCACGCCGAGGGAACCCTGAGCACCGCATTCTGGCATTCGGCAAATGGGGCACATACAAGCGCTGCGAAATGCTGATCGAATGCTTTGAAGAACTGGTCGCGCCGGCATTTCCCCAGGTAAGGCTGATCATCGGTGGCGGCAACAACCCCAATTCAGCTGGTTATATCGAAGGCCTGATCGAGAAGTATCGCGGCCATCCGCGAATCGAAGTCAAAGGGTACGTTGAGGAGCGGGACATACCCGATATGTTTGGCACTTCATCGCTCACGGTGATGCCCTACACATCGGCGACGGGAGCCAGCGGAGTGGCGAACATGTCCGCCGCCTATGGCCTTCCCATTATCTGCTCCGACGTGCCGGATCTGCGTGAGATGGCTGACAGCGGCGGACTCGCCGTCAAGTATTTTCCTATCGGAGACAAAGCTGCGCTGGCCAAAAATATTCTTGATCTTTTGCGGAACGAGCAGGAGCAGCATGAAATGGCCGAACAGAATTTTTCGGCCGCTTTGCGCATGACCATGCCACAGATCATCCGCCAATACGTGCGTGCTTTTGACCGCCATCAGCGGGCGCGAGCGCTGGAAGCGGTCTCACGCTTCCGGCGCATTCCGGCCTGGGTCCCTTCGCGTTCCGCCATCTTCCGCGCTTCGCGCTGGGGCAGCTGGATTTAAAACTCGCCAAAGCGTTTAAGCTGTGCGTCGAGGCTTGGCTCCTAAAGCGCCAAGCAGTTCTTCCGCCGCTCTGCTTCCGGTTGCGATGGCGCCATGCACGGTGCCGTTGTATCCGTCACTATTGGTGGCTTCTCCGGCAAAATACAGCGTCTCCTCCACCGGGGCGGCCAGCGTTCGCGCGGCGTCCATGCCACCGACCGCTGTGTAGCTATACGCGCCAAGCGAAAACGGATCGGCCTGCCAGTCGTGCATGTAGGCGCCGAGCAATTCGTTCCGAATCTTCGGTCCGTCAGATCCCATGATCCGGGCCAGCGACTGCACCGCGCTGTTGACGATCTCATTCTCGCTTCGACCGGCATGCTCCCCAGCGTGAGGTCCAGCGGCCCAGCCGGTAAGAATGGGATAAGGAAGCGGATTGCTGGTCCACCAAGTGGGGAAATAAGGATCGTCAGTAAACAAAAAGCTCAGGTCTGCCATCTCTGGCTGCTGTTCCCAGAATTTTCCGCGAAAGCACAAGCTCACCCGAATGACCGGCCCCATTTGTAGAAAGCTGATGGCATTGAGTTTCTCCGGCAGCGCCGGTGAAAAACCAACTTTACCTGTTTTCAGCACGCCAAGTGGCAAGGTAATAACGGCGCAAGGGGACTCATATTCAGCCGTGGAAGTACGGATTGTGACCTTCCCTTTGCGCCAGATAATTTCTTTGACTGCCGCGCTCATGACGATTTGGCAACGTTCCGGCACGATTCGATCGGCGACCGCGCGCACCAGGCTGTCATAGCCGCTGGCGACCCGATATTGGTGGTCGCCTTGGATTGCCTCTTCGGCTCGGCTGTCTCGAATGATTGAGTGCACGCTGATCAGCGAAGGATCGGCTGCATGGAAGCCCTGTACGTATCGCAGCGCCTGCCGGCTTACTTCTTCGTCCGCTCCTGTACGGTCCAGGTAGTATTGGAATGACTGGTCGGGCTCATCGGCCGGCATGTCCGCAAAGAGCTTGTCCACCTTGGACATCAAGTGGCCTGCGTCGGTCCATGAGCCGTTCACTTTCCGGCGGAAATTTCCCTGGACCGGCACAATGGGCACGGCAGACTCAGCCGCAAGTCCAAGAATCTCTTGCGTGCGTCCGTGGAGAAACTCGGCACCCAATTCCACCGGATACTGTGCCTTGTGGGTGTAAATGCGGCCACCGAGCCGGTCCCGACCTTCCAGCAGGGTAACCTGAAGTCCTGCTTCAGTGAGACAGCGGGCGGCAGTCAACCCGGCGATTCCTCCGCCGACAATCAGTGCGTCCATGCTCATTTCGCTAACATTTGTGCGGCAGTCACTGCTTGTTTTGCGCCTTCCGTCACAGGCATAGGATAAACGCCCAAAGACCTCGCTGCGCCGATATCGACTGTTAGGATTTCATTGGGCGGCGTTTTCTTGAGCCACGCCTGGGCGCGCCTGATCGCGGCAGCGAACGTCCCGCGCGGCAGCACGGTCAAGTCAAGATAGAGGATGTCTTGCGACGTGGGGCTGAGCCGCACGCCGGTAAACGCGTGCCCTGGCACGATCACGATCACCGGTTTCATCCCCAGATTTTCCAGGGCCGAAGCATAGGCCACGCTCACATCGATACAGTTTGCATTGCTCAGTTCCAGGGTTTCGCGCGGCAGGCGTATGCGCTCCGTCTCGTCGGGATAATTCCCAAAAGTGTAGATGCTGCTGACGTAACTGATGCCCGAGCGGCGCATTGCCTGGAAGATCGCCGCTGCCTGCGCACGCACTTGTGCGCTGAGATTAATGCCGGGCACAAGGTTGTACCCCCGCATTCGTCCGCCAGGCACCAGCCGCTCGGCGCGCGCTACAAGCTGCAGGACCTTCTCGTCATGGGGCGTCACCCAGCGGGCCAGCAATTGTGCGTTCGCAAATTTTCTACCCCAGAAAAAATCGGAAGCGCTATGGATGAAGACAGGACGCTGCTGGGCGAACGTGTGTCCCGTCGAAGGGTCTTGCACTTCAACTACCAGCGTGGCGGGCTGAATCTCGCCATTCTGAAATGATTTGCCGAGCAGTTCCGGATCGAGGTTGAACGTCCGCACCTCATGGGGGCCGATGATGGCGGTCTGGCGCAATTCCGCGCTCCAGCCCCGAACTTCTGAAGAAATAATCTGCAACACGGCCTTATCTGAAGTGTTTGCGATACTCAAAACGGCAACTGGCCAATAGTCTGCGGCATGCGCCGCCGCAAGCGCAGGAAAGATCTCGCCGCGCCCAGGCATATTGAGTTGATACTGCATCTGCAGCGGTGAAGCCGGCCCGGTGCCGATCTGCATTTTAGCGGGCAGCGGTGGATCGGGCAGGGGCTTCAGTGCCAGCTTCAAAACGAACATCCACGTCCAGACAAGAGCGCCAGCGAGACCTACAGTGGTGCACAGAAAAAGCCATGCCATTACGCGCGCAACTCTCCCTGGATTTCCCGGCTTCGCCATCTACTGAATTGGGTGACGATCAGAGCTGATGGGTTGCAAGAACTTTGTCTTCACCTGAGACAACACCTTACTTCATTGTGCGTAAGTATCTAGTGGGCTGGAGCCTCAGTCGGCTTTTTAGGCGCCGCTTGCCGCTGCATGAGCGGTGACGAGCGCCAGAATTCAGGATCGTCGGCAATCCATTCGCCCGCGGGATTGCTCATGGCCGGGCTGACGGAAAACACCCAGGTCTCAGAGCTCTGCACTGAGACGCGCGTATCTTCATCCAGCCGACTGCGGGTGGAGTCATCCACGTCAGTCGAGTAATCGTCTTCCGCCGGATCCAGCGCTATTCCCGCGTCTTGCATCGTGCGATGCGCGGAGAAAATGAGATAGACATTCTTCGGCATGCCGGAAACCACCTGATAAATTGCCCGATTGTCAGCAGCCCCTGATCTTTGCCGCACGGCTTTCAGCGTGCGATGGATCTCCTCAAATTCGCGCTCATGGCCGGGCCGGACCGTGATCGTGCTGACGGTAAAGAAACGCGCCCTTGGCTGGACAAGACCTCTATTGCTGCTGAGGTCCTCGCGATAGTGCGCAAGAACCACACGCGCATCGCCAACCAGATTCCCTTTGGCTTCCATCAGGCGATTCAACTCAGCCCCCAACACCGCATTCCTGCTGAATGGCTCAGTGCTGTGTTCCAGGGCGACATAAGAGTCGAACCCTTCCACATACCAGACTTCAATCTGCGGCCCGGTAACCGATTGCAGCGTGAGATAGGGCCAGGCGCCGGCCCGCGCGCACGCCAGCGCTGCCTCACCTTCAATCCGCGTGTATTCGACCATCTTCGCGGGTTTTACCGGATCGCGATAAATCTGCAATATGGCCGGAGGCGCTGATTGTGCCTGCTGGGCGTCACTCAGCGAAGCAAAACAAACCGTGGTGAACATCAGGCAGGCGGCAAAGCGCAAGCAAAGCATATGCGCCATTTAAGCAAACAGCAGCCCTGCATGTCATGCAGAAAAGAGCAATCGGGAGTCACAGCCCGTTTGGGTACCAGACCATCACTGCGCTACTGCCGGGACTTTGTTGTCCACAAATGCCACCGCTTCTTCCAGTATCTCCTGCACTAGGTCGGGCGACGACGCCTCTACGTAAATGCGCATGAGCGGCTCAGTGCCGGACGACCGCAGCAGCACCCAGGCTTCAGCGCCTTTATCTTTGATGGGCGCATCCAGAAAGAACTTGATGCCGTCAAGATTCTCCTTGCGTAACACTTTGTATCGGCCCAGTTGCGTCGTTTCGCCGCTGCCGGCGCGGGCAATTGCAGCTTCTTTCACGTCGTTGGGAATGCGGAGATCGCGGCGGGCGTAATAGTGCGGGCCATACTCGGATTGCAGCGCGGCCACCAACTGGCCTAGGCTCTTACCTTCGTCGGCCATCACGTTCGCCAGCAGCAGGGCATTGAGCAGGCCATCGCGTTCCGGCAGATGCCGCTGGAAGCCAATGCCGCCCGACTCTTCTCCTCCGATTACAATCTGCCGTTCCAGCATGAGATCGCAGATGTACTTGAAACCTATGCCGCATTCCAGCAGCGTGCGCCCGTGCTTGGCGGCGATGCGGTCCAGCATGCGCGTGGTGTTAAACGCCCGCGCCACGTCTCCTGGCCAGTCCTTGTGCCGCGTCACCACCCATTGCAGCAGGATCGAGAATATTTTGTGCGAGTCCACAAAACTGCCGTCTTCCGCCGCAGCGCCAATGCGGTCGGCATCACCGTCTGTAATGAAAGCGGCGTGGCATTTCTCCTTGACCACAACCTCCTGGGCGGCGCGCACGTGCGGTTCAATGGGCTCCGGATTGATCCCGGGAAAAAGTGGGTTCACCTCGCTGCGAATCTGCACATGCTGAATGCCGCGTTGCTTGAAGATTTCTGCCAGCACGTTTCGTCCTGCTCCATACATGCAGTCGATGGCGAATTTGAAGTTGGCTTTTGCGATCTTGTCCAGGTCGGCAAATTTGCAGATGGCCGCGACGTAGGGTGTCTTGAAATCTGCTTCCTCGATTTTTGCCGCCTTGCCCTTCGGCATCGCTCCTTCGCGGACGTACCCTTCAATCTGCTTGATAATCGCCGGCGTGGCGGAGCCGCCATACGTGGCCTTGAACTTCACTCCGTTCCAGTCCCAGGGGTTGTGGCTGGAAGTAATCATGACGCCGCCTGCCGTTTGCAGGGTCTTTACGGCATAAGAGAGCGCGGGAGTCGGGGTGTAGTCATCCGAGAGCTTGATGGGAATCCCCGCAGCCGCCAGGACTTCGGCAGTCGACTCCGCAAAACGGCGCGAACCAAAGCGCGTGTCATAGCCGATGACCAGCCCGCGCGCCGGGTCCTCGCTTTTCAGAACGTAGGCGGCAATGGCCCCGGCAACTCGACGCACATTTTCAAACGTGTAATCGTTCGCGATAACTCCACGCCAGCCGTCGGTGCCAAATTTGATTTGGTCAGCCCCCATTCATCCTCTCTAGATCAACTCAGTTAACTTCTTCTCGTTCAAGTATTTCACAATCTTGCCTACATCCTGAGAGTGCTCCCGCGTGGTGACCAAAATCGCGTCTTCCGTCTCAACTACCACCAGGTTGTGCACGCCAAGGGTAGCAACGAATTTGTCAGGGGCATAAACGTAGTTGCCGGTGGCGTTCATCGAGTAAGAGCTGCTGCCATGCACCACGTTTTTCTCGTCATCTTTCAGCAAAGAGGCGTGATGCTCGTACAGCGCCGTCCACGAGCCAAGATCGTTCCAGCCAAAGTCGGCGCGAAGGCAGAACATGTTCGATGAATGCTCGCCTTTGGCGGACCGCGGCTCCAGCACGGCATAGTCAATGCTGATGTTTTCGCATTTCGGATAGAGCTGGGCAAAGGTCTTGTCGAAATCTTTGCTGCCCCAGGCCGCGGCAATCTGCTCAAGATAGGGCGAGGTCTCGGAAAGGTGCTCGCGCAGGGCGCGCGTGAGTGTGCGCGCGCTCCACACAAAGATGCCGCTGTTCCAGTAATAAGTTCCCGCGGCCATAAACTCTTCAGCCCGCTGCTGGTTTGGCTTTTCCGTGAACCTTTTCACGCGGAACAACTCTGACTCAAGTTTTTCGCCGGTCTCAATGTAGCCATAGCCGGTTTCGGCCCGCGTCGGCTGCACTCCCATCACCACGATATGGTCTTCCTTGCCGGCAAGCTCAATCGCCCGCTGCAGGACCTTACGGAATTTCTTTTCGTCGGCAATCACGTGGTCTGCCGGAAACATGCCGATAATGGCCTCCGGCGCCAGCTTCTCCAGTAGAAAAGCCCCCAGTCCAATGGCGGGAGCCGTGTTGCGGGCAGCGGGTTCCACCACAATCTGCCGCGGTGGAATTGCCGGCAGCTGGCGTTGAATTTCTTCGGTAAGAAACTCGTTTGTAATGACCCAGAAATCCTTGTCGGTGGCCAACGGCAGCAGGCGTTCCAGGGTTTTCTGGATCATGGTCTGCTTGCCATCGAGCGCCAGCACCTGTTTGGCCTGTTTGCGACGGCTTCTTGGCCAGAAACGGGTCCCGCTGCCGCCAGCTAGAATCACTGGATAAAATGGCTGTTTAGTCACAAACTCTCACTGGGCTGAAGCCCGCCGTTCTTCAATTTCGGATTCACGACCATTCGCTGCGCTCACCATTGTTTGCGAGATTAGCTGACGGCTCGTGTTCACCGCTGCAACGATGAGAAACTTGCTTCTCCCAGCACCGTTGCCGGTTGTCCTGCCGGTTCCACGGGAAGCGAAGCGCATAAGAACTCCAGCTCCCACTGTGGCCTCAGCATAAATCTTTCCACCGCAGCCGGGATAACGACAGCCTCGCCACCGGTAAACGTTACGGGCGCCGCCCCTTCACTCTCAATTACTCCGCAACCACGCGTCGCCACTAGGCACCAGACGCTGCGTTTCACATGGCTAGGCCGCCGGAACTCCCACGCCTGCGTCAGCTGGAACTTGTCCACAATGAAGCATGGCGAAGTCACAAGGTTGGTTTGGGTTTTGCCCTGCTGGATTTGCGGCTGCCCAGCAATCGCTTTACCGGCATGCGTCTGCTCTTTCGTTGCGCGCAATCCATCTGCAATGTGCAATTCGCGCGGCCGGCCGTAATCATACAGGCGATACGTGGTATCCGAATTCTGCTGCGTCTCAATGATGACCGCGCCTCCGCCGATGGTATGGACGGTCCCCGCATCCACATAGATCATGTCCCCCTCGTGCACGTCAATCCAGTTCAACAGGTGTTCCATGCGCGTTTCGCTGATCGCCCGCTCTACTTCACTTTTGCTGATGCCGGGTTTCAGGCCCAGTCCTATCTGCGCCCCAGGCTCGGCGCTCAGCACATACCAGCACTCGGTCTTACCGCACGGTTGCCCAGCCTTCGCAGCGTCCTCATCGTCAGGGTGCACCTGCACAGAGAGCTTTTCCGTGGGAAAAAGAAACTTGATCAACAGCGGGAAACGGGTTGCGGCTTTGCAGGCTTCGCCTAAAAAAACTGTGCCGAATTGCCGTGCCAATTCGCTCAGCGTCCGGCCGGCAAGCGGGCCATTGGCTACTGTGCAATTGTCGCCCGTAAGCCAAGCCTCGCCGATGGGCGTCCCGGTTACCGGAAACGCATAGAACGGGGCCAGGTCACGAGTTCCCCAGATTCGCTCGTGAAACTGCGGCTGCAACAGCAAAGGATAAAGATCGGGCATGCGAGTAAGTGACCGTATTGTCAGGGGCCTAGAGAACTTTAGACTCCCAAAAAAGCCTGCGTGTTGTCCAGCAGCAGCTTGGACTTTGAGCCACTGCCGCTTTTTTCTGCCTGCTTACAGCTTGCCGAACCACTCCTGCATGCGTTCCATGCCGCGCTCGATTTCCGTGGGAGACGTGGCATATGACAGCCGGATATGCTCGCTGGTCCCAAAAGCTTCACCAGGCACTGTAACCACGTGGGCCTCATGCAGCAGCCGTTTGGCGATATCGGCGGCCGACGTGATGCCCGACTTCCCAAAGTACGCTGCAACATTCGGGTAGACGTAAAATGCTCCTTCCGGCTTCACGCAGGTAACGCCAGGAATCAGGCTGAGATGGCCCAGGGTAAGATCGCGCAGCTGGATATAATCTTTTTTCATTTTCTCCACGCAGTCCTGTGGGCCGGTGATCGCGGCCAAGCCAGCCATCTGGACCATGTGCGCCGTGCTTGACGTGCTCTGGCTCTGCAGCTTGGTCATGGCATTGATGATGGGCGCGGGCGCCAGCGCATATCCCAGGCGCCATCCGGTCATGGCATATGTCTTCGAAAGCGAGCCGATAATCACCAGGTGCTCCTTCACGTCGGTAATGGAACCGGCGGAAAAACGCCGCGACGTGAAATTCAGATAAACGTAGCACTCGTCGGCGATCACATAAATCCCGCGCTGGTGCGCCAGCCGAAGGATCGCGGGGAAATCTCCCGCATCAAGCACTGCGCCACTCGGATTATTGGGCGTGTTGATGATGATGGCGCGCGTGCGCGGCGTGATTTGCCGCTCGATCATCTCCGGGGTCAGCCGGAAGTTCTCTGATTCTTCCGTCTCCACGAACACGCATTTGCCCCCGGCGTACTCAACGATGTCCTTGAAGGATACCCAGTAAGGAACGGGGACGATGACCTCGTCGCCGTGGTCAACCAGCACCTGGAGGGCGTTGAACAGCGCCAGCTTGCCTCCGGTGGAGACCATGCATTCGCTGGGCTGATACATGGAACCGAAATCGGCGGCGTGGCGGCGCGATATTGCGTTGCGCAGGTCCTGGATGCCGGCGACCGCGGTATATCGGGTGCAATCATTCTTGATGGCGGCGATGGCGGCGTCCTTGATGTGCTGGGGTGTGGAAAAATGGGGTTCGCCCGCGCCAAACTCCACCAGGTCGGCCCCGGAAGCCTTGAGCTTTGCGGCTTCGGCAACAACCGCCATGGTGGCGGAGATTTCAATGCGGTTGATTCGGTCACTGAACTGCTTTAAAGCGGGTAGGGTCGCCATCTTGAACCTCTTTTAAATTGTGGCTGCGGTGCCATGGAATTTTTCCCGCAGACGTTGTTCCACCAGTTCCGGCACCAGCCCGCGCACGGAACCGCCAAGGCGAAAAATCTCTTTGACCAGCCGCGAGCTCAAATAGGAATAAGCTTCCGCGGGCATCATGAAAACGGTTTCCAGCTGCGGTTGCAGCTTGCGGTTCATCAGTGCCATCTGCAACTCATACTCGTAATCGCTGATGGCCCGGATCCCGCGCAGCACCGCCTTGGCTTTTTTCTGCATGGCGTAATCCACCAGCAGTCCTTCGAAGCTCTCCACGCGCACGTTCTTGTAGCCCTTGACCATCTCTTCCAGCATCTCGGTCCGCTCCGCCAGCGTAAACAGCGGGTCTTTCTCAGAGTTGCGCAGGATAGAGACGATCAATTCATCAAAGATCTTGCTGCCGCGTTCAATCAGGTCAAGATGACCGTTGGTCAGCGGGTCAAACGATCCGGGATAAATCGCGCGAACTAGGTTCAAGAATATTTTCCTGCTTGCGGGCTGAAATCTGATTTTATGCTGGATTCAACAGCGCGGCAATGTGGGAATCTCGGCATCTTTTGCGCCTATCATTCGGCCTAAGCTGCTGAAAAGAGGTGCTTCTGCTGAAGATTTCTTGCTCCCCGGGCTTCCACGCGCCTTTTTCTTTACATCTCAGAGAATAGGCGAGTATGGTTGACTCGCTACAACAGCCCTACTAAGGAACCGATCATACACATGCTACGTAAACCTTCGCGCAGCGAAGAAACGCTGCTCTTCGCTAAGAATTTCCTTCAACACCCCATGATGCTCGGTTCGCTGATCCCCAGCTCACGTTTCCTCATTGACCGTCTCCTCAGTAAAGTCGATTGGGGCCGTGCCCGCACCATTGTCGAATACGGTCCTGGAGTGGGTACCATTACCTCGCACATCCTGTCCCGTATGGCCCCCGATGCGCGGCTGATCGCTTTTGAAATGAACCAGCGTTTCGTGCACTACCTGGAACGGTCGTTTCCTGATCCCCGCCTGCACGTGGTGCACGGATCGGCGGAAAACGTGCAGAACGAACTCGACCGTTTGAAACTCGATGGCGCCGACTACATTATTTCCGGCATTCCTTTTAACCACATGCGCTTTGAAATGCGGGAAAGAATCACCCGCCAGATCCGCGAAGTTTTGAACCCCGGGGGAGAAGTGCTGATCTATCAGTTCACCCGGACGGTCCTTCCTCACCTGCGGACCCATTTTGATCAGGTATATCAGGAATTTGAACTTCGTAACTTTCCGTTTGCCCTGCTTTTCCACTGCACCTAAATGCTCTGCCCTGGTCAATATGCTCTGCCCCGTCCAAGATCGGCTTTAGGGCTTTCCACCTCCGCCGATTCTCGTGTAGAACTGTGATCCCGGCGATTCTTACGGCTCTCTGCCTGCGTTCAGCTGAACACCCACCCCCCGTAGCACCTTATGGGGGGTGGCATCTGGCTGAGGTTACATCGGCAGTGGGTCGTAAGGCTCGCCGTGTTCGGCGACATCGCGCGTGATCGGGAAACCAAAACCTTACCACTGATGAACACGGATGACACTGATCGGAAAAGAATCACCGCCGAGGGCGGCGGCGCCACACGAGCATCGAGGCCACAACGGGAAAGTCGGTAAAAGGGTAAAATAAGGAGTTTGGCTGACATCATCCGCTCTCCCTTGTGAGCGCAAAAGGAAATCATTTATGGCGACCCTGCTTGAGATCTCTAACCGCACGCTGCGCGTACCCACCACTCCGTTTAAAAACGAGCCGCTGACCGACTTTGGCAATGCCGAAAATGCCCGCAGGATGAAAGCCGCGCTCATCAAGGTCCGCGCGGAGCTGGGACGCGAGTATGACATGGTGATCGGTAACCGGCTGATCAAGACCACGGAGAAGATCAAGAGCGTGAACCCGGCGCATCCGCAAGAAGTCGCTGGCGTGTTCCAGAGCGCGGGACGCGAGCACGTTGAGCCGGCAATCCAGGCCGCCCAGCAGGCCTTTGAAACGTGGAAGCGCGTGAGCGTCGAACAGCGCGCGGCGTTGCTGCATACCGTGGCCTGCACGCTGCGCGAGCGCAAGTTTGAGTTTGCCGCGTGGATGGTCTTTGAAGTAGGCAAGAACTGGGCGGAAGCCGACGCCGACATTGCCGAAACCATCGACTTTGCCGAGTTCTACGCGCGTGAAGCTCTGCGGCTAGCCGAAGCTAAAACGCCGGTCCAGCTTCCCGGCGAAGGCGACCGGCTGATGTACATTCCGCTGGGCGTGGCCGCGGTGATTCCGCCGTGGAACTTTCCCTGCGCCATTATGGCCGGCATGACCATGGCCGCCATTGTTACCGGCAACACCGTGGTGCTGAAGCCTTCGCACGATTCGCCGGCCATTGCCGCGAAGTTCTTTGAAGTCTTGCAGCAAGCCGGCATGCCGGACGGCGTGGTGAATTTCTGCCCTGGATCGGGCTCGACCTTTGGCGCCGGGCTGGTAGAGCATCCGCTTACGCGGTTCGTGGCGTTTACGGGATCGAAAGAAGTTGGGCTGGATATCAACCAGCGCGCGGCCAAGCCGCAGCCGGGCCAGAAGTGGATCAAGCGCACCATCCTGGAAATGGGCGGCAAAGACTCAATCATTGTTGACGCCGACGCGAACCTTGACGCGGCCGTGGAAGGCGTGGCCCAGGCGGCATTTGGCTTCCAGGGACAGAAGTGCTCAGCCTGCTCGCGCGCTATTGTGGATGAAAAGGTCTATGACGTGTTTCTGGAGCGCCTGAAAGATCGCGTTTCGAAAATCACGGTCGGCGAGCCCACGGAAAACAAGCCGATGGGGCCGGTGGTGAACGAGAAAGCGATGAAGAGCATCCTGGATTACATTGAAATCGGCAAGAAAGAAGGCCGGCTGATTCATGGCGGCGGTCGGGCGACCGAGGCGGGCGATGGCTACTTTATTCAGCCCACGGTGATTGCCGATATCGCATCTACGGCGCGCATTTCCCAGGAAGAAATTTTTGGGCCGGTGCTGGCGGTGATCAAGGCGCGCAACTTTGACGACGCGCTGGCGATTGCCAACAATACCGAGTTCGGGCTTACCGGCGCCGTCTATAGCACGTCACGCCAGAAACTAGAGAAGGCGCGCACGGACTTCCACGTGGGCAATCTGTATTTCAATCGCAAATGCACCGGAGCCATGGTGGGCGCGCATCCGTTTGGCGGGTTCAACATGTCCGGCACGGATTCAAAGGCCGGCGGCCCGGACTACCTGCTGCTGTTTACGCAGGCAAAATCGGTGGCGGAAAAAATCGGCGACGCCGGTCCGATCTCCGACGATATGAATATGAAGGGCGAGGAATCGCGGTAGTTACAGGCTGGTGGCACGGTCCACTCCCTCGGCTGTGCCCACATGCGCCTGCACCGCAGATGAAGGATTAAGGCCCTTAGTCCCCGGAAGAGCAGCTCACCGCGTTAAGAATATTTAAGTTGCAAGTCCTCCGTGAACCTGCCGGGCTGTAATGTGCGTCTTATCTAACACACATTACAAAATTTCCGTCAGGAGAATTTTAAGCAATGAGGAGCAAGTTTTTCTTATCCGCAGTTGCATTCATTTTTCTATTCATGGCTTCGGGCCTGGCCCAGGATTCGAGATCGGAAGTAAGCGTTCAGGGGACCGTGGACCTGCCCAAGAACTCAACCAATATCGATATCCCGCATGACGCGACCAAGAGCGGCGGCTTTTTGTTTGGCTATCGTTATCACTTGAACCCGTGGTTTGCGGTGGAAGGCGATTATGGTTACACGCGCGACACGCAAAAGTATTTCGATCCGATCTTCGGTGAGACCGATATCCAGGCCAATGTTCATCAGCTGACGGGCGAAGCTGTGATCACTGCTCCGTCAACGAATAGAGTGCGGCCTTACGGGTTGGCGGGTATCGGCGGGCTTTTCTTCCGTCCCACCAATTCGCTGAATAATTCGTTTGTCGGCGTGGGCAACAACACTGGCAACAACCAGACCAAAGCGGCGTTCGTCTACGGTGGCGGAGTGGATTTTGATATCAGCCATTCGCTGGCGTTCCGCGCAGAGTACCGCGGATACTTTTATAAGATCCCGGATTTCCAGCTTCCCGGTCTGGCTTCCGATAATTTCACCCATTTGGCCCAGCCGTCGGTTGGCCTGGTCTGGAGATTTTAAAGCCTGGAGGTTCTAAGGCGATTCCAACAAATTTTCCGGCACGGGTTTGGCTATGGGACATCATTTTTTGGCCATTTTCCCAAGCAAAACCCCGCGGAGGTTCACGCGGACTTTCTGAACAGGAACTAAGGTTCCCCGGCGAAGGAGATGTAAAAGAAGAGAGAAAACGGAGGGATTATTTGACTTCGGCCTTGTTGCTGCTTGAGAATAGGGCCAGCTTTAGCTGCTGTGTGCCGCAGCTATCATTCTTCCGAAGGCGCGCCCGAATTCAATTAGCGCGTCAGCGTTAGGGACGTCCAAAATGGCCAGGATCCTTTGCGTCGACGATGAACCGCATGTTGTTACCCTGAAGTGCGCCATCCTTGAGTCTGCCGGACATACGGTGACCGCTTCAACCTCTGCTCGCGACGCCATGGAAAAACTGCAGAGCAACACCTATGACGCGGTTGTGACAGACTGGCGCCTGGGCGATGCCAATGGCCGCGCCGTGGTGCAGGCCGCAAAAAACAACAGCAGCATGCCCGTGGTTGTGGTGTCGGGCTATGTGGCGGAAGCGTTCCAGGCGGCTGAGCCGCTCGCCGATTTGTACTTGGAAAAGCCGGTCAATCCCGAAGAGCTGGTCACGATTGTGAATGAGCTGCTGAAGAGCAGCGAACGCACTACGTCGCACTGAACTGGCGTAGCCGCGAATCAACGCGCGACAGACTCGAATCATAATGATATAGATTCGCTGGACGTCTTAATTCAGCTTGCTCAATCGCTTTCACTCGATTCATGTTCATTCGCGTGAATTCGCGGCTGAATTACTGGCATACGATTTCAGCAGTGCATCCGCCTCGGCGTAACCTGATGGATAATCCACGCCGCTGACGGACGCTCCTGCCTTCAGTAGCGCTTCCACTGATTCGGGCGAGCGCCGGTTCGTCCAGAAGGAATCGACGCAGGCTTTTACGGCAAGTGACAACGCAGTGCGTCCTTTTGCGTCTTCCGCATTGATCGGCGCGCCGCGTTCGATCAGCAACTTCACCGTTTTAGGCCACGCTTTCCACGCAGCAACATGCAGCGCTGTACTGTTCTTGGCAATGTCAAAATATGGATCGCCTTCGTATCGCGAATCCACGGGAACGCCCAGATCAAGCAGCTGTTGCACGCCCTTGGTGTTTCCATTTCCGGCGAATTCCGCCAGCAGCGTGCTGCCTTCAGCCAGAAGTTCGCGGATAGCCCGAAGTTCGTTGAACTGTTTCGGCAGTCTTGCAGCGTTGGCCAGCTGTTGAAATTGTTCAAGGAAGGCGCGCGCGCCCGCGACACCGCCTCGTGCCGCGCAGACGCTTACGATTAGATGTTCCACGCCGTCGAATGGCATTGGCATGGGAAATCCCCGGCGTGCGAATGCCCAGAGCACGTCGCTCCTGCCTCTTCGTGCGGCTATGGCAATACTTGATTTTCCGTCTGTCTCATTCTTCAACGTTGGATCAGCGCCGTGGTCCAGCATCAAATCGATCAGCTCAATGCGATTGTCCCGCCGGACCGCCTGCTGCAGCGCCGTGTAATGCCAGCGTGTCATGCGATTCGGATCGGCGCCATGCTCCAGTAGGTATTTCATTCCGTCATAATCGTGGATGTCGGCTTTGCGCAGAAGCATCGTCGCCAGGCTATCGGCGTTCAGCTTGCCGCTCTCCACCAGCACTTTGAGCGCAGCGTTGTCATAGCTTTCCGGCACGTGATAGGGAGTCTCCACTTCGTTCGGGTCGGCGCCTCGCTCCAGCAGCAGACGCGTCAGTTCCGCGTGCTGCGCAACTGCGGCCGCCCCGTAGAGAGCTGTTTCAAATTCGCGGTGTTCGTCCTTCGACCAGAAGCCTGTATTTGGATCGGCCCCGGCATCCAGTAGCGTCGTGGTCGCGCGCACAAAAGCCTCTGACCGCGTCTTGTCCAGTCTCAGATATTTTGAGAGGCAAAGATAGACCAGCGCGTCGCCGTCATAAGGCGCTTCTTTGTTGGTGGCGTTTCGCGGATCGGCAGCGATGAAACTTCGCACCTCAGCATCATCGCCCAGGATCGCCGCCACGTGAATGCTTGTGCGCGCAATCTCCGGATGCGCGGCCAGAATCGCTTCCGCCGCTTCCAGCGTTCCGTGCCAGATCGCCGCCTCAATAAATACCGCCACCGGATTCTTCAACGCGGCAGCCTCGCTGTTGGTCACTTCAATGCGTTTCGTAAATTTTGGCCAGCTCTCAAAGCCGTGTTCACGTGCGATCACCAACTGCGCGTCGGCCAATGCAAATTTGCTGATATCAAATCCCGGTTCTGCAAGCTTTTCAAAACGTGGATGGTTTCTTTTAACGCGACGAATCGACTCCACATCCGCAGAGCGATAGGCTTTCAATAAGTCTTTGGCTTGCTTTTTGTATTGCTCCAGGTTGGGACGGGCGGGTAGCGGCTTGGGATCCATCAACGACCTTCCTTTCACGGTTGCGCCTGCTGGGTCCGCATGAATCAGGCTGAAAGAAAGTTCGCACTCTCAATTTTTGTTCAAGGTGGGCACGGCCCTTTCCGCGGACTGGATGCGCCCTTTAGCGCTGGAAGCCAGCGTAATTCGGAAAGCCGTGTGAAGTCAATCTGAGGCGCGAATGGGTCGCGATCAAAAGCGAGGGATCAAGTCTGTTTTTGCAGAAGAACGTGCATTGCATGCTCGGTGGAAACGTGTTGCGTGCATGCGTAGCCGAGCGCCGCCAGGTCGAT
>DASXCL010000084.1:0-19761 GCA_036491195.1 Candidatus Angelobacter sp.
ATCAGCGGCGTGGTGAGCTTCAAGGGCCAGTCGCCGAAAATGAAGCCGCTGGACATGACCGCCGATCCCGGATGTCCAACGGAGCCGCAGCCGGCAGAAGTAGTGATGGCGAAGGATGGCAAGCTGGCAAACGTTTTCGTCTACGTGAAAGAAGGTTTGCCGCAGGGCAATTTTGCCATCCCAAATGAGCCGGTGGTGCTCGACCAAAAAGGCTGCCGTTACAATCCTCACATGCTGGGAATCATGGCCGGCCAGCCGCTGAAGATCACCAATTCCGATACTGCTGACCATAATATCCATGACATGCCGAGCAAGAACCCACCGTTCAATGAATCGCAGATGCCGACGGACCAGCCCATCACCAAGAAATTTGCCACCCCGGAGATGACGATTCCCGTGCAGTGCAACCAGCATCCGTGGATGCGGGCTTACATCAACGTGATGACCAACCCGTATTTTGCGGTGAGCGCGCCGGACGGAAGTTACGAGATCAAAAACCTGCCGCCGGGCGAGTACACGATCGCCGCCGTACATGAGAAATTCGGTGAGCAGACGATGAAGGTGAAAGTGGGGCCGAAGGAAACTGCGAAAGCGGCGTTTGTGTTCTCCGCGGGGGTGCAGTAATCAAACTTATTCGCAAAGATTTGTCGATGCCAAGTAAACCATTGTGGCTATAGGAACTTCTCGCTTCGCGCTTCGGAGTTTCAGCAGAAGCAAGGTTCGGGATTTAGAAAAGCCGGTGCTAAAATAGTCGGTACTCTCAGGGAGCAGTTCTGACCTCTTCCACGTATAACGCCGCTCAGCACCGTTTTACCGTTTTTGTTGCCGCTTTGGCCTTTCTGCTGATCGTGGCCGGCGGGCTGGTCACAAGCAACAATGCCGGCCTAGCCGTCCCGGACTGGCCGACCAGTTTCGGGCATTTGTTCAAGATTCCCAAGATGATCGGCGGGGTAAAGTTTGAGCACAGCCACCGCATGATCGCCGAATTTGTAGGGCTGCTCACGATTGTCGTCGCCATATGGACCTGGCGCGTGGACAAGCGCCGTTGGATGCGCGGTCTGACGTTGGGCGCGGTGGCCGGCGTGGTGTTCCAGGGAGTTCTCGGCGGCTTGACGGTGCTGAATTTTCTTCCGCCAGCAATCTCAACAGCTCACGCGACGGTGGGACAGACCATGTTCTGCATGCTCGCGGTAATCGCGGTGTTCACCAGCCGCAGCTGGCTTGAAGAGCCGGCGGAAAAAATCACCCGCAAAGATGCCAGGCCTTTGCTGCGACACTGCTGGATGCTAATCGGTTTCTTGTATCTGCAATTGATTCTGGGTGCGGCGTTCCGCCATGTCTGGACCAAGTGGGGCCCGATGGGATCGAACCATTGGCCGACGCACAAAATAGTTCATGTATTACTTTATCCCCACATCCTGAACGCATTGCTGGTTACGGGTTTGCTGCTCTACGTAAGCTTGCGAGCTCTGACCAAGCATTCGACCATCCCGCACCTGCGGCGGCCTGCATTATGGCTGCTGTTGTTGTTGATTGGGCAGCTTTTGCTGGGCGTGAGTGCCTACATAGTCCGGGTGATTCAGGGCGTCAATGAAGCGCAGCCCACGATGACACTGGTGGCCGTTACGGTCGCACACCTAGCGGTGGGCGCATTGATTCTTGCGCTGACCATGGTGCTGACGATCCAGGCTTACCGCCATACTGAAGATCCGGCCTCGGTGATTCCGTTCGACCGGCAGCGTGAGGTGGCCACAGCATGAGCACTGTTCCGCAGAGGCTTGAGCAGGAAACCACTGTCGCAAGTGCGGCTTCCTCTGCTCCCGTGGTGCTCAAGAAGAATTCCCTGCTCGGCGATTACTTCCAGCTGTTCAAAGTCCGCGTGACCTCACTGGTTGTGATTACAGCGTGGGCGGGCTTTTACATGGGCGCGGCCAAGAGCGGCGTATCGTCGCTGGCGTGGACCCTCCTCAACGCGCTGGTAGGAATCGGAGTAACGTGCGCGGGTTCAGCGGCATTGAATGAGGTTCTGGAACGCAAGATTGACGGGCTGATGCGCCGCACGCGCAACCGTCCGCTACCGGCTGGCAGAATGAGCCTGGCCACCGGCCTGACCGCCGGAATTCTGGCGACGGTGATGGGGCCGGTCTATCTGGCGCTGACCACGAACGTGCTCACGGGCGTGCTGGCATTCAGCACCGCCGTGACGTATCTGGCGTTTTATACGCCGTTGAAGCGCATTTCGCCGATCTCAACTTTTGTCGGCGCGTTCCCCGGAGCCATGCCGCCGCTGCTGGGCTGGACTGCCGTTCGCGGTAAGCTGGAAATTGAAGCAGTCTTTCTGTTCCTGATCGTGTTCTTCTGGCAGTTCCCGCATTTTCAAGCGATCGCGTGGATGTACCGCGAAGATTACGAAGCGGCCGGAATCAAGATGCTTCCGGTGGTCGATAAAGAGGGGCACAGCGTGATCCGGCAGATGTTTACGTATTGCTCCACGCTGATTTCCGTAAGCCTGGTTCCGGCCCTGCTGCGGATGACCGGTAAGATTTATCTGATCGGCGCGCTGGTGCTGGGGCTGGGATTTCTTTGGTTCGTTTTCCGGCTGGCGCGGACCAAACTCCCGACTACTTCGCCCAACTCACGCATGTTTGCGCGGCAACTGCTTCAGGCCAGCGTGATCTATCTGCCGCTGCTTTTTGCCCTGATGATGCTGAATGTGGTGCGTTCATAAGTTATGGCAACCGCCTTAGAAGAAAAGACTTTATCCGGGTTTCCAAAAGACACTTCCGCGGTGATCCGCGTTGAAGACATACGCCACAACTATGGCAAGCGAACCGCGCTAAACGGCATTTCTTTTGACGTGGCGGCCGGGGAGATCTTCGGGCTGCTTGGTCCCAACGGAAGCGGCAAGACAACGCTGTTCCGGATTCTTTCGACGCTTATGCTGCCGACGAGCGGGCGCGCGCTGGTGTCCGGTTTTGACGCGACAACGCAAGCCGACGAAGTGCGTCGCCGTATCGGAGTGGTTTTTCAATCAAAGTCGGTGGACTTGAAGCTGAGTGCGGCGGAAAACCTCTGGCATCAGGGACACCTCTACGGGCTGCGCGGCCCAACCTTAAAGTTACGCATTCAGGAAATGCTGGAACGTATTGCGCTGGCTGATCGCGCAAAAGACCGCGTGGAAACGTTTTCCGGCGGAATGCAGCGCCGCGTGGAACTGGCAAAGGGCCTGATGCACAGACCCAGCGTTCTGCTCCTGGATGAACCTACTACAGGGCTCGATCCAGGCGCGCGCCGCGATTTGTGGCTTTATCTGGACGAGCTGCGGGCACGGGAAAAAGTTTCCATCATCGTGACCACTCACCTGATGGAAGAGGCGGAGCACTGCGACCGGCTGGCGATCCTGAACCTGGGCGAGATTGTTGGCCTGGGTACGCCGGCAGAATTGCGCAGCGGGATCGGGGGCGACGTGGTGATGTTGGAGGCAGCGGACCCGGCCGCGTTGGCACAACGGATCGGGGAACGATTCAAGATTGCAACTACCGCATTGGATGGAAAAATCCGTCTGGAGATCAAGGATGGATTGAAGTTTGTGACCGATCTTGCTGAATCCATGCCGGGTACGATCCAGTCGGTTTCGATCAGCCAGCCCACGCTGGACGATGTATTTATCAGCCGCACGGGGCACAAGTTCTGGACGGAGCAAGAGCAAGACTGAGTGCCCAAAATCCACCACGGAGACACAGAGGCACGGAGGAGAAGGACCCGGGAAAAGCAACACCTTACCACGGATGAACACGGATGAAAGGGATTGGCAAGATTGGGAAGTCAAAACAGAAGAGTGTGGAGATGAAGGACATTACGCAGTGAGCGCAGAAATCATGACACCAGCGAAAGTCGCACAGGCCAGCACGGCGCCTCTCCGCGTGAACCCGCTCTTGCCCGCATTTACCTTGTGGTGGCGAGAGGTGGTGCGGTTTTATCGCCAGCCCGCGCGCGTGGTAGGCGTGGTTGTATCGCCGCTGCTGTTCTGGGTGGTGATCGGCGCAGGATTTGGCACGTCACTGCAAAAGGGCGCCACCGGCACGGGCAACTTTTTGCAATATTTTTTCCCCGGCGCGCTGATGATGATCGTCCTTTTCACTTCAATCTTCACCATGATGTCGGTAATCGAAGACCGCAATGAAGGCTTCCTGCTTTCGGTGATGGTTGCGCCCGTGCATCGGTCAGGCATCGTGCTAGGCAAAGTGCTGGGCGGGACTACTCTCTCCGCGATCCAAGGGCTTCTGTTCCTGGTTTTTGCGCCCTTCATTGGATTGAAGATTGGGCTGGAGCAGTTTTTGATCGTGGTGCTAGTGACATTTTTAGTCGCGTTTTCTCTCACCGCGCTGGGATTTGTGATTGCGTGGCGAATGGAATCGTCCCAGGGCTTTCACGCGATCATAAATTTGTTCCTGATTCCGCTTTGGATGCTGTCCGGGGCGCTGTTTCCTGTAAGCGGCGCATCGGGATGGATCCAGTGGCTGATGCGCTGCAACCCACTAACCTACGGCATGAACGCGCTGCTGCTCACCCTGTTTCCCGCCACCGCGCCAGCCACGACGTTGCCGTTGTGGCCTTCCATTGCAGTGCTGGCGCTTTTTGCCGGCGTGGTGTTCATTGCAGGATTCATCGTGGCCAACCGCAGGCGCACGCTACCGGCCGCATAAAAATGACCGACTATAGCCTCTTCCCCGCCCTGAACGCGACGCTGAACGGCGCCAGCGCAGTTTTGATCACGACCGGTCGGGCGCTGATCGCGCGCCAGCAGATCAGGCTGCATCGCGCGTGCATGATTGCGGCTTTTGCGACTTCCAGCGTCTTTCTGGTCAGTTATCTCTATTACCACGCGCATGTGGGATCGGTGCATTTTCCCGGCCAGGGATGGGTGAGGCCGGTATATTTCACGATCCTGATTTCTCACACAATACTGGCGGCCGCGGTGGTCCCGCTGGTAGTGCTTTCGCTCACGTATGGTTTGAAGTCGCGTTTTGACCGGCATCGCAGAATTTCGCGCTGGACGTTTCCGGTGTGGCTTTATGTCTCAGTCACAGGCGTGGTGGTCTACGTGATGCTGTACCAGATTTATGGCGGGCATGCCTGATTTGTCCGAAGGCGAGCCCCATTTTTTTGCGACTACCACTTTATGAGATCGCGGTCCGCTGATATATTTACCAGCATTCGTAAAGGAAAATCTCTTCTATGGCAAAAAGCGTAAACAAAGTAATTCTGGTGGGAAACCTGGGAAAAGATCCAGAAGTAAAGTTCACGCCCAGTGGCGTTCCCGTAGCGAAGTTCAGCCTGGCCACGAACGAGCGTTACAAAGACAAAGCGGGTGAATGGCAGGACCGCACGGAGTGGCACAACATTGTGGCGTGGCAGCGGCTGGCGGAGATCGTCGGCGAGTACGTGAAAAAAGGCTCGAAAATTTATATTGAAGGCCGACTGCAGACGTCGAGCTGGGAAGACAAGCAGAGCGGAGAAAAGAAGTACCGCACTGAGGTGGTCGCCAGTGATCTGGTGCTGTTGGGCGGTCGCGGTGAAGGTGGTGGCGGCGGCGATCATGGAGGACGTTCGTCAGCAGGCGCTGCGTCGTCTTTTGACCAGCGGACGCCGCATTCCGAGGAGCATGCCCCGGCGTCAGCGGAGATCACGGACGAGGACATTCCTTTTTAACGACCAATCTTTTCCAGGTCGTCGGCTCAAGTCGAGAGAATATCTTAGGGATATCCTCGTGCCCATGGATTTCGTCTTGATGTGTGCTGCTCTTTCAAGGATCCACAGCCGGGACTGGCCCTAAACAAAGTTCGACGGCCCCTCGCTCTAAGTGTGCCCCGGGGCCGTGGCAGATAAAATTACTTGGATACACGCGATTTTCCGCGAATGTGGCCATAACCTCTCCCCGTCTAACCTACGCGTACTGTCGCGGTTTTGTGACTCCGGAATGACAATTTGTGTCATTTCTTGGTAAAATTAATTACATTTGTTTTAACATCTTTTCCATAAGCACCTTATGTATCAGAGGGTTAAAGAGATAAGTGTGGGTAATTGGCTGCCAACCTGAACATAAACTAGCAAAGTTCGCTGGCCGATGTTGCTAGGCTAATCTCGCAAAATTGGCTAAACGAAAAAAGACTTCATATTGACTGGATTTGTCGTCTGATGACAAAATCTGTCATCATAAGCGCTAGAGTTTCATAGATTCCGGACAATCTTAAATCCTCCAGATTTGCCGTAACATGATGAGAAAAAACAATAAACTCCGATTTTTGACATTTCTCTCGACTCTAATCTAGAAGGATGGCAGATCAGATGCATGTCACTACCGTGAGATTTGAAAGTTTGGGTCGCGCTGAAATCAATCAGTCCGGCATGAGTCAAATTAGGAGATATTTTAAATGCGCAAACAAAAGGGCTTTTCACTGATCGAGTTGCTGATCGTCGTAGCGATTATTCTGATTATCGCGGCCATCGCGATTCCTAACCTGCTCCGGTCGAAGATGTCGGCGAACGACTCGGCGGCAGCCAGTACCGTCCGTACGCTTAACACATCACAGGTAACATACGCCACCAACTATCCGGCATTCGGCTACGCTGACACCTTTACCAAGCTGGGCCCCGCCGGTGCAGCTGCCTGCAACCAGCTTGCCGCCTGCCTGATTGACAACGTGCTGGCAAGTTCGGCAACAGGACCTTCGGCAAAGAGCGGTTATAACTATTACATTGCGGGCTTGGCTCCGGTAGCCCCCTCCACAGTGGTTGGCGATTATGTGGTCAATGCATCGCCGATTAAACTGGACAGCACGGGAACCAATGCGTACTGCTCAACCGCCGATGCCGTGGTTCGCTCGATGAAAACCGCGATTCCGGCCCCAGCGGGTGCAATTACGCCTCCGGCTGGTGCGGAGACAATCGCAAATTGCCAGACCATTACCGCCTACGGCCCGATCCAGTAGCAAACCTTTTTTCGGCAAGTACCTGGGGGAGGGTATAAGCCAAAAGAGAAGGACACGGTTAATAGCCGTGTCCTTTTTTCCTTTTTATAAAGGAGGGACAGGAAAATCCTTTGACACTTCTGACTAACAATTTATGTCAGTTCACAAGAGAAGGCCGTGCCTGAGAGGAAGAAGAAGAAAATGTATATTATTGAAAATAAACAAGATAATATAAATATTAGACTCCGCTAGAGTGATGGAAGATTGGCACTTTAAATGCCCTATATAAGCCGGGGCCACATAACCCCTACAAACACCAAATGCGCTCACTGGGATCTAAACCGATGACGGATTACACAAAAGCAAAAGGCTTCTCACTAGCAAAAGGCTTCTCACTGATCGAGTTGTTGATCGTTGTTGCGATTATTTTGATTATCGCCAGTATTGCGATCCCGAGCCTTCTGCGCAGCAAGATGTCGGCAAATGAAGCAGCGGCTGTTTCTGTGCTTCGTAACGTCCATAACTCCCAGGCCGTTTACATCGTGGAATATACCTCCTCAGTCGGATACGCAAATACCTTGATTAAGTTAGGCCCCGGAAACCCCTGCTCCAAGAATTCAGCGTGCCTTACGGACCAACTTGTGGGCTGTGCAGCGGAACCATGCTTTAAAAGTGGCTATTCCTTTTCTATGAGTTCGACATCCGGAGCAGAACCCTTTGGCGATTACACGGCTTCCGCCACGCCAATTAGCTGGGGCAAATCCGGGAGCAACAATTTTTGCTCCACAGAAGACGGAGTCATCCGCAAGCAAAAAACTCCAGGTGCCTCTTTGGGCGGCCCTGAGAGCCACTCGAACTGCATGGATTTTACTCAATACGGCCCCTTGGGCGGCTAATGTAATTCCCCCAATTGAACTCCACTTACACTTCATCTAAACTCAGTGTAGTGCCTCGTAATCGCACATGCATGCCATTGAAATTAAGGAACTATCCAAGGCCTATCCCGTAGGCTTTTGGAAAAAACAACTTCGTCCAGCTCTCCTGGGTCTCACGTTGAGTGTCGATCAGGGAGAAACCTTTGGCTTCCTTGGGCCCAACGGCGCTGGCAAGACCACGACTCTCAAGATCCTGATGGGCATCATCAGTCCCAGCTCAGGATCAGCTACGATTCTCGGCAAGGATTTCCGTGACCCTGAAATCAAGAAAAAGATCGGTTTCTTGCCCGAACAGCCGTACTTCTATGATTACCTGAGCGCTCCGGAATTGCTCAACTATTATGCGCAACTCTCCGGCGTGCCGGCCTGGGAGCGGGCCAGGAAGATTCAACCAACCCTGGAGCATGTCGGGCTAGGCGACATAGGCAGCAAACAACTGCGCAAGTTCTCCAAGGGAATGCTGCAACGGGTGGGGATCGCACAGGCTATCATTCACGATCCGGACGTCGTATTCATGGATGAGCCTATGTCAGGTCTGGATCCGCTTGGCCGCCACGAGGTGCGCGAAATGATCCAGGGCCTGAAAGATCAGGGCAAGACAATCTTCTTTTCCACACACATCCTCAGCGATGCGGAAGCCCTGTGTGACCGCGTAGCGGTGATTCACAAAGGCGAACTTCGCGGGATCGGTGTCGTCAATGACCTGCGGTCCAACGTTGCTGACAAAACCGAAGTGATTTGGGAGGGCGCACAAGCTCTTACTGCGGCAGGAAAATTCCTGTTGGAATCACACGTGACCGGAGAGACAGTCCGTGGCGTGGTGCGGAGCCAGAATATTGATGGCCTTCTGGAAAAACTGCGCCAGCAGCACGCCCGCCTGGTATCGGTTACGCCATTGCATGGCACGCTGGAAGATTATTTCCTGGCCAAGACCGGCAATAAGGAGACTGTCAGCTTATGACTTCCCGCCTTTCCGCTATCGCGTGGAATACGTTCCGTGAGGCGGTGCGCGACCGCGTGCTCTACAACCTGATTCTCTTTGTGCTTCTGCTGGTGTCGTGCGCGCCTTTGTTCGGCCAGATTTCCATCGGACTGGAGCGTTTGATCCTGGTGAATGTGGGACTGAGCTCGATTTCTCTTTTCGGAGTTATCATCGCAATTTTTGTGGGAATCGGCTTGGTATCCAAGGAAATTGAAAAGAAGACGCTGTATACGATCCTGTCACGCCCGGTACGACGATGGGAATTCATCGTGGGCAAGTACTTTGGCCTGATGATGACGCTAGCCGTAAATACGGCTTTGATGACGGTGGGCTTCTACGTCGCGTTGCTAGTTACGGCCCACAAGCTGGGAAGATCGGATGCGTCTTTACTGGTGGCAATCTATTTCATCGTGCTGCAATTCGTTATGATTGTGGCTCTGACGCTGCTCTTTTCATCTTTTTCCACGCCCATCTTTTCTGCGATTTTTGCTTTTTCGCTGTTCGTGATCGGAACCTTCGCGGAAGACCTGAAGAACTTTGCCGCGCTATCGCAGGGCGCGCTCAAGTGGCTGGCAACAGGCGCGGCTTACGTTGTTCCCAACTTCGCGTCGCTCAATGTGATCTCGCAGAGTGCCCATGACCAGGCAATCGGCCGCGGGCTGATTTTCTCCAACACGGTCTATGCCCTGCTATATTCCGCAGCGGTAACCGCGGGGTCAGTACTGATCTTTGAGCGTCGCAATTTGAAATGACATCCAGAAGCACAGTTACGATGCTGGCGGCTATCTTACTGGTCGTCTTTTTCGCGGGCTCGATTGTCAGCCGCCGCGTGGTGGAAAAACAGAGGGGCGCGGAGTCCACTCTCGAAGAAGTTTTGTATTTGCCTTCAGGAAAAATGGTCAAGAAGCTGAGCCTGGGTTATTCCGCCCTGCTGGCGGACATCTACTGGACCCGCGCAGTGCAGTATTTCGGCGCGAAACACTTGAAGCATTCGCAGCGGTATGATCTGTTGTATCCGCTGCTCGAGATTACCACGGACCTTGACCCCAAGCTCACTGTGGCCTATGAGGACGGAGCGGTCTTTCTTTCTCAGAAGCCGCCTGGCGGGGCCGGGCAGCCCGACAAAGCAGTAACCCTGGTCGAAAAAGGAATACGAGCCAACCCGGAGTATTGGCGGCTCGATTTCATCCTGGGCTTTGTTCATTACATAGATCGGCACGATCCTGTAGCGGCACAAGCGGCCTTTGAAAAGGGATCAAAAGTGCCTGGCGCGCCTCCCTGGATGAAAGTAATGGCCGCACGTATGGCGGAGCGCAGTAGGGATATAAACACCTCCATTGCCTTGTGGCAGGCCGTGCTCGATACGACTTCCGACCAGAATCTCAAAGATGGCGCCCAACTTCACCTGAAGTCCTTACTGGCTGAACGCGATATCCTCGAACTGGAGAATCGCGTTGCGGAATATCGCCGGCAAACCGGTGAGGTTCCCACAAATTGGAACGATCTTATACGCGCGAACCTGATTCCAGGCATTCCCCTCGCACCCGACCAGAAGCCCTATTTGCTTAAGCCCGGTGGTAAAGTAGATGTTGCAGATCCCATCGAGTATCGATATCTGGTCGAATGGCGCAGCAACCGAGAGCTTCCGTACTGAATCGTAAAAGCAGCTTCCCCATGCAATTTCGCGTCATGCTGTTCGCTATTCTCCTGATGCTGGGTCGAACGCCCACCGAGGCTCTGCAAGGGGGGGCGGGAGCGACGGCCCACGCCGTGGACGAGCATTACAACCACCTGAAAACCTTCAAGGCAGCTTTCACGGAGATTTATCAGGGTGACGGCATTTCGCGCACGGAGAGCGGCACATTATGGCTGAAGAAACCATCCCGGATGCGTTGGGAATATCATGTGCCGCGAGAGAAATTATTTTTGATCGACTCGCAAAGCGCGTATTTTTACGTTACCGGCGACCGCCAGGCAAAAAAGACCCCGGTCAAGAATCTGGACGATATTCGCTCCCCCCTTCGTTACCTGTTGGGCAAGACCAAGTTGGAGAAAGAGCTGGAGGGGCTTTCGCTGGCGCCTGACCTGAGCCCCTTGCAGCCGGGCGACATTGTGCTTCGCGGTGTTCCCAAGGTGATGAAAGACCGGGTGTCGGCAGTCATTCTGGAGGTTTCAGCCGCACATCAGATTCACAGGATCGTGATCCACGGCGTGGACAGCACAATCACCGATTTCCGCTTCTCTCAAATTGAGGAGAACGTACCGGTCCAGGACAGCCTTTTTCGCTTCATCCCGCCCCCTGGGGTCGAGACAATTGAGGACACCCAGGTAGCCCAATAATCAATACCTGAATACCTCAGATCGCTGAAGAATTAGTGAAATTAATCAAGCAAAATGCGCAATAATAGGGGTCCCCCCCATTCTAATAAATAGAGTTAGCAATCCGATGAATGCTAGACTTGTGTAAGGGAGTCGGAGCTTCCCCCGTATCCACTTTTCATGGCTGAATATCTGGTTAAAATGGCGGACGAGCGCGGTCACGTGCTCCAGCAGGTCGAGAGTGGTGTCTCCGAACAGGAGATCCGGGACCGCTTTCTCCAGCAGGGATTCATGGTCTACTCGGTCAAGAGCCGACGAGGCCTGCTCCCCATGGGCGGCAGCGGGCTACGCAAGAAGAGCCTGAAAGCCGACCAGTTTGTGGTCTTCAATCAACAGTTCCTGACGTTGATCAAGGCCGGTCTGCCGATCATCAAGTCGCTCAATATTCTGAGCAAGAGGCAGAAGAACCCCAATTTCAAGGCCATTCTGGAAAACGTTCAGGACCGGGTCAAGAGCGGTGAACTGCTGTCTGAAGCCTTTGAGGCCCAGAGGGCGACGTCCAAGATTTATACCACCACGCTGCTGGCGGGCGAACGCAGCGGCAATCTTGAAGAAGTGCTGGGGCGTTACATTGCGTTCCAGCGCATCACGGTTTCGTTTCGCAAGAAACTGATTTCTTCGCTGTGGTATCCGGCCCTGCTGATAACGGCGCTGGCGGTAATGTTGACCTTCCTTTTAACTTACGTTGTCCCGCAGTTCGCAGATCTTTATAGCACTTTGAACGCCAAGTTGCCGACTATTACGGTCATCATGCTAACCATCGGCAAGGGAGTCCAGCATTACTACTACATTATCCTGGGTGCAATCGCGGCCCTGGTGTTGATCATTAGCATGTGGGTGCGTTCGGAAAAGGGGTCAAAGAGCCTGGACGCAATACGTTACAAACTGCCGATTTTCGGTGAAATCTGGATGAAATACCAGGTTGCCATGTTCTCCAGGACGCTTTCTACTCTGCTTTCCGGCGGCCTGCCGCTGGTGCCGTCGCTTGAGACGGCGAGCCACTCCATCAACAGCTTCAAGATTTCCAGCAACGTCGAATTCGCTTCCCATCGCGTGCGTGAAGGCCGTTCGCTTTCCTTCAGCCTGGAAGAAACGGGGTTTTTTCCTGACCTGGCGATCGAGATGGTTGAGGTGGGAGAGTCTACCGGAGCGCTGCCGGCCATGCTGAACTCGGTGGCGGAATTTTATGAAGAGGACGTGCAAAACTCGTTGGCGACGGCCATGCAGCTGGTTGAACCAGTCATTTTGATTTTTATGGGCATTGTAGTTGCCGTTGTGCTCCTCTCCCTGTATTTGCCTATCTTTTCACTGGGAGCACAGGCACAACATTAGGATGGTATGGAACGAAAGAGCTTAACAACCGTGGAACCGAATATTCCGATCAACGGACTCGCTGAAAGCAGCGAACAGAAGGCCCGCGATATGGCCACTCGCTACCGCTGCGAGTTCGTGGACCTGCGCGATTATCACCTGGACGCGGAGTTGTTCAAGACCGTACCGGTAGACCTGATGTTCCGCTACAACTTTGTGCCGCTGGAACAGAATGACAGCACACTGGCCATCGCCATCGCCGATCCCAGCAAGCTGATGATGATCGATGAGATCGGCCTGCTGCTGAACCGCCGCATCAAGACGAAAGTGGCTACGCTGTCCCAGATCAGCGACATTCTGAAAAAAACGGAACAGTCACAGCGCGTCCTGGAAGAAGCCAGCGAAGGCTTTGTGCTCGACGTGGTCCGGGATGACGAAGGCTCCGGCGACGAGAACATCACTATCGACCGCATTACCGGGACGGCGGAAGCCGACGTCAGCCCCATCATCCGCCTGGTCGACACCACGATTTTCACGGCGCTGCAAAAGCGTGCCAGCGATATTCACATTGAGACGGAAAGCGATTCCGTTGTCGTCAAGTACCGGATTGACGGCGTGCTCACGCCGGCCATGCAGCCTATGGCGAAGGAGCACCATTCCACCATTATCACGCGCATCAAGGTGATGAGCGAACTGGACATCGCAGAGCGGCGCGTGCCCCAGGACGGCCGTTTCCGCGTGAAGTACAGCGGACGATTAATCGATTTTCGCGTCTCCATCATGCCTACGATTCACGGTGAAAATGCCGTGCTCCGCGTGCTGGATAAAGAATCGATGAGCGAGAAGTTCCGCAACCTGGTGCTGGACGTTGTGGGTTTTGACGAAGAGGATTTACGCAAGTTCCGCCGCTACATCCTGGAACCCTACGGGATGGTGCTGGTCACCGGCCCCACGGGCAGTGGCAAGACCACCACGCTCTATGCCGCGCTGAATGAAATTAAGACGGATGAGGACAAGATCATCACGATTGAAGATCCGGTGGAGTACCAGATCCACGGCATTACCCAGATTCCGGTCAACGAGAAAAAAGGACTGACGTTCGCCCGCGGCCTGCGCTCCATACTGCGCCATGACCCGGACAAGATCATGGTGGGAGAAATCCGCGACACGGAAACGGCGCAGATTGCGATCCAGTCAGCGCTCACGGGACACCTGGTGTTCACCACCGTCCACGCCAATAACGTAGTGGACGTATTGGGGCGGTTCCTCAACATGGGAGTGGAACCGTATAACTTTGTCTCCGCGCTGAACTGCGTTCTGGCGCAGCGGCTCGTGCGCATGATCTGCACCCACTGCAAAGCGCCGGTGCGATATTCAGATCAAGAACTGGAAAGTTTTGGTCTGCCCCCCAAGGAATGGCGCGATGTTCCGTTCTACGATGGGCCAGGCTGCATTGAGTGTGGCGGGACCGGTTACCATGGACGCACGGCGATCCACGAACTGCTGGATCTTTCCGATCGCATACGCGAGTTGATTCTGGAAAAACGGCCGTCTTCGGAAATCCGCAAAGCCGCGCATGAAGAAGGCATGAAATTCCTTCGCGATTCGGCTCTGGCCCGGGTCAGGGCCGGTTTGACCACTATGAAGGAAATCAATAAGGTCACTTTCATCGAGACCACGAGATAAAAATGGCAGGTTCGAATCAAAAAACGATGCGCCCACGGCTGGCTTGTGAAATCACGTCAGAAGGTGTGATCGCGGCACGTGCGTCAGACAAAGGGCCGCGCCTGGAAGTCTTTACGTCGCGGCGTCTGCGGGAAGGCGTGATTGCACCTGGACTGAACGTCCCAAACATTTTGGATGCCGCTGCATTGCGCACGGCCCTGAGCGGAGCGCTGGCGGCGGTGGCGGGCAAATCACGAGACGTGATAGTGGTCCTGCCCGATGTGGCGATTCGCATGATGCTGCTGGATTTTGAAGCGCTGCCCACCAAACACGAAGAAATAGAGCCGGTCATCCGTTTTCGGCTCAAGAAATCACTGCCGTTTGACGTGGACCAGGCGGTGCTTTCCTATGAAGTTACGCGTTCCAACGGTGTGGTACGGGCGGTGGCCGCGGTGGCGCCGCGGGAAATCCTTGAAGAGTATGAAAAAGCTTTTCGCGATGTGGGATACGAACCGGGCGTAATACTGCCATCTTCGCTGGCGGCGCTTGGCCTGGTGGATGGCGAGAGGCCGACCCTGGTCCTGAAAGTTGATCGGATGAACATTACCATCACGGCAGTAGAGCATCATGAACTGCGGCTGGTGCGCACGCTCGACAATCAACACGGCGGCGACTTCTCCGCAGCGGATCTTACCGAGGCCGTGTTGCCCTCGATTGTCTTCTTTGAAGATACTTTTGCCGCCCATATTGAGAAAATTTACATCGGCGGGATGGCGCCGTTGCAAGAAGTAGGGCCGCTGCTGCACCAACAAACCGGCGCCCAGGTGCAGGAACTGGCGCCGGAACTCATTCCGGAACAGGACCTGAGCGGCGAAAGCGTTTCGCCTGCGACCATGGCGGGAATTGTGGGGGCATTGCTGGGATAAATGCGCCTCAACATCAATCTCGCTTCGCAGAAGTATGAAGCCGTAAGGCAATTTTATGTCCGGTGGAGCACGGCCATCGGTCTGGCCGCTTTACTTGCGGTCCTGCTCATTGGGCTGGCCGTGATGAACTCTTTCAGCTCGTCCAAGTCCAGCCAGAGGATCAAAGAACTGAAACAGCAGGTTGCGTTCCTGGAAAAGCAGCGGGCGGCCGCAGAAGCGGTTTCAAACCTTCCTGAGAATCACGACGTCAACGCGCAGAAGAATTACTGGAACAAACAAATCAACCGCCGTCAGTTGTCGTGGACGCAGCTGTTTAACGATCTGCAAAGAATCATGCCGGCCCGCGCCTATCTCAGTTCAGTCCATCCGGAAATTACGCCGGATAACCGGCTCAAGCTAACGTTGACCATCGTTGGCGACACGCACGACAACGGGTTGGAACTGGAAAAGAAAATGGAGAAATCCGAGCGTTTCCGGGGCCCGTTTATCAATGCTGAAGGCTCAGTGAAAGACCAGAAGTCGGGAGCGCAGATCTGGAAATTCGATATCGTGACCTATTACGCCGCCGCCGGGGCCGCGCAAGGGCGAGCGTCCAGTAAAGAAGGCTTGTAATGGCGAATCTGAACATAACGCGGCAACGCTTCACGGTCGCCCTGGCAGTGCTTGGAGCGCTTGATTTGGCGCTCATCGTTTACCTGCTGATGCCGGGCTCCAGCCCATCCGCAAGACTGGCCCAGGAAAAGGGCCTGCAGGAACAGGTGACGGCGCTTTCCCGAGAAGTGAAGCCGCTGAACGGCATTGGAGAAAAGCTGGCCGCGACACGGGTGGATATAAAGAAGTTCTATGAGCAAAAGATTCCCAGCGAATTTTCCCAGATTTCGCAGCATCTGGATAAACTTCGCCAGGAAACTGGCGTGGCCACACAAGCCATTCGTTATCAGGAAGAAAAAAACACTTCCGACGACAAGAGTGAACTGCCCGATGTGCGCCGGATCGGCATTGATACGACCGTGACCGGCGAATACGAGAAAGTAGCGCGTTTTATCAATGCCATGGAACAAGACAAGTTCGTGTTTATCATCGATCAAATATCGCTTAACAGCCAGGAAGGCGGAGTGGTATCGCTGCAAATCAAATTTGAGACTTTCCTGAAACAAACGTAGCAAGGCGTCCGGGCGGCACGCGTTCATGCTGAGGAGAAGGAACCTAAACAGTGAAGATAGGTACGGAAAATAAGAAGCAGTTGCAAGTGATGATTGCGCTGCTGGCGATTGCCCTCCTCGTCGTCATCTACAACTTCGTCGACTTCGGCACCAGTTCGGCCGCCTCTCCGGCAAGCTCCACTCCGGGAAGCCAGGCGAAAAAGCCGCTTGCCACGGAGGTCCTTGACAACAGTTCGCTCGATCCAACATTGCACTGGTCAGCACTGGAGGCAAGCCAGAACAAGAAGTACGAAGCCGGAAGAAATATCTTTAGGATGGAAGAAGTAAAACTTGCGTCAGTAGAGCATTCACCCAGAACCCAGTTGGAAATGGGACCACCACCACCACCCACTCCGACTCCAACTCCGCCGCCGCCGCCGATTCCTCTGAAGTTTTACGGCTTTGCCAGCAAGCCCACCGAGCCGAAGAAAATTTTCCTGATCGACGAAGGCGAAGTCTTCGTTGCGCGCCAGGGTGACATTGTGGAACGGAAATACAAGGTCATCCAGATCAATAACACTAACGTGATCATTGAAGATGTGCTCTACAACAACCGACAGACGATCCAGCTAACGGCCAAATAGCCCAGGTAAACTTTGCCATGCATTGCATCCAGACAAATCGTTCCCATCGCGGAGAATCAGGCTACGTGCTTCTGGCCGTATTGCTGACGCTCACGCTGATGCTGGTCGCCATGGCCATTGAAGCGCCGCGCATCGCGCAGCAGATCAAGCGCGAAAAAGAAGAAGAACTGGTGCATCGCGGTAAGGATTACGCCACAGCGGTCAAGCGGTTTGTCCATAAAAGTGGCGGCCGCTACCCAGCCTCCATTGAGCAACTGGAAGATACCAACCACATTCGCTTCCTGCGTAAGAAGTACAAAGACCCCATGACGGGCGAGGCCGACTGGAAGATGATCCACGTGGGTGAAGCCCAGATCAAAATTCCCGCGCCGAATCCCGGCCTGCCTGGCAGCGGCAATCCCGGGTTATCGGGCACCACCACCAATCCCGGTCTTAATGGAACCGCCACGCCTGGAGCAACCACGCCCCCAACCGGCAATGCACAGCTCCTCGGCGGGGGCGCTGCACAGGGCCAGGCCCAGCCTCAACCAGGCAACAATGCTTCCCTTGGGTCGCTCACCACTTCTAACATCGGCAATGGCCAAACCTTTGGCGGCGGACAGATCATCGGCGTTGCCAGCGTCAGTAAGAAACAGTCCATCAAGGAATTTAACGACAAAGACCACTACGACGAATGGTACTTCGTCTATGATCTGCGCCTGGAACAAAGTGGCGGCACAGGAGTTGCCGTGGCTGCTCCGATGGCCCCCGGGAGCGGTGCAGGAAATCCCAACGGTCAAACTCCGGCCACAGGCACATCTCCCGGACAGACGCAGCCAACCGGACAGACGCAAACTCCGCCCCAACCGCCCAACTAAAATCAAAAGCCTCGCCGTTTTCGACGAGGCTGAATCTTTTGCGAAAATCTGTTTTACACGTTGAAGGAAGAACCGCATCCGCAGGTGCTCTTCACATTAGGGTTCTCAAACTTGAAACCAGAGGCTTCCAGTGTCTCGACAAAGTCCACTATGCAGCCATTCAGGTACATGGCCGAGGTGGCGTCGACGTAGACTTTCAGATCATCGAACGTATAAACCTTGTCCATGATTCCAGGCGCGTTTTCAAATGACATCGAGTAAGAAAAGCCCGAGCAGCCGCCGCCAACCACACCAATCCGCAAGCCCGCCGGAACTGGATTCTGCTGGCCCATAATCTCCTTCACTTTGACTACAGCCGTGGGAGTAAGGTTCACCGGCAATTTCGGGGTGGTTTCGACGTTGGGAGTTGTGGTGGTAGCCATTTTTTGGATCTCCTTGAAGCTGATCGTGCCTGTTGAATCTGCCTTATTATACACAGTTTTAACGCTGATTCTATTGGCCTTTTGGTAGTGTCCAAATTAGGACACCACCGGCCTTTTCCTGTGGTTTAGATGAACCTCAAGGCCGCCGGGTCGCATATTTTCGTTTGCTACCCTGCTTTCTCCGTCCAGCCTCTCTGAATGGCCATTCACATTCCCATTTTCCTTTCCAGCAACTCTCGAAAATACTGGATTTTGGCAGCTCCGGCAGGCTTATAATGCCGGTAAGGTTCCACCTACACCCTCGCCGCGACCTGCGGTTGCGGCCTCTCTGTAGCGGAGCCGGCCAAATTCAAGGTGGTGTTCCATGATGACGCCTCTCCTCATTCTTTGGGCCGGTTTGACACTCGTGCTGATCCTCCTCCTGATCTACCGCAGCACCCTTGCCATGCATGAAGATGACCAGCTCTTTCTGGACAGCTCTGAGGCCCACATGGCCAAAGAGCAGGAAGAACTGATCGTGAAGATGAACAGGATCCAGCCGTGGCTTCGAGTATGCGGCGCAGGTTCTGCGTTGTTGTTCTTTCTCATCGCAGGCATGATGCTCTACTCGCGCTTCAACATCTAAGCGGCCAGGCATAGAACATACGGACGCAATCGCTGGGTCTGCTATTGCTCCAGCCGTGGTGCGTCAGGCCGCACGGACATCCGCAAATACTCACGATGGTTTCCGGTATACGGGACCACGGTTGAGCCTGCCTCCGGGTACAGTTGATCCCGGAGAGACCTGTTAGAATTCTCTTGACCCAGCGTCAACTCGAACGATAATCAATCCAACAGAAGTTTTTTTGAAGGAGAATAGCTTTGGTGACTCAACCCACAACAGCGCCGCCCGTCCGCGTGGAAATTTATGACCAGGTCTATAACCTCCGCGGCGTGGATGCGGAGTACATCACGAAGCTGGCGGAATTTGTTGACGGCAAAATGCGCACAGTCGGCGAGCAAACCACTACCATCGATTCCCTTCGGCTGGCTGTGCTGGCGGCGCTGAATATCGCCGACGAATACCACATCCTGAAAAAGAAATACGATCTCCTGGCAGGAGAATTCAATCGTCGTGCCGGGCAGTTGGCTGGAGCGCTGGATGAAGTGCTGCAGGAAGAACGGCGCGCCGGCTGATTTGGGCAAAGAGCGGTTGAGGGCAGAAAAACCGTCGCAGCGAACTTAGCCTGTTATCATCGCGACCAAAGCACTCCTGCGACTGCGCTTCAAGCAATTACAATTCCTTAGCGCGCACATGAAAGATGCAATAGTTTTTTTACCTGCAGATCAAAAAAACCGCGCGCGCTATTGCCATAGACACGGCTTTTCTTTAGCATCAGACCTGATAACCGGCCTGCAACGCAGGTGAGAACGGTAACCGTTCATGAACCAACATTCAATGAACAGGGGGCCTGACTCGTATAATAACGGCTCGGTGTGCGAGGTTCCGCCAGTACGGAAATGCCTAAAGAGCCGCGGCGGGTTCCC
>DASXCL010000085.1:0-18313 GCA_036491195.1 Candidatus Angelobacter sp.
GAATGAAGAAATTGTGCTGCGTAAGCTGCGTGAAATGCATGCCCAGGGACGCACCATCATCATGGTCACGCACGATCCCGTAGTCGCCCGCCTGGCCGACCGACGCCTGGAACTGCATCACGGCAAAATCGCCGCGCAGGAAATTTTCTCGCTCTCTGACGAAGAGCAGTTCGACGAAGTCCTGGAAGAGCTCTGGGTATTAGCGGAAAATGGCGAGCCTGCAGAGTTAGGCCGCGTTGAGGTGGAAGGTGCGTTGCCCATGCGGCTGGCGCTGGAGCGCATGAAGAGGCTGGGCTTGGTCGATCTTACCGAACACGCTCTGGAACCCCACACGCACAAGCAGGTGCTCAACCGCTGTCATGTGGCGTTCCGGCCCGCCGTTGAGCACATGGGCCATGGTGATCACATGATCATCTTCACGGAAAAGGGCCGCAAGCGCGCGGAAGACGTAATCCGCCGTCACCGCCTGGCGGAGCGGCTCTTCACCCAGACATTCCATGTTCACGACGAAAAAGAGATCGCGGAAGAAGCCTGCAAGTTCGAGCATATCCTCTCGCCGGAAGCGACGGAGCGCATCTGCACGTTCCTGGGACACCCACGCACGTGTCCCCACGGCAGCCCGATTCCCGCAGGCGAGTGCTGTCTGGCGGCAAAGGCCAACAGCGGTGAGCCTGCCGTTGTCGGCGTTCAGCCAGTCATCGAATAAGGCACCTTCATAAAAACCAAAAAGGAGAGGCAGGTTCTCCTCTCCTTCATTAGTCCGCCGGGCAAGCTGGGTTTGCGCGCCAACCCCGGCTATAAACCGTTAAAACAGCCTGAAATCCACCTCTAAATTCATTGCTACCGCTACCGGCGTACCGTTCCTTTTGCCCGGCTCAAACAGCCACGTTTTTACGCGCTCGATGGCCTTTTCGTCAAGGCCCATGCCCAGGCTGTGGAGAACTCTGATGTTGCGGGGCCGGCCATCCGGTCCAATCACAGCCGCCAGCACCACGGTGCCCTGATACTTTGCTCTGCGTGCTTCTTCTGAGAAGTCCGGCTCAGGGGTGAACTTGGCCACCGGCGCCGACACGCCGATGTCGCCTATTTTATAAGTGCCGCCGCCGAATCCGCCGCCTTGCCCAGGACCATGTCCGGGACCGGTGCCGGAACCGATGCCATTGCTGGAACCAGAGCCGATACCTCCGCCTGTGCCGCTTCCATTGGAAGCCGGCCCGGCAACACGTGCTGACATGGGATTACCCAGGTTCGGCATGTTGGGATTGTCCGGCAGTTTCACATTGGGTGGCGCCACAATGGTCGCTTCCACCGCCAGTTTGGGTTTGTTGTTTAATATCTCCACCGTTGGAGGTGCAATCTGTACCGGAGCGATCTTAGGCAGGTGCCCTTTGCTTTCGACAATCTTTGCAGCATTGCCGCCGCCACCGCCGCCCGCCAGGACTTTGGGCGCCTCTGCGGGTTTCATCACCGGCTGATAGTCCGTAAGCGGCGGAGCTACCAGGGTGACGTGCTCTTCCTCCTTCGCCACCGTGGCCGAACGTCCGCCCCAGAGCGAAAACGCGATCAGTCCGGCGATCGCAAAAGCATGCAGCGTCAGGGAACCACTGGTTGCTTTCTTATGACGGGTGGTGCTCCAGATCTCACCTACGTTTACAGGACGTGAAGTGAGCCGTAGAGGCGGTAATTTTTCCGGGAATAAGGCTTCCTTGACGTTCCGCAGAAGGGAAATCAGCATCGACTGATGGACCTGCGGAAGGCCTTTGAATTGGGGAGCATCCTTACTGAAGAACTGATTAGGAACGATTACATGATTCGCCATTGGTCCGACCCGTAAAACCTTTTCTTCACTACCAGATTCATGTGATCTGCTGTCACCCATAGAAGATGAGGGATTTGAGGCGTGCGTTGTATCCCTCAGGTGAAGTTTCTGTGCTTCATCTTCGCCCCGACGTGGCTCCGCTCCCGGTGAGGAATTTTTCATGGGCAATGCTCGAGCTTCATCTTCCCGCAAATTCAAAATTGGCGCGTAGCTCGTTAGATTCATATTGTGCCCCAGGCTTTGTAAGGAATCGGTAAATATGCGCATACTTTCGTAACGTTAGGGCGGATCGTCTATTGGTCTTCCGGGTTCAGAGAACAACCATCCTGCCCAGAGGCAACGTCTTAGCCCGACTGTTTATAATGAAGAATTAAACTCACACGGAGTAAAAATGCGGCCGCCGCTCGAACTCAAGAAGACCCTGAATCTTCCTAAAACCGACTTCTCCATGAAGGCTAATTTGCCTCAGAATGAGCCCAAATGGCTTGAGCGCTGGGAGAAGATGGATATTTACGCGAAGATTCGCGAGTCGCGCAAAGGGTCGCCCAGTTACGTGCTGCATGACGGCCCTCCGTACGCCAACGGCGCCATCCATGAAGGCCATGCGCTCAACAAGTGCCTGAAAGATTTCGTCGTGAAATCAAAGACCATGGCGGGATTCGACTCGCCGTATGTTCCCGGCTGGGACTGTCACGGCCTGCCCATCGAAATCAAAGTGGATGAAGCTCTGGGCCGCAAAAAACTGGAAATGCCGGCGATCGTCGTCCGGCGCAAATGCCGCGAGTACGCGGAAAAATATCTCAACATCCAGCGCGACCAGTTCAAGCGTTTGGGCATCCTTGGCCGCTGGGACCGGCCTTATTCGACGATGACACCGCAATACGAGTCGGTGATCGTGCGCCAATTGTTTGACTTCATGGAAAACGGCGCTGTCTATAAAGGTCTGCGTCCGGTGTACTGGTGTATTCATGACAAAACCGCGCTGGCGGAAGCGGAAATCGAATATTCCAACCACACCAGCCCCAGCGTGTGGGTGAAATATCACCTGACCAGCGATCCAGCGAAAATCAATCCGGCGCTTGCGGGCAAAAAAGTTTCAACCATTATCTGGACTACAACTCCCTGGACGCTCCCCGCTTCCATGGCCGTGGCGTTCCACCCGGATCTTGAATATGTCGCGCTGGAGCATGATGGCGACCTGTATATCGTTGCCGACGCGCTGGCAAAAGCGACGATCGAAGCCTGTAAGTTCGACGGCGCTTCCGTCGTGGCGCGTTTTCCCGGCAGCAAGCTGGAATATGCCACGTTTGCGCATCCGTTTCTCGATCGTTCGATCCTCGGCGTACTAGCGAACTACGTTACCACGGAGCAAGGAACCGGCGCGGTACACACAGCGCCTTCGCATGGCGCGGATGATTTTTACAC
This sequence comes from Candidatus Angelobacter sp., assembly GCA_036491195.1. GTDB lineage: Bacteria > Acidobacteriota > Terriglobia > Terriglobales > Acidobacteriaceae > Angelobacter. Next base: position 3,245 of record DASXCL010000085.1, read on the forward strand.
CGGCACAAAATACAAACTGGACCAGCGCACCAACGTGGATGAAGCCGGACATCTGCAACATGGCCTGCCCGAGTACGAAGGCAAGACGGTCTTTCAGGCGAACCAGCCGATCATCGAATTGTTGAAAGCACGCGGCGTGCTCATGGCAGAAGCCAAGATCGAACACTCGTATCCGCATTGCTGGCGCTGCCACAACCCCGTAATCTTTCGCGCCACCGAGCAGTGGTTCATCTCCATGGAAGCGCCCGTAGACGGCAGCACGTTGCGCCAGCGTTCGCTCGATGAGATCAAGAAAGTAAAGTGGATTCCGGCTTGGGGTGAGGAACGCATCAGCAACATGATCGCCACCCGTCCGGACTGGTGCATCTCCCGCCAGCGCGTCTGGGGTGTGCCCATCGCCGTTTTCTTCTGCGAAGGTTGCGGCAAGCTGCTGGAATCCAAGGAATCTCACAATGCCGTGGTGGACCTTTTCGCGCGAGAAGGCGCGGACGCCTGGTACACGAAAGACTCCGCGAGTATTCTTCCGGCCGGGACGAAATGCGCAGGTTGCAGTGGAACGAGTTTTCGCAAAGAGACCGACATCATCGACGTGTGGTTTGAGTCCGGCTCAAGCCATGCCGCCGTGCTTGGCCATGAGGCTGACCTTCCCTGGCCCGCCGATCTCTATCTCGAAGGCGGTGACCAGTATCGCGGCTGGTTTCACTCTTCCCTGCTCGTCGCCGTGGGCACGCGCGGGCACGCGCCCTATCGGGCTGTCGCCACCAATGGCTGGACGCTCGATCCGCAAGGCAGGGCCACGTCCAAGTCCCTGGGCAACGGCATCGATCCAGTTGAGATCGCGAAGAAGCTTGGCGGCGAGATCATCCGTTTGTGGGTCGCTTCGGTTGACTTTCAAGAAGATGTGACGGTCTCTGAAGACCTGATGAAGCAAGTGGCTGAAAATTACCGCAAGGTGCGCAACACGTTCAAGTATCTTCTCAGCAATTTGCCTGATTTTGAGCCAGCGCAACACGCACTGAAATTCGACGGGTTGCAGCCGCTCGACCAGTACTGGCTGATGCGCAGCGCTGACATGAGCGACCAGGTGCGCCAGTTTTATGAGCGTTTCGAATTTCACCGCATTTACCATCTGCTGAATGAATTCGCCGTCGACCTCAGCAGCGGATTTATTGATGTCGTCAAAGACCGCCTTTACACAGCAGCGCCAAACTCGCAGGGACGCCGTTCAGCCCAGACCGCTACCTGGCGCATCGCGGAGGCGTTGGTCCGCCTGGTGGCGCCCATCATGAGCTTTACCTCGGATGAAGTATGGTCCCACCTGCCCAAGGTTTCCGGCAGGCTGGGGAGTGTGCATCTGGCGCACTTCCCAAAAGCTGAAGACATCACCGGGCATGTGGCTGATCAGGCTCGAGGAAATGCGGTTTGGAAAGACTTCCAGGCTTTGATGAAGGTGCGCGATGCCGCCCTGAAAGCCTTGGAGCTCGCTCGGCAGGAAAAAACCATCGGAAGCGGACTTGAGGCAGTGGTGACGGTCACCGCCCCAGATGAACTCATACCTCTGCTGCAACGCTATCGTAGCGATCTGCGCTTCCTTCTGATTGTCTCAGGAGTCGAAGTAATCCCCGCTTCCGGCGGGAACGGGAGCACCCCTTTGCGCGTATCAGTAGAGAAAGCTCCGGGACAGAAGTGTGAGCGCTGCTGGAATTACTCCACCCGGGTCGGGGAAAACGAACGCTATCCCACGGTGTGCGAGAGGTGCAGTGCGGCACTGGCGGAGATCGAAAAAGAATTGGTAAGTTGACGGGTGCGCTGAATCGCCGGGCAGCAGCGAGCGTCTAATGGAAACAATGCGGAAGTACCATATCACGATTGCCGCTCTCATCGTCCTCTGTGACCGGATGACGAAATGGCTGGTCTCACAGAAGATCACTCTCCACGACAGCATTGACGTGGTCCCCGGCATATTCCGCCTGACGCATGTGCAGAACCAGGGCGCGGCCTTCGGCCTGTTTGCGGAATCGCCTTCTGAATGGAAGGTAGCCATGCTCATCATGTTTTCCCTCGCCGCTCTGGCCGTAGTCTCTGCCCTGCTATGGAAAAACGGAAATGCGCTCAATGCTACCGCCATTGCGCTCTCCCTGGTCTTCGGCGGGGCCCTGGGCAATTTATGGGACCGGGTAACCAGCGGCCGGGTCATCGACTTTCTTGACTTCTACGTGGGCTCGCACCACTGGCCGGCATTTAACATCGCCGACAGCGCTATTGTGTTGGGCGCTCTTGTGCTGCTGAGCGAGATCTTCCTGACGCCGCAGGAAGACAAACCCCAGGAAGAGAAAGTGGCCACCCAGTAAGATCCCACCATGCTGAAGCGCCATTTGCTGATTGCCCTCGCCGCAGTGCTCCTGGACCGCATCACCAAGTGGATCGTGGTGCAAACCATCCCGCTGGACGACGTCGTCAACATCATTCCCGGCCTCTTCCGGCTCACGCACCTGGAAAATACCGGCGCCGCCTTCAGCCTCTTCGCCGATTCCACCTCGCCTTTCAAGACTACCCTGCTGATTGCCTTCTCTCTGCTGGCGCTTGCCGTTGTTTCTTTTCTGCTGTGGAAAGACCGCGCTTTCTACAATTCGGGAACTCTGGCGCTCTCGCTGATCCTAGGCGGTGCTATCGGCAATCTGTGGGACCGCCTGGCCGACGGCAAGGTCACAGACTTTCTGGATTTCTACGTTGGCATTCATCACTGGCCGCCCTTCAATGTGGCCGATAGCGCCATCGTGGTAGGCGCGGTGCTGCTGTTCCTGCGCATGCTGCGCAAAGATCATCACTCGCAAGCTGCGGCTTGAGAACTTCTCTCGCTCATTCTGCTGCTCTCTCCTGAGCACCGCCTATTTTTGCGAGCTGCTTCATCTCTTGAACATCTCTTTTAAATTCGCCTTCATCTTATCCAGCAATTACGCGGTCATTCCGCACACCCGCATCGGAGCCACTTCACATGCTGCACAAAAAATTCTGGATTCTTGTCCTTTGTCTCGGGTTTCTTTTTCCGTTGATGTCGCACGCGCAATCGCGTGATGTCGACAAACGCGATCTCAGCGGTATCAACCCACAACACTATAAATACATTTTCTCCGTGGCTGGCGGCGCAGCCGTGGGCGCAGGCCTGGGCTTCATCCTGCCCGGAGAGAAGACGCCGCTAAAGCTGATGATGATCGGCGGCGGCGGAGCCAGCACGTGGTTTCTGCACACGCACAAGGCCACTCTCGGACCGTTTCGTGACTGGGGCATGATCGGGTCGAACACCGCGCTCGGATCTGGCATCGGCTGGCTGGGCTGCAATTGTCATGATGGCTTGATCGGGGGCGCGTTGCTGGGCGGCGGCGGGACCGCCGTCTGGGAAGCACTTAAGAACGATCACGCCGCGCGAAACACATTTAACAGCGCACACAAATAATTCGCGCGAGCGAATACGCAGTTTCCTCCGCTGAACGAAAGAGCGCAGGCCGATGGGAGGTGTGCGCTCTTTTTACTTAGCAATTAGCAAATGGCAATTAGCAGTTGGTCTATGCTTTTTAGCCTTTGGCAATTCCATTGTGGTGAAAACCAAGTATTGCAAGTCCTTTTTCGGATTGCGACGCTGTAAATGAAAACCACACAAAAGCTAATTGCCAAGTGCTAAGTGCTAATTGCTAACTGCTACCCTTTCGAATAGAGCAGCTTATAGATCACCGCATTGCGCATGATCGCCTGCACGTATTCTCGCGTTTGGGTAAATGGGATCGATTCCACAAATTCTTCCACGTCGGCAAAGTTTCCGTTCTTGCGCCAATCGTCCACGCGATCTTCACCGGCATTGTAAGCAGCCAGCGCATATTCCACCTGTCCGCCAAAGTGATCAACCATCTGCCTGAAGTAGCGGGTTCCCAGGCGTAGATTCGTATCGGCCACCAGCAGCTCGTCGGGCGAAAAATGCTTGATTTTCATCTGTTTCGCCAGACCCTTGCCCACGCTTGGGAGCAACTGCATCAGTCCCATGGCGTTGGCCGTGGAAATTGCCGACGGGTTGAACTCTGATTCCTGGCGGATCAGTGACGCGACAATATGAGGATCTAGCTGGTTGGCTGCGGCATCACGCGTTAATTCCGGCCAGAACGGCCGCGGAAACAGCCCTTCCCACACCGGCCGGGGGATTTGTGGGATGTCCGCGGCAAAATAGCCGGGGACCGCGCGCTTGAGTGTTTCAATCGATCGAATGTAGCTGCCCTGCTGGTTATAAATTTCCGCCACGGACTTGGCTTCCCACGGTGGCGATCCAGGGCTGGCCGCCTGCATCTCAGCCACGGCAAAGTCATAGAGAGCGGCATTCGCCAGCAGCTGCGCCTTTTGCGCGCGCACATTGTCAGCCGGTGGGTCCCAGTCATGCGGCGGCCCCGCCGGACGCGGCAGGCTTTCCAGTAACGGCGGATCAACGAGTTCGTCACCAACGCCGGCCATGCGTCCGCGCGCCAGATTTGCGTAATAGAAGTAGCGGTAATTGTCCGCGAGTTTCTGATAGTAGGCGCGGGCCAGCTTCTTGTCGCCTTCGCTTTCGGCCATGCGTCCCAGCCAGTAAATTGCATTGGGGACCTCCGCCGAATTCGGATACATGGAAAGCTGCTCTTCAAACAGCCGCTTCGCATCGTCCTTCTTTCCCATGCGATAGGTCAGCCACGCGGTCTTCCAGTGGGTAAAAGGCGCCTGCTTACCATTTTTTTGCCGCTGATAAATCTCGGCATAAAACGGGATAGCGGTTTCATAATCACGGCGCAGCATGTACATGTTGCCCGCCGAGAGCAGCGCCTCCGTCATCCATGTGCTGTCCGGAGCCAGTGTGCGTAGTTGCGCGACGAAATCGCGGTTCTTCTGCCCGTCATCTTTGTCACGGGCAATCTCTGCCAGGTAGTAAAGCGATTCCGCCCTGGCATCAACCGGGGCCGACTGGTTTTGCAGGACCGCCTCAAACAGATGCTCGGCATCGTCACGTTTGCGATTGCGGTAAAGGGCAGCCGCAAACTCAGCTTGCAGTCCCGCCATTTTGTCCGCCGGTGCCTGCTCCACCAGCGGACTCAACTCGTTCAGGGCATCCTGGAAACGCCTGCCCTTGGTCAGGAGCAGGATGCGATTGTGACGCTGATCAAAGCTGCCCACGGGCTGCGCCTCGCCGAAGGTCCGTAACTCGACTGCCGCCGCTTCCGCCTCAGCGCTGGTGGGCATTTCAAAATAAAGTTTGTGAAAGATGTCAGCAGCTTTAGCTTTATCACCGGCCGCCAGGTAGGCCCGCGCCAGCGTGATTTCGATATCGGATTTTACCGGCTGGCGATGCTTTTCCAGAAATGCCACCACGCGCTGGGGCGCATTCGTGGCCATCAGCGCAGTGGCGTACAGCATGTCGGCATCATGTGATTCCAGTGAGTCCGGATACTTCTCGTCAAAGCCGTCAAGCGTTTCCAACACCGCTGCGTGGTTGCCTTCGCCCTGATAGGCGACGGCGTGCAGATAGGCGAGATAATCGCCCAGCAGCGGCTCCAGTGACTTCGCGCGGTCCCACGACGAGCGCGCGCTCACGTAATCTTTATCGAGGTAATGCGCATAGCCGATCACCACCCAGGACAGAGGGCCGGCATCGTCTTTCGCATGTTTGCGCGCGTAGGCTTCCACACCCTGATAGGCCTGCGGCGTGCGGTTTTCCAAGAGCTGTTGCGCCATGGGCCGCAGATCGGCTGAGGCTACGAACGCGCGCTTGATGTGGCCCAGCTTCCGCGCAGCCAGCACCTTCTTCTGCGCGGCCGACGCAGCGGCCTTCTTCGAGTTGGCGGAACGGGATTTCTTTCCGGATGTCTGAAGGGAGAAGCTCGCCTGCAATGACACCAGAAAGATCAAGAGAGAGAGTAAATAACGTCTGACCTGCACTGATTTCAACTATCGCGAAAAACCGGCGCCCATGAGGGAAACGTCGTTATCCGCCAGAATTCGGATTAATTCCTGTGTAAAGTAATTGGCTGAAGCGACCGCAGACTCGGCATAACGCTTGTCATAAGTGGATCGGCTCTTTTCGATGTCCACTTTCAAGCGCTCATACAAGTCTTTGTTCTGTCTGCCTTCTTCAACCCTGGGTTGATTGTACAGCTTAATCTCTTCTACCAGTAGCTTGGCGAAGCGCCGCGCCTTCTTATGCAGCTCGTCCTCACCAGAGGCTGGGACCGCCTGCGTCGAAGCCGGGGCTGTGGCCGCCATGGCTGCGGGCAGAGGCTGCGGAGCATCATCTGCGGCCGCTCCTCCGACCTTGCGCATCGCTGTCAGTTCCAGCCAGACGGCCGCGAATCGCGTAAGCTCGTGCAAACCGGAAGCGTCGAGCGTGCCTCCGGGCACGGTGCCGCCATCTGCATAAATCACCGCCGCGACCTTGTCTTTCACCACCAGCGGCAGTACCAGGCATTGATCGTCCGCAGGCGCCTTCATTGAGCTGACAAAGCCTGCGTCAAACTCCCGGGCCGCGCCGCCAGCGGGATCGCACGCCTGGATCGCCTTGCCAGCCAAGCCGGAACCTGCGTTGATGCTCAAAGTCTTGATGGCTTCGTTGTCGTCAAATCCGATTCCCTGCCACCCGTTGATCGTTCCGCCCTTCACAACGAACAAGGCTACCCGACCGGCAAAGCGCGCCTCGCCTTCCAGCAAGTGCCTGAGTATCTCCGCCTGTGAGCCGGATTCGTGGATGGAAGCAGACGCGGCGTTAAGCAGATCACTGGGTGACGAGCCCGGCGCAGGCGCCATCAAGTCCATCACTTCTACAGCGCGACGGACGATTTCAGCCCGCAGCCGGGGCAGGGCTGCGTCAAACACTTCAGCAACCGCCTCTTCAATGATGTTTTGGATATCTGTCGGACGTGGCATGCCTTGGCCGCGATTATAAGGGCTCTTCAGTTAGTATCAACCCGTGAGATTACTGAAGTATATACCTCTGGTATCTTAGTCGTTACCGGCGGTCGTTGTCCGCACACCACAGAAGCGCACGCCAGCGGCACTCGCGAGACATGAAGAGAAACGTGCCTATTCCACCACCAGCTTGGCCACCATGTCGTCATGGTGGGGTCCGCAGATAATGCCGCAGACGACCTTGTATTCCCCCTTGGGCGGGTTCTTAAGGGTAACGATTGCTGGCTGTCCGGGCCGCACCGGCTCTTTAATGCCCAGGCCGGGCACGTCAAAGCCATGCTGGACGTCAGCCGTGGAGACATCCAATTCCGTGGTCTGGCTGGCCTTTACGCGGATGACTGCCGGCTCAATTGCGTATTTCTTCATCACGACTTGAATATGCGCGTCTGCGGAAGATTTTGGCTGGTTCCGGCAACCAACCGCTAGAACGGCTAAAGTTAAGGCAAACAAAGGAAGTAAGCTTTTATTCATATCCAATATGAGGGGCTGATGTAACAAAAAGTTACGTGCCCAGTCTATATAAGTCTTGAATTTATTTCGTCCAAAGACCCTTTTAGGGCGCAGAACATAGTAAATTAATTTTGAGTCGGAGCGGCATGGAAACCATCCAAAAGAAGGCCGAGGAAGGTATCACCAGCGAGTTGGCGCTCGTTCAGGCCGCCAAAAAAGGCGATCTGGAGGCATTCAGCGAGTTGGTGCGGCGGTATGACCGCAATGTCTTCCGCATAGCCCAGCACATCACGCATAACGAGGAAGACGCCCAGGACGTGGTCCAGGACGCATTTCTGAAGGCGTATCAGAACCTTGAGCAGTTCCAGGGGAACTCGAAGTTTTATACCTGGCTGGTTCGGATCGCCGTAAATGAAGCGTTGATGCGGCTGCGCAAACGGCGCAATGACCGGACTGTCTCGCTCGATGAAGACGTGGAGACAGAGGACGGGTCCATCCCGCGCGAAGTGGCGGACTGGAGTCCCAATCCGGAACAGCTTTACGGAACCTCTGAGTTGGGCGACATCCTGAAAAAAACAATTCAGGGCCTTTCGCCGGGGTTCAGAACGGTATTTGTTTTGCGAGACGTTGAAGGTCTTTCCACGGAGGAAACAGCAGAAATGCTGAATTTGAGCATACCTGCGGTAAAATCCCGGCTGTTACGGGCCCGATTGCAGCTCCGGGAGCGTCTGGCGAAGTATTTCAAGAATAAAAAGGGCGGAGACGGCCAACAGTGAAGTGCACTGAGTTCTTAAAAGAGTTGACCGATTACCTCGACGGCAAGATCAGCGAGAACCTTAAAATCGAGCTGGATGAGCATCTCCATTGGTGCCATGAATGCCACGTGGTCATGAATACCACCAAGAAAACCATTGAAATTTATCGGGATAATGAGCTTTACGAACTTCCCGAAAGCCTCCGAAGCCGCCTCCATGAGGCCATCATGACAAAATGCCGCAAGAGCAAGCTCGAGAAGAAGACCACCACCTAGAAGGTATCTAATTCGTTTTCATTGATATACAAAGGAAAATGTATTTTTTACATCACTCGGCCTTAGGAAATTTATATCTCTAGGGCTTCGAACCTTTTTCCGGTACTCCGAATCTAATGTAACAGTACGAGAGGAGCATGAACTAATGGGTGCATTAGGACATGTCCTGTAGTACACTATGCCCGAGTCGGCAAGTTAACGCTTCCCGGGAGACCCGTAGTTTGGGGGTGGTGAATTATGGCGAGTCTGCTTGATATGCTATTTGGTTGCAGCCACAAGAATTTCAGCTTTCCGATCACAAAACGACCTGGCCAGCGGCTTTCGCCTGCTGCGCAGCTTACCGGAACATACGTGGCGTGCCTTGGGTGCGGGAAAGAATTTCCCTACGACTGGAAAGAAATGAAGATTATTGAATCTAACCCCAAGAAAGCAAATGCTTTAGCTGCCAATGCCGCTGAGTCGTTTGCCGGCAAATAGGCCCCGGGGCCTGATTCATTCGACCTTTCAGAAAAACATGAAGGCGGAAAGCCCCTAAACCTTCCGCCTTATTTCTCTGTTTCTGCGGGGGCGCCTAAGGGTTCTTAGCTTCGGGGATTCCACTCATTTAACATCTCGGGAATTTATAAATTTCCATATTTTCACTTTTTGTGTCATGATTCCTTTAAATTTTTGGAGGATTCCATGAACACTTCCGGGGGATCCAAACTGTCCCGTGATTATGGTGTGTTTCGACGCAGTCTAAGCCGGCAGCATGCTCGGCTTACCGAATCAACCTGCAAGAATTGCCGCTCCTTTGTGGCCGCCAGTGTGCGCCCGGAGCTGCTTGATATCATTGAGAAGCTGCATTTCTGCACACTGCAAGGGCCGTTTTCATCCAACCCCGTGACAATCTGATACGGGAGATAGATCTTATAAAATGCAAAACAGGCAGCCATAGGCCGCCTGTTTTTTGTTTTTAAGAAAGAAGAATTACTGGTCGCGCCGCTTCAAAGTCGGACGATCGTCATCTTTCTTGTCGCCATCCTTTGAGGAAGCCTGGCTGCGCCGCAGGCTGGGCTTGTTGGGATTATTTGCATCGTCAACTTTATGGCGATTCTCAATCGCGGCAAGCCGCGCCTTCATATCGTTGAACTCAGAAGTGGTCTCAATATATTGGTCTTTGGCCGGCAGAATGGTTGCAATTTCTTCCTGGGACTTGGTGATGCGATCCGGAGTCTGGGGATGGTCCGTAAAGACTTTGGCCATTGATCCCGGCTTTTTCTTTTCCTGCGCCTGGATTTTTTCGAAGAAGTTCACAAACTCATTCGGATCATAGCCCGCTTTGTACATGTATTGGATGCCCAGATAATCCGCCTCCGCCTCAAAGCTGCGGGAGAATTTCAGGAAGGTCATCGGAATGCCGATTCCAGCCGCTTCCCTCGCCGCCAACCCGATGCCTCCACCAACAAAGATCAGCGGCAGACTGGCATAATTAATGAACTGGTAGCGCGTAAGTTGGCGCGTGGTGTGGCGGGCCGCCACGTGGGCGATCTCATGGGCCATCACGCCGGCCAGCTCCGCCTCGTTATCGGCGGCCAGAATCAGACCAGAATTCACATAAAAGAACCCACCAGGCAACGCCATGGCATTGATCACATCTGAATCCACCACTTTGATGGTGAAGGGCACCTTGGCATCCGAGTTGCGCACCAGATTCTGGCCAATGCGGTTGACATACTCATTGACTTGAGGATCGGTGACCATCTTCAGGCTCGCCTCAATCTGAGTTGCGTATTGTTTGCCCATGCGGATTTCGCTCTCGATTGAGTACCAGTCCCAGCCGGCGACTTTGCGATTGCCAATGGCATCCACGTCGTCCTTGCCGCCGCTGTGTTTTTTGGCATCCTTTTTGTCCTTCTTGTCCTTGTCTTTCTTGTCGGTCTTGTCGCTATCTTTGTCCTGGTCAGCTGTGGGCTGTTCCTGGTCGGCCACGGGTTGGCTCTGACCTTGGTTCTGACTGGGATCGGTGGCGGCTGGCTTCTGATCGGCTGCCGGGGTCTGGCTTTGGGCCGGGGCCGCAGGCTGGGCGGCAGGTTGCGTTTGGCTGCTGGGAGTCTGCGTTTGCTGTTTGTTGTCTTGGGCAAAAGAGGATGACAGGCTGAGGCCGAGAATCAGGACTAGGGAAAGCAGTAAAGAATGAAATTTCATAAGCACACTCCTGCGCGCACGGGCCTTCTAGAGGACACGCTCAATTATACCGCCGGACCATACACGTCCTTTGATTTAGATTTCTCCCGTTAAAGGTGCGATGCAGGATTCGTCTGAAACGTTACCGAGAGATCTATAAAGGCCGGTAAAGTTTGGTAAAGAACGGGCTTTCAACTGTGTTTCTGCCGTTTTTGGGCTCAGTTTAAGGATCTCAATCCGCTGTGCCCGCCACTCACCTTTTTCATCCTGATGCGCCGTTATCTGGACTTCCTGTCCGGCGCTGAGACAATCAGCGTTGCATTTGCGGCGCTCACTGGCCGGGACTTCCTCGCCAAAAACGATATCCGCGTGAGTTACCTCCACCCGACGCAGCATGTGATTCCGACCTTCGACAAAAATCCAGCCTTTCACCGACGGTTCATTTGCAGGGGGATCGGTAACTTTTCCACGGAATGTGCCATCGACCGCGGATGCGGTTGGAAGCCCAACCAGCAGCCCAAACGCGAGTCCCAGTGCCCAGCAGAGCAGTCTCATAGTAATTCTGATGCAGCGCCACGGGGCTCGGTTCTCTGCTTAATCGTAATACTCAAGCCCCAGGTGGGTAATCAATTGTTCGCCCCGCAGATGGCGCAACGTGTTTTTCAGCTTCATTAACTGGATGAAAAGATCGTGCTCAGGATAGAGTCCCGGCACCGTCATGGGCGACTTCAGATAGAAGCTCAGCCACTCCTGTACGCCTAGCCCTTTCAAAGCTTCACTGCGCTTGGCCAGATCGAGGAAGAGAATCAGGTCGAGCACGATCGGCGCCGCCAGAATCGAGTCGCGGCACAGGAAATCCACCTTGATTTGCATGGGGTAGCCCAGCCAGCCAAAGATGTCGATGTTGTCCCATCCCTCTTTATTGTCGCCGCGCGGCGGATAGTAATTAATACGGACTTTGTGGTGAATGTGCCCGTACAGATCGGGATAAAGCTCCGGCTGAAGAATACGGTCAAGCACAGAAAGCTTGGATTCTTCCTTGGTCTTGAATGAGCCCGGATCTTCAAGCACTTCGCCGTCGCGATTGCCCAGAATGTTGGTGGAAAACCAGCCGTTCATGCCCAACATGCGCGCCTTGAATCCGGGCGCGAGAATCGTTTTCATCAGCGTTTGGCCGGTCTTGAAATCTTTTCCCGCGATCGGCGCATTGTTGGCCTTGGAAAGCTCGATCATTACCGGAATGTCCACGGTAAGGTTCGGCGCGCCGTTGGCGAATGGCACGCCTTCCATCAGCGCCGCGTAAGCGTAGATCATGGACGGGGCGATCTTAGGGTCATTTTCTTTCAGTCCGCGTTCGAATGCCTCCAGAGACTCATGGACCGCGCTCTGCTTCGTGAATGTCTCGGTGGATGCGCACCAGATCATCACCAGCCGGTCAGCCTTGGACTTCTTCTTGAAATCGCGGATGTCCGCGCGCAACTGCTCCGCGAGATCGAGTTTGTTCTTGCCTTTCTTTACGTGTTTCCCGTCCAGCAGCTTCACGTAATTGCGGTCAAACACCGCTTTGCGCGGCTTGATGGAGCGCATGAATGGCTTGATCTGGTTAAGCAGGTCTTTTTCCAGCACACCGGCATTCATGGCGGCGGCGTACGCGTTTTCTTCAAAGATGTCCCAGGCGGTAAAGACCAGGTCTTTCAGATTTGCCAGAGGAACGAACTTTCCGATCTTGGGAGAGCGATTGTCCGTGCGCTTTCCCAGCCGGATAGTGCCCATCTGCGTGAGCGATCCAATCGGCTTGGCGATCCCCTTACGAATGGCCTCGACCCCGGCCACAAATGTGGTGGCCACAGCCCCCATGCCGACAATCATTACGCCCAGCTTGCCGCGGGCAGGTGCTATTTTGGTTGCAGTCGTCTTTTCAGCAGCGGAAGAAGCCATTAATACGGGACCGTCCTTGATGTGTGTGGAAACTTAATATCTTCTCGTATTGAGCGAGCTTTGTAAACTGCCGTTACGCAGTGGCGCGCACACGGCCCTTCCAGTGCGACCACACAAACCATGTGATCCCCGCCAATAAGAACAGGATAATGACTGCGTCAAGACGATGGAACCACTGCTTCAGGCGGGGATCTTTGTCCCAATGTTCTCCCAGTTTCATGCCAATCCAGGCCAGCACAAAGCACCAGGGCCATGAGCCGATGAAGGTGTACACATGGAAGCGCAGCCGCGGCATTCTTGCGACTCCTGCCGGCAGCGCAATGAATGTGCGGATCACAGGAAGCAAGCGCCCGATCAGGACGGCGATTGCGCCGAAGCGTTTGAAGAAACGCTCCGCCAGATCAAGTTCATGGCGACCCATAAAAATATAAGACCCGTAACGCTCGATCAGCGGCCGCCCACCGTAATTACCGATTTCATAGGCGATCACCGAACCAAGATTGCAGCCGATCGCGCCCGCCGTCGCCGCAATCAGCAAATTGAATTGCCCTTTGTAAACCAGGTAACCGGCAAACGGCATAATGATTTCCGATGGCAGCGGAATGCAGGCCGACTCAATTGCCATCAGCAACAGCACGCCGAGATACCCGGCTTTCGAGATTACGGCGATGATGAACCCGGCGAGGGCAGCAATGATTTTTTCAAGCATTCAGTGGGAATCTTTAAATCTGGCGAATCAGAAATTTTGTAATCAGAAATCCTGTGAGTCCTGGGTGAAGGTGTATCCCGGCAAGGTCATGCCGCTATCGTCCTTGGTGATCTTCACGCGGATGGTTTCGGCGTCCGGGGCGCTGACTTTGGCTGGGCGTAACATGGCGTACTGGGTGAACAATTCGCCGTAAACTTTGGTGACGAGAAAGTTGTCCCCGTTTTCGTCACTGCGCCAGACCTGCCCTGCTTGGACGGCTTTTACCATGCGTTGAGAGTAATGGGAACGGCCCACAAACGCAATCCGGGACACGGCTATTTTGATTTCCGGCCGGCACTCGGTTTGTTCAGTTTAGGAAGTAACTCTTTGACTTCCCTGAGAATCGCGATCACGGGCGGGGGCTCTTCTATCTTCATAACCTCGAGCGCTTCAGTCGTTTCATTTTTCTTAAGAGTATCGCCCATTTCATCCCTAATCATCGCATGTGCAATGGCAATCTGTTTTTCCGCGCCGATCGTCGCGGCGGCTTTCCACGCGATAAGATAACTTGATCGCTTCAAATAAACACGCAAGAAAGACTTGTACTCTTCGATGAGCACACGGTACTGACGCAGAAGGAACCACGCTATCCCTTCCATAAAAATTAGCATTCCCGTTGGCCTCAGCGAATGGGAGGCGAATGTTAGCCAAGGATTTTCGCTACTCGGCTGAAATGGAAGGCTGTCACCCTGCGGTGCGATTGCCCGTTCGGATGGCGACACAGGGCGGGAACGAGCAAAATATTCACGCTCGAGCTCGAGCCCACGCACTCGAGACTGAAGCTGGTCTATATAATCTCTATAGTCTCTTTCACGTTGAGATAAATAAACGGCAGAGCCTGCCGATGGGAGTGTTACGTAAAAAAGGGCTACTCCGACAAATGCCATTATAATTCCACCACCCAGTAAGATTGTAGAGCGTCTATATATGTCTCTGGCGCGTTCCGCGGCTCCTTCAACGTCTGCCTCCAAAAACTCTTCCGCACTCGTTTTTACCGATAAAACTGGCGTTCCAGTGTTCACCATTTTGATCGTAGGAGCACGAAGTGCTCTCAGGCCCAATATCAAACCGACAAAAATAAACGAAGCTAAGACAATGTTATCCAGACGTAACGTTGGATAATACTCAGGAGAGCCCACGATACCGGTATATCCCGCTGGAGCTGTGTTGTTTCCAGATATTTCCACTGGAATCTTTACATGCAAATTGACCAATGGAGTTAATGCTACGGCGCCTTGAAAATAATCCGTACAATCGATACAGGTCGGTCGAAATGGCACCATTGTTCCTTGCGGAGAAGCCGATTTTGATGGAGTCTGCGATTGCGCGACAGATTCCTTTACATTACCGACAAATCGACGTATTTCTTCTTGCTTATCGGCACTAAGGGAACCGTAATCACGGAAGGAGAATCGTGGGACAAGCCAGTAAATGGTAAGTGCCAGTACTGCAAATGGGGCCAGTCTTATTGCTAGCTTTTGAAAATCCCGGCCGACTAGGTTCGCGACACGAGTCAGGAGCTGCTCGACGAGAGTAAGCACAGTTCACCCCAATATACTGAAAGGGGGTGTATCGCGACTAAGTCTAGCGTATCCAAAGGCGAGGGTCAATCCGGCAATTTGCCGTGTCAAAGCTCGTTAGAAATGTCCCCATGCTTAACTCATTAGAAATGTCCCTTTTTTGAATTTGTTGTGGTTTAGACTGCGCCCTGAAGCGGAGCCCGTTAGGGCGAAGCGTAAGGGCGCAGTCTAAACCGTGGCACTGC
>DASXCL010000086.1:0-19216 GCA_036491195.1 Candidatus Angelobacter sp.
TCTGGCGCTGGACCGCAATGGAAGCAGTACGATCACAAACGGCGCCGAGCTGTTTGGCAATTTCACATCGCAACCAGTATCGGCCCATCCCAACGGCTTTGCGGCGCTGGCGGTCTATGACGATCCGATGAACGGCGGCAACGGCGACGGCGTGATCGATGCGCGCGACACAATCTTTTCCTCATTGCGATTGTGGGTGGATGCCAATCATGATGGCGTTTCGCAACCGGGAGAGCTACACACGCTGCCGGAGCTGGGCATCTACTCCATCAGCCTGGACTATTCGCTTTCCGAACGGCGGGACGAATACGGCAACGTGTTCCGCTATAAGGCGCATGTGAATAAAGGGCTGCATGGTCCCGCGGATGTGGGCAAAAGCGCCTATGACGTGTTTCTGGTAAGCAAGTAAAACTCAAGCTACTCGCGACGGCGCGGCCCAAGGGACAGATCAAATTGTGGCCGCGCCTTTTTTTACCCACTTGCGCTTTCCAGCATGTTTTGCGGCGTTGTTCACCCCGGGATGGTGTGTGCGGCATTCTGCACTCTGCGGCCTCCGTCGCTGGGGAAACGCTGTAACCTCCTTCCACCCCGCCACTCTATACCGCAAGAGAGGTAATAGAGCTATGCAGAACAGGCTACAAACAATACAGACGATTTCCAAAATTGCCCTGGGCCTGATGGCGTTTCTGGCCGGCCTGGACAAGTTTTTTAACCTGCTCACCAACTGGGAGCAGTATGTCAGCCCGCTGGCGCAGAGGATGCTGCCCTTGAGCCCGTCCACGTTGATGCATGTGGTGGGCGTGATTGAGATCGTTGTGGGACTGGCCATCCTGACCAAAGCGACGCGGCTGGGCGCGTATGTGGCGTCCGCATGGCTGGTTTGCATTACGCTGGCGCTGCTGACCACGGGACACTTTTTTGATATCGCGGTGCGCGATCTGGAACTGGCGATAGCGGCGTTTGTGCTGGCCAAGCTGACGGAGATTCGCGAAAGCAGTGCCGTGGAAGCGGAGGCGGGAAGCTCGCCGCGAGTGCTGCGGGACGTGGCGTAAGAAATCGCCGGGGAAGAAACCCTCGCCGCAGATTTCGCAGATGAACGCAGATCAAAGGCAAAGGTTAGCCGCGAATGAACGCGAAAACGCGCGAATGGAAGAAGGCAAGAAAAACCTTACCACGGATAAACACGGATTAGAACAGCGGCAGGAAATCGCCGACGTCGCCCTGATCGGGAAACACGTGTAAGAAAGAAAAGGCTCTCTCACGCAGCGCCTTTGGTGTTCACATCTGGTGTTCACATCGAAGATCAGTGTTGATCCGTGTAAATCAGTGGTAAGAAGCTACGCTTCCCTGATCCCATCCATGAAAGCCTTGAGTTTGCGTGAGCGCGATGGATGCCGCAGTTTGCGCAGCGCCTTGGCTTCAATCTGGCGGATGCGTTCGCGGGTGACCGCGAAGGACTGGCCCACTTCTTCCAGAGTGTGCTCGGAGCCATCTTCAAGGCCAAAGCGCATCTTGATGACTTTTTCTTCGCGCGGAGTGAGCGTGCGCAGCACCTGCGCGGTCTGGTCCTTGAGGTTCACGTTGATGACGGCCTCGGCAGGCGAGACCATGGAGCGGTCCTCGATGAAGTCGCCCAGGTGGGAATCTTCCTCTTCACCAATGGGCGTTTCCAGCGAGATAGGCTCCTGCGCGATCTTGAGCACCTTGCGCACTTTGGCCACAGGGATGTCCATGCGCTTGGCAATTTCTTCGGAAGTTGGCTCGCGGCCGAGCTCCTGCACCAGCTGCCGCGACGTGCGGATCAGCTTGTTGATGGTCTCAATCATGTGCACCGGAATGCGGATGGTGCGGGCCTGGTCGGCAATGGCGCGCGTGATGGCCTGGCGAATCCACCAGGTGGCGTACGTCGAGAACTTATAGCCGCGGCGGTACTCGAATTTGTCCACGGCCTTCATCAGGCCGATGTTGCCTTCCTGGATCAGGTCAAGGAACTGCAAGCCGCGGTTGGTATATTTCTTGGCGATCGAGACCACAAGGCGCAGGTTGGCCTCAATCAGCTCGCGCTTGGCGGCTTCAGCATCAACGTCGCCCTGGATGATTTCGCGCTGCGTGCGCCGCAGTTCCTGGTAGCTGACGCCGCAATCGGCCTCAAGCTTTTCCAGATCGTTGCGGTGCTGGCGCTGGATGCGCCGGTACTCGCGCTTGGTCTCCTCAACCCGCGTTGCCTCGATTTTTTTTTCCAGATTGTTGATCTGGCGGTCGAGCGAGCGCATGGCGTCGACCGTTTTGTTCACGCGGTCAATGAGGCGCTTGCGCTCCGGGTTGGTGAATTTCAGCTTTCGGATCCCGCCGGAAACCTGCACCTGTGCGCGCCCAAGGGCCCAGCGGTACTTGCGCGACTCTTTGGGTTTCTTCTTCTGGTTGACGGCTTCAAGCTTTTCTTCCAGCTGCTGGACTTTCTTGTAGTGCTTGCCGATGTCGTCGATCTGTCCGACAAAGTCTTTCAGCCGCGCCTGGACGATTTCGTCGGTGATCTCTTCTTCGTCGAAGGCAACAAGCTCTTTGATGGACCGTACGCCGCGCTTCAGGTCTTCGCCCAGCGCAAGAATTTCCTTGATGACGATCGGCGAGCGCGAAAGCGCCTTCAGCACGCGAATCTGCCCGCGCTCAATCCGTTTTGCGATTTCAACTTCGCCTTCGCGCGTGAGCAGCGGGACCGTGCCCATCTCGCGCAGGTACATGCGCACCGGGTCGTTGGTTTTCTCCAGTGCGCCCGGCGTCAGGTCAAGCTCAACGTCTTCGCCTTCGTCAATGTCTTCGAATTTCTGCTCGGAAGGCAGACCTTTAGAGCTATCCAGGACGTCAATGCCCTGGGTGCCGATCGTTGTCAACAGGTCGTCCAGGTCGTCCGGTGAATGAACGTCCCCAGGAATGAGGTCATTTACCTGGTCATAGGTCAGGTAGCCTTTTTCCTTGCCTGCATCAATCAGCTTTTTTATGTCGTCAAATTTATCTTCTAGAGCCAAACCTCGACCTCATTTTTCGTGACAATACGGGGCTGTACGCTTGTATCCACTAAAGCATATCGGCAGGAATTAGGTTTGGAATGCGCGCACGTCCCGATAGTACTAAGGCTACCACAAACACGATCAACAAGAAAAGTGCCTCTCCGCGCCACCTGCCGTAAAACAAAGAAGATACCGGGGACCACCGCCTGTGAATCGCCTTGTAGATTAGATGCTGCTCAAGCTCTAAGGTTTCGCGGCGTTTCTCGCTCCGGTTGCGGCAAATTATCGCTTAGGACATTGGGGTTACAGTCGCTTTTCTACCCCCGAGCTCACGCGAGGGGGCCCCTTTAGCAACCATACATTTTGGGAGCACCACCACCTGCCATTTCCGATGGTTGAAAAACCTGTCGAAAGCCCTACCCTTTTCGGTCATAGTCCCCCTCACCCGCCCGACGCCAGCTTCCTATCCAGCTCCAGCTTTTCCTGTTTCAGCCGCAGCAGCGCCGCTACGTCATTTTTGCGTTCAGCCTCCACCAGCCCACGCTTGATCTCGCCTTCGCGCTGGCTGATCTGCCGCCGATGCCTTAACGCATTCAGCGCGCCCGCCAGCAGGTCCGCCGTAAGCGGATCATCTTCCCGCATCACAATCTTCGCCAGCCGCTGCCGGTCCGCATCGCTTAGCGGCAGAGCCATCGCATCGTCCACGCCCTCGCCGCGCTCCACCGCCAATGCATTTTGCAGGATCGCCTCCAGCAGCGACTCCGTCGTCAGCCCCGCATGCAGACGCTCTTCCGCCAGCGCGTCCAGCGCCATCCGCCGCAACTCTGCTTCTTCCCCGGCCGTTGACGTCACTGCCCGCACGACCACTTTTTCCGCCGGCGTCACGTCTTCGTCCGGCTGATTTCTCAGACCGCCCGCCGCCCGGCTCACCGCCGCCGCCTTAAACTCCTGCCGCAGCACCGTGGTATCGATATTCAATTTCTGCGCGATATCATTGGCCAGCTCGTCTCTTACAATCCGGCTGGGCACGCGATGGATATGCGGCAGCAGAAAATTCACCGCATTCTTCTTTCCCTCAGGACTTCGCACCGGAAACAGCTTCAGCGCCCGTTCCACCAGGTAATCAAAATATTTTGCCGACCCTTTCAGGGCCTTCGCATACGCTTCCGCGCCGTTCTTGCGGATAAACAAATCCGGATCGAATCCCGCTTCCAATCGCAGCACCCGGATATTGAATTCTTCTTCCAGCAGCATGCCCAGTGATTTGTCCGTGGCCGCCGCGCCGGCCGTGTCCGGATCAAAATTTACAACAATATCTTTACTGAACCTGCCCAGCAGCCGCACCTGCGTTTCCGTAAACGCCGTGCCTGAACTCGCCGCCACGTTATGAAAGCCCGCCGAATACACGGCAATGCAATCCATCTGGCCTTCCACAATAATCACGTAGCCCAGCTTCCGGATCGCCTCTTTCGCGCGATCAAGGTTATAGAGCACGCGGCTTTTGGAATAAATCGGCGTCTCCGGCGAATTCAGATATTTCGGTCCGGATTTGTCGTCCTTCGCCAGCGTCCTCCCAGTGAACGCAATAATCTTCCCGTTTTCGTTGGCGATCGGGAACATGATCCGATTACGGAACTTGGAATACATCGCAGCCGAAACCCCGCCCGTCGCGCTGCTGTCGGCGCCTTCTTTCCATGAGAACAGGCCGGAAGCCCGCATCATCTCGTCGCTAAAGTCGGCCTTCAGCCGGTCCTTCAGCGTGAAGCCTGAGTCCGGCGCAAACCCGATGCGAAACGTCTTGATCGTCTCTTCCTTCAGTCCGCGGCCCGCCAGGTATTCGCGCGCCAGCGCGCCTTCCGGCCGGCGAAGCTGATCTTCAAAGAACTTGCACGCCCGCTCATGCATCTCAATCAGCTTGCCGCGTTTGCCTGCGTCTTCGGCTTCGCTCTCAGAGCTGTACTGCATCTTGGGCAGAGGAATGCCCATCTTCTCCGCCACCAGCCGCACCGCTTCAGGAAAGCTGATCTGCTCGCGCTCCTGCACAAACTTAAAAACGTCGCCAGATTTGCCGCAGCCAAAACAATGAAAGAACTGCCGCGTCGCGTGCACGGAAAACGACGGCGTTTTCTCCCCGTGAAACGGGCATAGTCCCACAAAATTCTGCGCTCCAGCTTTCTTGAGCTGGATGTAATCGCCAATCACGCGGACAATGTCCGCCTGCTGCCGCACCGTTTCCTTAAAGTCGCTGAGAGTGGTCATGAACGCGTGACATCATTTTGCTTGAAAAATTGCGGGAGGGGAATGCCAGAACTTTGGTGCAAATATGGAGTGCGAATCGAAATCATTCTGGGTGCCGGATCTACAGGCATTGCGGAATTTTGACGTAGAGACCTAGCATTGCTACGTCTCCCAATTCGCGCTTTCGCGTTCATTCGCGGCACTTCCCGCGAAAAGCGCCTTCTCGTCTGGTTTGTATCAGGGCACGCGCTTTAGCCGTGCCGTACCGAGCCTCTTGCAATTTTGTCATCTTGAACGACTCAAGGGAGCGTAGCGACTGGGGCGGAGTCGAAAGATCTTTGACCTACATCGCGCGTGCAAATTCAGCTATCGCATTCGTTCTGCTGCTGTACCATTGCGAGGGACGTGATGAATCGAAAAACAGCCACGCTTTTCTTTTCTCTCTTTGTCCTGGCTCAACTGGCGATCCTCACAGGTCGTGGATTTGCCCAGGCTCTCCAGCCATCGCAGTCGGAAGTCCTCGACCGGTGGACCGCGGCCCTCGGCGGCCGGAAGAAGCTTGCAGCGGTCGAGAGCATCCATCTTAATGCGAAGCTTGAATCCGGCGGCATGAAGGGAACGTTTGACCGCTGGGTCGCCAGCAAAGGCCAGCTCCATGAGACGGTAGACATTCCTGGCGCCTATCATCAGGAAAGTGTTCTCCAGGGAAAGCAGGCGTGGGTTCTCGATCCCAGCGGCAAAGTGCATGAATTGAGTGATGGCGACCTTGAGGACTTAATTGCGGAGGCCTACGAGGCCACGTTTTCATTCTTGCTGCAGGACCGGATGCAAGGCAAAGTGGAATTTACCGGCGAAGATGCCACGCACAAATTCTATCTGGTAAAGCTTTCACCCGCCGGCGGCAAACCGTTGACTGTTTTCCTCGACAAAGAAACTTACCTGCCGGACCACGAGGAGACCCAACAGGCATCGTTTACTGTCACCACCGCTTTTTCCGGCTGGCACAACCAGAGCGGCCTTCAAGTCCCAGGAACTTTCCGCCAGTCCAATGGCGACCCGCGGTCGGATTCAACCTTTACCGTAGAAAGCTTTGACATCAATCCGGCCCAGACAGCATCGCTTTTTGAAAGACCTCGCGAAACCGCCGCCGCAGTCAAATACCTCGCAGCCGGCAGGTCTGTGAGGATTCCTGTGGAGATTTCCGGTAATGTCCTGTACATGAAGGTTCGGATCAATGGAAGTGATCCCGGCTGGTTCATTTTGGATACTGGCTCTGTGGCCTCGGTGATCGCGAGCGCTTGGGCCAAAAAGCTCAAGCTGGAAACCAACGGTGATTTCGGAACAACGGGCTCGGGCGGAGCCGCCGCCGTGAGCCTTATAAAAGATGTTGTCTTTGGCCTGCCGGGTGTTGAAGTGCCGGCTAGCACAGTTTTGGTGCTCGATCTTTCGGAGCTGTTGCCGTTTTTTGGGCGCGACGTTGTTGGCATTCTGGGCTATGACGTCATCAGCCGCTTCGTCACCCGTATTGACTACGAGCATAAAATGATAGAGCTCTCAGATCCAAACACCTTCAAGTATTCCGGCAAGGGCACTGAGATTCCGATGGCCTTTCACGGAAACACGCCGCAAGTGAGAGTGAGCATTCTTCTCCCCGGCCGTGCTCCCATTGAGACCACGGCAGACATTGATACAGGCGCGAATGGTGTGCAACTTACAAAGCAGTTCATCGACTCGCACGATGTTGTCGCGGCCATTGGCAAGGCCATCGTGCAGCCGGCATTTGGGGTCGGTGGAGGAAGCGACGCGCTCCTCGGTCGTCTCGGTGGAATCCAGATTGGCCCATATATCATGCACGGCCCGCTGGCATTGCTAATGCGGGGGGACAAGGGAGGGTTGGCGGATCCGAGCTACGGCGTGAACATGGGAGCGGAAATACTCAGCCGGTTTATTACCACTTTCGACTACTCGAATAAGCGGATCTTTCTGGAGCCGGTCCGGGAATTCGCAGCTCCTTTTCCTCTTAACGGCAGTGGACTGCTAATCCTTAGTGAAGGTGCGGATTTCAAAACCCTGCGCGTTGACCGGATGCAGCCCGATTCCCCTGCCGCTGCTGCCGGTGTTCAAGCCGGCGACATCATAACTGAGATCGATGGCCGCCCTGCCACCGGCTTCACTCGCGATGAAATCAATCGCATGTTCGAGCAGGACGGACGCCCCTGTCGTCTTCGACTAAAAAGAGGCGCACACACATTCAAAGTAACATTTCGGATTAGGGTACCTTTGTAACGGGCAAGTAGACTGCGCTCCCAATTCGCGCCCTTTCGCGTTCACTCGCGGCCAAACCTCATCTGCGTCCATTTGCGCAAATGTGCGGCGAATGTTACCCGCAACATCTCAACAACACTTCACCAAAGAAAACACGCATTCGGTAACCCCGCAGCTCACAATATCCGTCAGAAAAACTCTTGGAGGATGCATGAAAACCATTCTTGCCGTCATTTTTCTGTCCTGTGCGGCTTTCACACAAGTAGCTTTTGCACAAAATGAGGCAGCCATAGCCCAGGCAAAGTCCGCATGCGGTCCTGGCCAAATCCACTTCAACGTTGAAGCCATCAACTTCAGTGACTCCGGGGATCAGCCTGCCACCGGCAAAGCATTGGTCTATGTGATTGCGGAGGGCCGGATAACCTCTCGTATTGGACTGAACGGAGCGTGGGTAGGCGCCATCGAGGGGAGTTCGCATTTGTCTTTTTCCATCGATCCGGGAGAGCACCATTTGTGCGCTAGCTGGCAATCTATTTTCTTAAAGCAAAATAAGTTGGTTGCGCTCTACAGTTTTACCGCTGAAGCCGGCAAGATCTACTATTTCAGGGTACGGGCCACAATTCAGGGTGAAAACGCTCCGTCTCTTCAGGACATGGAGCCGGTGAATAGTGATCAAGGGCGTTATATGGTCTTGAACTCTAGAATCAGTGAATCGCATGTAAAGAAGTAACCGAAAATTCCGTTGTTGGAGATTTCCCCTGTCGGCATTTTTGGAAATTCGCGCCCTTTCGCGTTCATTCGCGGCGAGCCCGGTTTACGTGAAATCACTTTTTATGTGAAATGAAAAGTCCCGAAGGAACATAACAACTGTAGCCGGGGACGGCAGTCCGATAACCGAAACAGCGGAAAGAGTCCCTTTGGGGGCGGCACAATTGATTTGCCGGCGGGTGCCATCCTTCCTCTTCTCGACCTCGCGCATCCGCCAAGTCCCAACCCAGAGACATAGCATTGCCGCGTCTCCCAATTCGCGCCCTTTCGCGTTCATTCGCGGCCAATCCTTTTTATCCACCACACCATCAACTTTTCAACCGGGCATATCCAGGATGTACGCCGCGTGTGAGTCCCTGGTCGTCGGCGATACGCTGCAGAAATTGACCGAGCTGTCGCTGCTCCTCGACGGTGAGCGCGGCAAGCAGAGCTTTCTGATGTTCGCGCGCAACTCGTCCTATGGACTGCAAGGCAACCCGCCCTTTTTCGGTGAGATGGAGCGCATAGCTGCGACGATCATCAGGGTGGTCGCGCCGCTCGATGAGCCCGCGCGATTCCAACTGGTCCATCAGGGCCACAAGGCGGCTGGCGAACATGCCCAAAATGCCGGCGAGCGCCTGCTGTGTCACCGGCCCGCGCCTGCCCAGGATCCTGAGAATGCCGGCGTGCGCCGGGGTGAAATCCAGCGGCGCCAAACGCTCGGCAAATTTTGCGGCTGCATGGGCGCCAAGTTGCGCCAGCAAAAATGCGGCTGAGGCGCTGCTTTCGGCAGGTGTACAGCTTTCATCCTCGTGGGGTTTTTGCATATTCCTCAATTATACAATTACAATTTGTAATTATTATAATATATAATTATTTTCAAGTTTGGAATTCCAAGAGGTCCCTTTTTATGCCAACTATCAGACATCGCGGTCCAAATCTCGGAGCCCTGGCCATTGTTTATACCGTCTTGTTTATTGCCGGGCTGTGCGCCGTAAGCGGATTCGGAATCCCGTTCGGCGTGAAACCGCCATGGTTTCCCGGGCCATGGGAACCGGCGAGCGTAATCACATCCTACTTCCAGTCTCATTCGATAAACGTCTTGATCTGCGCCAGCCTGCAATTCGGCGCTATGGTTCCGCTGGGCATTTACACCGCAACCATGGTCAGCCGGTTGCGGTTCCTGGGCGTCACCGCTGCCGGGCCATACATCGCCCTGTTCGGCGGCTTCATGACGGTTTTTGACAGCTCGGTCGCTCATCTTGTCATGTGGACCATGACACGCCCGGAGATTGCCCACAACGCTTCAGTCCTGCCCTCGCTCTATTTTCTGTCGTTTGCCTTCGGCGGACCCGGTTTTTCGGTTCCCATGGGGCTGCTGATCGCTGGCATCAGCGTAGTTGCCGCATTCCGCCGGCTGTTGCCCAAGTGGATCGTGATTTTCGGCCTGTTGCTGGCAGCCGCCGGTGAATTGAGCTGGCTGCACCTGCCGTTCTTTCCCAGGTTCCTGTTCCTGATTCCGCTGACAAGGTTTCCAGGATTTATCTGGCTGATTGCTGCGGGATTCGCCATGCCAGTTTCGCCCTCCGGCGTCCCGGCTGAACCGGCGGAGGCATAGACAAATGGCAACGATGGGTCGGTCGATCCAGGTCACTAGAGATAACGTCAGACGCATGATGTGGGTCGCGCTGATTGTGCTTTGCGTAATTGGCGGTGCTACGGCGATCAGAAGGATGGTGGCGCTGGCTTATCCGGCGAAGAATGGGCCTTCGCAGCTTGTTGATCTTGACGCGTTGTTTGTGGCCAAGGCATCTCTCACGCTGGCTCATATTGTTCCCGCACTGGCGCTGATCTCGCTTGTCCCTTTTCAATTTTCGCGGCGATTCCGCACGCGGCATCTGAAAGCGCATCGCTGGATCGGTCGCGTCATCATGGTGCTGGGGCTGATCGTCGGATTCTCGGGATTGGCGTTGCTGAAGGACCCGGTAGGCGGCTGGGCGGAAGTGACCGCCATCCTGTTCTTTGACGCACTGTTCCTTGTGGCGCTCACGAAAGCTTACGTCTATGCGCGCCGCAGGGCCATTGCACCGCATCGTGAATGGGTCATCCGCGCGATGTCCGTTGTGCTGGGAGTGGCAACGGTGCGGCCCATCATGGGCGTATTCTTTGCCACGGCCCCGCTCACAGGCATGTCGCCGCACCAGTTTTTTGGCATAGCATTCTGGATTGGACTAGCGTTGACCTCTGTTGCGGGCGAGGTGTGGATAAGATATACGAGAAGTTTCGCGCGGGGCGAGAACACCTGACGGTTCCTGACTTGGTTGGACCACGAGAGAAATGCCCGGGTCCCTTGGCTGGATTGGCCTGCTCATGTCATGAGGTGTAAATGAGGTCACATCGCTTGTTTACCGCAACGAGCGAGCAATACTTCGGTGCCCATATTTTTCTCTGGCGCTCCTCCTTTTTCGCTTTTGTCTGCAACAAACCAGCTTCAGCCGCATTCTAATGTGTGCGATCCAGAGCAGGTTGGAAGGAGAATCTATGTCTCGAGTTTCCGTCCGTGCAGCGATAGGGTTTTTGTTGGTGGCCGGGCTGGCTTCCCGATTGCCGGCCCAGGCGTCCCCTGAGTTTGTTGTCACCATCGCTCCATCCGTTGTGACCGTAATGCAGGGCGGCATGGCATCTTTTACCGTGAATCTTGCGGTGAATGAGCGCCCAAGGTTTGACTTCTCTCTTAGAGGGCTTCCGTCGGGCGTAATTGCCCAGGCACCCTCCGGCCATGCCGGTGCAAACACCATCGTCCTCACGGCCATGCCCAATGCCGCCACCGGTTCTTTTTCCGTCGAAGTGACCGCCCTGGCAGGAAATAACCAGCAGCGGCAGGCCTTCATGCTCAACGTCAAGCCTTTGCCGGTAACGCAATGGGAGTATCGCGTGGAAAGGGCCAGGACGGAGCAGGACCTACAATCGGCGGCCTCAAGTCTGGGACTGCAATCGTGGGATCTGGTAAGCGTGGTGCTGCACGAGCGTAACGGCGCAGACGAATGGGTAGGATTCTTCAAGCGGCAAAAACATCCCCACGAATAGCTTTTCGCAAAAGCTCAGACATCTGATCTGCGCAAATCTGCGGCTGAATTGTCCACTCCAATTCGCGCGTTTTTCGCGTTCATTTGCGGCCCCATGCTTACTTCGCCTGGAGGGTCACGAAAACCCGGGTCTTCTCCCATTCCAGGATCAGGTCGGCGCTGTCGTTCGAATCCTGGTCCAGGGCAATCGTGAACTGCTCCACCGGCACAGTGATCTCTTGCTTCTTCATGTCCACACGAGCCAGGTCCTGCTCTTCGTGGTATTCGGTGCCCCACTGTCCGGTCTGCTTGTTGATGATGAGCTTCCATGTGCCGTCTGACGGAAGCGTGTACAAAGTGTAGGTACCGGCCGGCACTTTCGTGCCGCCAATGTCGAGATCGATCGCCGTGGTGAGCGTGGTGGCTTCATTGGCGCCCGTACGCCACACTTTTCCGTAAGGGGCAAGTTCCTTGCCTAGTTTTCTGCCTTTGAGCGAAGGACGGCTGTAATCGACGGTGACTTTCTTGCCCTTGATGGTGCAATCGGCGGTGCCCGGAGGGCTGGGACGCTTGCTCTTGTCCTCCTGCTGGGCCAGGGCCAAGGACGCGAGCATAAAGATGGTGAGCGCAATGCCAATGGAAAAATGTTTGCCAGTCATGATGAATGTCCTTTCTGAAAGGGTTCCATTATCGCGCAATCGGCCGCAGGTCGCCAACGGCCCGGTGCGCTTACTTCGTTTTTATCGCCGCGCAGGCCGCGTCAAAGTCCGCGCGGCTGCCTTCATGCAGCGTCAGCGGCGCCACCTCTTGCATGTAAGGACGCATGTGCTGGTTCGCAGCGAGCGTGCCGCCGGGATCAAAGGCGCGGTTGAGCGAGCCCTGGTCATCGAGCACAAGGTCAGGGTTGTTCCACTTGCCGTGGAACTCAAGTGACGGAGCAGTGCTGCTGCTGAAGACTGAGTAATTGTTCGCGTAAAGATACGCCGTCTTGCCCTGGAGATCGGTGCCGGAGGTCTTTCCGAAATCTCCACCGACGCGGAGGCTGTATGTCTGGCCGCGCGGCGTGCAGATAAACCCCTGCCCTTTTACATGCGGAACGGCGCGGTAGGCGCCGCGCCCGCCAGTGGTGGGCGAAATGCTCACATACAGGACGTAGTCGCCGGCAATTTTGGAATGCATCTTTCCCCAGCCCGTCCACTGCGGATAGATGTGAAAATGGCCGCCCATGTAGAACCCCCACGGCGTAAAAACTGCCATGATGCCCATGATCGCCACAACGCCCAGCACAAGCGCAGCCAGCACCTGCACCACGCAACCCGGGCCGGATTTGCGCCGGAACAGAGGAACACGCAGCCCGGGAATTGGAGGACGTTCCATCGTTGGGTCGTTTAGACGGCAGTAAGTGTACCGCAAGGCGGCAGAATGTATGAATCTTTTGTAGGGTGGGTGCGCGTCCAGTGACAATCGGCATCAAGCGCATCCGCCTGAATGGGGTTGACAGTAACGGTTTCAATCGTATTAAATCATTAGGCTTCGTTTGTCAAAACTGCCTGATAATGCGATTTTCTTCCACCATCAGAAGACGCGAATTACTCGCGCGCAGCATTGCCCTTGCGGCGGGCGCCGCGTTGTCCGGCCTGCCGCGGGGCCTGTTCGCCAGCGAACTCATCACGCTTGACGTCGCCTATGCCGGGTCTATGGGATCGCTCATGGAAGGTCCTATCAAGGCTGCGGCGGCCCAAACCCTGAAAATGGAAATGCGTGGCCGCGCCCAGGGATCGACCGCGTTGGCCCAGTTAATTGTCGGCGAAAACATCCGTCCCGACGTTTTTATCTGTGTCACGCCCGGCCCCATGTTGACCATTTTTCGCGCGGGCAAAGCCGGCTCAGCCCGGCCGATTGCGCATACCGAGATGGTGATCGCCTATAGCCCAAAGAGTAAATTCGCCGCGAAACTTCACGACGCTGCCGAAGGCAAGGCCCGCTGGTGGGAAGTACTGCAGGAACCCGGCCTCCGTTTCGGACGCACCGATCCCATCACTGATCCGCAGGGGCGCAATATCGTTTTTACCGTGATGCTGGCCGCCAAAATCTACCAGCAGCCCAACCTCATGAAAAAAATTCTCGGCCCCGCGCTCAATGAACAGCAGATCTTCACTGAGCCCATGGTCCAGGCGCGCCTGCAAAGCGGTGAACTGGATG
Source organism: Candidatus Angelobacter sp. (assembly GCA_036491195.1). Lineage (GTDB taxonomy): Bacteria > Acidobacteriota > Terriglobia > Terriglobales > Acidobacteriaceae > Angelobacter. The sequence goes on from DASXCL010000086.1 coordinate 13,526, forward strand.
CCGCATCGGCATACAAGATCCAGCCTGGCTCTTTCAACCTGCCTTACATCGTTCTGCCGAAAGAAATCAACCTGAGCGGGCCGAATGTCGCCACGGAACATCACGATATCGTGCTGAATATCGGCAGCAAGGGCTGGCAGCCGGAGCCTCTCATTTATTATGCCGCAGTTCTCAAGAACGCGTTCAACTCCAGAGGTGGAGAGGCATTCGTTGACTGGCTCATCGGCCCGGAGGCCCAGGCCATCTTCCGCCGCTTCAACTATGATCCGCCGGGAGCAGCGTTGGCGCTGCACCCATGAGCGTGCCACGCCACTGGATCGCGCGCATCTTCGCGGCGCTGTTCGCTCTCGCGTTGCTGTATCCCTTCACCGCGCTGCTGGCGCGCATCGGGCCATGGCAATGGGACGCCGACGTGCGCGGTCCCGCGCTCTCCTCAGTCCGCGTGTCTCTTCTGCTTACCGGTTGCGCGATGCTGATCATCGTGGCGGTCGGGACGCCCGTCGCCGCCTACATTGCCCGTTGCTCCACCCGCGAGCGCCTGTGGTGGCAGGCGATTTTGCTGGTGCCAATTCTGCTCCCCCCGCTGGCGCTTGGCATCCTGCTCACCCTGGCCTTTGGCCCTTACGGAACTCTGGGCGCGGCGCTGGAAAATCTCGGCTTTCGCATGACCAACAGCGCAGCCGCTTTTATCGTGACGCAGGTCTACGTCGGCATGGGCTATTACGTCCTGGGGGCCGTCGCCGCGTTCGATGGTGTGCCCGCCATCCTGCAAAAGCAGGCCGCGCTGCTTGGCCTTCCACCGGCACAAGTTTTTCTGCGCGTCACCCTGCCGCTCTCGCGCCTTGGACTCGCCGTTGCTCTCAGCATCGCATGGGTGCGCGCCATCGGCGAATTCGGCGCAGTCGTGGTCACGGCTTATTATCCTTCCGGAATGCCAGTACAACTCTGGGTAAATCTGCAGAGCTTTGGATTGCCCGCGGTCATGCCGCTGCTCGTCGTCTTCCTGGCTGTCGCTCTGCCGCTGCCATGGCTGGCGCACGTGCTGGCCCAGAGGAAGCGCCATGCTTAAGGCCCACATCATTAAGAAGCGCCGCGAACTTCACGTCGATGTCGAACTGGAGTTGGAAGATGGCGGCGCGCTTGGACTGTTCGGCGCTTCCGGGGTGGGCAAAAGTACCGTGTTGGCCTGCATCGCCGGCATTGAAGAGCCGGACGACGGATTTGTCCTGCTCAACGGCGTGCAGCTGTTTCCGCCTTCGCTGCCTTTGCACCGCCGGCAACTCGGCTATCTGACGCAGGAGCCCGGACTCTTCCCTCACCTGAGCGTGAGCCAAAACATTTCGTTTGGAATTTCCCAGGATACCGCCGCAGGCTCCGACCACCAGCAATGGATCGCCACATTGCGTGACCGCCTGCAGCTTGGCCCGCTGTGGGAGGCCCCCGCGGCCCTGATCTCCGGCGGACAGGCGCGCCGCGTTGCTCTTGCGCGCATGCTCGCGCGCAAGCCGCCGCTGGTTTTGCTCGATGAGCCGTTCGCAGGGCTCGATCGCCGGCTGGTGCGCGAGTTGATTGACGATCTCATCTTCTGGAGCCGGCAGATCGGCTTCAGCATGATCGCAGTCGACCACCAGGCTGAAGTTCTCAAACGCCTGTGCCCGGACCAGGCCATCGTGCTGGAACAAGGCCGGACCGTGCAGAGCGGTAGCTGGAGCGAGCTTTACCGCGCTCCGGCAACACCGCTGCTGGGATCGCTGCTGGCGCCGCTGTGAGCCGCACGTAAACCGGCGCCGCCGTAGCTGAAACGATGTAAAGCGTGGCCGATGAAAGGAGTAGACGCGATGCGAGCTGAATCATCCAGAAAGCTGTATCCGCTGCGCGACGCCTGCAAAGTGCTGGGCGTGAGCTATCCCGCGCTGAAACAGTGGATTTACAAAGGCAAGATCAAGACCGTCAAAACGCCCGGCGGACATCACCGTGTTCCGGAAGCTGAAATCGATCGTCTGCTGCCCGCCGCGCCGCAGCGCGGCCCCGTAGCAAAACGGAGACAAACTTTTCGCAGCATCAGCGGACGCAATCAGCTTGTGGGGCGTGTGGTCGAGCTGAAGATCGAAGGCCTGATGGCGCAGGTCACGCTCTCAATTGCCGGCCAGCGTCTTACCGCCATCATCACCGCTGACGCAGTCCGCGAAATGCGCCTGGAAAAAGGCCAAATCGCCGCCGCGCTGGTCAAATCGACCGACGTAATGGTCATGCGGGCACGGTAAGAATGCAACTTAGCCATATTGCGTACAGTGCTGAAAAACCACTTCTGGTCATTGGCATACTTCATGGAAGCCTAAAGATAATGGCCGCTATCTTGCGCAATCGAAAATGATCGTCCGTTTGAATGGCCTTTAAAACAGTCACCGCGGTGTCAGCACGGCATAGCGCGTAACCGTATATCCGATGGCCGCCCCAAGAAATACATCCGACGGGAAGTGAGAGTTCGTGGTGACGCGAGAAAAGCTGATGGCGCTCGCCATTCCATACATCACCCAGGGCAGCCAGCGGTGGTTGTGATAGCGGGCGGCGATGACCGTGGCCACTGAAAAAGCCCCGGCGGCGTGCCCCGATGGGAAGCTGCTGCCTTTAAAAGGCGACTTGCCGCCATTAAAAAACGTGTTGCTAAATGACCCTCCGGGCGGAACGTCGGTAGGCCGTTGCCTGCGGGTAATGGCTTTCACCGCAAGATCCACAATCGCTGAGTTGGCATAAGCTTCGCCGGCCAGGATCGCCGTACCCACCTGGTACTTGTCCTCGCGCGCGTAACCGGTGATCAGGAGGGTTGTGGGGATGGCTATCACTTCCGCAGTGGTGATCGTACTATCAAAGGTATCGTTCAGGCGGTCCAGGTTCACCGCGTGATCGCGAAAATACGGCATCACATGTGGATCAGCAACAACGAGCCCCGCAGTTACGCCGGAGATCGTCAGCGTTGGCAGCCAATGATGTCCTTTGGCCAACTGAACGGGAAACGTCCAGATGTTTTTTTCATCGCGAAGAAAGTCCTTGGGAAGACTCGCCCACGTCACTTCGCGTGCCGCCGGCGATTTGCTGTCATCGGTTTTAGGCCGCGTTGACTGTGCGGGATTGTCCGGCACACCGCCAGTGGTTTGCGCATAGGCCTGGTTCGGCACACAAGAAATGCCTATACAGAAGACGATAATAAGTAACGATTGCTTGTTTATGCGGCTCATCGACTTCTTTGATGCTCTTCTCTGGGTCCGGGTATGCCATTGGCCTGGCCTTCATTTTCAGCCGGCCATGCGGTTTTTCTGCCATTTTCGGGCCGTGCTTTTCATGCCGTCCTTGGGGGGATAACGCGGAACATGATGCCCTCGTATCTCGATTTACCGCAGGTGCTCTGCTTGTGAAATAATTGTCGGTTTGCCCGAAGGCATCAAAGTTATGTGGCACAGGCCACTCTGGGCATAGCGCTGGACAAGGCGGGGCGGCCCGCTTGTGCGCCGACACGCAGTGCTCAAAGGCAGCAAGCCCACCGCTTAAACTTGAAAATGCCGAAGCGATTTGGAGCGTAGTGACTTATAAGGGCAACATCGGCGGCGAGGCTGGGGGTCCCCGACACGCGCGATTTTCGCGTGGTGGGGTGGGAAGCCCGGATCGCCGAGCCGCAAGTATCAAGGCAAGGCACAGCTTTGTTAGGCGAGACTGTAACAGCGGTTTGGAGCGTAGTGACTTATAAGGGCAATATCGGCGGCGAGGCCCGGATCGCCGAGCCGCAAGTATCAAGGCAAGGCACAGCTTTGTTAGGCAAGACTGTAACAGCGGTTTGGAGCGTAGCGACATAATTATGGACTTTCAACTTACCGACGAGCAGCTGCAACTCAAAAAATCGTTGCGCGAATTTGCCGAGCGCGAAATCCTTCCCAACGTGATGAAGTGGGACGAAGCCAACCACTTCCCTCTTGAGACGATCAAGGAACTGGGACGCATGGGCGTGCTGGGCATGATTTTTCCCGCCGAATACGGCGGCGCCGGCCTGGGCTACGTGGAGTATGTGATCGCCATTGAAGAGCTCTCGCGCGTCGATGGATCGGTGGGCATTACCGTGGCCGCGCACAATTCACTGTGCTCCAACCACATCTTTGTCGCCGGAAATGAAGAGCAGCGCAGGAAATATATTCCCAAACTAGCCACTGGCGAGTGGCTGGGCGCCTGGGGCCTTACCGAACCTGGCTCTGGTTCTGACGCCGGCGGCGCGCGCATGAGCGCCGTCCGCAAAGGCAAAAAAAGCGGATGGGTGCTGAACGGCGCCAAAACTTTTATCACCAACGGCCATTATGCCGACGTCGCCGTGGTGATTGCCGTAACCGAGAAGACGGCGCACACGCACGGCCTGTCGGCGTTCATCGTGGAAAAAGGCACGAAAGGATTTCGTCCCGGCAAAAAAGAAAATAAGCTAGGCCTGCGCGCCAGCGACACGTCCGAACTGATTTTTGAAGACTGCCACGTTCCGGAAGAAGCGCTGGTGGGCGTGGAAGGCCAGGGCTTTGTCGATTCGATGCGCGTGCTCGATGGCGGGCGCATCTCGATCGCTGCGCTCGGGCTGGGCATGGCGCAGGGCGCGTATGAAGCGGCGCTCAAGTATTCCAAGCAGCGTCGGCAGTTCGGCAAAGCCATCAGCGAATTTCAGGCCATACAATGGAAGCTGGCGGACATGGCCACGGAGATTGATGCCGGGCGCCTGCTGACCATGCGCGCCGCCGCCATGAAAGACGCGGGCATGAAGACGACGCAGGAATCGTCAATGGCCAAGCTTTACACCGGCGAGATGGCGGTGAAGTGCGCCAATGAATGTGTGCAGATCCACGGAGGTTACGGCTTCATCAAGGATTATCCGGCGGAAAAGTTTTATCGTGACGTGAAGCTCTGCACCATCGGCGAAGGCACCAGCGAGATCCAGCGGCTGGTCATCGCGCGGCAGCTGCTGAAGGATTAGCCATGAGTTTTACCGCAAAGGCCGCAAAGAGCGCGAAGGATGAAAACGAGTTGAGCAGAAGTATTCTGGATGCCGCCTTCAGAGTACATTCGGCATTAGGGCCCGGGCTGTTGGAAGGCGCATATGAAGCATGCCTTGCCTACGAATTGCGCGCCGAAGGGTTCAGGGTCTTGACGCAGGTTCCATTGCCGCTGGTTTATCGCGAGGTAACGCTCGATGTTGGCTATCGTCTAGATCTGCTTGTAGAGGAGTTAATTATTGTCGAAGTCAAATCTGTCGATGCCCTGTTAACGATTCATCAAGCGCAACTGCTCTCATATCTAAAACTCAGTGAAAAACGTCTGGGTCTTCTCATAAATTTCAATGTTGTACGGTTAAAGGACGGCATCAAGCGATTGGTGAATGGTCTGTGACATTTTTCATGTTTCATGCATTGACCGCAAAGGTCGCGAAGGCCGCCAGGGAAGAAGATTTGAAAGAGGAGCGGAACAAAAGGCCCTTGGTCCTAAATGGCGGTTGGCTTCGTATGACATGAAACCTAATTCCTCTTGGCGTCCTTTGCGTCCTTTGCGGTGAAAATTTAGAAAGTAATAGGAACGAGAATTTGCCCTCACCGGGAACACTCCAACATTGGGTCGACCGCATACGCGCCGGCGACGTGCGCGCGCTGGCCCGCGCCATCAGCACCATTG
>DASXCL010000087.1:0-4997 GCA_036491195.1 Candidatus Angelobacter sp.
CCAGGTTTCACACCGGTGCCGGATGGCCCATGACCGATTAGATCAGTGGGAACATTGCGCTCGCCAACAGGACCAACGTAGCTGGGAGGCGTTACTTCATTAGGATCGTCTGTGGTTGCCACGCGAGGTCCAAAGTGAATCGCGTTCGGATTATCATTAGCCATAATCACCATTGCGCGCTGCACACCATTCACAGACCCAGCCGGGTGAAGACTTGAAGATGTTGGCGGAGCAGTTTCCACGATGACCGGTTTCACCGGCGTAAACAGCGGCACCCGCGCTGAAACAGGTATGACTCCGGTTGAGAGCAAAGGAATGATCACCACAATTGCCGCGATGATCGCTTCCACGGTAAATGCAGTTGCCATGGGCCAGCGTTTGCGTTTGCCGGATGCGGATGAAGACTCAAGCAGCGTATCTCCGAACATTTCTTCTCACCTCCTGATGAAGTGATTTGACACCGGAGAGTAGCGGCGATGTTCCGCAACAACAAGAAATAAAGAAAAATAAAAAGGCCGCCGGTAAGGGCGGCCCATGTGTTTTCCTGAAACTATTACGGCTTCTTCGGTGTCGCAGCGGGAGCAGCCGGACGCGCGGCGGGCCTGGCTGCAGCGCCTGCGGCGGGTTTCGCCGGAGCGCTGGAAGGGCTCTCAGTGTTGTAGGCGTCCACCAGTTCCTTGGTGATCACGCTTCCCTGCGTGGCCCAGAGCACGGTTGAAGTTTGCGGATTGGAAACATCCAGCACCATGGCATAACCGTGCGCCACGGAGTACTTCTCCAGCACCACCAGCATTTTCGCGCCAATGCGGTTGATTACTTCCTGCTCCGCCTGCTGAAATTCTGCCTGCGCGTCTTCATAATTGCGCTGCAGGGATTTCTGCTTGGTCTCGATGGTCTTGGCACGGCTGGCCTTTTCCGCGTCACCGAGCTTATCAGCCTGTGCCTGATATTGTTTCTTCAGGGTTTCCACTTCATCGCTCAGGCCTTTTAGCTCGGCCTGCTTGGGGCTGAACTTTTGCTCCAGCGCATCCAGGTCCTTTTTGCCTTCATTGGAGTCGCCGATTGCCTGCTGGATGTTGACCACGGCCACCTTGGTTGGCACCGGCCCGGCAGGTGCAGCAGTAGCTGGTGCCGCTCCTTGTGCGAAAGCGGTTGCGCCAAAAACAATGCTCAGGCCTAGACCGAGCGCCAGATTTTTAAATGTTGCCACGTTCATGGGTTTAGGTGCTCCTTGATTTCATTACGGCATTCGCTCACGCAATGCCCTAAGATTTATGGTTTTTTGGGTGCCGGTGCGCTAGGCGTCGGCGGATGCGTTGCTGCTGACGGCTTAACCGCGGACGGCGGCAACACGGGCGATGATGCGTTGTACGCGTCAATCAGCGCCTTCGTCATATTGGTGCCAGGATTCGCATACAGCACGGGCGTCTGCTGGGTGGAAACGTCCATCACAAGAGCGTAGCCGTTCTCCTTGGAGTATTTTTCCAGCACTTCCAGCATCTTCTTGCCCAGCCGGTTCATAATTTCCTGCTCTGCCTGCTGGACTTCATTCTGGAAATCTTCATAGTTGCGCTGCAGCGTCTTCTGCTTTTCAGAGGCGATCCTTACACGATTACTGCGCTCTTCTTCACTCAGCTTGTCGCCCTGGGCCTGGAGCTGTTTCTTCAGGTTTTCCACTTCGTCATTCTGGGCCTGTAAAGCGGCCTGCCGCGGCGCGAACTTCTGCTGCAAGGCTTCCATTTCCTTCTTGCCTTCATTGGTGTTGGCGATAGCGTCTTGAATGCTGACAATGCCTACCTTTTCGCCGGCTCCGCCAGTTGCGGTTGACGCCTGTGCATGGGCTGCCGTGGGAATGCCCAGCGAGAGGGCCAAGGCCAGAATCAGGACGCGGATATTGATGTGACTTGCCATGGAATATTGGACTCCTTAGTGGTTCTTACGTAACTACTCGTCGCGACGCACGGTTTCGTTCATGCTCATGAAATGCGTGAAATCTGCGGAGGGGACGGTACAGAAATTATAGGTTGCCGCTCCGGCAGCGTCAAACAAACAGCCTCTCCTCAGAAGGTGGTGCTAATGGTGAAACGAAACGTCTTACGCGGCTCCTGCAGGTGGAAATCGGGCCCAAATGCCGCCAGCGCGGACTGGAAGCTGAAATCTCCCGCAGCCCCGGCCGGGAACAAACTGCGCGTGATTGGGCTGGGGGAATGCACAGTCGTATCCAGCGTCAGCGGGTTATAAGCGTAATAAATGCGGAATGGCTGCTGCACGATCGGCAGCAACACCTGCAATTCCAGTCCCGTGGACATGCGCGGCACGTAGTTGGTCCCGGCAACCGGCTTCAGGTCTCCGCTGAAACTCCCCAGCGCTCCGCCTGCGCACTGGAACCCGATAATCACCGGGCAGCCAAACACCGTGCTATTGAGCTGCGTAAGTGAGTCTGGACTGATCTTGAGCTGTGAATCGCGGGTAACAAAATCCATTCCCATATCAGCGAATGGCGCAAGCGTTACCGGCCCGATCACATGGATGCGGTATTCCAGGTTCGCCACAAATTGCGTATCTCCACCAGGCAATGTGATGTTATTCACCGGCAGCGGCACCGTTACATTGCCGCGCCGCGGGTTAGTGGGATCAATCGGCACCGGGCTGCCGTCAGGGTTCGCCAGCGGGAAATTCTGCACCGTGCTCACAAACACATAAGGCGAAACCGTACGCACGTCAAAGCCGCGCAAATCGTTTTCTCCGCCCATATAGAAGCGCTGGAAAGGCGGCGCTTCTGAGCCGCCAAAGCCGTTGATAAAGCTGCCTTGCAGGCGTATGCCCAGCGTATTCGAGTGGTACAAAGGCTTCCACTGCGTAAAGGCCACCAGCGGACGGTAGAATTTTACGTTGCCGCCCAGACCCGCAATTTCACTGGAGATAAAGAAGCTTTTGCCGCGATGCGGGCGGATCGGGCTGTCAATCGTGCTGAAGCTCAGTGAAGGCGTAACGGAACTGGTCACGATGCCGTTCAGCGCATTCGGACCGGAAATATTGCGGAAATCCAGCGTCTGGAACAGATTCCGTGAAGCGTCACTAAAGGTCTCAATCGTTGTGTTGTCCAGAGAATAGGTGAGACCTACACGCTTGAAAGAATGCCCCAGCAGGTAAGTTGAAGACGCCGTGAAGCCGGTGCTGGACTGGTTGTAATTCAGCAACTGGTTCAGCACAGACTGCGGCAGGTTCAGGTTCTGGCCCGCGGTAATGGAAGCCTGCCGCGCCTGGTCAAAATCAAACCTGCGGCTATACACCGTAAAGCCGAGCGTAAGCGGACGGTCAAACGTATACGGCTCAGTAAAACCAAACAACAGCACGCGGGAGAGACTGCCCACGTTGGCTTGCAATTGCAGCGTTTCACCCAGACCAAGGAAGTTATTGGTCTCATAATTCAGGCCAATGAAAGATCCTTCCAGTCCGCTGACTCCGCCAGTGAGGCCAATGCTGTTCTTGCCTTTTTCCTTGACCTTGACGGTGAGATCAACCGTGCCATTCTGCTGGTCGAGCTTGCGTTCCGTATCGTCTTCCGGCTTCAACGCGTCAAAATAATTCAGCTGATTCAGGCGCAATACGCTGATGTCCCATAGGCGGCTATTGAAAACCTGGCCTTCCTGCACCAGCAGTTCACGCCGGATCACCCGGTCGCGCGTGGTGGTGTTCCCCTGGAATTCAATGCGGCGGACAAAGTACGGCTTGCCTTCATCCACTTCAACATTGAGGGTGATTTCTTTTTTCACGTCGTCAATGTCAGTGGTAGGCACCGGCGTAAAGTCGATGTATCCAATTTCTCCGTAGGCTTTGCGCAGGTTATCCAGCCCCTTGCCCACCAGCTGCTTGTTGAAGGTGTCTCCATCTTTGATCGGAAACAGGCTGCGCAAAAGCTGCGTATTGAGAATGGCCTTATTGTTGGTAAAAACAATCGTTTTGAGCTTGAATTTATCGCCTTCATCAATTGGCATGGTAATGTCCATGACCTTGCCATTGCCTTTTTGGATGAAAGGAACATGCAGCTTGCTGTGCGTATCCCGCAGCTGGGTCTTAGGATCGTCCACCACGGCCTTGAAATAGCCAAAAGTCTGCATGGCCTCGCGGACGCGCTCAGTATCTTCTTCCAGTTTGGACGAATCAAATGTCTTGGCAAAAATGCCTTCCAGGAAGATGGATTGCGGAATGCCGATGGGATGCAGGTTCTTCATGGCCGCCGTCAACGCCCGGCTGCTTACATGCTTGTTGCCGACAAACTTGATTTTGCCGACCTTGATCTTCGGCCCTTCTTTTACGTTAAAGACGACCGATACTGATGCCGGCGGGACCTGCTGCACCTGCACGCCGATAGTGGCAAACTGGCGTCCGTGCTCTGAGAGCAATTGCTGCAGAACCACTTTGGCCTTGATGACCTTGGTGGGATCGTAAGGGCTGTCAACCGTCAACGAGACTTTTACCTTCTTATAGCGTTCCAGCACGTCGCTCACTGAAACCGAGTTCATGCCCTTGTAATCAATGGTGCGGATCGTGGGCTTTTCCCTGACGTAAATATGGATGCGCCAGCCCTTGGGCGATTGCTCCCGCTCCATGCGAACGTCTTCAAAGTAGCCGCTATTCCATACGGAACGCAGATCGCGTTGCAAAGCGGCTTCGTCATATACATCGCCAACCCTGGTATAAATGCGGGACTTTACGGTTTCTGTGGGGATACGCCGGTTACCGCTGACGTCAATATCCTCAATAACCTGGCCGGCCTGCGGAACTGCCTGTGCCATTCTCGGAAACACACCCACGAGAAAAAGGCCAAGGATCAGCACCATACGGGCGATCCGCGAGGCATGCTTAGGACTTGTTTCCTGAAAAGACGACAATATATGACTACCCTCGGAGCAAGGTGGGAAAAGCCAGATTATACGGGAGTTATCGCTGAAGTGCCACTTGGACATGTCCCTCACCCTAAAAAATCCCAGCCC
>DASXCL010000088.1:0-14352 GCA_036491195.1 Candidatus Angelobacter sp.
CCGCCCATCATCACGGCGATTTGGGTGTTGAGATAGTCGAGCGTGTAATTGTGCTTGTCGGTTTCCGGCAGCTGCATGGTCACGCCCAGCGCCATTCCGCGCGGGATGATGGTGACCTTGTGCAGCGGGTCGGCATGCGGCATCAGGGCGGCCACAATAGCATGGCCCGCTTCGTGATAAGCGGTGACTTTCTTTTCTTCTTCCGTGAGCAACAGGCTCTTGCGCTCGGCGCCCATCAGGACCTTGTCCTTGGCGAGCTCAAAGTCATACATCAGCACGGATTTGCGGTTATTGCGTGCCGCATTCAAGGCCGCTTCATTCACCATGTTGGAAAGCTCGGCGCCAGAGAACCCCGGTGTGCCGCGGGCAAGGATGGAGAGATCGACGTCGTCCGCCAGAGGAATCTTGCGGGTGTGGACGCGGAGAATCTCCTCGCGTCCGCGAACATCAGGAAGTGGAACCACAACGCGGCGATCAAATCGTCCCGGACGCAGCAGCGCCGGATCCAGAACGTCAGGCCGGTTGGTTGCAGCGATCAGGATCACGCCTTCATTCGATTCAAAACCGTCCATCTCGACCAGTAACTGGTTGAGCGTCTGCTCGCGCTCGTCGTGTCCGCCGCCCAGGCCAGCGCCGCGATGGCGTCCAACAGCATCAATTTCGTCGATGAAGATGATGCAGGGAGCATTCTTTTTGCCCTGCTCAAAAAGGTCACGCACGCGGCTTGCGCCCACGCCCACGAACATCTCGACGAAATCAGAACCGGAGATGCTGAAGAATGGCACATTCGCTTCGCCGGCAACGGCGCGCGCCAGCAGGGTCTTGCCTGTTCCCGGGTGGCCGACCAGCAGGACACCCTTGGGAATGCGTCCGCCAAGTTTCTGGAATTTTTGCGCTTCGCGCAGGAATTCTATGATTTCGCGGAGTTCTTCCTTGGCTTCATCCACTCCCGCAACGTCTTTAAACGTGATCTTTTTCTGCTGCATGGAGAGCAGCCGCGCCCGGCTCTTGCCGAAACTCAGCGCCTTGTTCCCGCCCGTTTGCATTTGCCGGATCATCACGAACCACAGCACGCCCAGCAAGATGAATGGCGAAAACTGGATGATGGCCATCGGCCAGTTCCATCCTTGGTCGCTCTTGTAGCTGGTATTTACGTCCTTGTGGTCATCAAGCGCTTTCTGAAAGGTGGGATTGTTGGCGGGAACCACCAGATGGTACATGCTGCCATCGCGCATCTTGCCGCGGGCCAGATTGCCTTCAATCGTCACATCCTGAACCTTGCCATCGTTCAGCTCTGCCATGAACTGGGTATAGGCGATCTCATGGTCCTTGCCGCTATTCGGGCCGCCTTGAATAATTCTCCAGAGGACGACGGCGACCGCCACCAGCGTCACCCACAAGATCACCGTTTTAAAAGTCGAATTCACTGAGTGCTCCTAGATTCCCGGTCAGCACACCAATCCACTGACCTACGTACCTGTATCAAAGATTCCGCATCACCATAAAAGACGTTTTGCGATGAAAAAGGTTCCCCGACTCTTCCAGGCAGGGTTCGTACCTGTTTTAGATGCGGAACAACTCGGTTTCGCTCCCAAACTTTCTCACAGTAAAGATTTTATACCTATTCCCGCCATTACGGATGCAGTAAAACCGCTTAAGACCTGCTTAAGGACTGCCCGGCTCGGCACGTCCCGCTATATAGGGCAGATTTCGGCCAAAATGGCGCTCTCCCAAGCCATAGCCTACGACAAAATCCTCGTTCACGAGAAAACCAAAGTAATCCGGCTGCAGTGACACTCGGCGGGCTGATTGCTTGTCCAACAGGACAGCGAGCTTTACGCTGGCGGCTCCGCGCCCAACAAGGTTTCGAATCAGGAATTCGCTGGTGATACCGGATTGCACCAGCGCCTCCACCAGGAGAACATGCTGGCCCTGTACGTCAAGTTCAGGACTGAAAAAAATCTCAGTGGTAGTGGAATTAGCTTCCTTGGATTCCGCTTTCACGAACTGGCAAACCACGCACAAATCCAGCTCCCGGACCAGGTCGGCCATAAAGATAAAACCGTTCTCCATCACGCCGACGACGTGGACTGTTTTGCCCTGGAAATCATTGGCGATTTGCCGGGCAATCTCCTGCACGCGCTTCTTGATCTGCTCGGCGGACAGGAGGATTCTGGGATATTCGGACTGAATGCCGTTCACTCCTCTGCCTCAGCGCTCATTTTTACTTCCTCAATCAAGACGGCATCTCCCGAGCGGCTGGCAAAGTCCTGGGAGACAGGGAACCCGCGCATCCAGACGATCTGGCCCGCGCTTTCAATCACCGGCCAGTTTTTGCGCTCGGCAGAGGAAAACTCCTGTCCCAATCGACCAGGTTGCAGCAACTCTTTTACTTTCTTAGGGGATTGGCTGAGCGCCGGAAAAAACCTGTCACCCGCACGCCAATTTCTAACCGTAAGCTTGGATCCCAGCAGGCTTGGATTCAAAAACGTAGCTGCATTATAACCTGAAGCCTTTTGTTTTCCATCACTTATTACGCGGGCTCGAAGGATAAACCCCAGCTCCGGAACGGCAACTTCTCCGGGAATCGGTAATGTATAGCAGTAATCCTCTGGTAAGTCCTCCCCGCAACGGCTGAAGTGAATCTCCCGCACGGTTCGATTTGCCGTCAAACCATCCGGTAACACCAGTTTTTTGCCTGGTTTCTCCTGTTCCGCAAGAGATATAAGTTGCTGAATATGCTTGAATTCCAGCGACACTCCCAGACGGTAAACGGTCGCGTGGATTACCTGCCGCCGGACCGCTAAAGGAAGGCTCGCCAGGCCCGCAAGATCCAGCGCAAGTACCCCCCGCGCCTCGCCGCTGGAGCTGCGCCCACTGCGGCTAGGCTTCCCTTCATGTACCAGCCGTGGTAATAACATCGCGAGTTCATGGTTCCAGTACTCTTCTTCCGCTCGCGCCAGTTCTCCCAGGCCGGCAAGCGTTTGCCGGATCGCCGGATTGAACTCACTTTCCAGCAGCGGCATCAGCATATGACGGATGCGATTACGCGTATGCCTGAGGTCCTGGTTCGATGAGTCCTCCCGCCATGGCTGACCGGCGTTTTTCAGGTAGGACTCAATTTCGACTCGGCTCGACGTTAGCAGTGGCCGAACCAGATGCTTCGCCTTCTGCGCCGGAGCGATTCCTGCCAGCCCCCGCGCTCCGGCGCCGCGAATAACGCGCATGAGCACGGTTTCCGCCTGATCGTCCATCGTATGCGCGGTGGCAATCTTGTCTGCCTTGCCTTGCTTGATCAACCCCGCAAACCAGTAGTGGCGCACTTCTCTAGCGGCCGTTTCGATGCTGACCTTGCGCGCAGCCGCGTGCGCCGGTACGTCGCCGGAACCGGCGTAAAACTCAAGCTGCAGCGTGGCTGCCAGTTCTCGAACGAACTGCTGGTCGGCATCCGCCTCCGCGCCGCGGATCTGGTGATGGAAATGGGCCACCGTGAGAACAATGCCGAGCGCCTGGCGCAACTCAACCAGAATGCGGAGAAGCGCCACCGAATCGGCGCCACCGGAGCACGCGACGGCCACACGGTCCCCTGGCTGGAGCAGCCGCTGCTCGCGAATATACTTGAGAACTTTTTCCATCGTCCGGCCTGACCTGATGCTTACGGCTCATACCATTGTGAAATAAGTCGGTGGTCTAAGTACAGGAACCCGTGCTCCCTTTCCGGCCCTCCGCCGGGACATCGGCAAAGTTGTTATACTTTTCTCCCCAATGAAGGTGACTGTCATCATTCCCGCGGCTGGTCTTGGCACACGCATGGCGCCGGCCGGCAAGAAGGGCGTTCCCTCCAAGCAGTTCTTTGAGATCGGCGGCGTTCCCATTGTGATTCATACGCTGCGCGTGTTTGCGCGCAACCAGCAGATCAGCCAGATTGTAGTGGCTTTGCGCAAGAATGAGATGGAACGCTTCAGCAAGCAGCTTGAGAAAGACAAGCTCAGCGCCAAAATCCAGATTGTGGAGGGCGGAGAACATCGCCAGGAATCGGTGGCCAATGCGCTGGCAAAGCTCAATGCCGCCCCGGACGACATTGTGCTCGTCCACGATGCTGTGCGCCCGTTTGTCGACGACGAAATTATCGCCAACGTGATTCATGAAGTGGAAAGGCACGGCGCCGCGATTGCCGGATTGCCCGCGGTGGATACCATTAAACAGGTGGAGCGCGCGGCTGAAGGCGCGATCGTTACTTCCACGATTCCGCGTGAACGCATTGTGCAGGCGCAAACGCCGCAGGGCTTTCGCTATGAGCTGATCAAACGCGCTTTTGACAGCGCGGCAGCCGACGGTTTTACCGGCACCGACGAAGCGTCGCTGGTCGAGCGCATGGGCGAGAGCGTCTGGGTGGTGATGGGTTCGGCCAGGAACATCAAGATCACCACGCCGGCAGATATGGAACTGGCGGAGTTTCTGATGCGCTTTACCACTGATTCACACTGACAACACTGATCGAAAATGGCAATTGACTCCAATTACAAACATTCTGAATTGACCGATATGGTCATTGGCGTCTTCTACGATGTCTACAATGAATTGGGCTTCGGCTTTCTCGAATCCGTCTATCGCAATTCGTTGCGTCTCGCGCTGTTGGAGAAGGGTCTGTCTGTTGAGCAAGAAGTTGCCGTATCCGTATTTTTCCGCGGCCACAAGGTTGGTGATTTCCGCGCCGATTTAGTTGTGAACGGAACCATACTCCTGGAACTCAAGACTGCTGAGCAGATCGTTGCCGGTCATGAATCACAGGTATTGAATTATCTTCGATCTACCGCGCTAGAGCTTGGAATCATTCTGAATTTTGGCCCGAAGCCGCAAGTCCGCCGCTTGCTGTTGGATAATTCGCGAAAACATGCAAAGGCGCATCGCGTAGGAGGATCTTGTTGATCTTTTTCAGATCAGTGGCATCAGTGGAAATCAGTGGTAAAAATTTATGAGAATCGGTTATGGCTGGGACTCTCATGAGTTCCAGGCAGGTGTTCCGCTGAAAATTGGCGGAGTTGAAATACCATTTCAAAAGGGGCTTGCCGGCCATTCGGACGGCGACGTTCTTCTGCATGCGCTTACGGACGCTCTTCTCGGCGCCGTCGCGGCCGGAGATATCGGCAGTTATTTTCCACCTACAGATCCCAGGTGGAGGGGGGCAGACTCCGTCATCTTTCTTGAAGAAGCGTTGAAGCAGGTGCGACTCGCAGGATACAAAGTGAGCAATGTGGATTCCACATTGATTCTGGCTGAGCCCAAGATCGTGCCTCACGCAAAGAAAATTCAGGCTCGCGTTGCCGAGCTGCTGGGCGTAAAGCCGAACCAGGTCGGTATTAAGGCCAAGACTCCGGAGGGCATGGGCACGGACAATGCGGCGATTGCGCATGTGGCGGTGCTGCTGGAAGAAGCTTCCTGAATCTGTGGAACCATGGATTAGATGCTAACGACGACCCACATATATGCAAAGCTTGCGATAGCAAAGCCCAAAATTAAACCTGCTCGAATACTTTTCCGCTCGGCTAGCCAGCTTCGAATCGCTATCGAAACCATCAGCAAATTGGCGTATGGGAAGGCAAGATAGGGAACATGTGCCTCTTTGCTCCGAGCAAAGCCGCTGACCAAGACGGCCAGCAATGCCGCCGCTGAAGGGAATCCAAGAGCGACACCAAGCAAAGCGTCACGCCACCGTCTCGGATGAACAACCACTAGAATATAGGGGAAGACCCAGAATGCATTCCGCGTCAATTCTGAAGAGATTTTGCCGGTCCGGCTTTCCCAAAAAATCCGAAAGGCCAAACAGAAAGCTGCACTTATCCTTAGGGCAAGATCACCATATTCCTTCTCCAGCGGCGTGCTTACGGCATTCTGGATACCTGACATCAGCTGCATTATTGCACGCACATCAGCAGTGCCGTACACCTCCTTCCTTGTCTCACGGCGGGAATTGCTGCTACCCTGAAATTGCCTCGTCGAACGACATTTCATCCCCTGGTTGGTGTCTATGAAGAATCCCCTCGCTCGTCTATTTCTGATCGCTGCAGTATTCGTCTGTGGTTTGAGCGCACACGCTGCTGGCCCGCTGCTCATGCAGACGCCCACGCTTTCGAAAACACATATCGCTTTCGCCTATGCCGGCGATCTCTGGCTGGTGGCACGCGAAGGCGGCGAAGCCCGTCTGCTGACCAGCGGCGAAGGCACGAAGAGCGATCCGGTGTTCTCTCCCGACGGAAGTATGATTGCCTTCACCGGCGACTATGACGGCAACGTGGACGTCTACGTGATGCCGAGCGAAGGCGGCGTTCCGCGAAGGCTCACGCATCATCCCGCCGTGGATGAAGTGGTTGGGTGGGCGCCTGACGGCAAATCCGTTCTGTTCCGTTCCACCCGCAACAGTTATTCGCGCTTCAACCGGCTCTTCACCGTTTCGCTCGAAGGCGGACTGCCGCATGAGCTGCCCCTGCCTACGGCTGAAGCTGGAGCGTTCTCGCCCGACGGCAAGCATATCGCTTACGTGCCGGTCGACAACAACCGCCGGCTTTCCGCCATCGGCTGGAAGCGTTACCGTGGCGGCAAGGCGTCGCGCGTGTGGATCGCGAACCTGACTGATCTCAGCCTCGATCAGGTGCCGCGCGAGACTTCAAATGACGGCAATCCCATGTGGGTTGGCGGCAAGATTTATTTCCTCTCAGACCGTAATGGGCCGTTCACCTTGTTTGCTTTTGATCCAAAAGCGAAAAAGGTGGAGCAGGCGCTTGCCAGCAATGGCGCGGACATCAAGTCGGCTTCCGCCGGACCGGGCGGAATCGTGTATGAGGAGTTTGGGTCGCTCAACCTTTTTGATCCGGCAACGGGCCAGTCCAAAGCAGTCGCGGTAACGGTGCCGGCCGATCTGCCCAACGTCCGACCGCACTTCAAGAAAGTGGAAAGCGAAATTGCGTCAGCCACGCTTTCTCCCAGCGGAGCCCGCGCAGTGTTTGAAGCGCACGGCGAAATTCTTACCGCACCCGCGGAAAAGGGCGACATCCGCAATCTCACGAACACGCCGGGAACCATGGAACGCGATCCGGCCTGGTCGCCGGACGGCAAGTGGGTGGCGTACTTCTCTGACGAGTCGGGCGAATACCAACTCTTCCTGAAGAACCCGGACGGCATGAGCGATGCCAAAAAGATTTCTCTCGGCACTCCTGCGTCTTTCTACTACCAGCCTATCTGGTCGCCGGACAGCAAGAAAATCGCTTTCACGGACAAGCGTCTCAACGTCTGGTACGTGGATCTGGCAAAAGGAACGCCGGTAAAAATTAATACCGATACCTATGACGCTCCGCAGCGCACGCTCGATCCCATGTGGTCGCCAGACAGCCGGTGGATTGCTTATTCCAAGACCCTCACAAATCACATGCACGCCATCTTTGCTTATTCGCTCGAACAAGCAAAGAGCCTGCAACTGACTGACGGCCTGAGCGATGCCCGCTTCCCTGCGTTCGACCAGAAAGGGCAATACCTGTTTTTTGCGGCCAGCACAGATATTGGCCCGACGACGGGATGGCTTGATCTTTCCAGCATCAACCGGCCGGTAACACGGAGCGGATACCTGATGGTGCTGCGCAAGGACCAGCCTTCACCTTTGGCGCCAGAGAGCGATGAAGAAAAGGCCGCGGACGACGCGAAAGCGGATGCGGACAAATCCGCCAAGAGCGAGGACAAGACTGAGCAGGAGCCCGCGAGTCCTGAAGAAAAAGCCAAAGCGCAGGACGCCCGCGCAGCGAAGTCAGTGAAGAGCGAGGCGGTCAACGTGAGGATTGACGCTGAAAATATCAGCCAGAGGATTCTGGCGCTGCCGATTCCACCCCGTGATTACACCGCTCTGCTGGCGGGAAAAGCGGGAACAATCTTCCTGGTGGAGTCGCCGGCGCGCCCGGGCCCGCAAAACACCCTGTGGCGCTTTGATCTCACGTCCCGCAAGCCGGAAAAACTGATGGAAGGCGTGAATGACTTTACGGTCTCGTTTGACGGCAAGAAGATGCTTTACAGCAAAGGGCGTCGTGAGAATAAGAAGTGGTACATCAGTTCTGCGGCCGCACCCGCGCGGCCTGAAGGTAGCCCGGCCGCGGGCAAACCGGAGCCGCCGCTTGCTCTTTCACACATGGAAGTGCGGATAGATCCCAAAGCGGAATGGAAGCAGGAATACAACGAAGTGTGGCGCATTGAGCGCGACTTTTTCTACGATCCAAACCTGCACGGCCTGAACCTGCCCGCCACGAGGAAACAGTACGAGCCATACCTGGAAAACGTGGGCAGCCGCTATGACTTCAGCTATCTGCTTTCCGAAATGCTGGGCGAACTCACAGTTGGGCACATGTACATTCGCACGCCGCCGGAGCCGCCGGCAGAACAGGGCAAGGTGGGGCTGCTGGGCGCCGATTACACAGTCGAGAACGGGCGCTATCGGTTCTCAAAGATTTATCAGGGTGAAAACTGGAACCCGCAGCTGCGCGCGCCACTTACGCAGCCCGGAGTGAACGTTCAGGAAGGCGATTACCTGCTGGCGGTCAACGGCCGCGAGCTGCGCGGGACCGACGAAATCTTTGAGCTGTTCGAGGGCGCCGCGGACAAAGCTACTGTGCTTAAAGTGGGTCCGGCGGTGGATGGCAAAAGCGCGCGGAATGTGACCGTGGTGCCGATTGAGACTGAAGCGGCGCTGCGCAACCGTGCATGGATTGAGGGCAATCTGCACAAAGTCGACAAGCTGAGTGGTGGCCGTCTGGCATATGTCTATCTGCCCGACACGGGTTTTGGAGGTTACACATCATTCAATCGCTACTTTTTTGCCCAGGTCGGACGCGAAGGGGCCGTGATTGACGAACGGTTCAACGGAGGCGGGTCGGCGGCAGATTACGTGATCGACTATCTCCGGCGGCCGTTACAAAACTACTGGCTTACACGCGAAGGCCAGGACTTTACCACGCCGGTGGGAGCCATCTTTGGGCCGAAAGCCATGATCATCAATATGTATGCGGGTTCGGGTGGTGACGCACTGCCGTGGTACTTCCGCGATGCCAAGCTGGGACCGCTGGTCGGCACCCGGACATGGGGTGGCCTGGTGGGTATTTACGATTACCCTGCCCTGATGGATGGCGGCGGAGTTACGGCGCCGCGCGTGGCTTTCTACAATCGCAACGGGGACTGGGACGTGGAGAACCACGGCGTTGCGCCCGACTATGAAGTTGAACTCACGCCGAGAGACTGGGCCAGCGGGCATGATCCGCAGCTAGAGAAAGCGGTAGCGCTGGTGATGGATTCGCTCAAGAAGAATCCCCTTCCTGTGGCCAAGCATCCCGCGTTCCCGAATTATCACAATCAGCCCAGCGAAGGCGTGCCGGCAGCGGGCCATTCAACGGCGGGAAAAAATAAGTAATACATTTCGGCCAGGGCGTGTGGGAAGACCTCCCATGCGCCCCTTGCTTTTTAAGGTTTGGCTGCGGTCGTTGGTTCAGTGCAGGATTTTTCCAGGAAGCCGCAATATTTTTGTCGAAATATTGATTGTAGAAAGGAAAATGATGGGAAACAGACCGGCAGGTTATTGGATTCTTGTGCTCATCGCGATCGCGTTAGGCGTGGCTGGTTTCATCATGAGGTCTTCGCCAGATCCTCACAATCGTGCCATGGCCCAATATTTCGGTTGGAGCGCGATTGCCCTGTTAGTGATTGCCAGGTTCTTTTTTAGAGGAAAACCGGATAACACTCCACCGATGCCAAAAGACTAACCGGAAATTGCGGAGTCAAAGGATTCGCGGCTAACTCATGGAGAACCAGATCCGGCCAGCTTCGATCAAGCAGATAAAAATTCCGATCATGAAATAGAGATTCTGGGCGGTGGAGTCGCTGGGCGGCGCAGGCAGGTGAACGCCTCGGCTGCGGAAGTACCCATCCAGCTGACGCTCCTGCTGCATGATCATATTGGCCAGAGGGCGGTGAAAAATCGCAATGGCCACGCCCAACATCAATCTGGTGATTTCCACGATCATGGTGAGTTGAGTCTATGCATGGCTCCAGATAGCCGCAATCAGTATAAAAACCTAGTTAAACGCGCAAATGTAGTCTCGAAGGGCCAATTACGCGTGTTAGAATTGGGTCTAGCCCTTGCCCCATGAATGCAGACCTGCAAAGACTCACCGAGTTGGAGAAAATAGACCGGGAAGCCCTGCGGTTGAGCGAAGAAGTCGCCAGCCTGCCCAAACGGGTGGCCACTATCGAAGAGAAGCTGGCCGAACACAAAGCCGCGGTCGAGCAGGCCAAAGCGCGCATCAAGAGCAACGAGGCCAGCCGCCGCCAGAATGAAGCCGATATCAAGGGTTTCCAGGAAAAGATTGCCAAATACCGCAGCCAGTCTTCCAGCGTAAAGACGAACGAAGAATACCGCGCTCTGATGCACGAGGTGGAGTTCGCGGAAAAGCAGATCGGCGGCTGCGAAGACAAGATCCTGGAATTGATGATCGGCCTGGAGAACGAAGAAAAGGCTTTGAAGGTGGCGGAAGCGGACCTAAAAACCGAGGCCGCCGATGTCGAAAAAGAGAAAGCCGAAGCGCGCGTCCGCACTGCCGAGGATGAGAAGCTTCTGGCTGGGCTTACGGGAAAGCGCGACGAGCTTCGCGCCGGCGTGGATTACAGCGCTCTGGCCCATTATGACCGGGTGATGCGACAGCGCAAATCGGCGCTTGCCGAAGCACGCGACCAGAAATGCATGGCCTGCTTTGTGATGGTGCGGCCGCAGACCTGGCAGGAAATCCGCACCAACGAGCAGATCATCACCTGCAACTCCTGTGGTCGAATTCTTTACTTTGATCCGGCGAGTGAAGCGGCGGCGCCGGAACCGGCAAAAAAGAAATCAAAAGCCCGCGCGGCTGAAGCTGAAACAGAACCGGAGCAGGCTGAACAGGAAACCAGCCGCACGCAATAAACGTCCCTTCCTATATGCTGATTGCCTGATGGCAAACGGCTCCCCAAGAAAAGTAATTGTGAATGACCGAGCGGCAAAACGGCTGCGCGATGGTCATGTGTGGATCTACGCCTCGGACGTATTGAACGATGCGGGCGCTCAGCCCGGCGCCATGGTGCATGTGATCGGCCCTAAAGACAAGATTCTGGGATCGGCGATTTACAGCTCGTCGTCGCAAATCAAGCTGCGGATGCTGGGGCGCGAGGCCCTGCGTTCAGAAGAAGAGTTGCTGCAATTAGTAAAGCAGCGCATAGCTGAAGCGGTGGCCTACCGAAGCAAAGTTGTCCAGAACTCTGATGCATGCCGTTTGGTTTTTAGTGAAGCGGACCGGCTGCCGGGACTGATTATAGATCGCTATAACGATGTGATTACGCTGCAGGTTCTCACGCAGGCTTGGGCCGCGCCAGAGCGAAAGCAGTCCATCGTCGAATCGCTGAAGGCCCTCACTGGCGTAGAGAATATTGTGGAGCGCGCCGATGTGAGGATCCGCGAACTGGAGCAGCTGGCAGAGATGGAATCGGGCCTGGTTCATGGCGGCAAGAGCAGCACCATTTTCACCATGAATAGCGTGAAGTTTCATTATGACGCTCTTGGTGGCCAGAAGACCGGCGCTTTCCTGGATCAACGGGAGAATTACGCTGCAACAGCTCAATACGCACGGGGCGAGGCCCTGGATGTGTGCACATATCAGGGTGGATTCGCGCTGCATCTGGCAAGGGTGTGCAGCAAGGTGACCGCCGTGGACATTGCGCGCGACGTGCTGGAGGTGGCCGAGCAGAATGAACGGCTCAATGCTCCGGCAAACATGTCAGAGATCGAGTGGATTGAGGGCAACGCGTTTGATCTGATGAAGGATTATGCCTCGGCTGGCAGGCAGTATGACGTAATCGTGCTTGATCCGCCCGCCTTCGCTAAATCCAAAAAGCACCTGGAATCGGCTTTACGGGGCTACAAAGAGCTGAATTTGCGCGCTCTCAAGATGCTGCGTCCCGGAGGCGTGCTGCTGACGTGCTCCTGTTCGTATGCGGTGAGCGAGCAGGACTTCTTTGCCATGCTCACTGAGGCCACGCAGGACGCGCACCGGTCAGTCCGAGTGCTGGAAAAGCGGACTCAGGCAAAGGACCATCCGATCCTCTTGGGTGTTCCGGAAACGTACTATCTCAAGTGCTTCGTGCTCTCCGTAACATAACAAACCTCTCGATAAATCATCCTAAGCCATTGAAAATAATTAAGATATATAGTAATTGCCTAATTGATTGACAATAACACACTCATATTTTATGATCCGTTTGTGCTAATAAATTCATCAAACGCTGTGAAATGGCAACTATAGAAAGCAACATCACTTCTGAAGGAGAAAGAAAATGACCATGATTACTCGAATCGACCCTTTCCGCGAACTGGCCAGCTTTTTTGAGAACTTTACCGAACCGACGGGAAAGGACCAGTTGACTGCGGGCAGCTTTGTTCCTCCCGTGGACGTTTACGAAGACGAACAGAACTTGGTGCTGAAGCTGGAAGTTCCCGGCTTGAATGAGGAAGATGTCAACGTCAGCGTTGAGAACAACACATTGACGGTCCAGGGTGAGCGCAAGTTCGAAAAGGAAGAGAAAGAAGAAAATTTCCTTCGCATTGAACGCCGTTATGGTTCCTTCGTCCGCACCTTCAAGCTCCCGAACACGGTGGATGCGGAAAAAGTGGAAGCCAGCTATGACAAGGGCATTCTGAAGATCACCCTGGCCAAGCGGGCAGAAGCCAAACCGCGGCAGATCAAGGTTGGAATCGGCCAGAAGACCCTCCAGGGATAAACGGCCATGGAGCGATCCATGTTATACAAAACTAGCGGTCGTACGGGAGATGAACGTTGTCTCCCGTTTTTCTTTAGCGACTCTTAGCGACAAGATCGTCCAGACGAGACAATTCGGCAATCAAAGCGAGACAATAAATAGAGCGGGAGCGACATATGGCAATTCGATGGGACAAATTGAGCCGGTATGGCGGCCCGTTCGACTTGCTACGCTCGCTCAGGGCAGGCTAACAACTGAGCCGCCAGGCGAAATCCTGACCCTGAGCCCGGGCAGGGGAAGGATCTCATTTACCAAAAATTTTAGGAGCACATTATGGCGATTCGATGGGACAAATTCACAATCAAGGCGCAGGAAGCGATCCAGCAGGCAAATGAGCTGGCGGGTCAGCACGGCAATCCGGAGATGCTGCCGTTACATTTGCTGGCAGCGCTGTTGCAGGACAGCGAAGGCATTGTTGTGCCTGTTTTGACCAAGCTTGGAGTGAATGCGACAGCTCTGCAAGCACAGGTGATGGAACGCATTGACCGGTTGCCTAAGGTCTCAGGCGCTGCGGCACAGCCGCATCTCTCCGCCGCCATGTCAAGAGCTCTGGACCAGGCTTTCAAAGAAGCGGACACGTTTAAGGACGAATACGTTTCGACGGAGCACTTGCTTCTGGCCATGACGGCAGACAAGGACAAGGCCAATGAAACGCGCCAGCTTCTGAGCGGCGCAGGCCACGATGCGATTTTGAAGGCGCTAACTTCGGTTCGCGGTTCTCAGCGCGTGACTGACCAGAATCCCGAAGGCAAATACCAGGCGCTGGCCCGTTATGCCAAGGACCTCACGGAATTAGCGCGCAAGGGCAAGCTTGATCCGGTGATTGGTCGCGACGAAGAAATCCGCCGCGTGGTCCAGGTGCTGGCTCGCCGCACGAAAAACAACCCGGTGCTGATTGGTGAGCCAGGAGTGGGCAAGACGGCGATCGTGGAAGGGCTGGCCCAGCGCATTGTTTCGGGAGACGTTCCGGAGATCCTGAAGAACAAGCGGGTTGTCGGGCTCGATTTGGGCTCAATGCTGGCCGGGGCCAAGTACCGCGGCGAGTTTGAAGATCGCCTGAAAGCGGTGCTCAAGGAGATTGAAGATTCCAGCGGGCAAGTCATTCTCTTCATAGACGAGTTGCACACGCTGGTGGGCGCGGGGGCTTCTGAGGGCGCGATAGACGCCAGCAACATGTTGAAGCCGGCTCTGGCCCGGGGA
This sequence comes from Candidatus Angelobacter sp., assembly GCA_036491195.1. GTDB lineage: Bacteria > Acidobacteriota > Terriglobia > Terriglobales > Acidobacteriaceae > Angelobacter. The sequence continues at coordinate 14,071 of DASXCL010000088.1, forward strand.
GAATTGCGCGCGATTGGCGCTACGACTCTGAACGAATACCGCAAGTACATTGAGAAAGACGCGGCGCTGGAAAGGCGCTTCCAGCCGGTGTTCGTAGGCGAACCAAATGTGGAAGACACGATTTCCATTTTGCGTGGCCTTAAAGAGAAATATGAAGTGCATCACGGCGTGCGGATCAAGGACTCCGCAATTGTCGCCGCGGCCACGTTATCGCATCGCTACATCACTGACCGCTTTTTGCCGGACAAGGCCATCGATCTGATCGACGAGGCGGCATCATCG
>DASXCL010000089.1:0-19254 GCA_036491195.1 Candidatus Angelobacter sp.
ACGCTTGTTCTTTTTGCTGATCTGGCGCTGGATTTGCATTAGCTTCTTGCGGCGGCGTTCAATTTCGCGCGGAGGAACCTTGTCAGCCAGACGGTAAGCGGCGGAGCCGTCTTCGTCGGAGTAACTGAAAACGCCCAGCCAATCGAATCCTGCGGCTTGTACGAAATCACAGAGTTCGTTGAAGTCCGCTTCAGTTTCACCGGGAAAGCCGACTATGAACGATGTGCGCAGCGTCAAACCGGGAATCGTGCGCCGCATCTTTTCCACCGACTTCAGGAAGATTTCGGCTCCTGCGCCGCGCTTCATGCGCTTCAACACGGAGGATGAAGCGTGTTGCAATGGCACATCGATGTACGAACATATCTTTTTGTGGCGCGCAATGGTCTCCAGCAGCTTGCCGGTAATCTTGTTAGGATAGGCATAAAGGAAGCGCACCCAGCGCAGGTCTTCAATCTGCGCCAGCCGCTCCAGCAGCAAAGCAAGGCCATCTTTCAGGCCAAGGTCTTCGCCGTAGCAGGTGGTGTCCTGTCCGATAAGCGTGATCTCGCGCCCGCCTGCGGCGGCCAGCCGCTCGGCTTCAGCAATAACAGATTCAAAATGCCGGGAGCGGAACTTGCCGCGCAGCTGCGGAATGATGCAGAAACCGCAAGGATGGTCACAGCCTTCGGCAATCTTGATGTAAGCCGAAGCTTTTGGCGTAGCCAGCACGCGCGGCGTGGTTTCGTCGTAAAGATAGTTTGGCAGGTCAGAGATTGCGCCATCCCACTCCGCGCGGGAGAAGCGTCCGCTCTGCTCGCGTGCAAGACCTTCAGCCCGCGCCGGCATTCCTGACTTGAGCGTCTGGCTGTTCGAGGAATGATTCAGGATGACAAAAGGCGATTCGTCCGCGGGCGCGCCGCCAGCGTGGATTCCCGCGGCGGCCAGAATGGCATCCAGTTCGCCGGTGCCAACCACCGCATCAACTTCAGGAATGTTCTTCTGGATTTCCGTCCGATAGCGTTCCACCAGGCAACCGGCCACAATCAGTTTCTGCGCCTTGCCGGTGATTTTGTGCTGCGCCATCTCCAGGATGGTATTGACCGACTCTTGTTTGGCCGAGTCAATGAACGAGCAGGTATTCACCACGATTACGTCGGCGTCTTCCGCTCGGGCCGTGATCTGCGCGCCGCCGGTTTGCAACATGCCCATCATCACCTCGCTATCGACAAGGTTTTTTGGGCAGCCGAGGCTGACAAAACCAACCTTCAAGGGGGTTTGGCGAGGTACGGATTCCGTCTGCGCAGGCGCTATTGTGGGGTTCTCTACTGGCATGCTGTCTTTCTATTGTAGCATCGCGAAGGCCAGTGTTTTTGCGGCTCTGGCTTGGGTTGAGGATCGCCCGGCGAGTACAATACTTGTTATCGGGGATACAGAACATGACAAATCACGATAAAGCAAAAACAACGTTGCAAAGGCCGATTTTGGTGATCGTTGGCCTGTTGCTCATCATGACAGTCGCATGGGCCAAGGCCGGAAAAGCGCCAGGCAAGGTAGTAAACCTGCAGGATGCACAGGGAAAGAACATTGGCACGGCCACGCTTTCACCGGCGGCAAAAGGCGTTGCCATCAAATTGAACCTGCATGATCTGCCGCCAGGCGAGCATGCCATTCATGTGCACCAGACAGCCAAGTGCGATGGCCCTGATTTCAAGTCGGCCGGAGCGCACTTCAATCCTGACGGCAAGAAGCACGGCTTGCAAAATCCTGAAGGCCCACACGCCGGTGACGCACCCAATTTAAAGGTTGACGCCAATGGCAAAGCCAAGGGCACGGTCGATGCACCCAATGTCACGCTGGGCGATGATCCGCATTCCGTTTATACAGACGGAGGCACGGCGCTGGTGATTCACGCCAAAGCTGACGATCAGAAAACTGATCCTTCCGGAAACTCCGGTGACAGAATTGCGTGCGGAGTGATTACGAAGTAGTGCTTTCGTCGAAACTAAAGAGTCACTGGCTAAGCCTAACTTTGCCATCCGGCGTCCGCTCGAGCATGGGCGCATAGATTCCCATCAGCTCCCGCCGCCACCATGTTCCGTCTTTGCGTTTGGTGGCGCGGTCTGTAAACCAGTACTGCCAGATCACGGCACGCACTTGTTTTGGAGGAGCGCCCGCAAAAGGATTGCCGGCGAAAAGTGACAGAACGTCGGGCTCGTTGCGTAACAGGCGTTCTTCAGTCTGCACGACCCACGGGTAATTTCGCCAGTGGCCAAGCGAAGCAAACCACAGGTCCCACTCAAAGCGCGGCTGGTAAGGCGCATAAATACCCGGCGGTCGGCGGACATCCTGCGGCTTGTAGCGGAAGGGATAGGGCGTCCAGTTCTGGCCATCGGTGGATCCCTGGAACTCAATCTCATAGCGTTCATGGGTCATGTTGGCGAACAGGCCATACTGGTTGGCGATACGAAATGGCTCCAGGGCCCGCGCCGGGCCAAGAGGAAGCGGCGGCGCGTAGGGAATCATGGCGAACAGCAAAGCCGTCGTTGCGTAGAAGACCCAGCCCAGATAAATTGCAGCCACGCCGCGCCACACCGGCCGCAGCCATGCGGCGGCGCGTGATGGCGGGATTTGCCCGTCCTGCTGCTCTACTGAGATGGCCGTGCCCCAGTTCTTCCAGCGTTGCGGCAGCACGGAGCGGACAAAACCGTCGTCAAGCAGGAGGAACCCCAGCAGGAGCACAAGATAGTTGAGAAAAGTGTAGTTTGCCGTGAGGATGATTCCCACCTGGAATGGCGTGACGATCAGGAAGCAGATGATCCTGAAACGGCGAGGGAGAAAGAGCATCCACACAAGGCCAAGTTCAGCGGCCAGTGTTATGAAAACGGTGACCGCGTGAAAGCGGTGCGGAAGCTGCTGCACATACCAGCCAAGCCATGTGGGCAATGGGCCGTTCTGATAGTAGTCATCCATGGCGGTGAGGTGGCGCCAGGAATAGTCGCCGCTGGTGAGCTTCACGATGCCGGACTCGAAGTAGATGCGGAACCACTCCCAGCGAAGAAGAAACAAGCTGAGCCGCGAAGGGGCATGGGCGGCGCCCAGGCCGGGCCTGAGGCCGGGCGGCGCAAAGAAGAGCGAGATGAAGCCTGCTTCCAGCAGCATGCCGTCAGACTGGTAGCCGGAAAAATCCTGTGCAGCAGCGACAAAAGATAAAAAGCACACCAGGCAAACAGCCAGGGCGCCGCGCGGCCACAGGTTGAAGATCACAGCGAGCGAAGCCATCATGCCAAGCCATGTAATCAGCATCAAGGCATGGTTGCCCGCGCTAAACCAGAGAAGTGTAGGCGCAAACCAGAAATGTTGCAGGCCGGGATAGTAATTGGCAACGTCTTGCAGGTAGCCCGCAGCAGGCAGGATGCCATTGGGGCCGATAAGTCCCTTGATCTGAAACACCAGCGAGTAGAAAGCCGAGAAATAAATGACGCCGAGGCCGCGCACGAAAATCCACCGCGGTAAAAGATGCGTTCGGGGGCCTTCTCTCTGGGCTTCACGCCCAAGCAGCCAATCAGCACCGTGTGAAATACGATCCAACATCTGAGACCGACCGGATTATAGCGCCGCGGTTGGTGAGGCACACGAGAGTAAGCCTACCTGCGCCCGGCAATTTCCTCATAAAGTTCGGGGAGCCGCTGGGCGTCATCGACGGATTCGTTGAATCGGGCGCGCTCATAATGGTCAGTGAAAAGTTGAACACTGTCGCGGATGGTTGGATCGGCGATGGAGGAAACAAATTCCTCGGCCGTCTGTGACGGATCCTTGCGCAAACCCCGGCGGGCCATCATCTTGAGCATGCGCTGGTACCAGAAACTGGCTGAGGTACGGGGAGCGCGCTGGGGATGGCGTAGCGCACGCGTCCTCTGAACGCTGCGCCATGCTTTGGGCGCAAAGGGCGCCGCCAGAACAAGTGCCAGCAGCACGCAACACAGGACCATCTGCCTGGGCGAAAGATTTTCCAGGCGATGCTGCCAGCGATCCATGAAACGCACCACGCTGAGATACTGACGCGTTAGCCAGTGGCGAAAACCGGTTTGGACGTTGCCCGTCTTGGTGCTCAGATCGGAGCGTAATTTCATCTGGTGGCCGAAATCGTAATTGACGATCCACTCGCGCCATATTTGCCTTGCCGCGTCCATATACATGGCCATGCGCGACCAGCCTGTTTGCGGTTCGTTGCCGCTGCCCGCAGGTGTGGGATCAAAGCTGACCCAGCCATATTCGGGAAAATAGGCTTCAACCCAGGAATGGGCGTCCTTTTCCCGCACAATGTAGCTGTTGGTCAGGTCGTTGTATTCACCGCCGCGAAAACCGTTGACGATGCGGGAGGGTATGCCCAGTGTGCGGAGCATCATGGCCATGGAAGAAGCAAAATATTCGCAGTGGCCCTTTTTTCGCTCGAACAGAAAATGGGCGAGCGGATCAGGTTCGCGGATTGCGGGCAATTCCAGCGTGTAACCAAAATTATCCTGCAGGTAACGTTCGATTGCCCTGGACCGCAGGTAGTTGGAAGATGCGGAAGAGGTGATCTCCCGGGCCAGCCGCGGAACTCTAGGGTCAAGATGTGGAATCTGCAAATAGAGGGTAGAGATGCGCGGGGGGTAAGTGGTGGAATTGGAGTTAAGAACGTAAGCCTCAGGATCTCGCGTATCAGCTTCTGCGGAATAGGTGCCAACGGTTTGCGCTCCGTCCGATTCACCGTCATTCGGGGAGCTTTCAGGACGGGAATTGAAGATGGAGCCATCTGACTTGATCTCCAGGACGCGATAGTCGCCATTGATTTTGAGCGGAACCGGGGCCAGGAAAAACAGGTTCAGCCCCAAAGGCTCCATCACTACCCGATAAGAAAGCGTTGACAGCGCGGGGGCGTAACGCGTGGGGGCGTAGAAAGAAAAATTGCTGATTCGGGTAAGGTCCAGCGGAGAGTTATTCAGGCCATGCAGAGTGGGTATCTCAGAACTGTTCCACCAATGCCTGCCGTCAAAGTTCGCCAGGGTGATGCCGCGCCACTTAGGGTCACGAGGGAGCTTCCCGTGCTGCACCTGGATGTGCATCACTACGTTATTCGATTGCTGGATCTGACCGATTCCCCCCAGGCTCACTTCCGGACTGAAGCCGGTGACCAGTGAACTCTGGACGCCAAGATTGCGAAGGTATCCGCTGGTGCTGACGCGAGGCAGGATGAAGAAGATGAGTGCCGCGCCCGCCAGAGTGAGAAAACCAAGGATGGCGGAAACGCCGGCCAGGGAACTGTGAAACCTGATGTCCTCCCGCGGCGCCACGCCCGCCGCCAGGGTTTCCTGCTCAGAGCGGCGCATCTCCATGCTGATAAACGTGGCAATGGCGACCAGAATAAACAGCGAGAATGTGAGAAGAAACAGGGTGTCAATGGTCAGCACAGCGGCCGCCAGCAACATTAAGAACGAGAGCACCGCCAGGTACATGAGATCGCGGTCGCGACGCACGGAAAAAATCTTAATCACCATGCTGAACAGCACCATGTGCACGGTGGCGTTGATGAAGCTCTGGGAAAAATAAAAATAGTCGGCGGCGTAGAAAGCGAAGTAAACCAGGGTGAGGGAAGTCGTCCAGCGCTCAGAAATGGCGACCGGCTTGTGCATCAGGAGAAAATAGCCGCGAAGAAGAAGGGCAGGCAGCACCAGTGCGAGTGAAGGCAGGTCCAGCTTGTTGGTGCCCATCAGCGCGGTGAATCCCACTACGACCAGAAGGTAGAGAGACCACTGAAAGAAATGCTCGGCGCTGCCCGAACCGGGAACGGCCCTGGCTGCTGTAAGGTTGAGGCTGCGCGAGGACATTGCTTTATTGTCCTCGAAGTGCGGCCTGGAGCAAAGCCCATTCTGCGCGCCGATGACCCAACGTAACCGGGGAACGCCCAACTGGAGACAAAGATGTTAAAATCAAAAACGCCGGGTCCCGCGCGACGCAATCCCGCCAATCCCGCCAGGTCCGGAAGGAAGCAACGGTAACGGGCTAGTGCGTGTGCAGCGGGGTGCCCGGTATAGGTTTTTGCATGAAAATGAAAAAGCTCCTTTGGGTGCTTGCTGCAATCACTCTGACTCTTGTTTTATGCAAGGCGTTCCTGCCCGAATGGATTGTCTCCGGGTTTCACATAGGCCGATGAATCGCTCGTAGCAAACATCGAATCCAGCCCTGAACTGCTACCGCTCGCTAACAAAACCGCTTACAATATCAGGTTTACACTCACCGACCCGGGAGAAACTTTTTTGGCGAACCTTGTACGGGCGAAAATCTCAGCCCTTGGAACTTATGTCCCGCCGCGCCTTTTGACCAATGCCGACCTGGAAAAAATGGTCGAAACGTCCAACGAATGGATCGTCGAGCGCACCGGAATTCGCCAGCGCCACATTGTGGACAAAGGGATGGCCACGTCTGATCTGGCGATTGAAGCGGCCAACAAAGCATTACAGGAACGCGGCATTCCGGCCGGGGAGATTGAGGCGATTTTTCTGGGGACGGTCACGCCGGACATGCTTTTCCCCGCCACGGCGTGCATTGTCCAGGAGAAGATTGGCGCCAAGGGCGCCTGGGGCTATGACATTTCCGCGGCGTGCTCGGGCTTTGTGTATTCACTGCAGACTGCGGTGAAGTTTGTGGAGTCAGGCGCGCATAAGCGGGTACTGGCGATTGGCGCGGACGTGATGACCTCCATCATCAACTATGAAGATCGTGCTACCTGCATCATTTTTGGCGATGGAGCAGGTGCCGTGGTGGTGGAACCCGCAACCGATGACAATTATGTCATCGACTTTATTCATGAAGTGGATGGCTCCGGCGCGTGCTCGCTGTATATGCCCGGAGGCGGCAGCCGCAATCCTTCCAGCCATGAAACGGTGGACAAAAAGATGCATTACGTCCACCAGGATGGACAGGCCGTATTCAAATATGCGGTGCGCAAAATGGCGGAAGCTTCCGAGACTGTCCTCTTGCGCAATGGATTCAAAAGTAGCGACGTGGCTTTGTTCGTTCCGCACCAGGCCAACCGGCGCATCATCATGTCCGCCGCAGATCGCCTGGGTTTGAAGGAAGACCGCATCGTCATCAACATTGACGAGTTCGGCAACACCACTGCCGGCACCATTCCTCTGGCATTGGAAAGCGCGCGCCAGCAAGGGCGGCTGAAGAAAGGCGATCTGGTGCTGATTGCCGCTGTAGGCGCCGGATTTACGCTGGGAGCGACGCTGTTGCGTTGGGCTTGCTAGGTCGCCGCTGATTTACGCTGATGAACGCGAATCAAAACAGATGAGCCGCGAATTTCGCGAATGAACACGAATCAAATCAGATTCGCGCGTTTTTGCGTTGATTCGCGGCCAGGCTAGTTGTTTTTACGCTTAATATCTTCCCGCCTTTTCGCTGCTTCTTTAGGATACTGCGGCTCGGTCATGCTCACCGGATCGAGGATCTCGGCAATCTCCTGTTCGCTCAGCAGCTTTTTATCGCGGGCAATATCGATGATTGAACGTCCCGTGGCCACCGACTCCTTCACAATCTCCGCCGCCTTGGCATAGCCGATGTACGGATTCAACGCCGTGGCCAGCGAAACCGTGCTCTGGGCGTAGAAGGCGTTGCGCTTTTCGTTGGCGGTCAGACCTTTCACGCATTTTTCGGTGAAGACACGCAGCATGTTGGTGAGGATGGAGATCGATTGAAGGACGTTATAGGCCATGGTCGGCATCATCACGTTCAGCTCAAGCTGGCCACCTTGCACGGCCATGGCCACGGCAGTGTCATTGCCGACGACCTGGAATGACACCATCGCCGCGAGCTCTGGCATGACGGGATTGATCTTGCCGGGCATGATTGAAGAGCCGGGCTGTAGCCCTGGGAGATTCACTTCGGCAAAGCCTGTGTTGGGGCCGGACGAAATCAGCCGCAGGTCGTTGGAGATGCGAATCACCTCCAGCGCAAGATTACGCAACGCAGCGGAAACCTGCGCCATGCATGCGTTCGATTGCATGGCCCAGCGCATATCATTGGCGGGCGTGAGCTTCTGGCCGGAGATTTTTGCCAGGTTGGCCACAGCTTTTGCGCGATAGTCAGGATGGGTATTGATGCCGGTTCCCACGGCCGAGCCGCCGAGACCCAGTTCGCGCAGGGAGTCGGCGGCGTGGCGAATATCCTCAACGGCTTTGCGCGTGGCCACGCCGTAGGCGGCAAACTCCTGACCCAGGCGGATAGGCACGGCGTCCTGCATATGGGTGCGGCCAGATTTCATAATGTTGTGGAACTCTTTGCCCTTGGCTTCGAAGGCCGCTGCCAGCGCATCCAGCGTGGGATAAAGTTTTTCCAACTCCAGCAGCGTGGCCACGCGCATGGCGGAGGGAAAAACGTCATTCGTGGACTGGCCGTAATTCACGTGGTCATTGGGATGAACGGTGTATTCGCCCAGCTTTCCGCCCATCAGTTCCGTGGCGCGGTTGGCGATGACCTCATTGGAATTCATGTGAAAGCTCACGCCCGCGCCGGCCTGAAATACGTCGACTACGAAAGAGGGGTCCCATTTGCCGTCAACCACTTCTTTTGCCGCCTGCATGATTGCGCCGGCACGCCTGTCATCGACCAGGCCAAGCTCCTTGTTGGCCTGCGCGGCAGCGTATTTCACCATGCCAATTGCCCGAATCAGCGTGGGGTTGGCGCGCATGCCGGAAATGGGATAGTTTTCCATGGCGCGCGCAGTCTGGACGCCGTAATAAACGTCTGCGGGAAGTTCCTTGATGCCGATTGAATCTTTTTCCTGGCGGAACTGCTGGGCCATGATGTCCTCTTTATGACTGCGGAATGCGAATGCGTTCGCGAGGCGAAGCAAAACTAGAGATTATAACTTGGCGCGAACTGGTTCTGGAATCTTGCAGATGGGGTCTGCGGCAGCGAAAACCTAGACAGACCGAGGCGAGCCAAACAATTCTTACGGATGTTGCGGATGTATCATGAGAATCGATATGTTTGAAGGCATCCGATCATTGCTGGGAGCAAGCCCCAAGCGTTCAGAGGTGGATGAGAAACTGGACGAGGCACTGGCCCACGCCAAAGCTTTGGACCATTACTTTTTCTTTGCCGATCAGAATGACGCTGACCAGGCCGCGCAGCGCTTGCAGGATCGTGGCTGGACGATCGAGTCAGTGAGCCTGAACGCCGAGGTGGAGAAAGTGCAGTTGCAGGCGCGGCAACCAGGTCCGATCGAAAATCTTAGCCAGCTGCAAACCGAGCTGGATCTCTTTGCGAATGGATTCGAGGGCGAATACGATGGTTGGCAGGTTCCGGGCATAACCGAGAGTCTTTAGACAGTTCGCCGCCTTACCGAAACAGATTTGACACGCGCTCCAGGTGCCGCACGTAACTCGTTGGCTTTACAATCTCCTCCATGGCGAACAAGAAAGAAGGCAAGGCCGAAGGCGGGAAAAATCAACTCGGGCGAGATAAGAACTGGAAGACGCGGCTCATCCATTCTGACGCAACGGTTCCGGAAGGATTTCGCTCGCTGGCAACGCCGGTGTATCGCGGCAGTACCGTTGTATTTTCCAACGCGGCCGCGGCCAGCGATCGCTGGAACCAGCACCAGGTCGGCTACACCTATGGGCTTTACGGCACGCCGACCACGCTGGAACTGGCCGCCAAGGTGTGCGAACTGGAAGGCGGTTTTCGCACCATCATTACCCCAGGCGGACAGGCGGCCATTTCGTTGATCCATCTGGCGCTGCTCAAGAGCGGCGATCACGTGCTGCTGCCGGAAAGCATTTATGGACCAAATCGAATGTTTTCCAATGACGTGCTGCGCCGCTTTGGCGTGGAGGTGAGCTACTATCCGCCGGGCGCGGCCGCGGATATCGTCCCCGAGTTCAGGCCGAATACGCGATTGGTATGGTGTGAGAGTCCCGGATCCATCACGATGGAGATACAGGATGTTCCGGTCATCGCGCAGGCCGCGCATAAGCACGGCGCGCTTGCCGTGCTCAATAATACCTGGTCTGCCGGTATTTATCTGGATGCTTTTGCTCATGGCATGGACGTGACGATGCAGGCGCTGACCAAGTATGTTGGCGGCCATAGCGATCTGCTGTTGGGGTCGGTCACGGTATGCGATGAAAAGATTTTCGAGCGCCTGGGCGAAACGCACCAGGTACTGGGGTTCGCAGCGTCTCCCGACGATTGCAGCCTGGCGCTGCGCGGCATGAAGACGATGGCCGTGCGGCTCCGCGCCGTGGAGCAGAATGCGCTGGCGCTGGCGCAATGGTTGAGCCTGCGGCCGGAAATAGAACGTGTGCTGCACCCTGCGCTACCTTCGTGTCCGGGCCACGAGTTGTGGAAACGGGATTTTACCGGCGCGTCAGGGCTGTTTTCCATTGTCTTCCGGGAGCAGTACAGCAAAGAGCAGGTGTTGGGATTTATCGATGCTCTGCGGCTGTTCAAGATCGGCTATAGCTGGGGCGGCGTGACCAGCCTGGCCATGACCTATGATCTGCAATCGCCCAAGCGTCCAGCGTACGGCAGCCGTCTGGTGCGGCTGTATACGGGGCTGGAAGCGATCGAAGACCTGATCGCCGACGTGGAGCAGGCGTTGGACTCTCTCTGAAATTCTGGATCGCGCATTTCGCGATGGTGCCAGTCGAGTACCTTCATGGAACTGTCTTGAGGGTTCAACGTCGCAACAGGGATTTCTCGCTCTTGATTCCGACGCGTCACACCGTCGCGGTGGATTCACGCTCGAGATTTCAGAAAAAGCTTCTACCAGAAAGTCAGGCTTACCTTATCGAGCCACACCGAATAAGGGGTCCCAATGAGGTTGGCATCGGACTGGTAAACCACGTCGACACCGCTCGAAGAATCGGCGACGTGAGGCATGCTTACGTTCACCACCGCACGCGTTCCGTTGACCGTGACGGCGGTGAAGATCACATTGCCGCCGGAGTCGCGTTCAAACTCCCATACCAGATGGTTCCAGGTATTCGCCGCGGGCTGCGCGCAGGGCACGGCGGAGGCGACCCATTTGAACCCCGACGGGTCCCAAACGCGCCATACGTGCGCGTCCACCAGGTCGCATTGCGTGGTAAAGCTATAGCGGTTATGACCGTCGCTCTGGTTCACGCCAAACTCCAGAGCCTGCGCGGCGGCAGGGTTGTCGACATAAAAGTTCAGGTCATAGATAAAGTGGGTGGCGCTGTTGTGCGCGTCCAGGAACTTGAACCACAGCGCGCCGCCAAAGGAATGGGTCCCGGCGAACAGCTGGAATCTGGACGATGCGCCGCTCAGCGACGGAGCTGTAATACCCTGCGCCATCGAAAAAATCGCTGCCGGGGTTCCGGTGCACGAGGAGGTGCAGCTTTGCCATCCGGCAACCTTCTGTATGTCCGGGATGGTCTGCGCGTTCGGGTTGCTTGATGAAGGCGAACTGGCGCCGGGGGTCGGCGACGCCATCACGCTGGGTGTGGGTGCCGCGTGCCCACCGCATCCGGCAAGCGTGGCAAAACCTGCAAAAGTCGCAATGACAAGACTCGGGCGCAATAGGTTCTTCAGTTTCTCCATTAGGGGAACTCTCTTCCGAGTACAGGATTGACGTGTGGCGTTGTGTGCAGTCTACAGAGATACAGAATAGATGCGGGATTTTTGATGGTCTAGTTCAATGGGGTTAAACAGACCAGCCTACTTCCGAGTCTTTTCGATGTGCACCGGGTCCCATGACCATTTTTCTCTGCGCGTGGCGGAAATGCGTGTGGAATCACGTGGGAGCGCGACGAAAGTGCTAAGGCGCGATTGATCTTGCCGGATGTACCAATTTCACCTGGGTGCCGTTCGAGTGAAAACGATGGGGCGCCATTTTTTTAGACGGCGCGCGCCGAGTTTGACACATTCCACAAACCCTTTAGAATAGATGAGTATTTCCCGTCGCAGCGCCGGTGTTTTCCTGGCGCGACAAAATGCCGAAGTGGCGGAATTGGCAGACGCGCATGGTTCAGGTCCATGTACTCGCAAGGGTGTGGGGGTTCGAGTCCCTTCTTCGGCACCAGCTTGATAATTAAAGACTTACGTATTGGCCCATTTTGTAAATTCCCATTTTTCCAGTAAGACTGGTAAAAACGGGTAGCCGTTACGGTAGCCGCCCCGGACTGAGAAGTAAACACAAATTTTTATTGAGGGATTCCCGGCTTTTAGCCGTCCTTAAAGACCGCTGCGCTCTCGAGTTTCGCTGTTTGCCTTCTTCAAGAACGAGGAGAGTTTCTTGGCGGTATTTTCAGCAAAGCTGGATGTTGCACTTCTGGCGAACGGACTGCTATAGATCGTAGCCGCCCACAATATTTTGCCATTCTTATCCACTAATCGCATCGCTCCTTGCACCCGATAGTGACGCTGATCGTGGCTCTGAACGAGTATGTCCCCGGTGAGAACTCCGTCGGCACCATCTCCATCGTCGTCTTGAGTCGGCCCGACCGCCTCCACAACCGTACAGTCGGAACCGCAGTCTTGAACCAGCGAACTTATCAATTTGGAACGAACCAAACCATCCCAATCCGGATTACTGGGAAAGTGAAGCTCGGCTACGAAGATTCTGGGTCCCTGTTTAACGGCTTCAGGAGCAGCAGATTTGGGGGTTTGGGCAGTTAGCAGCACCGTTCCAAAGAGCAGCACTAAGACGGGGTTTTTCATATCGCCTCTTTCGCGGGGAGCTTGCATTATCCCCCGGCGACAGCGGGGGACGAAGGTTACTTAGGTCATCGAGAATATGCCCTACTCCGTTGCGACAGTCTTTCTTCCAACATATCCGTAGCTTTATCTTTTTGGATCAAGGCCATGCGAGCCGACTTTAGGACGCCACGCCTTAATTTTTAGTTAAGTCATTTGGATGCAATGGTTTGCAGGAGCATCGATTGTCCGACTTGAGGCATCACACTATAAAAGGACAATTGATAATAAATTGAAGTCAACCAGACCGTCCCTGAGAGAGACAGAAAGGGGGAATTATGTATCGGTTTGCGAAGACATTAACGTCCGTGATTTCGGGGGGCTTCTGCTGAGTTCAGCCTCAATAGTATCTGCGCAGTAGCCCGCGCCGCTAAAGGCAAAGACACAGACGGCCCCAGCGCCAAGTTCAGCACCACAGGCTGCGCCTGCTCCTGCGTCACAGCTGCGGCAGCGGGTGGTGGTCGTTGAGCAATCCGCGTTTTTGATCCATTCTTCGACTATCCGTATCCATATGCATATTCGCCGGACTACATGGCGGAAAACTTCGGCTACGTGAAGATCAAGACTGAACGCAAGGATGCTTCGGTCTACGTGGACGGTGGATTTGCGGACAAGGTTGAGAAGGCCAAGAAATTTGCGCTTCGACCCGGAAACCCATGATATCGAACTGCGCGATTCCGACGGTCGTAAGTTGGTTCCAGGAGCGCGTGGCGATCCTTGTTGGCAAACCACTGAACTCCACGTTGGCTAATTTAGCTAAAAACTCGCGCCGTGAAATTCTTTAGCCTGATACAGCGGGCTTCCATGGCGTGAACATGTAAAACTCGGTGCGCGTCGGGCCTGTAAGGTTCGGCGCGCCTTATCCTTGTAGCGGCTGGGAAACACTAGAAGTAATAAGCGGCGATGGACACTTCGAGAGTGCATGCTATATATCGCATGTCCGGTGATCAGGAAGCTTCTGGATCAGCATTTGGAAATAGGGGCTTCAGTGCAAATCGCTTGGAGCCAAAAGGTTGGGTTTCTTACTGCTTCCCCGCCGATGAACCGGTTTCGCGGGAAGCGCTAGTGCTGGGGGCGCTGGCTGGAGAAGTTTGGGGCGGTCCATTGAGTAACTCGGCGGAATAGTTCGGTCCAAGGCCCAGTTTGATCAGCGCGCGTGAATCGGGAACGACCTTGGTTTGCCAGCCATTGTCTCCCTGATATTTAACCAGGGCCGCCTGCGTGCGTGCGTCCCATGTGCCGGTGGGTTCGCCGGTCAGATATTTTTCACGGATCAGCGCCTGCTGGATCTGGCTGGCGCGGTCAGAGTTGATGCCCTGCTGGCCCTTTTTCTTCCAGGAGGCTTTGCGCTTGCCCTTATGGTGTCCGTGCCGGGATGACTTGCTGGCCGCCGGGGCGTAGCCGGCAAAGAGCACAACGGCGACAGTCAGGATCACGAGTTTTTTCAGCACGAAAGGCAAACAACTCACCTCAGGAAGAGATCCCTGGAGTCGCGGGATTAGCCGTTCTTAGGGCTGCTTTTCGGCCTGGCCAATTTGAGAGCTTGCCGGCCCCGAACCGTTCGACCATCATCCCATGTTTGGATGCTGCTGCGCCAGCAGTTTGTTGTGCAGCTTGGGATTACCGAAGTCCAATGAAATCAAAGTCTTCTGGATATCTGACCTTTTTTGTCTGTGTCTGACGAGCCGAATCCCGTGATTGAAACGCCTGAAAATGCCCTTCGCCGGAGTTCCGTCACCCCCGGCGAATTTTCGGGTTTTCGGATGCTACGGAAGCGTTCCAGAGACGAAGGTATTGCCTCCATTGGCGCCTCGGCCGGCACGGACCAGGAACACTACATCCTGCCCGCTCTTAAGCTGCGACGTGATCTTGCGGAAGTCTTCTTCGCTATTGACCGGTTGCTTGTTGATTTTCAGTATGACCATTCCAGGTTGCAGCTGGATGTCATCACCGAAGGAATCAGGTTTAACGTCGGTCACCTGAACGCCCTTCCCCTCGGGCACTCCCACGCGTTCGGCCATTTCCGGGGAAACGGCTTTCACCGTGATGCCGAGCTTGGTTGGGGCGGGTTCGCTTTCGTCCGGCGTGTCATCAGGCTGCTCGGCACGATCGCCAAAAAGCTTGGCGCGGTCCGCCACAACCACGGTGGCCTGTTTTTCCTGGCCGTTGCGAAGATAGGTCACGTTGAGTTTGTTTCCTGGTCGGGTGGCCGAGATCAGGTTTACGAGTTCGTCGCCGCTCTTGATCTGCTTGCCGTTGACCGCGGTAATGGTGTCTTCACCCTGCAGGCCGGCTTTGGCTGCGGGGCTGTCCGGACGCACGTTGGTGATGGGTACGCCGTTTTTTGCGCCGTAGATGCGCAGAACGGCCGGGTTCGGGACCGCGCTGAATTCCACGCCAATGGAACCGCGAGCCACTTTGTGATCGCCGGTCCGCAACTGTTCATAGACATCGCGCACCACGTTCGACGGCATGGCAAAGCCAACGCCCTGGTATCCGAAAGACTGCGTGTAGATGGCGGTATTGATGCCAATGACTTCGCCGTTCATGCTGACCAGCGGTCCGCCGGAGTTGCCGGGATTGATGGCCGCATCCGTCTGTATGAAGGACTGGAACTGGCGTCCGCCGGGCAGATTGCGCCCCTTGGCGGAAACGATACCGGCCGTAACGGTTGCTTCCAGGTCAAATGGACTGCCGATGGCCAATACCCAATCGCCGACGCTCATCTTGTCGGAATCGCCCAGCCGGGCCGCGGTGAGCGGCTTGTCTTTTGGGGGATCGATCTTAATCAGGGCCAGGTCGGTTTCGCGGTCCACGCCAACAACCTTGGCATCGTGCAGCACGGTCGCCGGCTCGTCGAAGAGCTTCACGCGAATGCGATCGGCCTTATCCACAACATGGAAATTGGTCATGATGTAGCCGTTGGCATTCAGGATCACGCCTGAACCCAATGAACGTTGGCGTCCAGCTCCACCGCCGGGGCCGGAGAAAGGATTTTGCGGGCCTTGATCGTCGTCATCACCGCCGGGGCCTTGTCCGCCTTGCTGGCCGCCAAAGAAGCGGTCAAAGAAATCCTGGAACGGATCGTCGCCGCCATTGTCGCGCTGGCCGCGGTTAGGCCCACGGTTGCCGCGCCGACGAACTTTGGGCGTGGATTCCGTACTCACATTCACCACGGCGGGTTCAACCGCGGTCGCCACCTGGCCAAATGTATTGCTCAGCTGTTGCGGAGTCTGCATGGCTGGCAAGAGCGAGCCGTCGGGGGCAAAATTACCTTTTACTCCGCCTCGGCTCAGGACAGTTCCTATCAGGATGCCTACCGTCAGCGTCAACAGAATCGCCAGTGTGGAGAGCGCCCGTTGCGTGCGCATGCGTGTCACCAAGGCGCTAAAACGCGAGTTCATACTTCGTCTTACCTCCGGACTAAGGGTCTCAATGATTATAAATCCAATATTTCCGCCCGCTGGTAGTTCCTTTGGTTACTGGAGAGCAATCATTTAGACGCAAAAACCACAGGTAGCGTTATCCGCCAGACCTGGCCGGAGCCTCAGCCGGTGTGGATCGCTCATCGTCGGGCTTTTCCACGTGGCCCAAGAGTTCTGACACAAGCACTCCGCCCAGGATCAGCAGCGCCCCTGCTCCGGCGCGAAACCCAAGGCGTTCATGCAGATAGATAAAAGAGGTCAGCCAGGCAAAAACGGGTTCGGTCGTGAATATCAGAGCTGTATGGGTCGCGGGGGTAAACTGCTGCGCCCATGATTGAACGCTGAAAGCCACCGCTGTACAAAGAATCCCGGTAATCAAAATCGCGGCAATCACTGTCAACGTCGGGTGAAAATGGGGATGCTCAAGCATCGGCGCGCTCACTGTCATTAAGACGGCAGCCGTGCCAACCTGCAAGACAGCGACTTGCTCGAAAGGGAAGCGCTGGCTCGCGTGTCCTACAAAGATGATGTGAAAAGCAAAACAGAAAGCGCAGCCAATGGTGAGCAGGTCACCCAGGTTCACCTTGGCGAGAGCGGCCAGCCCCGTGCCGCCCGGGACGGTCATCAAAAATAGCCCCATCAGCGCTAGCACAATTCCCGCCACGCGCCACCGGTGAATGTGCGTCCGCCAGATTGCCACCAGCAGCAACGGCACCAGCACGGATGAAGTCCCGGTCAGGAAGGCCGACTTCGATGGTGTGGTCAGTTTCAGGCCGCTCGTCTGAAACGCATAGCCAGCGTACAGAAAGATGCCCACCAGAATTCCGGCTGTCAGAGCAGGCCTGGTCAGCACGGTAATTTTCTTCCGATAGAAAACTGCCAGCAACACCGCCGCAACCACCATGCGGGCGGAATTCAGCACCAGTGGAGAAGCGTCATTCAGCGCCTCTTTGACAAGTACAAATGTACTGCCCCAGATGAAAGCGATCGTCACCAGCAACAGATGCGCTTTGAGTGAACGGGACAAATGGATCAGGTGGCGGCTTCCTCTTCTGCTTTGCGAACCTCGGCTTGCGTGCGCCGGGGAAATTCAAACACGCACTCGCGCGGCTTTTTGTCCAGGCGTAAGCCCTGGAATATCGGCGCTCTCATTTTAATTCCGCCGCGCTCGCCCTCATGGGTCCATTCGGAAAACTTGATCTCCGCCACCAGTTCCGGCTCTATCCAGTGCGGCTTGCGCGTACTTTCAATCTTTTCGCCAAATGGATTTTTGTCCGTGCGTAAAGCGTTCAGCTTCTTCCACAGCGCCGCGTGGCTCGCGCCACTGAAGCCGCTGCCGGCGTTGCCCACATGCACCAGCTTGCCGTTTTTGTCATAAAGCCCGAGCACGATAGAGCCGAAGTTTTCACGCGAGCCTTTGGGATCGGTGTATCCGGCAATCACGCACTCCTGCCGCCGCGTGATCTTGATCTTCAGCCACTCCCGCGATCGCTTCTGAACGTAAATTCCCGTGCGCAGCTTGGCCACAATGCCTTCCAGGCCTTTGTCGCGTGCGACGCCATAGAGCGCAGTTCCTTGTGCAGCATAATGGTCAGAGTAGCGGAGAAAGCCCTTGTCTGCGGGAATCATTTGCTGAAGCAGCGCTTTCCGCTGTTCCAGTGGAACAGTCATCAGGTTGAAGCCGTTGAGATAGAGCAGATCAAACGCATAATAAACGATTGGGACACCGCGGTTGCGCGATCCGCGCGCTCCCGGGCTGGTCATGCCGGTGCGCTGCTGCATCAGGCTGAAAGAAGGACGGCCTTCCTCGTCCAGGGCCACCACTTCGCCGTCTAGGATCGCGTTCTCTGCTGGCAGCGATTGCAGCGCCTGCGCTATCTCTGGAAACTCCGCGGTCAGATCGTTCTGGTTGCGAGAGACCAGTCGAGCATGCCCGTTCTGGATGAACACGACCGCGCGGTAGCCGTCCCATTTGACTTCGTAGAGCCATTGCGGATCGTCAAACGGCTCTTCCACCAGCGTGGCCAGCATCGGATGGATTTCCCGCGGCATGGCGGCCCGCCGCGCGCCGGCGTTCTGCGCCAGCAGTTTGTCGACATTTTCGGTGGCGATTCTTTTAGGCTGCGTGCCATTTACGCTGCCCGACGGGTCTTTTTTTTTACACCGGACTTCTTCCTGGTCGCGCTGCGTGAATTGCGCTTCTCGCGGGCCACGCCGGACTTGATTACGTTGGGATCAGGGTTTTTCTTTTGGGCTCTTCGATCACCCGATCTCCCGATTACCCGATCAACCGATCCTTGCAGCCACTCCGCGCCTTTGCGGACAGATGCTTTCCGGTTGCTCTCCCACTCGGCAGAGCCTTCATCGCCGGCAATTTCGCTCAGGCTGCGGTCCGTGAGCGCCGAATAGTCGAGCTTGTCGATATTGAAGCCCGGCTTCATCGCGTCATCTTTCTTCTTGATTAACAGCCACTCCGTGCCTTTCGACCCTGGCCGCCGTGAGCGCATCTTGGCCAGTACAAATTCGCCCTTCAGCTTTTCGCCGTTCAGTTGAAATTTGAGGTCGCCTTTGTTCAGCATCTCATGTTCATCGCCCAGCGGTTGCCATGTGCCGGTGTCCCACACCATCACTGTGCCGGCGCCGTAATTGCCTTCGGGGATTTTGCCTTCAAAATGAAAATAGGAAACCGGATGGTCTTCCACCTGCATCGCCAGGCGCTTGTCGGCGGGATTAAGCGATGGGCCCTTGGGCACGGCCCACGATTTCAGTACGCCATCCATTTCCAGTCGAAAGTCGTAATGCAGGTGCGACGCGCGATGTTTTTGTACGACAAAGCGATGTTGCTCGCCGCGAGCCAGTTTTCCTTTGGGCTCGGGCGTCTCATTGAAGCGGCGTTTTTTGTTGTATTGCTCCAGGGCCATAAAGATGTTTGATGCAGGCGCAACCGCGCATTCTGGCTATGATTGAATCGCTGTGAAACAATTGCCCTCTAATTGTACGGGAGAAACCAATGGCAAAAATCGCCACAGAAAAACCGCTGAGCCAGGCCATTAAGGAACGCCGCGCCACGCCCAGCTTTGAAGAT
>DASXCL010000090.1:0-65614 GCA_036491195.1 Candidatus Angelobacter sp.
AGCCAAACGGATCATGCCAAAACAGTCGCTTGGTTGGAACAGAAAACATTGGGCTACCTTGCTCCGAGAGGCAATCCAAAATTTAAGACTGTAAAGGATGTCCCAATACAAACTGTAAAGGATGTGCCGATACTAGACACGTTTTTGGCTCGGTGGGGTGGAGATTCGCGCGCAGCTGCTCCCAGAAAGCCCGGTTTTGGTTTTCTGGGACGAAATGCAGCGAAGCGCACGCAAAAAACTTCAAACGACTCTGTGTCCGTTTCCCGCTACAATCACAAGCCATGAATCTCTTCCATCGCTTACCCTTGGTTTTGTTTCTCGCCGGAGCAACAGCCGCCGCCTTTCTGATCGACTCGCTCCACGCCGCGACACCGGACCAACAAGCTGTCATGGCTCCCATAACCGCAATGTTTGACTCCATGGCGAAACGCGACACAGCGGCATTTAAGAAACCGTTGCTGCCCGGCGGCGGCATGGTGCTGATGCGCGACGGCAAGCCCACCCAGTTGACGTTTGACGCCTTTGCCGACCTGGTGGGCAAACCCGGCAAGGCACAGATTGAAGAACGGATTCACGATCCGCTCGTCCGCATCGATAACGATCTGGCCGTGGTGTGGGCCCCATTCGAGTTTCTGGTGGACGGCAAGGTAGACCACTGCGGAACGGATTTGTTCAACCTCGTCCGCGCCGATGGCAAATGGCTCATTGCGAGCGTCGCAGATACCAGCCGGAAGGATTGTGCGAGCAAATAGGAAAAGATCAAAACCTTACCACTGATAAACACGGATAACACTGATCAGAACAGATTGCCAGAATTGCCATGACTGCCAAAATTGCCAAAATTGAAAACCTCAAGTGAGTATTGTTTGCCGATCTGCTCTTTTCCTCCGCTTCCTCTGTTCCTCCGCGTTTCAAAGGTTTTGGTTTCCTGCCCATCCGTGTAATCCGTGTTCATCCGTGGTAAGGTTTTTCCCCTCACCGGCGTAGAATACTCTCGAGAAACCAACATGAATGCCATCACAGCAGAGCTGGCGCGTCCGCAAGAGGCCGGGCAATTTGCCGTTCATAATCCGGCCACGCAGCAAATCATCGGCACGCTGCCCAACTTGACGGCGGCTCAGATTGCAGACGCCGTTGCCAAAGCGGCCGCCGCGCAGGTCCGATGGGCGGCCACGCCGGTGCGCGACCGTCTGCGCATCCTCGCGCGCTTTGGCGATCTGCTCTGTGATCAGAAAGAAGGCGTTGCCGCCATCATCAGCCGCGAGGCCGGCAAGCCAGAAGCTGAAGCCCTCTCCACAGAAATCCTGGTGGTGCTGGACACGGTGAAGTACCTGAAAGACAACCTGCCCGGATTTCTGCGTGCTGAACCCGTGCCGCATGGCAATCCCGCGATGAAGCTCAAGCGCGGCCGGTTACTGCGCGAACCGTACGGCGTAATTGGCATCATCAGCCCGTGGAACTATCCTTTCAGCGTGCCGTCAGCGGAAACGCTGGCGGCGCTGGCCACTGGCAATGCAGTCGCGCTGAAGCCATCCGAATTTACCCCGTTCTCCTCGCTGGAACTCGCGCGGCTGCTGTGTGACGCTGGTCTTGATCCCGATCTGCTCCAGGTGATTACAGGCGACGGCGCTGCCGGAGCGGCCTTGCTCTCAGCCAATATTCAGAAAGTTGTTTTTACCGGCAGCGTGGCCACCGGCAAACGCGTGGCCCAGGCCGCCGCCGCCCGACTGCTGCCTGTGGTGCTTGAACTCGGCGGAAAAGATCCCATGATCGTGCTGCAAGATGCTGACATTGACGTGGCGTCCAGCGCCGCGGTTTGGGGCGCGTTTATGAACGCCGGCCAAACCTGCCTCTCCGTCGAGCGCTGCTATGTACAGGAAAAAATCTATCCAAAGTTTCTGGAGAAGTGCGTAGAGAAAACGGCCAAGCTTCGGATCGGTTCGGCCTCAAGACTTTCCAGCGCAGGCGAGGGCGCCTGCGGTCCAGATCCAGGAGTTGACGTAGGCCCCATGATCCATGAACGCCAACTGCGTATCGTGCAATCCCATGTCGACGACGCCCTGGCTCGCGGCGCGCGGCTGCTGGCCGGCGGCAAAGCGTTAAAACAGCTTGGACCAAACTTCTTCGCGCCTACCATCCTGGCCGACGTCGATCACTCCATGACGATCATGCGTGAAGAAACTTTTGGCCCGGTGCTTCCGATCCGCAGCTTCAAGACTGAAGACGAAGCCGTCGCGCTGGCCAACGATTCAGCATACGGGCTGGCGGCCAGCATCTTTACCCGCGACCGCAAGCGCGGCGAAGCGCTGGCGCGACGAATCATGGCCGGCACAGTGATGGTGAATGACGTGATTGCCTGCTTCGGCATCAGCGAAGCTCCACACGGCGGCGTGAAGGCCAGCGGAATCGGACGAACGCATGGGCGCTTTGGCCTGGAAGAAATGGTCTGGCCCAAGTATGTGGACTCTGACCGCCTTCCCCGGATGAAAAAGCTCTGGTGGTACGGATACGGCCCTGCGTTCGGGCAGCAGATGGGCGGATTTATTGAGCTGCTGTTCGCAAAAAAATTAATAAATCGCCTGCGTGGAGGGCTGAAAAGCACAAAATCCTATCTCCGCCGCCGCTTGCTTTAAGCGTAAAATCAGCAATGAAGCCGTGGAGCTTAATAAAGTAATGTTGAAACACTCTCACCTGATCTACGACTGGAACTCGGTTCCCGGCACCGAATTGATGCCAAAGAAGCGGGTCATGCTGGACGATGAATCCCTGCGCGACGGGCTGCAATCGCCTTCAGTAAAAGATCCTCCCATTGAAGAGAAAATCAAGATCCTGCACCTGATGGAAGACCTTGGCATTGACCTTGTCGATATCGGCTTGCCCGGCGCCGGGCCGCGCGCGGTGGCGGATGTGGAGCTTCTGGCGAGGGAAATCGCTGCCTGCCGCATGAAAATCAAGCCCAACTGCGCCGCACGGACCCATGAAAACGACATTCGTCCGGTGGCAGAAATATCGCAGCGGGCCGGCATACCTATTGAACTCGCATGCTTCCTGGGCTCCAGTCCCATCCGTCGCTACACGGAAAACTGGACTGACGACTTTCTGCTGCGCACCACCGAAAAAGCCGTAACTTACGCAAAGTCTCTGGGCCTGGAAGTGATGTACGTAACCGAAGACACTTCCCGCTGCGACCCGGAAACGGTGAAGCGGCTTTACTCTACCGCCATTAACTGCGGCGCTACGGCCATCGTTATTTGTGACACCGTGGGCCACGCAACGCCCAGCGGCGTGCAGGCGCTAACCCGCTTCGTCCTGGATGAAGTGGTCAAACCTGCAGGCCAGAAGATTCGCGTGGATTGGCATGGCCATTCCGATCGCGGACTCGCCGTCGCCAACTCTCTTGCTGCCCTGGCTGCGGGGGCCGATTGCGTCCACGGCACGGCGCTGGGCATCGGAGAGCGGGTCGGCAATACCCAGATTGACCAGATGCTGGTCAACCTGAAGCTGATGGGCGTTTCTCCATGGGCGGAGCAGGATCTGACAAAGCTGAAGGAATACTGCATGACAGTGTCGCAATCCACCGGCGTGCCCATCCCTCGCAACTATCCCGTGATGGGAGAAGATGCCTTTCGTACAGCGACGGGAGTACATGCTGCGGCTGTCATAAAGGCATTTCGCAAGGGCGATATTGAACTGGCCAATTCCGTCTACTCCGGTGTACCCTCTCACTATTTCGGCCTGGAACAAATCATTGAGATCGGCCCCATGTCGGGCAAGTCCAATGTGATCTTCTGGCTGGAGCGTAAAGGTATGACTGCTTCTGAAGAGCTGGTGGACCGCATCTTTCAGCTGGCCAAGGCTTCAGACCGCTGCCTTACGGAGGAGGAAATTCTCACGTGCTGCCAGAAGGTCTCTGCCGATACCTGATAGGGTTAGGACAACGCTATTCCGGCACGGCGCAACTATTTTCCGCGACGCGGGTTTGCTCTAATAAGACTCTGTACTTCCCTTTAAAGGAGAACGAATGAAGAAGCTATTCACAATCGCGTGCACTCTGGTACTCGGCGGCGTACTGAGCTTTGCTCAGGCATCGGGCGGAGCCCAGAACCCACCCGCGGGCAGCACTGACACCGGCAAAGCCAGCACCACGACGCCCTCGGGCAAAACCAAGAAACATCATCACGGGAAAAAAAGCGGCAAAAAGAGCAAAAAAGGCGCCAGCACTGATACCACCACGTCTCCACCCAAATAAGATTGCCGAGCTGATACCATGCGGCCTCGTCGAGGCCGCTTTTTTTTTGCGAAAAAATTCGGGGTCTGGGCCAACGCCGTTGGAATACCCCGCCCCGCGATGACGACTCTCTTTTTTTGCGGCGGCTTAAGACCGCAATCGTGTAAGATGGCAACCGCACCAAACTGACACCTTCATGCAGCCATCATGTGAAACTATTGCATGGACGTGGTGTTCCATCTCACGGGGACAAGCATTACCACTTACAAGGAGAGCAAATGAAGAAGCTATTTACTTTGGCAGTCATGATGTTGCTGGCGGCCAGCCTGTCTTTCGCGCAGGCCACCGGGGGTTCCACGGACACCGCCACCGGCAAAAAAGCCACAACTAAAACCAAGACCAAGTCAAAGGCCCACAAGGGCGGCAAGAAAAGCAAGAAGAGCTCCGGCGGCACAACGACGCCGCCCCCGAAATAACCTGCAACAAGCTGGATCCAAGCGGTCTGTAAAGACCGCTTTTCTTTTTTGGGTCATTCTGTACAATTTGTTCCGATCCGTTCATCAAGGATTTCACGGTTGTCAAAAAAACTGATCGACTTTAAAGGAGATACATGAAGAAGCTGGTTACAATCGCATTCGCTTTGCTGCTCGGCGCTTCACTCTCGTTCGCCCAGGCGGGCGGCGGCTCCACCGACAAAGGCACTGCCGACAAGAGCGCGACCACCGACACAGGAAAGAAGGGCAAGACCAAGACCCACTCCAAGAAGGGCGCCAAGAAGAGCAAGAAAAGCTCATCTGACACTACCACGCCGCCGCCGAAATAAGTCACTGGAGACTTGCTCTGCCAGAGCGGCCCAGGCGGGCCGCTCTTTTTGCTCCGCCAATTTCGTGATGTGAGGCAGGGGTTATATAGTATTTGTTCAAGAGATGGCCACCCGCCCCCCGATTTCTGGAGCTTCGAAGATTTCTCCTCAGCGCGAGATCGCGCGCATCGCAGAGATGCGGAGCGTACATGCCGCTTTTACCTACCTTCACAACCAGGAAATGGAATTCCGGCTTTGGCAGCGTGAGCTCGCGGAGATTCCCGCGCCGCCCTTTGGCGAAGCCGCTCGCAGCGAATGGCTGCGGCAGAGATTCATGGCCCTGGGTCTGGAAGACGTTCATGTGGATGAACTGGGTAACGTTCTGGGTCTGCTGCGTAGCGAGCCCAGCGCGCCCATGATCGGCGTCAGCGCACACCTGGATACGGTCTTTCCCCAGGGAACGGCTCTCCAGACGCGAGAAGAGGCCAACCGGCTCTACGGCCCCGGGATCAGTGACAACGCGGCGGGCATGATCGCTATTTTGGCCGTGGCACACGCGCTCAAGCGGTCCCAGCTCCAACCGGTAACAAATATTGCGTTCATCGGGAATGTCGGCGAGGAAGGCGAAGGCAATCTGCGCGGCATGCGTCACCTGTTTTCGGTTTCCCGCTGGCGTGATGCCATCCGTGCTCTGCTGGTAATCGATGGGGCCGGTACCGACACTTACGTCAATCAGGCGCTGGGCAGCCGCCGCTTTGAGGTCACATTCCGCGGGCCGGGTGGCCACTCCTGGAGCGACTTCGGCGTACCTAATCCGATTGTCCTCCTCTCGCGTGCGCTGGCCCGCTTCAGTGAAGTGCAGGCGCCGGAGTCGCCGCGCACCACGTTCAATATCGGCGTGATTTCCGGCGGCACGTCAGTCAACTCGATTCCAGAATCGGCTACCGCCCGCGTGGACCTGCGTTCAGCTTCAATGGAAGAACTGCAAAAGCTGGAAGACCGCCTGCGTGAATGCGTGGCCGAAGCCTGGAGAGAAGCGCCTCTGTCTCATCGCTCCGGCGAACTCAAGGTAACCCTGGCCATTGAGAGCATCGGCGACCGCCCCGCGGCTGAGTTGTCAGCCGATGCTCGAATCCTTCAAATCGTACGCGCCGCGGACAAGCATTTGCGGATCGAATCTTTTCCCCGGCTGGCCTCGACTGACGCCAACGTGCCACTCGCGCTTGGCGTAGAGGCAACTACCATCGGAGCCGGCGGCGATGGCGGCGGCGCTCATACGCTGCGGGAATGGTTTGATTGCAGCAATCGCGACCTCGGGCTAAAGCGTATTCTCCTGGTCTTACTGGCCCTTACCGGAGTGCAGGAATGAAGATCTTTTTGGCTGTCCTGATGGTGCTCACAATGGCAAGCTTGTCCTCTGCGCAGCAACCGCAATCATCCGCTGATGTAATTTTTGTAAATGGCGATATATATCTCGGCGCACCGCACATAGAAATCCGAGTGTCTGAGGGCAAGCCGCCTGTTCGCCCAAGGGTCCCATCGAACGGACGGGCACAGGCCCTCGCGGTTGCGAGCGGAAACATTATTGCCGCTGGAACCAATGAAGAAATTCAAAAGCTCAAAGGCCCCAAGACCCAGGTCATCGATCTCGGCGGCCACTTTGTTATGCCCGGCTTCAATGACGCCCACGTCCATCTGGGCTCGGGTGGTTTTGAAAAACTCAATGTCGATCTGGTGGGCAGCAAATCTCTGGATGACATGAAGCAGCGCATCGCCGCGCGTGTCAAAACTGCTGGCCCAGGCGAATGGATCGTCGGCCGCGGCTGGGACCATACGCTGTGGGCGGAGCAGAAAACGCCAACGCAGGCGGACATAGATTCAGTTACCGTCGACCATCCGGCCATCTTCAATCGTGTAGACGGGCACATTGCCATCGCCAACAGCGCGGCGTTAAAAGTGGCAGGCATCACCGCGCAGTCGCCTGATCCGCATGGCGGCAAGATCGATCGCGATGAAAAAGGTGAGCCAACAGGCATTTTGCGTGAAACCGCGATGGGCTTGGTAGCCACCAAAATTCCTCCTCCAACCATGGCTCAGAGACGCAAGGCAGCAGAGCTTGCGCTGGAAGATGCAGCACGCTCGGGCATCACCTCCGCCCAGGACAACTCTGACTGGGAAGACTTTCTGACTTATGAGCAGATGGAAAAAGAAGGCAAACTGACTTTGCGCATCTCTGAATGGCTGCCGTTCGATGCTCCGGCAGAGCAACTGCTCCACATGCGCCAGCACCACTCGCAGGAAGACGCGATGCTGCACACGGGAATGTTGAAGGGTTTTATGGACGGATCGCTAGGATCACGTACAGCCGCCATGCTCGCGCCGTACAATGACGATCCAAAGAATTCCGGCATCCCGCGC
Organism: Candidatus Angelobacter sp.; assembly: GCA_036491195.1. Lineage (GTDB taxonomy): Bacteria > Acidobacteriota > Terriglobia > Terriglobales > Acidobacteriaceae > Angelobacter. Next base: position 7,449 of record DASXCL010000090.1, read on the forward strand.
TACGAGCAAGATAAGCTGAACGCGATGGCGGCAGAGCGGGCGAATGACAGCTTTCAAATTGGCTTTCACGCTATCGGCGATCGCGGCGCGCGCATGGCGCTGGACGCATTTGCTTACGCAATCCAGAAAAGCAATAAGAAGAATCTCCGCTTCCGCATTGAGCATGACCAGGTCGTCGCCCCGGAGGATTTCAAGAAGTATAAAGACCTGGGCGTAATTGCCTCCGTCCAGCCGAATCACCTGCTTACCGATATGAATTGGGCAGAAGCGCATATTGGAGCCGAGCGCGCAAAGCATTCCTATCCCTGGAAAGAATTCGAAGCCAACCGCATCCCGCTGGCTTTTGGCACGGACTACCCGGTGGAACCGATCACACCGTTCCGCGGACTGTATGCGGCGATAACGCGCAAGAACGAAGCGGGGACCAAAGAATATTATCCGGAGCAAAAGCTGACCATCGGCCATGCCATTTACGCCTACACCATTGGCGCTGCTTACGCGGAATTTGCCGAAGAAAAAAAAGGCCAGCTCACGCCGGGCATGCTGGCTGACTTTGTGGTCCTTGATCGCGACATCACCAAGGTCCCACCGCCGGAGATCCTGAAGACCCGCGTGCTGCGCACTGTGGTCGGCGGCAAAACGGTGTATGAGGCTAAGTAGACCCCGCAGAAACCCCGGCGTTCAGGTTTTGCAACACGAGACAGGTAGCAGGGCACGGCTTCAGCTCCCAAAAAGCCGTCTTTAATCTGTCATGCTGAGTAAGCCCGAACGACCCTGACCCTGAGCATGCGAAGGGGAATGGGGAGCAAGGGCGCGTCGAAGCATCCCGAGAGAGCATGTTTTTCCATGCCACGTCAGGGAGTTTCAACCAGGAATGTCCGTCCCAATATCTAAAGATCTCATCGGCAGTATCCTGCGAAAAAATGCGGGTCACAGGATCTCAAGAGAACTCCCTGAAGCAGCATGGGTGTGCAGTTTCAGTAGGGATGCTTCGACTTGCGCTCATTCCGCAAAGCGGAACTCGCGCAGAGCTCAGCATGACAAGCTCCACCGCAGAAGCAAGAAAGCCCCTGAAAAAATTCCCCGCTTAACAAAATAAATCCGCCGCTTAACTTTATGCGTTTCTTCAAAACGCTTCGCTTTTTTGTTGCGTCCACTTTCGCCGCGCGACTATAAAGACAAAGACGGGCCACGCCGGTGCGATCAACACCGAACGCAGCCCTGACCACAAATCACCTTCTTACGAAAGGCGACCCATGGCTGACACCGATTCTAGCAGCGTGCCTAAACCGCGTCTATGATCTCCTCCACCGTCTCAACGCATCTTTCGCCCGCGTTCATCGCAACATGGCAGCATTGGAACAGGTCGGCATTTTCGATCCGCTCATGATGCAAGTCCTCAGCCGCCAGCATGAGAAGCTTCGTGCAGGCGCAAATTACCATCTGCTTGGAACCATGCGCCGCATTGAAGAACGCGACCGCGAGCGATTCTCACAGCCACCCAATGAGGAAACCCCAAACCCCTAAACAAACAACCCGCCGTTGCAAGGCGGGTTTTGTAGTTTCAAAAGAGAGCGGATCGCTTCGAAACCACCAATTAGGTTTCACCAAGCTCTTTGTCGAAACAAACTTTCAACCGATTGGTATCCAGGAACACACGTTTATGCGTGGCGAGAAGCGCGGCGCCTCCTAAAGCCGTGGCGCAGGTTCAACCGGCTCGCGCAGAGCGGCTTCGGATCGTTTTCTGCTCTTGTGTGAATCCCACAAAAGCCAGGCTAGATACCATAAGATCAGCGTATTGATGATCAGTCCGCCCCAGGTGAAGAGGTTGTGGTGCCGCCTTACTTCCAGCATCAGATAAGGCATATATGAGCTGCAACTGATCACGGCGAACCATTCAGCCCACTTTTTTTCCAGCCACAGCCCAACGCCTTCGGTGAAACGGATCGCAGTGTAGACAAAGGCAAACAGCGCCCAAAGATGGATATTCTCATGATTCACACGGGCCGCGCCCCGCATGACCGTGCGTGCGATATGGCCGTCAGGGCTGAGGTGAAGGACTTTGTGCAGGAAATGCAACAGGTGAGCAGCCACGGTCTCCAGGTCCTTGTGCCTCAACGTCACCAGCCACACTCCAAGGGCGAGTCCAAACAGCCCCTTGCCGCCCTCTAGCAGTGCAACGCCGCGCAGGCCAAAATGCCGGGCAATAAGATTTTTTCGGCTATCCATGAAGTGAGGAGCTAAATGCTTATTCTATACGGTCGCTTTCGGTCGCACATGCCGGCCCCTTTGAATTCATGGACGGGATGCGTAAAGGGCGGAGCACAATGGACGCGGACACGCCCGATGGCATCTAAGCAACTGCAGGAATCGAGGCGGAAAGTGTCGCGGACGGAATACAAATGAAGCGGCTGGGAAAGATCCTGGTAAGGATAAAAGACGCGCTCTGGCGCACCTTAGAAGCTGTGCCGCGAAAACACACGCTCCAGATGGCCGCTGCGCTTTCCTACTACTTTGTGATTTCTCTGTTCCCTGCTTTCATCCTGCTCTCCGCAATTGCCGCATACCTGCCGGGCGCGAAGCCCTTCGACCAGTTGTTGTATCTGATGTCAGGCTTTGTGCCGCATGACTCGCTGGAACTGCTGCGCAGGGTGCTCTCCACCGTGGTAACGCCCAACCGCAGTACGCTACTTTCCTTCGGCATCCTGGGAACGCTTTGGACGGCTTCCGGCGGTTTCGCGGCAACAATCGAAGCTCTTGATATCTCGTATGAAGTTGAAGAGGCGCGCCCGTTCTGGGTCACGCGGCCGCTCGCTGTCGGGCTGACGCTTCTGGTGGGAATACTGCTGCTGATTGCTCTGGGCGTCATGATCGTGGGACCGCAATTCGGAGCATGGCTGGCTTCGCGCGCCAACCTCTCATGGCTGCTGGCGGCGGCCTGGCCATATATCCATTGGACGGTTGCGGTGCTCTTCACCGTGCTGGCGATGGAAGCGCTCTACTTTCTCGCGCCCAACGTGAAGCAACGCTTCTGGGCCACGCTGCCGGGAGCGGTGCTGGCCGTCGGCTGCTGGATTGGCCTCTCTTACGGGCTGGGAATTTACTTCCGCAGCTTTGCTCACTTCAACAAAACTTACGGTACTCTGGGCGCGGTGATCGCCTTGATGGTGTGGCTCTATTGGACCAGTTTTTTCATGCTGGTGGGCGCAGAGCTGAATTGCGAACTGGCTAAAGAAACCAGCAAGGGCAGGATCAAACAGGATGAAGACAAAAGCGGGCTGACCGGACTGAACCTGGCGGCTTAGCTTCAAACCACAAAGGACACGAAGGAACACGAAGTAGCGAGCGGTTTTGGTGCACTGATTACTTCGTGAACCTTTGTGTCCTTCGTGGTTAAAGCTCTACCTTGCCGACTTAAACAACGCAAACACCGCGCCCTGGGGATCGGCGACGATGGACCATGTGCCGACGTTTTCCATCTTGCGCGCCGGCATCAGCACTTTGCCGCCGAGTTGGGCGGCCTTTGCGGTGGCGGGCTCGACGTCGGCTACCTGGAAGTAAAGCAGCCAGTGCGGCGGAGCGTTAGGATTGCGGTGCGTGGACGGCGGCATTCCGCCGATAAAATGCTCCCCATTCTTGATATGAATGTAGCCGGAAGGATCTTTTTCATCCTTGATTAGCTGCCAGCCAAAAACCTCGGCATAAAATTTTCCTGCACGCTCCGTACTTGGCGTGCTGAGGTCGGCCCAACAGAATGTGTTGTCGCCGGTGATGGTGACGCCCTGATGGCTCTTGGGCTGCCAAAGAGAAAAGATCGCGCCCGTGGGGTCCTGAATCACGGCCATTCGGCCCACTTCCATCACATCAAAGGCCGGCGCAAGCACTGTTCCGCCGGCTTGAGCGGCCTTGCTCACTGACTGGTCGGCGTTTTCAACCGAGACATAGAGCATCCAGTGAGGAGGCACGCCCTGTGCCCGCTGTTCCTTGCGCATGGTATAAGCCGCGCCGGTATCGCGACCGGAGAGCTTGAACATGGAATAGAAATCATCGGGCCCCATGGGGCTGTCCACCACAGCCCAGCCGAAGAGCGAAGTATAGAAGTTCTTGGCGGCAGCCTGGTCAATGGTCGCCAACTCGACCCAGCAAAAAGAGCCAGCAGGATGTTTATCGATGTTTGCCATAGCGAAAGAGTATACGCCGATAGTGTGAAGCTGATTCTAACGGGCCGCGGTTCAGGAATGGCCGACTCTGGCGAAGAGAACGTCCCACTCTTGATGCTTTTGCGAGGGGACCGACCGGCTGCCGGGGAAGGCCTGCTCCAGCAACTCGACTTTCGACACGCTCTGAACGGCAAATTTGCGCCAGTCCGGCAGACGACCGCTGCTGCTCTCGCTTCCGACCTGATAAGTGAAGAGGCTTACTACGCCTTTTTGAATGCCATAATCCTGCGGCTCTACGATGCGGGGCTGGCCCTTATAAAAAAAGCGCAACAGACGTTTCTCATGAATGGCCGTCAGGATGAATTTATGAATAGCAGGATCCACGGTGGCGGGCGCTGGGTGCCGTATTACGCGAAGGGGACCGCTCATTCGTTAATCATAAGCGAATTTCAGGGTGTTGGCGGGACAGAGCCATGTCTCCTGATTTGTAATTTAGTAGTTCATCCTGGAAGCATAAAAACCGCCAAGCAGCTATCTCTCTTCTAACACCATGCGGCACTATTTGCCCGGCTGTCAACGTCTGTGTAAACTCACACGCGATGCTCAGGAACCTTGTTTTGTCGATGATTGCCGTGTCTTGTTGTCTGCCGCCAATGGCCCAGTGCTGTCCGGAAAGACCTGCCGCAGAAAAGAAGCAGGCGCTCTGGCAAAAGCTACAGGACGATCTACGTAGCGTTGACCAGCAACTGGATGGAGTGATGGGCCTGGCCGTGAAAGACCTGACATCGGGAGAAGCTTTCTTTATCCGCGGCGATGAGATCATGCCCCAGGCGAGTTCCATCAAGATTGCTGTGCTGGCCAACCTTTATCTCCAGGCGCAGCGGGGCAAACTCAAGCTCACAGAAGAATACGTGGTGCGGACTCCAGACCTGGTTGCCGGTAGCGACATCATGTCAGGCCTTACGCCTGGCGTTACACGACTGACGCTACGCGATCTGGCCACGATGATGGTGGCCGTGAGTGACAACAGCGCGACCAACGTGGTGATCCGCCGCGTGGGAATGGACAACGTGAATGCGATGCTGGACAGCCTTGGCCTGCATGCGACCCGGCTGCGACGCCAGATGATGGATCTGAAAGCCGCAGGCGAAGGCCGGGAAAATGTTTCCACGCCGCGCGAGATGATGACCCTTCTGGAGACGATCTATCGCGGCAAACTTCTCAACAAAGACATGACGGCCGATTTCATCAAGATGCTCAGCACGCACAAAGAGAGCTCGCTGCTGCAAGGGCTGCCGGACGACGTGGCCGCCGCCAGCAAACCCGGCGAACTGGAAGCCGTCCGCAATGACTCTGGAATCGTTTTGTTGAAGGAACGCCCTTATGTTTTGTGCGTGATGACAACGTATCTCAAAGACGAGAAGGACGGCGCGGCGGCGATCCGCAAAATTTCGGCGCTCACGTTTAGTTACTTTGACCGGATCGCGCGGGCATCAGAATATGGCCGCGTGGTTTCGCCGAAGTGACCGTGCACGGCAATGTTCGATTGCCAGGCCTCAGGTCGCTTCCAGCAAACGCTCCACTTCGTGCACAAAATGCTGCGGCCCTTCCTGTTTCGACACAACCTTGTCCGGGCAGCTCTCACGGCCAAGATAAAGATGCCCATCCACCTGCATAAGGACTTTCTGCCTGGGCTGCCGTTGCTTGATTTCTTCGCAGAACTCCAGACCGGGATCGGCAAAATGGCCAACGTCAACAATGATCAGGTTATATGGGCCGGCCGCGGTAACAACGGTGCGGGCCGCTTCCAGATCGGCGGCGGTATCGACATCGTAACCTTGCATGCGCAGTATGAGGGCGCGCAGATGCTGCACCGTACTATCGCCATCAACAAGCAGAATTCGAGCGCGTCTGTTTCCAGCCATGGTTACCTTTTTTGAGCTAAGAGCTGTTGGCAGACTACACCAGCGTGAACGGCCGATCATGGCCCGATCGCCGTAGTACTCCAGATTTATTTTTTTCAGCGAAAAAAGTTGGATGGATCACTTCAGTTTCTGGTTGAACCAGGCGGCCACTCGCTCAATCACATCGCGCTGGTGTTCGGGATCGATAAACATATGGCCTTCATGCTCGTAAACAACCATTTCGGTTTCCGTGCCAATGGTCTTGAGCGCATGCCAGAATTCATACGACTGCGGAGTCGGGCATTCGCCATCACTGTCGCCCACGATGACCAGGGTGGGAGTTTTCGCATTCTTGATGAAGGTGATTGGAGAGCTCCGGGCGTACACCTTGGGATCGTCATAAACGGACGCGCCGAAGAACGGGATCAGCCACTTATCGATCTGGTTTTCGCCGTAATAGCTCTGCAGATTCGCGAGCCCTGCGCCGGCGACAGCCGCGGCAAAGCGGTTGGTTTGCGTGACCGCCCACATGGTCATGTAACCGCCATAACTCCAGCCGGTAATGCCCAGGCGATGCTCATCAATGGGAGCTTCTTTCAGCGCCTGATCGACTCCGGTCATAATGTCGTGAAAATCGCCGTAACCAAAGTCTTTGACGTTGGCGCGAGTAAAAGCTTCGCCCTGGCCAAAGCTGCCGCGGGGATTAGGCATAAAAACGAAATAACCGGCGGAGGAGAGCGCGACGCCAAAGCTGTGAGGGCCCGGCCACGCCGAATGCTGCATCGCACTGGGGCCGCCATGGACTTGTACCACCATGGGATATTTCTTTGACGCGTCAAAGTTGAGCGGGTAAAGAAGCCAGCCCTGCAGATTGAAGCCATCGTTTTGCCAGTGAATGCTCTTTGCCTCACCCCATGAAGGTTTGAGATTGGCATTGCGCGAGGTGATCTGCTTCCACTCTCCAATCGCGCCCGCCCAGATTTCCGGAGGCTGGGCGAGTGAATGGCGGATGACCGCAGCCGTTTTGCCGTCGGCCGCAAGAGAAATTGCGGTGCCCCAGCCTGCGGCTGCCAGTTGGCCCGGGCCATGCGTGAGCGTTTGAATGTTTCCGCTGGCGACGTCCACCAAGGCAATTCCGCTCTCGCCATCGACATCTTCACCAAAAAGGATCTTGCCGTCTGACGGCCACATAAGCGAACTGGCTGATGCCTTCATGCCCGGCGTGATATTTTTGGCTTCGCCACCTGTAGACGGAACGACAAAAATATCGCCGCCTACGGCAGGTTCGTCACTCATAATGCCGGAAATGAAGGCCACAGATTTTCCGTCGGGCGACCACGTCGGCATGGCGATCTGCGAATCGATCGGCGGCTGATAGATAGACTTCATATCTCCACCGGCGGCGGGAATGGTATAAATCTGCGCGATATACCAGTTATTGTCGCCATTGCCATGGGCCGCCGTGTTGACGAAGGTTTTGCCGTCCGGCGACCAGGCATATTCGTAAACGTACATATCAGGGGGCGAAATCTGGCGCAGCTTGCCGCCCGCGACATCAATGAGAGCAAGGCGTTGCTCGGTGACGGCTTCCTTGATGACTCCAGTCTGGGCTTTTTCCGCGACCAGTGGGCCCGCGGCACGTTCAGCGTTCTCAGTAAAAAGAAATGCAATGGTCCTGCCATCAGGTGACCAGCCGGGCGAAGCGGGCAATCCCTTTACGCTGGTGAGCTTGCGGCTGGACCCGCCCGAGGCATTGGCGATATACAACTGCGGCTGGCCGGGATCGGCAGCGTCAGAGAGGAAAGCGATCTGTTTGCTGTCTGGGGACCACGCTATGCTGCTTTCAGTTCCTCCGCCGGCAGTAATGCGGCGGAGCGCGCCGCCGCTGATGGCAGAAATATAAATGGACGAGCCGCCTTTGGAATTTTCCACCCATGCCACCAGCTTGCCGTCGGGCGAGATGGCTGTCTGGTCAAAGGTTTTCGCACTGAAAAGGGTGGAGATCACACCGTCCATTGGAGAGGCAGGGATCTTCGTGCGAGCGCGAGCGGCGGGCTGCGCAAGAGCGAGAGGAGCCGATACCAGACAAGTGATGACGATCGCAATGATGATTCTTCCCGCTTTGAACATTCCGAGATCTCCAGCGTAGATTTGGTTCCTCAATATACAGGCGGCGAATGCGCGTAGCAAACCATGAGAACAGCTCGGCCCAAGGACAAGCAACGCACATCGAAGGAACCTGGCATATGGTATTCTCCAGTTCATCATGCGACATATTCTTGTTCTTATAGCGATTCTAGGCGTGTATTTCCCGGCCGCAGGGCAAGCCACGGCAGGGCAAGCAACGAAGCAGCGGTCCAAAGCTAAGCCGCGCGCCGCCGCGCCGGCACAGCAGCAACAAGGCCCTTCGGATGAAGCACTGATGAAGAAGACCGCACAGGCCACGATTGACTGGGACAGCGCAACTACCAAGGGCGCCAAAGTGGATGTGCAGCTGATCAAGAAAGACCAGTCAGAGGGCAAGCCGCTGATGCAGTACCGGGTGAAGTTGAGCGGCGCGCCCAAAAACAAGCTTTATTCGCTGGTGGCATGGCCCATCACCCTTCCCCAGCCGGTTACGATGATGGAAGGGCTGGCCATTGCAGCTGACGGGACCGTGGGCTGCCCGCCCGATTCCACCAGAAACTGTGCGCAAAAGATGAAAGGCGCCGAATTGAAGCTGACCTATACCCCAGGAATTGGCGAGATCTTCCGCCACGCACTGATTTCCGAAGACCACACCACCAGGATTTTCTTTTCCATTGTGCCCGCGCCAATGATCGAGCATGACAAAGGGTGCAGCCTGGAAATCGTGCGCCTGAGTCCGAGGTTCGAGCTGGCGCTGATTCGCGGAAAGGGGTTCACGCCCGGCGATGTGCTCAATTTTCATAGCGAGTCCTATCAGGAAATCCACGAGTCCCACCCAAAAACAAATCCGCAAGGCGAATTCTGGGCAACGCTCACGCCTTTTGTAAAAGGAAGAACGATGGGCACGATGCAGGTCTCAGTCAAAAGCAAGAGCTGCGCCCCTGCGCTTTCATTCGAGTGGGGGGCCGAGTAAAGATTTCGTCGAACGAGTGGGGGGCCGAGTAAAGATTTCGTCGAATCATGCGTTGAGCGGCGCATCAGAAGTGCTGGATCATCTATTCGCGATGGATCATCTATTGATTGCATGACGATGAAGTTTGCAATCCTGGGGGCCGGAGGCGTTGGCGGCTATTACGGCGGGCTGCTCGCGCGCAACGGTCATGAAGTCTGCGTTCTGGCCAGGACGGCAAATTTGGCGGCATTGCGTGAGCGCGGCATTGAAATCCGCACGCCTGGGGAGACATTCAGGATGGCGGTGAAGGCCAGCGATGACGCCAAGGATTTCGGCCGCGTGGATTGCGCCATTGTCGCCGTTAAGAATTATTCGCTGGCAGAGATTGCTCCTGCGGCGGCGCTGCTGGCCGGGCAGGGCGCGCTCATCCTGCCGCTGCTCAATGGCGTTGAAGTGGTGGACCAACTGGTGGCGCACGGAGTTCCCCGCGCCCAATTGTTGGGCGGCCTAACGGCTATCAGCGTAGTGCGAACAGCACCTGGCACCTTTGAGCGTCGCAGCCCGTTTCAGCGTGTAGTGCTGGGAGAGTTGGATGGCCAGGCGGAATCCAATCCTGAACGCGCGCAACGTGTGGGCGCAATTGCCCAGGCCTTCCGCGAGGGCGGGGTAGACACAGAAATTTCTCGTGACATCACGGCTGATTTGTGGCGAAAGTTCGCTTTCATCGCCTCAATGGCCGCGGCCTGCGGACTCTCACGCACCGCGATAGGCCCGCTACGCGCGACGCCGCTCGGCCATCTGCTGATTGAACGTGCGGTGCGCGAGGTGGTCGCAGTGGCCCGGGCGCGCAAGGTGGCGCTGGCAGAGGACGAAACGGAACGCACGATGAAGACCATCGATGGTCTGCCTGAAGCAATGAAGCCAAGCTTGCTGATCGATCTTGAATCCCGACGTCCGACGGAAATCGAAGACCTGAGCGGCGCGGTCTCAAGACTGGGCAAGGCATGTGGCGTGGAAACGCCCGTGCATGACACGGCTGCGGCAGCAATCGGCATCGCGACAGAAAACCTTGCCACCGATAAACACTGATGACACTGATCATGCAGGAGCATGATTAGAGTACTAAGTGAAGTATAGACCGCGTTCGCGTCTTCTCCGTGCCTCCGTGGTGGACTTTTACTTCCGGCGATTCCGCGCGATAACGGCGATGACGGCGATGACGGCGATTACTTGGCGGCCTTCTCCAGGTCTGCCGCAGCGAAATCAATCGCATCGGCATAATTCTGCAATGCCTGCGCCACGCGGCTGATTTCTTTTTCCGCTTCCTGATAGCGTTTTTCTTCAATGCCTTCGCGAACACCAGGCAGGGTCTTGGCGCCGTAGCCGGTATAAAACCCCGGCGCATAAATCAGGTGCTTGTACCACGGGCGGCGCGGCAGGCCGTCTGGGTTGGTAAGCTTGCGTTCCGTCTGGAGCAGGCTTGCATTGAGCGCCTGGAGCGATTGCGATGCAGCAGTTCCGCCGGCAAACGCTTTTGCGGCCTTGGCGTATCGCTGTGCGCTGCGGTCAAGAGCGTTCTGAGCATTGTCCAGCGGAGCGAAGTTGAGGAATGGCGGGACGTCTTCCTTCGGCGGCGCGACAGTCGGGCGGCGAGGATCGGAAACGGCGCTGTAAACGCCATCGTCGATGTCCTGGTTGCGATCGTGCACCTGTTCCTGCTTGTTCTTAAGCAGGGTCTTCAACTCTTCAGAGTATTTGTGGATGGTGTCGGCGAAATCGGAGAAATCGTAAGGCAGCACATCAGCATCGGCAAAGCGCAACACCATGGTGCCCACGGTCTGCGAGAGAGCGCGCCCGTAGACAAAATCCTTGTCGGAAAATTTCGTAAACCAGTAGAAGTCATCATAGACGGAGTGATAAATGCCTCCATCGTCCTCGCCGCCGAAGCCGACGTTGAGCGAAGCCACGCCCAGATGGTCGATGAATGCCGTATAGTCACTGCCGGAGCCAAGCGCGCCAATGCGGAGATCAGGACGGGTACGCGCGTCTTTGCGGTCTTCCGGGCGGCCCATGGTAAGCCGAGCGGCCTGACTGCGCTTCCACACGGAAATATTCTTCTCCGGATCGGTGATATCGCGGGCCACGCCGTTGACGAATTTTTCCAGCGAATGCGAGCCTTCGACTCCAAGATAGCCGCGGCCATTGCCATCGGTATTGATGTAGATGGCAGCGTGCTGCTTGAGTTCGTCGCCGTGGTACTCCGCCCATTCGGTCGATCCGAGCAGCATGGGTTCTTCGCCGTCCCAGGCGCAGTAGACGATGGTGCGTTTAGGCTTCCAACCTTGTTTCAGCAGTTCGCCGAGAGCGCGGGCTTCTTCGAGCAAAGCGATTTGGCCGGAGATGGGATCTTCCGCGCCATTCACCCAGCCATCATGATGATTGCCGCGGACGACCCACTGGTCGGGCGATTCTGAGCCGGGAATTTTGAAGACCACATCATAGACGGGCTTGATGTCCCAGTTGAATGCGACTTTCAGGTGGACTTTGGCCGGGCCGGGGCCCACGTGATAGGTAAGCGGCAGAGCGCCGCGAAAACTTTCCGGCGCCACAGGACCTTTCAACGCGGCCAGCAGAGGTTTAGCGTCGCCGTAAGAAATTGGAAGCGTGGGGATTTTGGTGAGCGTGGGAATATCTTTCAGCGCAAGCCGCTTCACGTCGCCCTTGGACCCCACGCCAGGTGTAGTGGGATCACCGGGGTAGGTGGGCATGTCCATAACGCTGCCGCGCTGCACGCCGTTTTCATTGCGCATGGGGCCGTCAGGAAAAACATCGTCCTGGAAATAGCCATCATCGCGAGGATCGGAGTAGATAATGCAGCCGATGGCGCCGTGCTCCGCGGCAATCTTTGGCTTGATGCCGCGCCAAGAGTTGCCATAGCGTGCAATCACGATCGCGCCTTTCACGGAAACGCCGAGACGGTCTAGCTCTTCATAGTCTCGTTGAAGTCCGTAATTGACGTAGACGAGCCTGCCGGTTACGTCACCATCAATGGAGTAAGCGTTGTATGTGGGAAGCTGCTCGCTCTGCTGGCTCGACGTGGGATCGCCTGCAACGGGCGGTTCTTGCAGCTTGGCCGTGTAATGCGTTGGCTCCGTCAGTTCGAGTATGCGCTCTTTGGGCGTGGGAAAGAGAACATCAAACTGCTCAATCTGCGCGTTGAGCCCCCAGGACTTGAACTGAGAGAGAATCCATTCGGCATTCTGCTTGTCATAGGGCGAACCGACGTGATGCGGACGCGCGCTGAGCCGCTGCATGTAGTCGCGGAGATTCTTGGGATCGGGGATGGCGCGAAATTTGTTTTCCCAGTCGCGCTCGGCATGTGAGGTAGTAGAGGTAAAGCCATAAAGAGCTTCGTCGTCGGGCGCGGCGGCCGAAAGCGGCATCAGGGCGATCAGGCAGATCAGTGCGGTGAATAGAACTCGGCGCATGCAGAGACTCCTATGAATGAGAACGGAAATTGTATATGAGATAAGTATCAAGCGGACATCTTTGCAGCGATGGCAAAGAGATTTTGCCGCAGATTTACGCGGATGAACGCTGATCAAACTTCCAATTCGAATTGGATATGCGTCACGCCTCGACTGACGACCTCAGACCCTGGAATAATCCGGACGCCAGCCCATGATGGCTTTCTTGATGTCGGAGCGGCTGAGCTTTTCATCGAGCGCGCGTTGGGCGAGAGCGGGCAGTTCGGCATCGGAGGCGAAACGCAGACCGACGAGCTGTGAGTCTGTCAGTTCGCCGATGCGCGAGCGCAACGGTTCCGGCAAGAGCGCGGCCAGACGCAGGCGTTCCTCGACGCGAATGATGCGGTCCTGAAGATGGGTGGCATAGCTGCGGGTGCGTCCGGCAAGCACGAACAAGGCCACGGAGACCAAGAGGAGCCATGCGCCGCCGATTCCCGGGTGGCGAAACAGGAGATAACCAACGATGAAAATGTTGATCAGAAGAACGGGCAGCACGAAAAAGTGAAAAGCCGGATCGAACTTGGCGTGGCTTGCGAACGACTGCGGTCTAATGGACATGGTTCTCCTATGGCATAGAAGTGTACCGGAGTAGATGATACGCGTAAGCTTGACGACGCAGTAATTCATCAGGTAATTGTCAGGATTGCCAAAAGTGCCACAATTGACAATTTGAAGTCGAAAATGCCGTCAGCAATTTAAAACACTCATGAGCCACTACATTGGAGCCATTGATCAGGGCACGACCAGCACGCGGTTCATTGTGTTTGATGGCGTGGGCAAGGTTGTGGCCTGTGCGCAGAAGGAGCATCAGCAGATCTATCCCCAGCCGGGGTGGGTGGAGCATGACGCGGAAGAGATTTGGCAGCGCACTCAGGAAGTGATATCCGAGGCGATGGCCGCGGCACGCCTGAAGGCGGCCGACCTGGCGGCCGTGGGAATCACCAACCAGCGCGAGACCACGGTGCTCTGGAACAGGAAGACAGGCCAGCCGCTGGCACACGCAATCGTATGGCAGGACATGCGCGTGGCCGAAGACGTGGCCAGACTGGCCAGAGAAATTGGCGATGACTTTTTTCGCCGTCGCACAGGACTGCCGCTCTCGACTTACTTCAGCACCCTCAAAATACGGTGGTTGCTGGATAACATTCCGGGAATGCGCCGGATGGCCGAAGGCGGCGAGGTGCTGTTCGGCAATATCGATACGTTTCTGCTGTGGAAGCTGAGCGGCGGCGAAAACGCCGGCCCGAGCAAGGGCATACACGCAACCGACGTGACCAATGCAAGCCGCACCCAACTGATGAACCTGAAAACGTTGCAATGGGATGAGGAACTGCTGCGCGCGTTTTCCATCCCGCGGCAGATCCTGCCGGAGATCCGCTCCAGCAGCGAAATTTACGGACAGATCAGGCAGGGGCCGCTCAGCGGCGTGCCGGTTGCCGGCATCCTGGGCGACCAGCAGGCGGCGCTGGTAGGGCAAACGTGTTTCCGCAGCGGCGAAGCCAAGAACACTTACGGCACCGGCTGCTTCCTGCTGATGAACACGGGTGAGAAGCCGGTGGAATCGAAGCACGGCCTGATCACGACCGTGGCTTATAAATTAGGAGATCAGCCGACGCGCTATGCGCTGGAAGGCAGCGTGGCCATCGGCGGGGCGCTGGTGCAGTGGTTGCGCGACAATCTGGGGCTGATCAAGACCAGCGCCGAGATCGAGGAGCTGGCGCTGGCTGTGGATGATAACGGCGGCGTGTACATGGTCCCGGCATTTTCCGGGCTTTATGCGCCATATTGGAAAGAGAATGCGCGCGGCGTGATTGTGGGATTGACGCGCTATGCCAACAAGGGCCACCTGGCGCGGGCGGTGCTGGAAGCCGTCGCCTTTCAAACGCGCGAAGTAGTGGAAGCCATGGAACAGGATTCCGGCATTCGGCTGGAAGAGCTGCGCGCGGACGGCGGCATGGTGAACAATCATCTGCTGATGCAATTTCAGGCTGATATTCTGGACCGACCGGTGGTGTTGCCGGCAATCAAGGAAACCACGAGCCTGGGAGCGGCTTACGCTGCCGGGCTGGCAGTGGGATTTTTCAGCAGCACGGAGGCGCTGTGCGCTCATTGGTCGGCGGAGAAGACCTGGAAACCAGCACTGGAGTCGACGCTCAGGGAGCAGATGTACAAGCAATGGAAAAAGGCCGTCACCAGGGCTTTTGACTGGGTGGAAGGGTAAAAGAAACGCGCAAGAAGCGATAACCGTTGGTCCTGCTCGCCTATCTAAATAAAGGGAGCAGATGCCTCAGCAATCGGCGGCGAGGAACATTTTGGCTGCCTATGGTGTCACTTACCGCGATGAACGCACGCCGCTTTTGACAAGATTTGCGGAGGGGCCCATGACAAACGTTTGCCTTATGCTTTTCGCGCTGTCGATAGCGACTGTTTCCGGACAGGTCCTGGACCGGGAAGGCAAGCCGCTGGCCGGGGCGCTCATTACCTATCAAAAGATCGGCATAGTCGATAGACACATGCGGGCGGGCGATAGCTCCAGGTCGGAATCGCCCACAATGGGTGAGGGAACCGGCCGGATCTACAGAATCCAGACTGACAAGAAAGGAGCTTTCGTCCTGGTCGGCGTGGATTATGGCGTCTACCAGATCGAGATAACAGCTCCGGATGGCAGCCACCTTTATTCCGGCAGGAAAACCATTGGCGACAACAATGACCCTGATTCCCAGAATATTCTAAATGTAGATTTGTCGTCCATTGAAGGCCCGGTCATGCCGGGCGGCGGGACCAACCTGGCGGCTGGAAGGAAAACCAAAGAGCAACTTGCGTTGATCCGGCAGGAAAATGCGAATGCGGCGAAAATCAATCGCCTGATCGTGCAATTTCACACCGCAGCATATATCCAGGACTGGCCAAGCGCGATCAAACTGGTGCAGCAGTTGATTGCGCTGGATGGCAATCGGTGGGAGTTCTACCAGAATCTGGGTACGTTGCAGGCCAATCAGATGCAGTACCAGGAAGCGGCACAGAGTTTCGCGAAGGGCGTGGAGGTAGCGCAAAAGACGTTGGCGAATCCCTCAGACTCTGATCGCGCGCTTACAGACATTGGCGACCTGTTGCTGGCAGAGGCCGACTGTTACGACCGGCTGGAAAAGGTTGACGAGGCAGTGGCGCTTTATGACAAGGCGGCCGCAACATATCCGCATCCTTTTATGGCGCGCTATCGGGCATGCAACGCGCTGACCAACCATGGCGAGACTGACGCCGCGATTGAGAAATGCAATCAGGCTATTGCCGACGATCCAACACAGTGGGGACCTTATCAAGTCCTGGGTGGACTTTTCATGGCGGCGAACAAGCCGAAAGATGCTCTTGAGGCTTACGAGAAAGGTGTGGCAACGGCGCAGAAAATGCTGGAACAGCAGTCCGATTCCGGACGCACAAAAGTCGGCATGGGGCAGATGCTTAATTCCGAGGGCCATCTGCTGGTGAAGCTTAAAAAATACGATGAGGCGATAGGCGTGTTTACGCAGGCGGCTGAGTCGGCGGCATATCCAGCCATGCCCTACTTCAATCTGTGCGCAACCTATTACAACCTGAAGCGCAGTCAGGACGCGGTAGCGGCATGCGACCGCGCAATTGCGTCCGATTCCACGTTGTCTGACGCGTACTACATCAAGGCTTCCATCTTGTTTGGCCAGGGGCAAGTGGAACACGGGAAGTATGTGGTCCCGCCGGGCACCACGGAAGCACTGAATAAATATCTGGAGTATGCTCCGCTCGGAGAGCACGCCAGAACCGTGAGAGACATGATCGACCAACTCAACAAGGATATGGCCATTCCTTACAAGCCGCCAAAGAAATAGCCGGGCAGATCGAACGCGCAGCGCAGAAATAATCCCTGAACTGGTTTCTCTCTGAGAACTAAAAGAAGTTTCTCAGCGAACCTGATGATGGCCACCCGACTGATCTACTTCGAATCCTACTCTTCGTCGCTTTTGCACGCGGAGGTAGAAGCAAAATGAAAGCTGCATTCGTCATTGGCCGGCTCATCTTCGGCAGTTTCTTTCTTTATAACGGAATCAATCACCTGAAGCAGCGTAAATCTTTGGCTCAACATGCGGATACAAAAAAGGTACCCCTGCCCGATGCCGCGGTGACCGCAACGGGTGTGGTATTGCTTGCAGGCGGCGCCAGCATCGTGCTGGGCGTAAAACCGAAGCTGGGCGCAGCGGCCATTGCCGGCTTCCTGGCAGGCGTCTCCCCGGTGATGCACAACTTCTGGAGTATTCAAGATCCGAACCAGCGCATGAATGAAATGATCAACTTCAGCAAGAACCTTGCACTTCTTGGCAGTGCACTGGCGCTGATGGGCGTGGATGAACCATGGCCGGCCAGCGTTCCCCTGGGAAAAAATGACCTGTCGGAACGGGGCTATGAAGACCTGATTGCGGCATAAACACCTGGAACTCGGGAGATAAAACGGCATGCAACGCAGAGACTTTCTCAAAGGCGTCGCGATGGCGGGGATCTCGGCAACAAGCTCAGGATCTCTGGCCGGCGGGCTGATAGGCCGGACAGAATCGAATGCGCAGGGCAAAGAAGGAGGCTCGATGATATATCGCACGATGGGCCGAACGGGCGAGCGGGTTTCCGCCATAGGAATGGGCGGGTTCCACATAGGACAGCCGAAGCTGTCCGACGATGACAGCCTGAAGCTGATTCGGGCGGCAATCGACGGCGGCATCAACTTCATGGACAATTCCTGGGATTACAACAAAGGCCAGAGCGAAGTGCGCATGGGAAAAGCATTGAAGGACGGGTATCGCCAGAAAGCTTTCCTGATGACCAAGCTGGATGGACGCACCAAGGAAGAAGCGACGAAGCAGATCAACGAGTCATTACAGCGCTTGCAGACCGACCATCTTGACTTGATCCAACACCATGAGGTCATCCGCTTCGACGATCCGGACCGCATCTTTGCCGAGAATGGCGCGCAGGAAGCCGTGCTGGAAGCGAAGAAGGCCGGCAAGGTGCGCTACATTGGATTTACCGGACACAAAGATCCGCACATCCATCTCTACATGCTGGAAGTGGCGGCGAAGCACGGTTTTCATTTTGATACTGTGCAGATGCCGCTCAACGTAATGGACGCGCACTTCCGCAGTTTTGGCAAACTGGTGCTGCCCAAGCTGGTGGAACAGCAGATTGGCGTGCTGGGCATGAAATCCATGGGCGACCACATTATTCTGAAAAGCGGCGTGGTGAAGGCGATGGAGTGCCTGCATTACGCATTGAACCTGCCGACTTCCGTGGTGATCACCGGAATCGACAGCCCGGAGATCCTGCAGCAGGCTTTAGAAGCTGCTAAAACTTTCAAGCCCATGAGCAAAGAGGAAGTTGCAGCGTTGCTGGCGAAGACGGAAAAAGTGGCGGCCCACGGCGAATTCGAATTGTTCAAGACTTCAGCGCACTTCGATTCCACGGCGCATCATCCGGAGTGGCTGGGAGGACAGTCGCCGCACGTCGACGAACTCGCTGGACCTCCCGGCTAGCGTAGCTCATGGTTCTGTACCAAGGGAGACGAATTCGGTCCTCACGTCTCCACCAGGGCTGATGGTGTGCATAGCGAAACCGAGGGGGCTACTCCAGGGAAGCAGTCTGCTGGTGCTGGGTGCGACGTGCCAGGTAATGCCATCGCGTTCGAATACATTTCCGACGTGCCAATGGCCAACCAACATATGCTTCACTCCAAGCTTGTGAAGAATATCCGTCTCGCGGGAGCGATACGGCTCATTGATGACCCAATACGGTTTTGGATCGGGAGGCAAATTGTCTCCGCGGAACGCGGGAATGTGCTGTATGCCGATGACGATATTTCCGCCTCGATCGTCGCGGTCGCCTCGATCGTCGCCATCGTTGCTCCGGCGATCGTCGTCGTCATCTCGTTGCGGCGGGCGATCGTCACGATTGGCTCCCCTGTTCCACCAGTGGCGTTTGCCGCGATCTCCGGCGTTGGATCCGGGCGCTTGTCGCGAAAGCCAGGACAGCATTTTTTGCGACTCGGCCTCAGTCTGCGGTGGCATGGGTTGCGGCGACTGGGCGGAAAAATCATCAAAGTTTCCCAGAAGCTGCGAGTCGATCACCAGGAAAGTCACGTTCTTGACCTGAAAGCGATAATAGTCCGGGCCGAATACGCCGCGATAGCGGTCAACGTCATTGGTATGAACGTCATGGTTGCCGGGAACGTAATACAAGGGTGCGCGCAGGCCTTTCAGGATTTCGCGAGCACGCTGCCACTCTTCCGGATTTTCGCCGATATCGCCGCTGAGCACCACGGCGTCAGGGTGGCGGGCATTGACCATATCGACTGTGCGGCGCAGGTTCTCCGCGGCGTGCGGGGAGTGGAGCTCTCCGAGATGCGTATCACTGATCTGTGCGATTGTGACTTGCGCGTTGCAGGAAGAATTGAATGCGGAGACGAAGACGCACAATGCGATTGCAATGAAAAGATATTGCAAGAGGGCGCCTTTACGACGCACAAAAGGCCATTTCATGTGTTCAGCTCTCATCGGTTATGTACGTAAGAATCTGTTCCGAGCCGCGGAGTTGTCAGCAGCTCTGATCATGAGTAAGCTTTTGAGTTTGCAAGAACGGAACTTTCAGCATACAAAGGCATCCAATCTTTATGGCAAATTTACAAACTGTGGTTTTGGGCGGCGGATGTTTCTGGTGCCTGGAAGCGGTTTTCGATCGCATGGAGGGAGTCACGTCGGTTGAATCCGGCTATATGGGCGGACACGTCGAAAATCCCACCTATCGGCAGGTCTGCAATGGCGATACCGGGCACGTTGAGGTGGTAAAGGTGACGTTTGATCCGGGAAAAGTGAGCTACCGCGAGATTCTGGAGGTGTTTTTCTCTCTCCATGATCCCACCACGCCGAACCGGCAGGGCAATGATATGGGGACGCAATATCGGTCGGCAATTTTTTACTCGGACGAAGAGCAATATCGAGAGGCAAAAAAGACCATCGACGAACTGACGGCGGCCCACACGTGGCCGAATCCTATTGTCACGTCACTTGAGCCGGCGGGAAAATTCTTTGAGGCCGAAGATTATCACCAGGAATATTTCGCCAATAACGGAAACCAGCCCTACTGCCAGTTTGTGGTGGCCCCGAAGGTCAAGAAGTTTGAACAGAAGTTTGCGAAAAAAATGAAGGCCTGAGCGCAACATTTTCTCTTATCCCGTGTTGGCCTAAGTTGTTTGTTTTTATAGTTATGGCAGCCCTCCTTCCGCGGAATACCGGCATCTGAACCAGGTAGAAGGCATATGCCGACGCGAAGGAGAACCTATGAAACGCTTACTTACATTGTTGTTTGCATTAGTGATTACCGCTTCCTTGAATCTAGCGGCCCAGGAGCCCGCCGCCAATCAAGGAGCCAGTGACAAGAAGGTAGACAAGGCCGAGAAGAAAGAAGCCAAGGCCGCGGAAAAAGGCAAGACCATGAGCCTCACCGGCTGGGTCAAAGACCAGGACGGCAAAACCGTCTTTGTGAATGACAAAGACAAACAGCCCTGGAACATTTCCAACATGGACGCCGTGAAGGGCCATGAAGGCCATCACGTGAAGGTGAAAGCCAAGCTGAACGAGGCTGATCACTCCCTGAACGTGGAAAAACTCACGATGATGCGCAAAGGCAAACAGACGGGCGAAGAAAAGAAGCAAGAAGAAAAGAAATATTGATCCGGAAAGCTAAAAACCGGAAAGATGCGGCGGAGCCTTCATGCTCCGCCTGTATTTTTTGCTATATGCTTTAGGGTGCGAATCTCTCTGCCCGCTTCCGACCAGAAACTTGTACAGATTGTGGATGCCTCTCTGGCTGAAGCGGCGCGCAAAAGCGGTGAATGGCTAGTGTGCCATAAAGGATGCACACAATGCTGCTATGGAGCATTCGCCATCAGCCAACTGGACGCGGTGCGACTGCAAAAAGGGTTGGCAGAGCTTACAGCCGCAGACCCGAGGCGGGCAGCGCGGGTCTGGCAACGTGCAAAGCAGGCAGTAAAGCGGCTCTCGCCTGGTTTCCCCGGCAATCCCAAGACCGGAGTTCTAGGCGAAGATGAAAATGCTGAAGTCGCATTTGCTGATTTCGCCAACAATGATCCCTGCCCGGCGCTGGATCCTGCGACGGGAGCTTGCGATCTTTACAGGGCGCGTCCGATGACCTGCCGCACATTTGGGCCGCCTGCACGCTCTGGACAAGAGGAGGTCCTGGGTGTCTGCGACCTTTGCTACCACGGTGCCAGCGACGAGCAGATTGCCGCCTGCGAGATGGTCCCCGACCCGGACAATCTGGAAGAGAAGTTGATCGCCGAGGTCGAAAAGAAAACCGGCAGACGCGGGAACACGATTGTGGCGTTCTGCCTGGCGGAATAGCTTTGCGCCACGGTTGTGGTAATCGTCAGACGCCGGCGGAAACCGGCATGTCAGAGATCACACCTTCGGGAATGTGGTAGCGCTCAGTGCGCGGCAGCTTGCCCAGCAAACCCAACGTAAGAAAACCGCCGGCCACAATCAGGAACGTAGCCAGCCGCACTTGACCGAGGCTCGCGGCAGAGAGATCAAAATATTTCCCCAGCCGCCACATGGCCCATCCGGCAAGCTGTGTCGGAACGACCGTCCAGATGGCAACGTAGAACCAGCCTTTTTCTGCGCCTTCATTACGGGTTGAGCGTCTGGTGCGCGGCGTGAGGTCAACCACGGTGGCCAATACCACGGCCACCGCCAGCGGGTAATAGAGCCTCGAGAAGAGATCGTTGATGATCCAGCGGCCGGTGAAAAAGTTAATGGCCAGGCCAATCAGATTGATGGAAAAAGGTACGAGCAAGTCGATCCAAGCGGCGGTGTAGCAAACCACCCGATACCAGAGATTCGGTTTGGGCTCGCCGTAATGCGTGATGTAAGGGCACGGTTCGCCACCAGGAAGCCGTCCGGCAAACCCGCGCCAGACGCAGATGGCGGTTACAATGGCCAGCCAGATCCAGTGCCGGCGGTCAGGGCCGTGCGCGTAAAGAGCGGCCGTGAGATGGCCAGGCAGAATCCAGAACACCCATATCCAGATGGGGACATGGAGCACGCGGTAATAATTTTTGTTCTTCTCACGTTCAACGACTTTTTTCATGAATGGTTAAGGGTCCCGATATTGCATTTTAATATGCAAACGCAGGCTCAACCAAGCGGCCTGCTCTGACAGTTTTCGCAGAAGCAGGCCATAGTTGGTTAAATGACCGCTTACTTGATCGTCGCGGCTCCGGCCTGGGCGCAGACGCCATCGTGGTCGCTGGTGTCGCCGGAAACTCCGATCGCGCCGATGATCTTGCCATCCGCCAGGATGGGAACGCCGCCTTCCACCGGCACGGCGCCTTCAAGTGCCAGCACGCGCATTCCGGCGCCACCGCCGGCCAGCGCATCCTGCATAGCTTTTGTCGGACGCTTGTACAGCGCAGCCGAACGGGCTTTGTTGATCGAGACATTGGCGCTGCCAATCTGTGTGTTGTCCATTTTCTCGTAGTAGATGAGCGTGCCATTCGGGTCCACCACGGCCACCGCCATGGTCCAGTGGTTCTTCACGGCTTCAGCCAGCGCGGCAGCCGCGGCTTTTTTGGCGTTCTCCAGGCTGACGGGCGCTCCATATGGGTTAGGCAGCATTTGGGCCTCCGGTCCCAGCGCGGAAAACAGCAGCGCCAGAACTGCAAATATTCTTAGAATGCGTGACGACATCGTAACTTCCTCCTGTTGTTCCCGCGTGCTTGCGAAAAATTCGTCAAGGGATCCAAGAGACTCCAGAACGTCAGGACTGCTTGCTTAGCGGAAACAGTACGTTGCGATCAATCACAACATCGTGAGGAATGGCAGTCTAAGTCTCAAGGAAAGCCCCTGTCAAGGCGCGCAGAAGCGGTGCAGACCACGGACAATCCCAAAAACCGGACTTCCCCGTTTAGAATGCTTAAGACCGTGACCACCAACATGGAACCAATCTCGCACTTTTTTTATTCTGACCGTCTCAAGCTCCAGTTCTGGGACTACGGCCAGGACGGCAAGCCTGCGCTGGTGCTCGTCCACGGCGGCCTGGACCACGCCCGCAACTGGGACTGGGTGGCGCGTTCGCTGCGCGAACACTATCACGTCTACGCTCTGGACCTGCGCGGACACGGCAACAGCGCCTGGGCCCCGGGCGCAATGTACAACGTGGCCGAACACGTGCTCGATCTTTCCGCGCTCCTCGATATCATTGACGAGTTCCCAATCCGCCTCGTCGGCCATTCGCTCGGCGGGATCATCGTGCTGCATTACTCCGGCGTTTATCCCACGCGCGTCACCAAAGCTGTCTCCATTGAAGGCATCGGATTTCCGCCCAGCCATCGTGTGCACGGCGCGGCTTCGCACCGGCTGCGCTACTGGATTGAAGCGCGGCGCGAAATCGAAAAGCGCAAGCGCAAACCTTATCCCAGCCTGGACGCCGCCATGGCCAGAATGAAGGAAGCGAATCCTCACTTGAGTGACGAGGTCGCGCGCCATCTCACGCTACATGGCACCAACTGGGATTCCGAAGGCTGCCTCACGTGGAAGTTCGATAATTACGCCCGCGCCATCGGGCCCTTCGGCCACAACCTTTCCGATACGTCGGAGATTTACGGCCAGATCACTTCTCCAACACTGCTCTTCTGGGGACTGGAAAGTTTTGCGCCGGTGCCGGATAACGATCCTCGCGTAATTGCCATGCAGAATTGCCGTCTCATCACGGTGCCGAAGGCCGGACACTGGGTACATCACGATCAACTCGAGCTGTTCCTGAAAGAGACGAGGGAGTTTCTGGCGGATTGAGAGATTAAACCACAAAGGACACAGGTACGCGGGCGGATAGTCCACCTTTTCAGCCAGTCTTGGCGAAGAGTGGGCATCAAAGAGTGCGCCTTTTATCATACGCTCGGAGCAAAGCGTGGGATTACATCGCCACACCGCGTAGCACCGGAGGCGCGTCGCGAAGCTAGCCCAGCGCGTCAGCGCTGGGTTAATTGTTTTAGAATGCAGAGCGCCGGAGGCGCGATACCTTGTCTCACACCTATTTTCAGAACGCCATGCATATCGTTTTCAGCACAAAAGAGCGGCGGAAAATCATCCCAGCGCAAATGAAGGAACGCCTATGGGCCTACGTCGCTGGTATTTGCCAGCACCAGAACATTTTCGTCCATGCCATTGGCGGGATGGAAGACCATATTCATCTATTGCTGCAATTTCCGCCTACTCTCATGATCGCGGATGCGATTAGAGACATAAAAGCGAACTCGTCGGGGTGGATGTCGCGCGAGACCGGCAGATTCGCGTGGCAACAGGGATACGGTGGGTTCGGGGTAAGCAAGTCGAACATCGCGGCGGTGGTGAGATACATTCAGAATCAGGAACGGCATCACCGGAAAATGACGTTTGAGCAGGAGTTCATTGCATTGTTGAAGAAGCACGGCATTGAATACGATCCGCGATACGTTTTTGGTTGATTGTGCCGCGCCTACGGCGCTCTGTCGTTTCCCTCAGTTTACCCAGCGCTTACGCGCTGGGCTAACTTCGCGACGCGCCTCCGGCACTGGGGGTGGAGTGTCAGACTAATCCCCATTTTGCGCAAAAACCGGTTATTGCAAAGCATCCTTCAATATCCAGAACATGCGGCCTCCCTCCCGGATGAGATCATCAACAAGAACATATGTTCCTTCCCTCGTCGCCGAGTTGTTGTGGAGCACCCGAAACGTCTCAAGCCATTCTTTATTTAAGTGCATGGAGATTCGATTGTGTTGCTTCGTTCGGAGGCCTCCCTCTAAAAGGTAGAGCCTCGCAATAGCCAGTGTCTCTTCCGGAGCTTTTTGAGCGAGTTGAACGATTGATCGAACAAGAACGTAATCCCAATCCAAAAGTCCTTTTGTTTTCTCCAGTGTTTTTCTTATATGTTCGGCAAGCCATTTTGGTTCGAATATTGGTTTTTCAAGATTCATCCAGAAGCCGAACGCGTTGAAGAGGGTAGCACTGGGATGCGTACTTAATGCCCAATCCCAAAACGCCTTCAGACGCTCCGCGGTGCGAGGCTCTGTTTCCAAAAGTTTGTTGGCATGGGGATTCTGACCCGAAACGAACATCCGTCCTAGAAAATTCACGAATTTCCCGTGACGCTGCACGCTTCCAGCCCAGAAAGCTTTGAATAGAGGATGTTCGAAATTGAACGCTTCGTAGTACATGAACGCAAGTCCTAAATGAGTTGCAAGCATTTCATCTGGGTCTTTGACTTGGTTGCGACTCGGATCCTCCGGTTCGGTTAGCTCAATGCCACGCTGGTAAAGTTTTTGGATTTCAGGGTCGAAGAACATATCTTGATATAACTTGTTTGCGAGATATCCTTCCCACGCCGCGAGATAAAGATGCTTCTTTTCCGGGGCTGTTGGAAAAATATCAACCAACAGTCTGCGGGCCCATTCTATGTCTCGGAAGTAAAATGACGGAAGATAGTGACCAAACATGAACATGATGGCCCGAGTATTCTCCCCGCGCATTGCGTCCTCGTACAATGTCTTCACGTCAGTCTGTATTTTCAGAGGTTGATTTTTGTCCATCAACCCGGCATCGCGATAAGCAAAATAGACGAGAGCCTGGAATGCCCTGCCCCGCACAGAATTTATCGCTAAGGTGAGGAGATCAGCCACCTTTTTTGGAGTATTTCCCGAAGACATGGTGATTTTTGCGGTTGCGAGTTCCTCATCTCTCGGCGACGGGTCTGTGTGGGAGAGCAGATATTTAATTACCTCATAAAAGGAATCGCGATTTCCGGCAAAATCTACACCAGAGCTGTGTTCTTCGCTAAGTAAGTCTCTCACGATATCGGCCATACTGTTGTGCACAGCACTCCAATGCGCGAGCCAATTCCATCCTTTCTTCTCTTCTGGTTGCTCAATCTCGAACCGCACTGCAGATGCAGAAGCAATGACTTGCTTCATCAGTGTGAGGATAGGAGACACATCAATGCTCGCGGGCATTTTCTTTTCTCGCAGCAGGTCAGAAATACCCTGAAAAAAAGCGTAGGTGTAATGAGCATCAAGATTGGCGCGATCGAAAAACCGCGATGCGTTTTGTATGAACTCAGCTGGACGGGCCTTTATTGCCAACTTCACTTTTCCGGCAACACCTTCAGCATCAATCGGCCGTAGAAAATCCTCATCTTTCCTATATTTTTCTTTCAAAGCGAACGGTGCCCAAAGCGTCTTGAGCAGGTTCACAATATGAGGAATAGGTTTTTCCCACTCTGTCTCGGTATCCGGAGGCGCTTGAGGCTCTACCCATCCGGACCGCATCTCGCCGACCGCTGTTTGTGGGGTGTAATCGTCTTTGAGAGGGCCGAGGGAAGCTTCTGCTAGTTTCCGCTCTTCAGGGGTAAGGAAATGAGCTAGGCATGAAAGGATGCCACGAGCGGAATACTCCCATTCTTTTTTTGTGACCGACTCGATAATTCGTGCGATGTAAGTGCGTTGTTCAGAATTGCCTAAAGTGTTGAATGTTGCTTGTAGAAACCGTTGATACTCCGCACCCAAGGTGATGTCGCTCGGCATTTTGCACGCAAAAATCCGGAACGTTTGTTCTTTAATTTCTGCCTTAAACACTTCTGGGCACAGGGACAAAAAGTATAATTGCAAACGCCAACCCATCCGGCTGTCGGGCAACGACTGGATATGAAGATTGTAGATCTCACGGACAAAATCTTGCTCCTGAAGCTTGTCACTTATGAGTCTGTGAATTAAGCCTTTCGCTACCGCCGCAAGCTCTTGTATCTGTTCGCCAGGTGAATCATAGTATTCTTGATTTCTCTCAAGAGTAAAAAAATCGACATCATAAAGAGTGTATTTATCCGCTATTTTGAACGCGCGATCCGTTTCTTCCTCATCGCCTAGAAGAACTATCTCTCGGAAAGTTTTCAAAACCGACGCAAGCGCTCTGTTCAGATGTCCGTTGTCGATTCGGGGAAGGTGGTCAAAAATCTTTGTGTGTTCGAGGTGCTGCAAACAGAAGGGACTTCCGTTCCGAACACCCGCCGATTTCTGCATGTCTTCCTTTGTACGCACCGACAAAATGGTTTCGGCCAGTAACAGCACACTGTCATAATCTTTTGCATCCGAAAGAACTTTCAATAAATTCTCGTACTCGAAACCAGAATCATTGAATGGCGCCATCAATCTGACCCAATTCTTGTCGTGAATTTGCGGCACCATCCGTGCGAGCTGGTCGGCTGGCAATTTGCTACAGATCCAAAGAAACTGATCGAGGGTGTCCGGATTGAATGCATCTGGAGCAGAAGAAACTTCTAGCATTATGTCCACCACTCTCGCGGGATTCTTCTCAACGACACGGCTGAGATACCCGAGTTCAGGTATCCGAGAAGGGTTTTCCGGATCAATGGGTTTGTGGATTCCTGCGAGTAATCCATTTTTCCAGAGCCAATCGAGCCAACGTTCATCAGCCACGGAAAAAAAATATTGGTGAGAATCAGGATTCAGATTTATCAGTTCCCGAATTTTCTCGATAGTGACTTTTGGCCGTGATTCA
Source organism: Candidatus Angelobacter sp. (assembly GCA_036491195.1). Lineage (GTDB taxonomy): Bacteria > Acidobacteriota > Terriglobia > Terriglobales > Acidobacteriaceae > Angelobacter. The sequence goes on from DASXCL010000090.1 coordinate 34,752, forward strand.
TCCATATTTAAGCTCTATCCCGCTTTACCCGAATTTGGAACTTACTCATTCGCCAGGTCCAGCATCGAGAATGGCGTCTATTTCACGATGAACATCGATCTGATGCATTAAGCTGTCAAGCATGATCCGTTCGAAAGCATCCAGGAGTCGATCAAAATCCTCCGATGCAAAAGTGTGAAAATCCAGGCTTTTGCCAACTCCATTTCCGTGATGCGCCAATTCATTTAGCGAACCGTAAATCTTTCCAATTTCGTCGTCCGCATCCTCGTCGGCACCAACAGAGCCCGATTTTCTTAGCGCCTCAGCTTTTCCGCCCGGCAGCTTGCCTTGTTTGCTCCAAAATGGATAGAGAATCTCTCTCAGGGAGTTCGCAGCCTGCGCTATCCAATCAGGATTACCTCTCGCTTCAATCCTTGCGACAAAGATAGCTCCTTGGAACATATTGGAGGGTTTGGTTTTCAAACCGTGATGTGCATGAAGGTGATCCAGACTCCTGCAGAGCTCTTGCTGCCGCGCCGTAAGAACCAACGCAGGCTGCGAGTCGTTGGGTAATGGCGGTGGAATGGTTTGGTCCGGCATCGTGACATCACTAGTTTACAAACTCTGTGCTGCTTGATCTCATTTTCGTATTGATTCATACATCGCGTCCAGTCCAGCGGGCGAACAGCGGAGGCGACTTTCTCCGTTTCCTTTGACGATCCGGTAAGCGCGCAAAAACAGATATGAAGGTTTGTGCTTTTTGGGTCGGAATCGAGGGCAGGTGTACTGCCGGAAAGATGCAAAGAATTTTGGCCAATGCGTGAATTTCTCAGCACGCGAAATTGAACATGTCCGGTTTCGTGCTTTATTTGCTGGATCATTTTGCCCTAAGATGCAGAATGGTTGAACTTCACCCAAAAGTAAGAAAAATTGAGTTCCCTGCGGGGAATACGGAAGGAAAACGCCATGAAGGAAGCACTTAGCCAAAACCAACACAAAAACCCAGAGCTTTTTACCACAGAGGACACAGAGAGCGCAGAGAAAGGCAAAACCACAGCTCAGCAGCGGGCGGAGGCATTGGTTCGAAAAATCGGCGAGGCCTGTGACGAACTGGAGAGGCTGGCGGAGCAGAACCCGGAGCTGGTGAGGCGGGTGACGCGGGGAGCGGAAGAGCACAAAGATGCTTACGTTCGCCTGAAAGCCAGACTGGAGCTGGCGGACGCAACGCCGCGCTGCCGATGGGTGAGGCAGGACGGGACATCATGCGGGTCGCCGCAGATGAAGAAACATATCTACTGTTTTGCCCATTGGCAAATGATGGAAGCGCGGGCCCTGGCGTTGAGTTTGCCGGCGCTGGAGGACGCCAACGCGATCCAGATTGGGATCATGCGGATACAGAAGGCTCTGATTGAAGGCACGATCTCAGCCAAGACGGCGGGGCTGCTGTTGTATTCAATGCAGTTGGCGCTGCAGAACGTAGGACGGGTGACGTTTGGGCAGGTAAAGACGCAGGAGCTGGTGAGGGAGACGGTTAGCGAGGAAGCGGCATTCAGGAGTCAGCACTCAGCATTCAGTCAAGACCAACCCCAACCCGAAACCCAAACCTTTGAAACACGGGGGAACGGAGGAAGCGGAGGTGCGGAAGATTTACCGCGGATGGATGCGGATGAGCGCGGATCGGAACCGCGGACACTGCCGGTGGAATGGAGACCTTCAGCCGACATGTTCAGAATGGACACGCGGGAAGGAATGGAGGCTTACGAGGCGACCTTTCGGATGAAGATCGGGACAGGGCTAGATCAGGCCGGAAAGCAACCGAGAGCGGCGGCGCCACACGGAAATGGTCTGCCATACGAGCATGCTGAAGCACACGCCAATGTGGGATGACATGGGATGCGGTGGGATACCACGGGAGGGGTGGGGCTATAGGGTCGGAATAACTGACTAATTGGCGATTTCAAGGTGCCCGGCCCGGCGGGTATCTCCGTGGCGAGATTTGCGCTGCGAATCACGGCGATATCGGCGCTCCCCGGTTGTACATCCGGCATTTTCTGAATAGCATCTAACCGTTATCGATCAAGGCGCAGGTTAGGAGTCCCACTTTTGTGAAGCCTTACCGTGAGGATTGGTATGCAAAGATACAATTTTTCCGTCCGCGCGCTGGCGCTGGGATTGGCTCTCCTGCCGGCGCAGCCCTTTGCCCTGCTGGCGCAGAGTTCCACTCCGCAGTTGCCTAATCCGGGCAGCCCCGGCATGACCAAGGAGCAGCAGGAAAAGCTGGGTCTGCAAGCCATGGGCGAAGTCTATAAACAGATGCCAGTGCTGCCGGATTCGAGCCCTGAGACGCAGTATGTCCGCAGCCTGGGCAGAAAGTTGATGGCGGTGATTCCGCCAGAGCAATCCTGGCCATACCAGTTCCATGTGATCCCGGCAGCGGATATCAATGCGTTTGCGCTTCCGGGCGGCCCGATCTTTATAAATCTGGGCGCGATCCAGGCCGCCGCGAATGAGGCGGAACTGGCCGGCGTGATGGCGCACGAGATGTCGCACGTGTACATGCAGCATTCCGCCAAGCAGGCCCCAAAAGCCAGTATTGCGCAGATCATCGCCGGGCTGGCGGGCGCGGTGCTGCCGCAGAGCGGGCTGGGCAGCCTGGGACGCATGGGTATCCAGATTGGCGCGGGCACCATGTTGATGAAATATTCGCGCGCGGACGAGTCCCAGGCCGATTCCACCGGCGCGATCATCATGTATCGCGCGGGCTACAATCCCAAAGCCATGGCCGATTTCTTCCAGACGCTGGAGCAGAAATACGGCAAAGGTGGCGCGCAGATCCTGAGCGACCATCCGAATCCCGGCAACCGCACGGCCGCCATCCAAACTGAAATCCGGAACTGGCCGCAGAAGAATTACGTCACCAACAGCGCGCAGTTTCCCCGGGTGAAAGAAGAAGCCGCCCGCACCAAAGCATATAGCGCGCAAGAGATTGCCAACGGCGCAAAGACCGGCGCCTGGGCGGAGCAGAACAGAAAGAATGGCGTCATTCCGGCGGGCTTGAACACCTCATCGAATGAGGGCAATGGCAGCGGGGCAGGTGGCGGCAATGGCTCGGGCAACGGTTCTGCCAACGGCGCGAACGCAACCGATGTCGCATATCGCGATGTCAAGCCCAGTGGCAACTTCGCCCAGCATGACGGACAAGGATTCACCATTTCTTACCCCGACAACTGGAAGGTGAACGGAGATCAGAACACCACGATCATTGCGCCACCTTCCGGCGCGGCCGAAACCGGCATTGCTTATGGCGTCGTTCTGGGGACCAAAGCCGGCGACACTTCGTCACTGGACGACGCAACGCAGCAGCTGGCGCAGGGACTGGCGCAGGACAATCCGGGAATGAAAGTTTCCGGCCAGATGAAAAACGTGGACTTCAACGGCATGCAGGGCCGTTCATTGGAGCTTTTGGGTAACTCTCCATTGCAGCTCAACGGACAGCCGCTGCCGGAACGGGATTTGCTGGTAACGCTGCCGCGCGCCCAGGGTGGATTGGTCTACCTTGTCTTTATCTCTCCCGATCGCGATTACAACCAGCTCCACCCCACCTATCAGAAAATGCTGGAAAGCCTTCAAATTCGCTAAGGCTTTTGTCGATACATCGCTGTAACCCCAGTGAAATTGCCGTAAATCGCGCCTAAGACAGCGCCGGAATAAATAGATGCATCTCAATAAAGGTGAGGGTGATGGAGCGGGTTTTTATCGTTTCCTCGCGTGAGTTGCACTGAAGTCCAACGATGTCAGGTGCAGCTACATCACCCAATCAACCTTTCTCTGCACTATTCCATTTTCTGCTGCCGCAGATCTCAGCCTTGCTTCCCTTCCAGTTCGGCCCAGCGGCTGTAAAGTTCATCCACTATCTTCTGCGCTTCTTCCATTTCCGCATGGGCGCTGAGCAGCTTCGCCGCGTCGCTTGCGATAGATGGATCTTCCGCCGCTGCGCGCTTCTGCTCCAGGAGCTCTTCGGCTTGCGCGATCCGCTCTTCGATCGTCGCAAACTCGCGCGCCTCAAGGTAAGAGAGCTTCTTCCTGGCAGAGGTTTCTGCCGCTCGCGCGGGCTTGGCCGCCTGCGCTTCATTCGCCATTGTGCGCGCTGGCTGGCGGCTCTCCGCCTGCCACGCTTCCCACTGCAGATAGTCGGCAAAACTTTCCGCGCCGCCCCGTCCGTCCAGGCCAAGCACCATGGTCGAAACGCGGTCCAGCATGTAGCGATCGTGCGTAACCAGCACCAGAGCGCCGGCATATTCGAGCAGGCTCTCTTCCAGGATTTCCAGCGTCGGGATATCAAGATCGTTCGTCGGTTCGTCCAGCAGCAAGAGGTCCGCGGGTTGCAGCATCAACTGCGCGATCAACACTCGCGCCCGCTCACCGCCGGAAAGCCTTCCCACAGGCTGGTTGATCTGCTCACCGGTAAATAGAAATCTCGCAGCCCATGAAGCCACATGAACCACGCGGTCCTGATAGACGACGGCATCGCTGTCCGGCGCCAGCGCGCGGCGCAGGGTTACTTCAGGATCAAGCACCCGGTTCTGGTCAAAATACACCACACGCAGAAAGTCTGCGCGGCGGATCTCTCCGCCGGTCGGCTGTATTTCACCGCGCAGCAAACGCAGCAGCGTCGTCTTGCCGCTGCCATTCGGACCCACCAGTCCTACGCGCTTCCCCGCTGCGATCATAAAATCGAGATCGGCGAACAGCGTGCGGCCGCCGACGGCAAAACTCACGCGATCAAGCTCCACCAGCCGCTTGGTCTTGCGATCGGTGGAGGAAAAATCAATCTTCGCGCTGGCTGTGCGCGTGCGCGCATTCAAGTCCGCCAGCTCGGATATCAACTGGTTCGCGTTGTTGATGCGCGCCTTAGCCTTCGTCGCCCGGGCTTTAGGTCCGCGGCGCAGCCACTCAATCTCATTGCGAACGCGGTTTTCCAGCGACTCCTGATGTTTTTCCTGGGCCAGGAGAAACTTTTCTTTGTGCTCCAGAAATGCACTGTAGTTTCCCGGCACTCGCAAAAGTCCACCGGGATAAGCTCGGCTCAGTTCCACGGTCTGCGTGGCCACGTTCTCCAGAAAATAGCGATCATGGCTCACCACTACGCAGGCAAATGATTCCGCGCGCAGTAATTCTTCCAGCCACTCAATGCCCTCAAGGTCCAGATGATTGGTGGGCTCGTCCAGCAGCAGGACATCCGGCTGTTGCACCAGCGCTTCGGCAATCGCCAGGCGCTTGCGCCATCCGCCGGAAAGCGATGCGGCCAGCGCGTCAAAGTCTTCAAAGCCGGCGCGGCCCAGCGTCTCAAACAAACGGCCGGCGCGTTCGGCCTCAGGCACAGCGCTGCGTCCCAGCGCTTTCATCACTACGGAACGCACGCTTTCACCGGGCTGAAACTGTGAGTCCTGGATCACGTAGCTGAGCCGCGTGTGGCGACGCACCGCGACCACGCCGCTATCCGGCTCGATGCCACCGGACAAAATGCCCAGCAGCGTGGACTTGCCCGATCCGTTCGGCCCGATTAGCCCAATACGGTCGCCTTCAGAGATGGTGAACGAGATATTTTCAAACAGAGGAGAAGCGCCGTAAGCTTTCCCAATCGCTTGTGCGTTGACGATAGGCGGCAAGGATTATGCGGCTCCTTGCGGCTTACTTCCTGACATACAACTCGGGCAAGGTTTGCTTCAGATGGTCGAGCTTGGGCAAATCGTTGATGGCGATGTACGGGTCGTTGGGATGGTGCTCCGCGTAGTCCTGGTGATAACCCTCGGCGGGATAGAACGCCTTCAGCGCGACGATCTGCGTCACGATGGGCTGAGCAAAAGCTTTTGCGCCGTTGAGTTGGTCAACATACGCCTGCGCAATGCGTTTCTGCTCTTCGCTGGCATAGAAAATCACCGACCGGTATTGTGTTCCTTCGTCCGGGCCCTGGCGGTTCAGCTCCGTGGGATCGTGCGCGACGGAGAAAAACACTTTCAATATTTGTCCAAAGGAAACCTGCGACGGATCGTAAACCACTTTCACAGACTCAGCGTGCCCGGTCCGCCCGGTGCTCACGGTTTCATACTGGGCCGTGCCGGCCAAACCGCCGGAATATCCAGCCGTAGCGCTGGTTACGCCCTTCACGTGCTCAAACACGGCTTGTATGCCCCAGAAACATCCGCCCGCCAGGACAACGGTCTCAGCGCTCTTGGTTTTGCTCAGCGGTTCGTCAGCCGTGGGATTCGGCAGCTTCACCGCCGCGCTCGACGCATGGCACGCGATGGTGGCGCTCAAGCAAAGTATCAAAACTGCATTCATGATTCGACGCAACATTCAATCTCCGATCAAACTCTTATTCGGCTCACGCCTTCTTCACGAACTTCAATGACGCCGAGTTCATGCAGTAGCGCTGTCCCGTAGGCCGTGGGCCATCGTTGAACACGTGCCCCAGATGCGCGTCGCAGCGGGCGCATTCCACCGCCGTCCGGCGCATGCCAAAAGTGCTGTCGGTAATCGACTCCACGTTCTCTTTCGCGATCGGCTGGTAAAAGCTCGGCCAGCCGGTACCCGACTCAAACTTTGTATCGGAGCTGAAGAGCGCCGTCCCACAACAAATGCAGCGATAGATTCCCTCTTCGTGGTTGTTCCAGTACTCGCCCGTAAAAGCCCTCTCCGTACCGTCTTCGCGCGTCACGTTATAGGCCCCGGGCGAAAGTTGCTGCTTCCATTCACTCTCACTCTTTACCAGCTTCGGGACGTGCACTGTCTCTTTGCGGTCGCCGGGGTCGGTAAACTCCACGATATCGACTGCCTGCGCCGGGTTCGATTTATGCTCGGCGCCAGCCTCGGCTGTTTCGGTCTTCTTTGAAAAAATTCCCATATAAGAAAAGTATAGTCCTCCGCCAATGGTTGCGGCAGCAGCCAGAAAAGCGCGGCGGGACGTCTTGCGCGGCGAAGATGTGTCGATCGGGTTGAACATGCCGTTACCAGGGCTTCATGAATAGTACGTTTCAGCGGCGATATTGGATTGCCGGGTATCTCGGAGGGCAGGTGAGAGTCGAACATGAAATTCTATGGACTAATCGCAATCTCACTGTTAATACTAACTGAGTGATCTTCACCTGGGATGTCCGGAAAGCGGCGGTCAATCTCAAGAAACATAGAACCGATTTCCGTGAAGCCGCCACAGTCTTTGACGATCCATTGTCAGCTACTTTTCAGGATCCAGATCATTCGGAGAAGGAACAGAGATTTCTGATGATCGGGCAGTCAATCCGGAGACGGATCCTCGTTGTCGCACACACCGAGGAAGGTGATACGATTCGAATTATTAGCGCTAGAACAGCCACCCGGCGCGAAAGAGGCTTTTGTGAAGAAACCGAACTCGACTGACGACTTGCGTGCCGAGTACGATTTTGCAGCAATGAAAGGCGGCATCAGGGGAAAGCACACAAAGCGATATCGCGAAGCAACAAATATTGTCCTTCTGGAACCGGAGATCGCACAGGCTTTTCCGAATGATGAAGCCGTCAATGAGGCCCTGCGTGGAATCTTGAACACCACTCGAGCTGTTCGGGGCACAGGCGGGCTGGCGGACAAGAGCTTGCGACCCACGACCCCGCGCCGCCCTCGACGCGCCAAACACGCATAACAGCCCGGTCGAACCCAGCCTGCTTCGCTCACCAATTCATCGACTGCAAACGGCAACACAAAATAAAAACGCGGCCGCCGAGGCCCTCCACCTATGCGAACTCCGCCATAGCCTGCCGCCTCCCAAGGTAAGATATTCACGGCTCAAAATGAAGAGGGGCGGACTTCTGTGAAGATTTTTTGAGCCGTTAGGACTCTCGATGCAGGTTTCCCACGGAGGCTGCTGCTGACAAATTCGCGCCAACCCAAGATTGCAGATGCTCTGGCCTTGGCATTTGCTGCGGTGATTCTGGCGGTCTTTGAATGGCTGCATCATGCCGAGTTCCCACCCACCGGTTCGCGCTTCCTTACCGCGCTCGCCATCACCGCCGGGTTCGCCCTGATGGCATGGTTCGCCGGCGGCGTGAACATCAGCGGTGCTCTTGCCGGATCGGCGGTGGCGTTCATCATGGCTGCCCGCGACCTGCGTATGTTTCTTGCGCTGCTGATCGTCTTTGCCGTGACCCTGGTGGCCACGCGCGTGGGCTATGCGCGCAAACAGCAGCTTCGCACCGCCGAATCCGCTGGCGGACGCAGTGCCGCACAAGCCATGGCCAATCTTGGAATCGCCGCGCTGGTAGTTGCCGTGGCGGGCTCTGGATGGCCGTTGCTGGCGCTGGCCGCCCTTGCTGAAGCCGCCGCCGATACTTCGTCGAGCGAGATCGGTATGGCCTTCCCCGCCAAAACCTGGATGATCACTACATTCAAACCTGTTCCCGCCGGCGCCGATGGAGGCATCAGCTTCCTGGGGACCATTGCGGCGTTAGCCGGCGCCGCAAGCGTGGCTTTGGCTGCCGCCGCCACCAGGATGGCGCCCGCCCACCAGATTGCTACCATCATTCTGGCCGGCTTTTTCGGAACCATCATCGACAGCCTGCTGGGTGCAATCTTCGAACGTCGTGGCTGGCTCGATAACGATCTGGTGAACCTGCTCAGCACCACCGCAGCCGTGGGAATGGCATGGGCGATCGGGTAAATGGACTTTATTTTGATCAGTGTTTGATCAGTGTCATCAGAGTTGATCAGTGGTAAAGTTCTGGTTTTCCGATCACGCGCGATCTCCCGGATCACACGATTAAAGCCGCGCGGCGCAAAGACCGTTGCGCCACAACCTGCGGGCGGTTCGGAGAGCAGCGTAAAACATTGAAAACACCAGGCGGCGAAGCCGACCACGCGCTGAGCCGCCCGCGTCAAGCGCAGAAAGGCTTTTAGGGGATCGATACGCTATAGCGGTTCGGAGCGCAGCGACAAAAACTACGTCAGGTGAAAGATCCACAGCGTGTAGCTGCCAATCTCATGCCAGATCGATTCCTGGCGCTTCCAGAAGCTTTGCGGCCGCGAATTCGGCCGCGGCGCTCCGAAGGCAGTCACGCCTTCCCGCGCCAGCATCTGCTTGATACGGAAAATGTGGTAGGCATCGCTCACCGCCAGGCAGGAATGCATACTGTTGGTATACATAATGGTCCTGACTCTTCGCGCGGATTCGGCGGTATCGCCGCTTTGCGTTTCTGCGATGAGTTGACTGTCCGGGATGCCCAGGGTCTTGAGGTATTCGCGTCCGACCACGCCTTCACTGAAGCGCGGATCGCCGCCCGCACCGCCGGTGATGATGACCATCGGCGCCAGGCCGCGATGGTAAAGCTGCGCCGCGCGGTCCAGCCGCGCTTTATAAACCGGTGAAGGACGGCCGTCATATTCGGCCGCTCCAAACACCACGATGGCGTCCGCGGCGCGCGCTTCATCGTGGCCAGACTGGTTTACGATGCGCCAGTACACCACGCTCGCGTAGCAAAAAGGCGCCAGCACCAGGAGCCACAGCAGCCATTTCTTCCAACGCTTGGTTGTCATTGGGGTCGGGACTCAGCCAAACCGGAGGAACTCAGCCAAATCGCTTTTCGGAATCGCTCCCTGCCGGAGGATGCTGATGTGTCCGGGATCGCTCATGTTGATGATGGTGGAAGCCACGTCGCGCGGGCTTGGCCCGCCATCCACGATCAAGCCGATGCTCTTGCCCAGCTGTTCCCGCACTCCTTCCGCCGTAGTGCATTCGCTGGCCCCGCTGATGTTGGCTGAAGTCGCGGTAATGGGCACGCCGGCCGCGCGAATCACTTCCACCGCTATGTGCGACGCGGGCAGGCGCAATGCCACGTTTCCGGTATTCGCAGTGACTTTCAGCGGCAGCCGGGACGAGGCTTTCACGATGATCGTCAGCGGCCCGGGCCAGTATTTACGGGTGATTTCGTAGAAGACGTCGGGCAGAGGACGCGCCAGGTATTCCGCCTGCTCCACGCTTTCGATGAGCAGCGAAAGTGGTTTGTGCCGGCTGCGCGTCTTCACGTCATAAACCAGGTCCACGGCGCGCAGGTTGAGCGGATCGGCCGCGAGCCCGTAAAACGTGTCCGTGGGCATGCCGACGACCTGCCCTTGCTTGATGCGGTCGGCCACATAGGAAACCAGCCGCATGTCCGGCGTATCAGGATTGATTTTGAGAATTTCCGCTGCCAATACCGACTCCCCCAAAAACCTGAACAATGCTCAGAACAGATGTTATGGACGGCCCGCACAATGCGTTTCAGACAAAAATCGCCGCCAAGCCCCATGACAAACGACTAAGAATAAACCAGCTTGCGCAGAAAACCTAGAGCCCTGCTTTATCCCATACCTGCCAGATTCAGTATGATGGCTGTCACATGAGTGTACCCAAAGAAATCGAAACCCGGTTGCGCCGCGTCAGCAGCCGCCAGAACGCGCTGGTCAAAGAGCTGCGCAAGGCCCTCAGCCAGGGTGAGCCGACTGCGGAAGGCTATCTTGCCGTGGAAGGCATTCGCATGATTGAAGAGGCCATCCGCAGCGGACTGCGCTTTCAGGCCATTTTCTTCAGTGACGCCGGCAGCGCGCACGCTACGCGCCTGCTGCCGCAAATCGGCAGCCAGGTTGAGGTGCTGCTGCTGCCCGATGAGGTTTTCGTAAGCGCCGTCAGCACCGAATCGCCTCAGGGCGCAGCCGCCCTGGTCAAACTTCGGCCGCAGAAATTTGAAGACCTGCTGGAGGCTGGGCCCGATCCACTGTTCGTAGCCGTGGCCGGCATCCAGGACCCGGGAAATCTCGGGACCATCATTCGTTCGGCTGAGGCGTTCGGCGTCCGCGCCGTTCTGTTGGGAGAAAAGACGGTCAGCCACTTCAATCCCAAGACGGTACGCGGCTCGGCGGGATCGTTGTTCCGCCAGCCGATCCTTCGCGTGAAACTGGGTGAAAGCATCATGGCCTTGAAACAGCAGGGCGTGCGTGTGCTGGCAACTTCTTCGCACAAAGGCAAGCCGCTGCAGGAGGCCAACTTTACCGCCGCTGCGATGATCGTAGTCGGCAATGAAGGCGCAGGCGTGCCGGCAGACATTTTGTCCGTGGCCGATGAACTTGTCACGATCCCGCATTCTCCGCGCGTGGAATCACTGAACGCCGGCATTGCGGCATCTATTCTGCTGTACGAAGCAGCAAGGCAGAGAAGCAAAAACCTCACCACGGATGAACACGGATAACACCGATGTAAGAATTGCCAAAATCGCCGAAATTGCCAAAGATTGCCAAACTTGAAAACCAAAACTTTTGAAATACAGAGGAAAGGAGGAACTGGAGGAAAATGAGTCGGCCTTCGTCAGTATTGTCAATGTTATCCATGTTCGTTGCCGGCAATATCCACTATCGGCGATCTTTGCAATTTTGGCAATTTTGGCATTTCTGGCAATCGCCTGATCCGCGTCTATTCGCGTTAGTCCGCGAAAAATATTTATTCTTGTTTTGGTCCGTGTAAATCAGTGTTATCTGTGTGATCAGTGGTAAGGTTTTTTCGGCAATGCTTTTTCGGCAAGGTTTTCAAGAATGAGTTTGTTTCAAGCGCTTCCGGAGCAGCAAGGCAAAGGCGCGCGTCCGCTGGCCGACCGCATGCGTCCGCGCACGCTCGATGAGTTCGTTGGCCAGGAGCACATCGTCGGCCCGGGAAAGCCGCTGCGTCTGCAGATTGAGCGCGACGATCCCGGCTCCATCATCTTTTGGGGGCCACCGGGAACGGGCAAGACCACGCTGGCGCAGATCATCGCTCACGTAACCAAGGCGGAGTTCATTGAGTTTTCCGCAGTGCTCTCCGGGATCAAGGAAATCAAGCAGGTGATGGCCGACGCGGAGAAGGCCCGCGCTTACGGCACCCGCACCATCTTATTCATCGACGAAATTCACCGTTTCAACCGCGCCCAGCAGGATGCGTTCCTGCCTCACGTCGAGCGCGGCAACATACGGCTCATTGGCGCCACCACGGAGAACCCGTCCTTTGAAATCAACGGCGCTCTGCTCTCGCGCTGCCGCGTTTACATACTGAACCAGCTTAGTGAAGAGCATATCGTCGTGCTGCTGCGGCGCGCGCTGGAAGACCAAGAGCGCGGTCTGGGCAAGCTGAACCTGCGCGTAGCCAATCAGGTCCTGCAACAGATTGCTGCTTACACTAGCGGCGACGCCCGCTCCGCTTACAACGTGCTGGAAGTTGCCGCCGCCACTGCGGGCGAAGCCGGCGAGATCACCGAGCAAATCATCAAAGACACTTTACAGAAGCGCGTCCTGCTCTATGACAAATCGGGTGAAGAGCATTACAACCTGATTTCTGCGCTGCACAAGTCCGTCCGCAACAGTGATGCCGACGCGTCTCTTTACTGGCTCGCCCGCATGCTTGAGTCCGGCGAAGACCCGCTCTACATCGCGCGGCGCGTGGTGCGCATGGCTTCAGAAGATATCGGCCTGGCGGCGCCGGAAGCGCTGAACCTATGCCTTTCCGCCAAAGACGCCATCGACTTTCTCGGAATGCCGGAAGCCGCTCTTGCCCTGGCCCAGGCTGTCGTCTATCTCGCGCTCGCGCCGAAATCGAACGCGCTCTACACCGCCTACGGCGCGGTCCTTGAAGACGTGGAAAAGACTGCCGCCGAGCCCGTGCCGCTTCACATCCGCAACGCCGTGACCAAGCTGATGAAGCAAGTCGGCTACGGCAAAGGCTACCAGTACGCGCACGACCTCGACGAAAAAGTCGCCGACATGGAATGCATGCCGGATAATCTCCGCGGTCGCCAGTACTACCACCCAACTTCAGAAGGCCGTGAAAAGCTGCTGGCCCAGCGGATGGACGAAATTAAGCAGAGGAAAGAAGAGCTGCGCCGCGCCGAAGAAAGCAGCACAGGCAAAAAAGCAAAACCTGCGAAATACAGAGGATCGGGGGAAGAGGCGGATTTGAAATAGCGCTTCCAACCCGGGCAGAACACCATCTGCGAAAGAACCTACGCTGAATGCCTTTGGGCCTGTTCCCATTCCGATTGCGCAAACAGCGACGCGAATATTTTAAAAACCGTCCAAATCTATCTTTACAAAGGGCCTACTCAAGGCTATAGTAGCGCGCCATGGCCGATTCAATTTACTGCAGTCAATGTGGAACATCTCTGGACGCTCAGGCCCGGTTCTGCTCTAAGTGCGGCAATGTCATAGCGTCTGTAGCGGCTCCCGCGCCCTCTCAACCGGTTGCGATGGCGGCGGCAGCTTCGGTGACGGCTCCGCCGCCTCCCCAACCAATGGCAATGTCCCCAGCTCCTCCGGCCATGCCGCAGCAATATGGCGCTGTGCCACAGGCCTACGTTCAGCCGGCAGGTTATGTTGGGCCGGCTGCTCTGCCTTACGCCGGCTTTTGGATGCGCGTTGGAGCTTACCTGCTGGATGTATTGATCCTATTGATACCGCTGGGCATACTGTCGCTGCTCCCGATTTTGGGCATTGTCATTAACATCGTGGGCATTTGGCTTTATTTCGCGCTGCAGGAGAGTTCGGAACGGCAGGCTACGATAGGCAAGCGCGCATTGAACATCTACGTCACTGACTTGCAAGGGCGCCGGATCTCGTTCGGACAAGCCACAGGAAGACACTTCTCCAAGATCATTTCCAGCCTCATTCTTGGCATTGGATACTTCATGGCGGGGTTCACGGAGAAAAAGCAGGGTCTCCATGACATGATCGCGGGCACCTTGGTGAAGCGGAGATAGTAAGCGCGTGAAAAGCGCAGCTTGCGCTCACAGCTTAAAGCGGATCGAAAGCACACAGCGTCGACAGGCGTGGCTTGCGCTATACTGGATCTGGCGTTGCTCCTTCGCGTGATGTGGCGGGCGCCAATTCATCGCAAAGGAGAAAACCACTGTGAAATTCCAATTTGAAGATCAGCCAATGTTCGTCCCCAGCAGCAAGCGCCGTTACGGCTTTCGCTTCTGAAACCAATGTAAAACGTGGCTTTCAGGACGCTCCGTGACGGCATGAAAGAGCTGCGTGAAAAGCTGGGAAGAAACGACCTTTGCCCGTGCGGCTCAGGGCGCAAATTTCAAGAAATGCTGTTTAACTTCCAAGCGCTTTGATGGCGCAAACCGCAACTACTTCAGCAGATAGAACAGGGGCATCGGCGAAAACCGGTGCCCTTTTGATCGCAGTGTTCGTTGTTGATCGATTTGCTAACTCTTCTCCCTGTGCTCCGCCGAGCCCGTGCCGCTGCACTTCCGCAATGCCGTAACGAAATTGATCAAGCAGGTCGGCCACGGCAAAGGCTACCAGTATGCGCATGATCTCGAAGAAAAAGTCGCAGACATGGAGTGCATGTCGGACAATTTCCGCGGCCGGAAATACTACCATCCAACAGCGGAAGGCCGTAAAAAACTTCTGACCCAGTGGGATGGAAGAGAATAAAGCGGCAGCGGGAGGAAGAGAGAAAGACACAGCGATCAGCAGAAGCAACACTGATAGTGAGACTTTGGCTTTTGCCGTGCTTGCCCTGGGTGGTATACTATCTTTTGCGACTGAGAGAGTTGCCCTTTGCAGCTCGCTTGGGATCTCGATCCCACTCAGCCGCCTTTTTTCGTTTCCATGCACATCCTGTACGTCGATGAATCCGGTGACGGCGGCTCTGTACTTGGTAGTTCGCACCACTTGGTCTTGTGCGGCGCTGCAATGCACGAAGGGCAATGGCGCAAACTCACCAAACAACTCGACGACATTCAGCTAAATAACTTCCCTACATCCGGTACTTTCTTAGAGTTTCATGCCAGCGAGATGAGGACCGGGGCTCGCTCTTTTCGCGGTCTGCCCCGACCAGCCCGCAATCAAGCTATTCAAGAGGTCTACCGCGTTATTTCCCGAGCCCCAGGACTTTCGCTGTTTGCCGCCGTGGTTGACAAGCCAGCATTTGTGGCCAAGTACCAAGGAAGAGTGGACGTTTACCGTGGCGCCTTCGAAGGGCTGACAACCATGTTTGATTACTTTTTGAAGCGCAAACAAAAACAGTCGCAACGCGTCGAAAGAGGTATTGTCGTTTTCGATGAAGCCCGGCCATCCTTGAGCAGAGAAATCCGCCGGCTTCTTGCTGAATTTCAAGTTGGTGGCACTCGCTGGAGTTCTTTGGGTTGCATTATCGAAACTGCTTTTTTCTTTGACTCGCGCTCTTCGCGACTCATGCAAATCGCGGACTTTGCTGCCTACGCTCTTTATCGGTGGTACGAGGCTGGAGACGACAGTTACCTCAAGCTCATTTACAACAGATTCGATAAGCAAGGGGCAAAGCTTCACGGCCTGAAGTGCTATCCCCTGGAATCGACAAAAGTGTTCCCCGCGATCTCATGAGCTATCGGTTAGTCTGAAACAATGGCGCGTTCGCTGTTCGCGAGTCCCAAGTGACAAGCCTTAAGTAGACTTTTTGTTCCTTCGCATCTTGTGTTGTTAATCAACTGAACCTTCTCCGGTGCTCCTTCAAAATGCATCTATCCATCACCACGAAAATCCCCGATTTGCGCGCTCTCTCCGCGGCCTCTTCGTGGATGACGCCTTCCTGCAGCCAGATCGCCGGTACTTTCAACCGGATGGCTTCGTCCACCACGTCCGGCACGAATTCTGACCGGCGAAACACGTCCACCACGTCAATCTTCTCTCCGACCTCGGCCAGCGACGCAACAGCCTTCTCCCCCAGCGCGCCTTTAATGGAAGGATTGACGGGGATAATGCGGTAGCCCTGGGTCTGCATGTAGGCGCTCACGCCATAACTGGGGCGCAAGGGACTGTCAGAGAGGCCCACCACGGCAATCGTCCTGGTGCGTTTTAACAGCTCGCCAATTTCATCGGTCGCAGTAGTTTTCACCATGGTCTCCACAAAAAGAATCTTCGCGAAACAGCATTCTATGAGAAGTATGGAATTACGCCAAAGGTTTGTCTTTGACGGCCGTCACAACCGGCCTGCCCACTCCGCTATCGCTAATTCCCACTCCGCAATCGCTAATTTTTAGATCCACCCCGCGATGCCTTCTCCAGATACAGCTTGGCCGCTACTTTACGAATAGTATCCGGAACATTTTTGTTGTGGCGGAGGCTCTTCAGGTCGTAAACCATCAGCGTCTTCACCAGCGTGAGCGAGACATCCAGCGGGCATCTGGGATTATTCACCAAGTTGCGCACCACCGGATAGAGCTTCAGGAAACGGCGTTGCCGCGCGATCTCGCGAAACACGTTTTCCTGCAGGTTCTTCGATCCCGCGAACGATTCCGCCTCAGCGTCAGTCAGTTTGGGGGAAGACAACACCGCATTCTGCACCAGGCGGGCCGTGTCCCGGATCAACAGCGCCCGTTCTTCCTTGTTCCCGATAAAGCCCAACTGGATGCGCTTCCCTACGTTCAGCTTGGACACTCGCTGCAGCACCGTGAGTCTCTTCTGCTCATTCGCTTCAAACTCGTCCGAATCTTGCGGACGAACCGCCGCCGCAGGTACAGCCGCGGCAACAGAAGCGGGTTCCGCAATCGTCGCAGCGGTTGCATCCTCCGCGGCCCCATCCTCCGCGACCCCATCGTTCGTGGCCTCCGAATCGTCTTCCTTCGCCAGCTCAAACGGCTTCCCTTCTTCCGCCGCAATCTCAGAGGCATGTTCCTGCTGGAATGCCCGGTGCGCGGCCTCCACTTCCGGGCTCGTTTCAATCGCCTCCAGCAGCTCCTCCGCAACCACCACCGTGACGGCTCGCAGTTCTTCCGCCTCTGCCGGCGTCAGGTACTCATTGCCGGTCAATGCTTCCACCACAGAGGGCAGGGCGCGGGCGCGCGGACTTGCCAGCAGCATGGTCACGATCTCGCGCTTCGCGCTTCCGGCAAGCTCCATCAGCAGGTTTTCCGGGATCGCGGGGTTTTCTATCAGGGTAGGCATCAGGCCGGGGCGGCGGTTTTGCTCCTGCCAGAAATACAGCAGCACTTCTGGCGCTGTGGTGTCTTTGCGGAGCACGTCCATCGCCGACTGCGCGTCCCATCGCGCCAGCGTCATGCGCGCATCCTGGCCAAAGAGCGCATGATGCGTCAGGTAGACCAGCACTTCCAGCGTCTCGTCTGCTGGAATCGGCAACGCGCCCAGGGCCGCGGAGCGCATCACGTTCACGGGCACCGCGCTTTTTTTTATCAGTTCAAGAATAGGGGCCATAGTCAGCAATTGGTACAGTAAGTTGGTATTTGGTACTTGGTATTTAGCCGTAAGCTAAACAATTTTGTCGCCACTCCAGAGCAGCATGAAACGTTCACGCAAGCCAGATACGACGTACCGAATATTAACTACTGATTCTGGTCGCGCCGCGCGACAAGAAATGCCCGGATAAAAGGACTCAAGTCGCCATCCAGCACGCGGTCCACGTCTCCCACTTCCAGCTTTGTGCGATGGTCCTTGATCAACCTGTATGGATGCAGCACATACGAGCGTATCTGGGAGCCAAAATCGATGTCCAGCTTGGAATCTTCCAGCTTCTTGCTGATTGCGCGCTTTTTCTCCAGCTCAAATTCGTAAAGTTTTGACCGCAGCATCTTCATGGCGCGCTCGCGGTTCTTGTGCTGCGACCGTTCGTTCTGGCACGCCACCACGATATTGGTGGGAATGTGCGTGATCCTCACCGCGGAATCCGTGGTGTTCACGTGCTGCCCGCCCTTGCCTCCGGAACGATAGGTGTCCACCCGGAGGTCTTCCGGCTTGATGTCCACCTGGATGGAGTCGTCGATTTCCGGGGAAACAAAGACGCTGGCAAAAGACGTATGCCTGCGCTTGGCCTGGTCAAATGGCGAGATGCGCACCAGCCGGTGTACGCCGATTTCACTCAGCAACTGCCCGTAAGCGTAGTCGCCGGTCACCGTAAACGTGGCTGATTTGATTCCAGCTTCTTCCGCAGGCTGATATTCGTTGATCTCCGTGCTGTAGCCCTGGCGCTCCGCCCAGCGCAGATAAAGACGCAAGAGCATCTCCGCCCAATCCTGTGATTCCGTGCCGCCAGCGCCCGGGTGGATCGTAACAATGGCGTTGCGCATATCGTGCTCGCCGGACATCAGCGTCTGGGTTTCCAGCTTGTCGGCAACGGCGCGCAGCTGGTCGATCTCCTTGCGCAGCTCTTCCACCACGGCTTCGCCTTCGCGCGCCAGGTCGAAATAGGCCTGGATATCTTCCACGCGGCGCGCCAGATCGGCGTCCATCGCCAGAGATTCTTCCAGGCGGCGGCGCTGCCGCATCAGCAGCTGCGACTTCTCCTGGTCAGACCACACACTGGGATCGCCCACTTTCTTTTCGATTTCAGCTAATTGCCGGCGGAGTGAAGGGGCGTCAAAGATAGCTCCGCAGATCGCGCACTTTGTCGCGCACGGCGGTATATTCGCGTTCTAATTCTTCAACCATAAAATTTATGCGGGGCGGGCTTCAATCAGGGTGCGAGCGCGGTAGCGCCAGCGCGCAAACACCGCCAGCAATGAGATTACCACACATGCCCAGGCAAACACGTCGCCATTGCGGCTGTAAAACGTGCTCTCATTCTGCGGCGCAAATGGCACAACCAGCGCCCTGCGGACATTGCGCGGCGCTTGCTTCACCACCCGCCCAAAAGGGTCAATCGAAGCGGTCGTCCCGTTATTGGTGGCCAGCAGAATCCAGCGATGGTTTTCCATTGCGCGCATTCGCGCCATTTGCAGGTGCTGCGCCGGCGCGCCGGTTTCGCCATACCAGAGATCGTCGGAAATATTGATCAGCAGTTGGGCGCCGTTGGCAGTGAACTCGCGCACTTCATCGGGAAAGACCGACTCATAGCAGATAAAAACCCCGGCGTGCGTCCCACCCAGGTCAAAAACCTTGCGCTGCGTGCCCCGGGCAAAGTCCCCCACCTCGCGCGTCAGCTTGCTGGCAAAGAAAAGCAGGTTTTGAAACGGGACGTACTCCCCAAACGGCACCAGATGGATCTTGTCGTAACGGCCAACCATATTGCCATGGGGGTCCATCACCAGCGCGGAGTTCAGAAGCTGCTCCCGTCCGGCTTCCTGAGTTTCACCCAGGCTGCCTACCACCAGGTAGGAATTCCTGTCCTGCGCCATGGCTACCAGCCACCGTTGCAGTCGCGGATCGGCGATGAAAAATGGCGCCGGCGATTCCGGCCAGATGATCAGCCCCGGATCGTTTGCCGGCTGCACGGGCTGGGCCTCTACGCTTTGTTTCACCAGTTCCGAAATCGTCTGGTCAAAGTATCTTGGGGTCCACTCCGGCTGGTCCAGCAAAGGGACGTTTTCCTGCATGAGCACGGCCTGGTGGGTCGCGATAAAAGGCGCAGGCCTGGCAAAAACCCCGATTTGCAAGGCAATAGCAGCGGCGACCGCCGAGATCAGCAGGTTCTTGCGCCGATGTCCATACAGCAACAGAGCGGCTACGAACGCGCAGTTGACCAGCATCACGGCAAACGACAAGCCGTAAACGCCAGTAGTCTGCGCTATGCGGGCAAAGGGGATGTTGTCGATCTGTGCGCCCCCCAGCGGATTCCACGGAACACCGATCACGCGGTCACGAAATAATTCGATCGCAACCCAGAACACCGGCGCCAGCAGCAGGGGCCGGCGGTTGCCCACCGTCGATCTTCTGGCCATCAGCACTACCAGCAGTCCGAAAACGCCGTGATGCATGCCCATGACGATGCAGTATCCGGCCGTGATCAGGGCCGCCAGCGGAGCAGCCACCTTGCCGTAGCCGTTCATGACGGGATAAATCCAGTAGCACGTTCCCGCATACCACACCACGCCGCTGAGCCACGCGATCAGAAATCCCTGCCACAAAGTAAATGGCCGCAGAGACCGGCCCTCGGAATCGAACAACTCGCCTTCGCCGCCGCGGCCGCGCAGCAGCGCATACAGCAGCGGGGCCGTTGCTATCCAGCACAGAAAAGAGAGGTTGGGTTTAGGGAAAACGAGTATCTGCAGGCCGCTGGAGACCAGCGCGAGAATCCATGCTCTGGAGGGAATATTGCGCACTGGCACAGATTTTAGCAAACCGCAGCTTCTGCTTTGATTCCTCCAAAGCGGAGGGTTACAATGCCAGAAGTGAACTTCCTGGTGCACTATATTTTGCCGATCTTTCAGTACCTCTTTTTTGCGGGGCTGATCGGCGCGGTGCCGGTAATTATCGTCACCGCCATCAAGACGGCCCAGAGCATGCTGGAAGAAGACTAAAAATCAGGCATCGAATCAGGACTTGAGAAATCAGCACGGCCCCTGCGAACAGGCACAGCGTTGAGCCATTGTTGGTAGCGGCCGTTATTACTTTTTAAAATGTCAGCAGGCTCAGGAGCTGTCCCACCACTTTCGAACCGGGTCCGCATCATCGTCGCGACCTCGGTCATGCTCACATTCATCTCTTATTGGCGGGCAGCCGCCATTGTGCTGAATGATCTGGGCTCGTCGGCGTTTTACGCCGGCGGCATTGCCGAGCAGGCCGTCGGCAAGTCGGCGCCGTGGTTCATTCTGGGCGTCATGTTGTTTGCCTTTGCCGTGCGCTCAGTTTACGTGGAAAGCTGCTCCATGTTTACCCGGGGCGGCGTCTATCGCGTGGTGAAAGAAGCTCTTGGCGGCGCATTCGCCAAGTTCAGCGTCTCCGCGCTGATGTTTGACTATATCCTCACCGGCCCCATCTCCGGGGTTTCCGCCGGACAATACATTGCCGGCCTGATCAATGAAACCTTTGCCGCCGCCGACGCTCATGGCTGGGTCCCCCGCGCCATGCACGTCATGTTTCATGGCACGCCGCACTTGGACGTGAATCATGCGGCCGCGGCTTTTGCCGTGATCGTTACCCTGTATTACTGGTGGCAGAACCTTAAAGGCATTGAAGAATCCAGCGACAAAGCCCTGCGCGTCATGCAGATCACCACCGTCATGGTGGTCATCCTGATGGGATGGGCCGTTTACACGGTCCTTCATACCGGCGCCCACTTGCCGCCACTGCCGATTCCTTCAAACCTCAAGTTCACTCCTGATGCTTTGGGGTTCCTGAAAAACACTGACATTGCCAAGACATTCGGGCTTTTCGGCATCCTCATAGCCTTCGGCCACTCCGTGCTGGCCATGAGCGGTGAAGAATCCCTGGCCCAGGTGAACCGTGAAATCGCCAGCCCCAAGCTGCGTAATCTGAAACGCGCCGCCCTGATTATCGCGATCTTCAGCTTCGTGTTTACCGGCCTGGGTTCACTGCTGGCCGTGATGATCATCCCCGATGACGTCCGCGTTTCGGTTTATCGCGACAACCTGATCAGCGGCATGGCCATGAACATGGTCGGGCCGCACGTTCTAAAAGTAATTTTCCGCGTCTTCGTGGTGGTTGTCGGCTTCCTGATTCTTTCCGGAGCCATCAATACTTCCATCATCGGCTCCAATGGCGTGCTGAACCGGGTTTCCGAAGACGGCGTGCTAACCGACTGGTTTCGGCGTCCCCACAAGAGGTTCGGTACCAGCTACCGGATCATTAATCTGATCGTCGCCCTGCAGTTGTTCACCATCATCGCCAGCGGTGGTGACGTCATCCTGCTGGGCGACGCCTATGCCTTCGGCGTGATCTGGAGCTTTACGCTCAACAGCGTCGCCATGCTCGTGCTGCGCTTCAAGTACAAGGGCGAACGCGGCTGGCGCGTGCCTCCCAATATCAAGATCGGGAACGTTGAGATCCCTATCGGGCTGGCCTCGGTCTTTCTCGTTCTGTTTTCTGTGGCGGTGGTAAACCTGTTTACCAAGGAACACGCCACCATCGCGGGAGTTGGCTTCTCGCTTGTCTTCTTTGCGATCTTTACCGTCTCGGAGAAGATCAACAAACGCAAGTTCGCCCATGTGGAACAGCAGATGAAGGAGCACTTCCATCTGCTGCATCAGGAAACCATCGACCGCGAGGCCGTGCAGGTGCGTCCAGGCAACGTGCTCGTAACCGTGCGCGATTACAACACGCTCAACCATCTGCGCTGGACGCTCGAAACCACGGATACGCATGACGCCGACGTGGTCGTAATGGAAGCACGCCTCACCGGCTACGGTAGCGCGGTATCCGACCTGGCCATGGAACAGATCTTCAGCGACTTTGAGCAAACCCTCTTCACCAAAGCCGTCTCGATTGCTGAAAGTTACGGCAAGACCATTTCGCTGTTGGTGATGCCTGCTCGTGACGTCTGGTCAGCGATTGTGCAGACCGCCAATGCCCTTGAATCTTCCGCCGTCGTCTCCGGCATTTCCAGCAAAATGACCGGTGAAGAGCAGGCCTTCCGCCTGGGCCAGGCATGGGAAGCCATGCCCGAGCCAAAGCGCCAGTTCGTGTTCAATGTGGTGCGCGCTGATTCCACGGTGGAAAGCTATCGCATTGGCCCGCACACGCCCACCATGAAGACCGAGGATGTCCATCTGGTGCATAGGATCTGGCTGGACATCAAGAAGCTTCCCGGCACGGAGGACATTCATCACTCAGATATTGTTACGCTCGCCTTGACCCGTCTCTCGCGCGACTACAACGTAGACAAAGACGATGTCCTCAAGAATCTGAAGAAGGGCGTGCGCGGAACTCCACCCAGCACCACCAGTTTTATCCGCGAACCGGATGCGGATGGCGTCTCGCAGAAAAGGACGGAAGCGCCTCGACGCGAACAGCCTATGCCCCCGGTCACAGGGCCAAGGTAGCTCTGGATTTTTTGGAGTCAGCCTTAAAGCCTGTTCGGGACCCGCTCGGCGGCGTACTTATCTGGGTTTGCCGCGATCAGCTTCTCCCGCACAAAGGCCGCAATCTCTTCCGTGACGTACGGAGGCGGCTGGATCTTGAAAATCGGCTTTCCTGCCAGCGCGTCCATTGAAACGGTCTTCCATTTCGCTCTGGCGTCAGATTGGTGCAGGACCACCGCATCAGCGCGGTCCAGAAATTCGCGCGCGGAATCCTTGAAATCTTCTGTATCGGCATCCAGAACGGTGAGATACAAATCAGGACGCAGAAACCGGATCACGCTGTTGGATTCCATGATCACGTTCTCTGCTCCAGCGATCTTGCGTTCGATGTCCGGCATGGCTTCTCCCAACCGGCCTTGCCGCGTGCGCACCCAAAGTGACCGCTTGGCGCCGGCAACAAGGAACCGCGATGTGTCGCTGTCGCCGCTCAGGTCTTTTTCATCGCTGAGGGCGCGGAAATGGTCGTCGCCTGTATCGCAATCACAGGGCTTGCCATCAGCCGAACAGATGCCGTGGCCGAACTGCGTGATCTTCAGGGCAGTCCAGTTGAATTCTGGTAGCGCGGAAATCAAACCGGCAACTACACTGGTTTTACCCACGCTCCGCGAATGCCCGCCGATCACAACAATTGCCATAGTGCTATTTTCGCAGGTTTCATACGCTTTAAGAACCCCAAACCGTAGATGACCGCTGGAGAATTGCTTTTTGACGCAATGGCCTACAATTAAGCTGTGATTTCCTGGAGCGGGCGCTGGCCCGTCCGTTACCTCATTGCGACCATCGCTGTGGCGCTGCCCATCGCCGTGCTGGAAAAGGTGCGCCCGGAACTGACCCAGACCAGCATTGCCCTCATCCTTGTCCTTCCCGTGATTCTGGTGGCAGTCACGCAGGGTCGCGGGCCGGCGCTTTATGCCTCCATCCTTGTCGGACTTTCCTTTAATTTTTTCTTTATCGGCCCATTTTATTCGTTCCGGATTACCCGCCCTGAAGACGTAGTCGCTTTTGTGGTCTTTGTCACCACTGCGGTACTTGTGGGTCAACTTTCATCGCGACTGGAAAAGCGCGTGTTGCTGACAGAAAAACAAAGCAAAGAGCTTGTACATGTTCGCGGCGAATTTGAGCGCGCCGCCGCCCAGGCGGCTGAGGCCGACGCGCTGCGCAAAAGCGAACAGCTCAAGACTGCGCTGCTCGATGCCGTGACGCACGACCTCCGAACCCCGCTGACTTCCATCAAAGCCGCCATCTCCACCATTCGCGCAGGCACAGTCACGCCCGAGGTCCAGCGCGAGCTGTTTGAGGTGATTGAGCAGGAATCCGACCGGTTGAACCACTTCATCCAGGGAATGATGGACCTGGCCAAGCTCCAGGCAGGCGAAGTAACGCTGGCCAGCAGAAACGTTGCGCCGGAAGAAATGGTGGAGGATGCTCTTCTCCGCGCCGGACCATTGCTTGAGGGACACCCAGTGGAGATCGCCATTGCCAGCGGCCTGCCTTCACCCAAGGTCGATCCTCGCCTGATTTCACAGGTGATTTTCACGCTGCTGGAAAACGCGGCAAAGTATTCAGGACCCTCAGCCAAGATCACCGTCTCGGTTCAGCAGAAAGAAAACAACATCTGTTTCGCCGTTAACGATGAGGGTCCTGGCATTCCGTCAGAACTGCGTGGGAAAGTATTTGAAAAATTCTTTCGTGCCGGGTCCCAGCCCGGTCTTGGGATGGGATTGGCCATCGCTCGTGGCATTGTGCAGGCGCATGGCGGCAAGATATGGATTGAAGATGGCCCGGAGAGAAAAGGAACAAGCGTTCAGTTCATGATTCCGCTGAATGATGCGCCAGTGGGCCAGACTATAGAGGATGACATTCCGCAAAACGCGGTTTCGCAGAAAGACGTTCTGCACAATGACGATGTTGCCGTGACTCCAATATCCTCCCGCGTGGAAACGTCCGGTGAACGCTCATGACAGACGATCCCAAGAAAATACTGGTTGTCGATGATGAAGCCCAGATCACGCGCGTACTTTTGCGCGGACTGGAGTCTGCCGGCTATCAGGTGCGGACCGCCAATGACGGCCGCACCGCCCTGGAGGCTTTCCGCACATGGCTACCTGATCTGGTCATTACCGATCTGTCGATGCCCGGCTATACCGGCCTGGAGTTGTGCGAACGCATCCGGCAATTGTCGGAGGTACCGCTGCTGGTGCTGTCGGTCAAGGAAGATGAGCCCACCAAGGTCAAAGCGTTTGACCTTGGCGCCGACGATTACGTTTCCAAGCCATTCGGCATGGCCGAACTCACGGCG
Source organism: Candidatus Angelobacter sp. (assembly GCA_036491195.1). GTDB lineage: Bacteria > Acidobacteriota > Terriglobia > Terriglobales > Acidobacteriaceae > Angelobacter. Next base: position 59,811 of record DASXCL010000090.1, read on the forward strand.
CGCGTGCGAGCTTTGCTGCGGCGCTCGGCCGCCCCGCCGCAATCCGATGCCGCCTATGAGGCCGGAGATTTCAAAATCGACCCGCAGCAGCGCCTGGTGGAAGTGAATGGCAAGGCAATTCACCTCACGCCAAAAGAGTACGACCTTATCCAGTATTTCCTCGCCAATCGCGGCAAGGTCCTCACCCATCGCGCTATCCTCACCACCATCTGGGGCAGCAACAGCATGGAGCAGCCGGAATATTTGCGCGTATTCATTGCCAATATCCGGAAAAAACTTGAGCAAGACCCCCGCAGTCCCAAATACATCAAGACCGAGCCGTGGATCGGCTACCGATTTGATCCGGAGTAACCCTTCTAGTACTTTCTTTTTTGCTGAAATCTTAATGCCTTCTTAATGCCCTGCGGACGTATGTTCAACGATGGAGCAGGCATTCATGAATGCAACGTTAGAGAAACTCCGTCGTCCGGCCATCCCGGTTTTTGTGGCGACCACGGTCATGCTCTCCTTCATTTCTTTCTGGCGGGCTGCCGCCATTGTGCTCGCTGATCTGGCGTCTTCGGCCTACTACGTTGGCGGTGACACGGAAAACGTAATCGGCAAGAGCGCGCCCTGGTTCGTGCTGGCTGTCATGCTTTTCAGCTACGCCGTGCGTGCCGTTTACATTGAATCCAGCAGCATGTTTGTCCGTGGCGGCGTGTACCGCGTGGTGAAAGAAGCCATGGGCGGCACGCTGGCCAAGCTTTCTGTCTCCGCTTTGCTTTTCGATTACGTTCTCACTGGCCCCATCAGCGCGGTTTCCGCCGGACAATACATGGCCGGCTTTGTTCAGGATCTGAGCGCGCGGGTAGGTCATCCCATTCTGGTGCCGATGAATGCTTTTGCCGCGGCCTTCGGCGTGGCCGTAACGCTCTACTTCTGGTGGAAAAACATCCAGGGCATTCATGAGTCTAGCCAGAAGGCGCTACGAATCATGCAGGTCACCACCGTAATGGTTGTGATCCTTATCGGATGGTGCCTGTTCACTCTCTCCAAGACCGGCTTTCATCTGCCGCCCGCTCCGGTCATGTCCAATATGAAGTTGAATGGCGATTTCTTTGGGTGGCTCTCCGGTTCCTGGTTTTCACATTTGACGTTCGTCGTCCTGCTGGTAGGCTTCGGGCATTCCGTACTGGCGATGAGCGGTGAAGAATCTCTGGCCCAGGTAAATCGCGAAATCCAGGCGCCGAAGCTCAAGAATTTAGAACGCGCTGGAGTGGTAATTTTTCTTTACAGCCTTCTATTTACTTCGCTTGTCTCGTTCTTTGCCGTGATGATCATTCCTGACAGCGTGCGGCCAACATATTTCGGCAACTTGATCAGCGGACTGGCGATGTATATGACCGGCCCTTACAACCTCAAGCTGCTGTTCCAGGGCTTTGTGGTAATTGTGGGCGTTCTGATTCTTTCCGGCGCCGTCAACACTGCCATTGTGGGCGCCAACGGCGTTTTAAATCGCGTGAGTGAAGATGGCGTGCTGACTCCCTGGTTTCGCAGGCCACATAAAAAGTTCGGCACCACCTTTCGCCTGATCAACCTGATTGTCGGCCTCCAGGTTTTGACCATCGTCATCAGCGGAGGAAATGTCTATCTGCTGGCGGCGCTTTATGCCTTCGGCGTTATCTGGAGCTTTGCTTTCAAAGCGCTCGCCGTCCTGGTTCTGCGCTTTACCCACAAAGAGCCGCGTGAGTGGAAGGTCCCGGGAAATCTGCGGATCGCAGGAATCGAAGTTCCGATCGGCCTGGGGCTGATCGCAATTGTGCTGTTCCTGGTCGCGGTCACCAATCTCTTCACCAAACCATTGGCCACCGTTGCCGGCGTGACCTTCAGCGCCATCTTTTTCCTGCTCTTTACCGTCAGCGAACGCGTGTCTGCTCGAGTCCGCAAGGGCGCCGACCATGTGGAGCAGTTCCGCGTTTACAGCAACCCGGAATTGACAAACAAAGGGCTGAGCTTGCGGCCAGGCAACGTTCTGGTTGCAGTGCGTGATCCCGAGAATCTTTCCTACCTGCGCGAGGTCCTGCAGCGGACTGACACCTCCCGGCAGGACGTGGTGGTGATGACGGCCCGACTCTACCATCGTGAACACTCTTTCAGCGGCAGCGCCACGTACGAAGCCAAAGACATCTTTGATCATTACGAACAGGAATTGTTCAGCGCGGTCGTAACCACCGCCGAAAAACAGGGCAAGCCCGTTTCTCTTCTGGTTGTGCCGGGCAGCAACGTGTTTGACACCATTCTTATGACGGCGCAACAGCTCCTTTCTGACAAGGTCGTCACCGGCTATTCGGAAAAACTTTCTCCCGACCAACAAGCCAAGCTGACCGGCGATGCCTGGGAGCACCTGCCTGAGCCCAGGCCTCGATTGTCATTGGAGCTCGTCGATCGCACCGGCGCTACCGTTCAATATTGTCTAGGACCACACACGCCGAACCTGCGCCCGGAAGATGTTCAACTGATGCACTCCATCTGGCTGGACCTGACGAAAGACCTTGAGTTCAGCGGCCTTCACCATTATCACGTGGTAGCGCTCGCTTTGCGCGAGTTGCAGCTTAAACTCAAAACGGGCGAGCGTGAAGAGCTATTACAGGAGCTCTCGCATGACGTTCTGGGCCTCACGAACCATGCCGCCAACGGAGTCGGTGTACCAGCGATGCCCGATAAAAAGTTATGATTTTCGGAGAAGATATGTCTGCTAGAGCCGTGCGGCTTCTGTCAATTGCCCTTGCTTTGTTTGTGGCATTCCTTCCCGCTTCTTCTCATGGCCAGTCATCGTCAGACAATGGCGGCGTTGTGTCGGATCGGGACCGCTTATTGCTGGAAAAGATTGATCGCCTGGAGCGACGCATTGCCGAACTCGAGGCGCGAGCAGGCATCGAGTCAACGAAGCAACAGCCGGATCCTCCCGCATCCGCCAGCGGCAAGCTGAACCAGGAGACTTCTCAACCGGCGACAGAAACACCGGTCGTGAATTCTTCCACCACGCCGACTGCAGCCGAAGCTCCTTTTGCCTTCGCAGACTTCACCTGGTTGAACGGCAACAGCCGCACAAAAGAATCACCGCTTGATTCCAAGGTCTTCACCGGCGAATTTCGTGCCGACATAAGCTACATCTACGACCTGAATCATCCCCAGGACCACACACTCAGCGGCACCAGTGAAAGCGGGCGCACCGGAGAGTTCCAGGTGCAGCAACTGGGTGTTGGCGGCGACTTTCATTACGGCAATGTGCGTGGTCGCCTGATGACGCAGTTCGGTTTGTATTCCACCATGACGCCGCGCAATGACGCCAGTACCGGCCGGGGCCAGTGGGACCTGGCTGATGCTTACCGCTATCTTTCCGAAGCCTACGGGGGCTATCACTTGAATGTGCTGCATGGAATCAACATAGACGCAGGCATCTTCATGTCCTACGTCGGATTGTTCAGCTATTACAACTTTGATAATTGGGCGTATCAGCCATCGTATGTATCGTCGAACACTCCATGGTTCTTCAACGGATTGCGGATACAGATCTTTCCCACGGCAAAACTGAAGATTGAGCCCTGGCTTGTGAATGGCTGGCAGTCGTACGGCGTATTCAACGGTCGTCCTGGCGGAGGGCTGCAAGTTTTGTGGCGGCCCAATGGCGCGGTCTCAATCCTTTCCAACTCATATCTGCTGGGGCAGGACACGCTGGGAGCGCCGCATCGTACGCGCTATCACAGCGACGACAGCATTGAAGTCAAATACTATGACCGTCCCGCGAAGCTGATGGATAAAGCCGCGTTCTCGCTCACTTTGGATGCGGGCTGCGAAACCGGCAGCGGCGTGAGTTGCTTCGGCGATTCAAAACAGGGACCCAAACAGGCCTTTCTGGGCGCTATGCTTTACAACCGCATCTGGTTTCACAAAGACCTGTATGCCATAACGCTGGGCGGTGGCGCTATCACTAATCCAGGCCGGTACCTTGTTCTTCTTCCTCCTATCAATGGCGCCACAGCATTCTCCGGCACGCCTTACTTCACGCTGAATCCCGGCGACCAGTTCAAGGCTTGGGACGCCTCCACGACCTTTGACTACATGCCGAGCCAGTTTGTGACTTTCCGCTTTGAATATGATCATCGCGCTGCCAATGTTCCATATTTCGCGGGCCCAGGAGGGATCACGCCGCCGGGTGGCAACACCGGCGCGCCGGGGACGCTGGTTCCGGGATTCGTCCCTGACCTGCGCAAAAGCGAAAGCCGCTTCAATTTGGCCCTGTTGGTAAAGCTCTAGCGTTTTTCCAACAACTCCAGGGCAGGACGAGCATTAGAACAGCTCCACAACTCACCACGATTTCTTTCTGAACTCTTTATAAGTTCTTAACGCTATTGCCAGTTAACTTGAGTAGTAGCGGGAGAATCAAAATCATGGTTCATTTTCTTGTATTTGTTCTCGAAACATTATTTTTCATCGGACTGGCGGGATCGGCGGTGGTGGCAATCATGGCTTTTGTAGGCGACTTTGTCGACTTCTTTGAAAAAGATAAACCTGAAGGATCTGCAAGCCAGGCAATTGGCGACTGACAGACACGTCACCTTCCATCCTCAAACGCACGGCAAATGCTGTGCGCATTTTTTCGGCGCTGACGCCTTTATTGCTGGCAGAAATTTTCGTTAATACAAAGACCGTTCGCCGGGCGGGCGCGTCTTCCATCTGCGGTGCACCCACAACCACTGCTCCGGATATTGCCGGGCGTAATTTTCAATCACCTTGGTAAAAAGCGCGGTGTTGGCGACGGCATCGGCTTCATCGTCGCCCGTCTTGACCAGCTGTAAAGCAGGATCAAACCGGATCTTGTATTTTCCCAGCTGTTTGTCCCAGATGGTAAAAGCCGGAAGCACCGCGGCACCGGTGTGCAAAGCCACGCGCGCCACGCCTGTGGCCGTGCAGGCGGGTACGCCAAAGAAATCGACAAACGCGCCTTGCGGCGGCGTCATGTTGGTGTCCATCAGGATGCCGACTACTTCTTTTCGTTTCATGGAAGTCAGCAGGCCGCGGGCAAAATCCTGCTTGCCGAACGTGCGATTGCCGTGGAGCGTGCGATAGCGGTCCACGAAGGCGTCGACATAAGGATTGTCGAGCGGCCGCACCACGATGTTCATGGGATTGCCGTTCAGGGAATGCACGAATGACCCGATCTCCCATCCACCGAAATGCGCGGTCAGAAACAGGACGCCTTTGCCCCGCGCCCGGGCGTCGGCAAAGTTCTGAAAGCCGTCGTAGACCGCGATCTCTGAAGCGCTTCCCTTCCGGTAGCGCGGAAACAGAGCAAACTCCGCCAACTGCCGGCCCAGGCCCTGGAACAGGCTGCGCAGGATGTGCAATTTCTCTTTCTGGCTTTTTTCGGGGAAAGCGATTTCAAGGTTGCGCAGGCCAACAGCGCGCAGACGCCGGTGCGCCATGTACATGAGCATGCCAATGCTTTGGCAGAATGCTCTTGCCAGCGACCGTGGCAAAATGCCAATGCCCGTGGCCAGCAGCCAGACCGGAAAATATTCAAGCTTGTGACGGAATGTGGACAACTTGGGACGGTAACATCGCAGGAAAAATAATTCAAACCGGCGTAACCGTTTCGGTGGTTCCGGGCTCAAATATTGTTGATCAGTACTGTCCAATTAAAAGCTGAATAGATTCAATTGGTTATCGACATAGGGTAGTTGAAATTGGCGCTGGGCATCAAGCAGGGCCTGTAAAATCGGGGTTTTCCCGAAGATCGTGGTGCTCAAAATTTGGAGGATTTG
>DASXCL010000091.1:0-12072 GCA_036491195.1 Candidatus Angelobacter sp.
TAGTGCAATTCCGGGTGCTTCGCTCGTCTGGGCCGCTGAACAGAGACCTGCAAGAGCGTGGGTAACTTCTCAACACAAGAAATTTCAACCGATTGAGTCACTGAAATGGCAGCCGTCAGGAAGTGTCTCGACAGATGTCATTCGCGTCGATCCCGGAGAACAGCGTCAGGAGATTCTGGGCTTCGGCGCAGCCCTTACCGATGCTTCCTGTTTCTTGCTACACAACATGGAGTCCTCGCAGCAGCAGGCCTTGCTGGAAGAGTTGTACGGGCCAAAAGGACTACGCTTCTCTGTAGGACGGACATGTATCGGCTCGAGTGACTATTCGGAAAACGTTTACAGCTTCGACGAGAGCCCCGAGCCCGACCCCGAACTGAAACGCTTTGATCTAGGTCACGACCGGGCTTACATTTTGCCCACATTGCGCGCCGCGCGGGAACAGAATCCCGATCTGTTTCTCTTTTCGTCTCCCTGGAGCCCTCCCGGATGGATGAAGGCCAATGGGTCCATGCTTGGGGGATCCATGCGCAAACACTATTTCGGCCCCTACGCCGAATATTTCTTGCACTTCCTTCAGGGATACGAAAAAGACGGAGTAGAGATCAACGCCGTCACGATTCAAAACGAGACCGATACGGACCAGGATGGACGAATGCCGGCTGCCTTGTGGGGCCAGGAATACGAAATGGAATTCGTAAAAAGCTACCTTGGTCCCGCCCTACAGAAAGCTTCCATCGGCACCAAGATTTGGATCCTCGACCACAACTACAATCTTTGGGGCCGGGCGATTGACGAATTGAGTGATCCGGACGTGAACAAGTATGTCGATGGAGTAGCATGGCACGGCTATGCGGGCAGTCCTGAGGCGATGACGCGCGTAAAAGAAGCGTTTCCAGCAAAGCATTGCTATTGGACGGAGGGTGGCCCCGATATCTCTGATCCGAATTACGCGAACGACTGGGCCAAGTGGTCAGCAACGTTTAGTGGAATACTTCGAAATTGGGCGCGGTGCATCGTTTCCTGGAACGTTTTGTTAGACGAAAACGGGAAACCTAATATTGGACCATTCAGTTGTGGTGGAGTGGTCACCATAAACTCCAAAACCCGTGAACTTACCAGGAGTGGACAATATTGGGCCTTTGCCCATTACTCCAAGCTGATGCAACGCGGTGCGCATGTGACTGCTTCGCATGGAGACGTGAGGCAAATTGACCATACGGCATTCGAAAATCCCGACGGGACGTATGGCTTGGTGATCACCAATCAGGGCGATCAGCAGCACATCGCCTGCCACTTCCGTGACCAGGTGCTTGATCTCACGCTTGAACCGGATTCCATTACGAGCTTGCTCTGGTGATGAGCGCACTGTACATTGGCGAAAAGCGATATCCTTCGAACGGCATGATTACGCTCTGGGGTAGCTCGCTCCCGGTCAGTCGATTCAGGCAAGGAACCAAAAAGCGATGGGGAAAAAGCCTGCGGACCCAAATGGATCCATGAATCTGAAACAACTTGCCCAGCATCTGGGCCTGGATCCGGCCACTGTCTCTGTTGTGTTAAATGACGTTCCGGGCCGCGGCATCCCGCAAGTCACGCGGGACCGGATCAAGGCAGCGGCCCAACAATTTAATTATCGCCCCAGCCTTCTGGCGCGTTCTCTCAGGAATCGAAAAACTCAGTCCATTGGAATTTTAGTTCCCGAGCTCGGTGACGGATATCACACCCAAGTAATGAGTGGCATCGGCGATCATTTGATGGACGCGGGATACTTTTATTTCACGGCCCATCATCGCCACCGCAAGAATTTGATCGAGGAGTACGGTCAAATGTTGCTGGGGCGCGGCGTGGAAGCGCTGATCGCGATTGACACCGCGCTGGAACACTCTTTTCCGGTTCCCGCGGCTTGCGTTGCTGGCCACAGAGAAGTCGAGGGCGTCACCAACATCATCCTGGACCATCGCTTTGCGGCAGAGCTAGCTTTGTCGCACCTGCATTCCCTCGGGCACCGGCGCGTCGCCTACATGCGTGGTCAGCCATTCAGTTCCGATTCAGATGAGAGGTGGCAGAGTCTGATTCAAACATCGAAAACGCTGGGTATCCCAATCGATCCTGACCTGGTCGTGCAACTGAACCGAGACATCAGTTCTCCCGAATTGGGTTATCCGGTTGTCCAGCAACTCATGACTGCGGGACGAAAATTTACGGCGATCGTCGCCTTTAATGATATGTCGGCGATCGGTGCAATCCGTGCATTGCAGGATTTCGGACTCCGGGTACCCGAAGATGTCTCGGTAATCGGATTCGACGATATCAGCGCCGCTTCTTTCAACAATCCGCGGCTGACAACGATACGGCAACCTCTGTCGAACATTGGCAGAATCGCGGCGCAGTGCGTCCTGAATCGCATTCATAAATCGGAGCAGTTCCGCAAACAAATCACAGTGGAGCCGGAACTGATGGTGCGCGAATCCACGCGAGCGGTTTTACAGCAAAAAGACTCGGCTTCGGTGAAGAAGAGCAAGGCGCTTCGCCAGTTTTCATGAAAACGGGGGGCTCGCGGCAAGTCTGGCCCGTACGCTGGTTGTATTTAGGCTTCATGTTGACCGGCACAGGGACCACACTACTGGGATGCCTTCTCCCCAACTTGATTCAGCTCTGGCATATGAACGATGCGCGCGCTGGATTTTTATTTGCTGCCCAATTCACCGGAGGCGCCTTGGGCGCAGCTCTCGTCAATCGCAACTATTTAGCCAGCATTGCTCGCGGTTACGGATTGATGATCATGAGCGCGCTGGCAATCGCTCGGTTCATGGGATCTCCTCACATAGGTTTTTTCTTCAGCTTCGGTTTGGGCTTGGGTCTGACCATGACTGCAACCAGCCTGATGACAGGAGCGATGTTTTCGGAGAAGCGCGGCGCTGCACTTTCGTTGCTAAATGCTTGCTGGGGATTGGGCGCAGTCGCGAGCCCGATATTAGCGTCGACATGGACCAATAAATGGTCCGCCGGAAATCTTTATCTGGTGTTTGCAGTTGCGATATTCGCTGTTCTCGTTCTTGTCAGGCGCACCATTTTGGTAAGCAGTCCGCGGCCCACCGACTCTGAGGTGCAGAGCGCAAACTTTCCAATACAGCTAATTCTTGGTCTAGCGTTTATTGCTTTCCTTTATGTAGGCGTGGAAGCATCGGTTGGTGGATGGATAATGTCCTACGTTCACCGGATGACCGCAATGCAAAACTCATGGCCGCCTATTGTGGCGTCTTGCTTCTGGATTGCCCTGCTCTGCGGCAGAATTGCTGCGCCGGCGGTACTCCGTCGAATAAGTGAGCAAGAATTGTTGATAGTCTCAATTCTGGGCGCTTTGATCAGCGTCGCCACGCTTATATTGAGCACATCGCCTGGTGCCGCGCTGTTAAGCGCAACCTCATCAGGATTACTGCTCGGACCGGTTTATCCGCTGTGCGTGGCCAGGACATTGGCTCTGACCCACGATGGCCCGGCGACAAAATGGGTGTTGGGGATTTCTGGATTCGGCGCCGCTGCCCTGCCCTGGCTAACAGGAAGGCTGTCGACCCATAACAGTTCGCTGAGAATCGGGCTATTCATACCGCTGGCAGCCCTCGGCATAATGCTTGCAATTGTTGTTCAAATAACGAAGAGGTCTCTAAGTACACTTGTGAAGTGAGCGGACGGACGCATGCCACCCCTTGCGGAGCGTTAAATTCATGGAGCTAAGTCGGCACGCAACGCCGACTGTTCATGAAACCGCCGGGTTGCGGTGGAGCAGCCGTTCGGGCACGATCTTGCCTTTTGGCAGGTAAAGCTCCCCTGAATGTTGTCGACAATCCACCAAAGTTTTGGGCCGGAAGTCCTGAGATCGCTTGAGATCGATGCAAGTGTATGTATCTGTTTAAGGCCAGTTAATCAGTTTGTCTGTATTAAAACAATCGCGACTGTGCAATTCGCTTTCATACAGGGGTCCGAATGCTGCTTGAGGAGAGATGAAGGATGAGCCGTCGAGCGTTTTTCTTTTGGTTTGTCGCCACATTTTTGTTGGCGACAACTGCGTTTTCTCAATCATTTTTGAGCCAATATACAGGACTGCCCTATCACGACGCCCGCTACAGTGGCGGTGCACAAAAAATACCGGGTAGAGTCTTGTGCGCCTACTATGACCTGGGCGGCGAGGGAGTTGCGTATCACGCGCCACCCGGATCATTAGCCTCCAACACGTCCCCTTGGGTGCCAGCCGAGTGAGTCTGCGCCAGTCTTTCTTCCATCTCCTTTTGGAATTCTAAATATGGAGAGTGTTACCAGGTGTAGACCTCCTCGATTCGCGGTGGTCCGGAGCGTCCATCAATCACCTGCGTTTCAAGAACGATCTCAACATTTCTGTGGCTCCAGTCTTTAGGTGCCTTTATCGCGAACTCGTCCAGATGATGGGAGTCGACGAGAAATTCTCCAGCCGCCACAGTGCCGCCTCGCGCGATCCCCGCGGCTACGACCACAAAGCGATCGGTATTGGGATCGAGAAGCCTTGCGACAATAGCGTAATCTTTGTAGGTTCCGGTGTCCTGGTGGGATCGGTCGATCACCCAATCCTGCTTCGCCGGATTATTTCGATCCTCAATCCAGAAGCGGGTCATTTCTTGATTGTTGGCGAAATGGAAACGCAATGGCGCCGTCAGCCGCAACGTCCAGCCATTATCGTAGGCACCAATGAAAACCGAGGGACTGCGTCGCAAATCGCTTAGCGTGGTGGCCGTTTCGCCTTGTACCCGATAGCTTCTTCCATACGTATGGAGGAGTCCCGCGATATCGACCAATGGATTGACATCGTCGATGATTACCGTGATCATGCGGTCGGAAAGAGTGGTCTGCCTCTGAGGATCGCTGGCGTCGCGTAACGTGATAGTCGAATATTGGCTCTGGTCCGCGATACAAAACAGGACGGGATCCGGGGATTTCACAAATGGCGCCCAGAACTGTTCAATTGCCGAGGGATGCAGCGTCTGCCAGGCGAAACCGGTCCCAATAGCGGCCGCTAGAACTACAAATGCTGCCGTGATCTTAGACCAGGGAAATTGGTGGGCCGCGATTCTCGAGGCAGGTTTAGGCTCTAATGCTTCGATCGGAAGCTCGTGCTTCTCCGGTTTCGCGTGGTCGCTCGCCTTGGCCTCTTCTGGAAAGCAAAAGTGAGGGACGTAAGAACCGGGCGGTAGTAGCACCCTGAGTTCGTGCTCGTGTCCTGGCTCCTGATAGTATTGGGCGATTCGTTTGCGAATCTCGCCCGCGGTCACACGTACGATCGGGTCCTCGGTCGTGTCATAGTGCGGATCCTTCCCAAAGACCTCGACTCCGAGCGTGCGTTCTTTGAGATTGTCCGCGCGTCCTGCCAATGCCTCAGTCACAACGAATCGAAGGAATACCGGAAACCGTTTACTCTTGTGGAAGTGAGGGTTTTGGAGAAGTCTTTCGATTTGCTGGGTTACCGCAAGCTTGTCTTCTTCACTCGACGGTGTCCAGGTGTCCACCTGTTCGGACAACATTTGCTCCTGCTCCTTACGTCCAATCCATCCGATCACCTATCCGTCGTACCGATATTCTTGCGGCTGCGGAGCAAATCTGGCATAGCTAGAGGCTGCCAACTCCCACCGCCCGCCAGGTCTTTACATGTAAAGAATAAGGTTTACGCAGGCCATCGCCCCTTGATTTGTACCCGAATAATACCAGCTCTTTCAAGCAATAAGCGCTTTTATCAACGTCAACTTACCGTAAGGAGCTTTTCGCTAAACAGAGTGGCTCGCCTATAATCCGTCTCGTTCAAGCCCGACCGGAATGGATCGCAGACACACCTCAGTAAATGAGTATGTGTCCTTCGTGTGCACTCCATCCTGCGGAAGTCGGGGCGTTCAGGAAAATATTTTGGAGGCTGGATTTATGGCGCGAAAATCTCTCTCCCGGCTGACAGTGGTGGTGGTAACCGCGATCTTTACCTTAATCCTGCCTTGCATGCGGCTGCAGGCTCAGACACGAGCATTCACCGCAACTCTTGGCGGCACCGTTTCTGATCCTTCCGGAAGCGTCCTCTCCGGTGCTAAGGTCACCTTGACCAGCAGCGAACGCGGGATTTCACGCACTTACACGACAGACGCCTCCGGCTCCTACACACTCTCTCTCCTGCCGCCGGCGGTTTACTCTTTGCAGGTTTCGGCGGCGGGTTTTAAAACATATAAGCAAGATGGTATTGAATTGGCTGCCGGCCAGACTGCCGAACAGGCGGTTTTCATGGCGATTGGTTCGACTGCCGAGCGCGTCGAGGTGGTCGCGCAAGCCCCACTGCTCAACGCGGAAAATGCCAATATCTCGTCTGATATTTCGGCCCAACAGGTTGTCGAGCTTCCCCTCAACCTCCGGAATGTCTATGGGTTGGCATTCCTCAATTCTTCAGTCAGCAACACCGCTGAGTTCCAAATTGTTGGCGGAAATGGCATTTCCGGGAGCGCCGATCAGGATATTTCCTTCTTTAATTTCGGTGGCACTTTTTTCAATACAGCAGCCTATCTTCTTGATGGCACGTGGGACACGGCTGCGGATTGGGGCGGCGTAACCTATGTTCCCGCCGTGGACGATGTTCAGGAATTCAAAATCCAAACCAATGCTTTCACCGCGCAATATGGCTGGAGTAGCGGCAACGTCATCAACGTGGTGACCAAGTCGGGTACGAATCAGATCCACGGTGACGTTTATGATTTCTACCGTAACAGCGCCCTGGACTCTCGAAATTACTTCAACAATACTTCGCAGCCGCTCTTTCATCGGGAGCAATTCGGAGCCACAATCGGTGGGGCGATCATCAAGGATAAGACCTTCTTTTTCGGATACTACGAGGGCTTACGTCAACAGACCCCGGTAACGTTTGGTGGCACGATGCCAATTGCGGCTTTCCGGTCCGGCGATTTCTCGGCCCAATTGGGATCTCAAATTGGCACAGACGCATTGGGACGGCCAGTCCTCAGTGGAGCAATCTACGACCCATTCAGCACTCGAACAATCACCGCTGGTCAAGTAGATCCAGTCACTGGCCTCACCGCCACCCAGAGCGGATACATCCGTGATCCATTTGCCAGCAATATGATCCCGAGCGGAAGATGGGACAGCATCGCGCAGAACATTCTCAGCGGCAACTACTGGCCAGACGCAGACAATTCAGCGCTCTCAAACAATTTCAGCCGCTCGGCTGCCGCCGCCGCGCATTCAAACGAATACTCAATCCGTGTGGACCACAATATTTCTGAGGCTTCCCGCCTCTTCGCGCGTTGGTCACAGAAGTTCGAAAGCAAGGTCAACGTGCCAGAGTATTATGGCGCATCCGATCCCGGCGGCCCCGGCGCTTCAAATCCAAATAATCGTTATAGCTTCGATCTCGGTTACAGCCATGTGTTCAGTCCAACATTTCTTCTCAGCGCGAATGTGGGTGTAAACCGCTGGGTCGAAGGCTCCCAGGTGCAGAGCTTCGGATTCCAACCTTCCACATTAGGTCTTCCCGCATTTATTGACGGCATATCTCCGGTCTTTCCGCAGATCCAACCGCAGGGCGTAGCCGGCCTTGGACCGAATCAGAACCAGGATGACTACATTGTCCCTCGAACTCTGTGGACGGGTTCAGTCGATCTCACGAAAATAATACGCAAACACAATCTGTCCTTCGGTTTTATGGGCGTTCTGAATCAGATTTATGGCGGGCACTACTTCAACACCACCTTGCAATTCCCAACCTCATTCACAGGCGGACCAGATCCCCAGAATGAGAGCGCAGGAACAGGATCAGGATTTGCGTCCTTCCTGCTAGGTGTTGGCGGTGGTACTGATCAGACTGGTTTCAACACTTTCCCGGCAACGGAGAAGAAGCAGCTGGGCTGGTATCTGCAGGACGATTTCAAAGCGACTAAGAGGTTGACTCTCAATCTTGGCCTGCGCTACGAAATTCAAACTGCGCCTACAGAACGGTCTAACCGTCAAGAATACTTTGACTTCAAGGCCACAAACCCGATCAGCTCGGCGGTTGGGTTTACGGTTCCGGGAGAGCTCGTCTTTAACAGCGATAACAATCGCGGTCTCTACAACACTTCGTACACCAACTTCGCCCCACGAGTCGGCGCGGCCTATCAGATCACGCCGAGACTCATTTTCCGTACGGGATACGGAATCTTCTTCACGCCGAATTATTACGGAAACGGCCCGACCACCGGGTATTCCCAGGCAACTCCTTGGGTCACCACTCTCGACAACCAACTCACTCCGAATAACACTTTGAGCAACGCTTTTCCAAATGGCGAAGTACTGCCTCAGGGCAACGCTCAAGGAGGCTTGACGGATGTCGGCTTCGGTCTGAATCCCGTCGTCAATCCGGTCCGCCACTCGCCTTATGTGCAGCAATGGATGGGCGGGTTCGAATATTCACTTACCAACAATGACCTGATTGACATTTCTTACGTGGGAAATCACGGCGTCCACGTTCTCGCGCAGTATCTTGAATGGAATCAGCTTCCGACCGCGGATTTGGCGATGGGCAATGCGTTGAATGCTCAGGTTCCGAATCCATTCTTCGGCCAGATCAGCGCCAGCGGTTGCGGCCTCGACCAGCCCACCGTAATTCAGGGTCAGTTGCTGCGGCCCTATCCCGAATATTGCAGCGTCACCGAGGCGCCACCTGCGGCTGGCTCCTCCAGCTATAACGCATTGCAGGCAACTTACACACATCGCTGGCATTCGGGTCTCAATCTGAATGTCTCCTACACCTACTCGAAATTTCTGGATAACGTGCAAGGCTCCTCCGGCTGGGCCTTCCCTGGAACCGGCAGTCAGGTGCGCGATGCCTATAATCTGGCGGCCGAACGGGCGGTTGACACCAGCGATATCCCCCACAGCTTGGTTGTCAACTACATCTATGCACTGCCGTTCGGTAGTGGAAAGACGTTGGGTGCGGGCTGGGACAAGCCTGTGAACGCCGCACTTGGCGGATGGCAGCTTACCGGAATTTTCTACGCGAAGAGCGGTTTCCCGCTCTCGATTTCTCCGGCGCAAAACAATACCGATTCATTCGGCGGAAATCAACGGCCAAACCTTGTTGGAGATCCGCGCCCCGCAGACCAAAACATTAACAATTGGATCAACGCAGCAGCCTTTTCTCAGCCCGCGCCATTTACGTTTGGCGACTCCCCCAGAAATCTTGCCAACCTCCGCGCCCCGCGCTATGTCGATTGGGATATGGGCATCCAGAAGTGGTTCGACTTCAGCGAAGCCAAGAAGTTGCAGTTCCGCATTGAGATGTTCAACGCACTGAATCACCCGAACTTCTTTGCCCCGGACACCAACCTTGGAGACGTAAGCAACGGGTCGTTTGGACGCATCTTCCAAGCCTATCCAGCCAGGGATGTGCAAGCGGCCCTGAAATTTTACTGGTAACCGCACCCGCAGAGCAGTTCGCCATGCAGGCGCAGCAAAAGCTTTGGAGTCAAGCTCAAACGCTGCGCCTGAGTGGAAACGTTTTTCTAAAAATCACGGTCCACACGGGATGGAACAATGATCGAGCGTAGCCGGTGGGTTCCAGTTGTGTCTGTCCTTATCCTGACCATGTGGGCTGGCCAGACAAAATGTTTTGCCGCACCGGACAAAACTCACGTTCCAGCGCTGCTTGCCCTGAACACCTTTTCAGGCGATAAAATTCTGTCCCACGGCATTGAGGTGTACAGCGGGAAAGCCATCATTCAGGTGATAGCCCTGCGCGATGACGTGATCCGCGTTCGCATTACTCGCGATGGAGCCTTGCCAGAGGATGCGTCGTGGGCAGTGCTCCCTTCGGCTCGCCAGGAACGAGCCAGTGTAACGCCCGAGAGAACTGAAGGTGCAGTCGGGTTTCGGACAAGTGCTTTACGAGTTCGCATTGACCGCGCAAGTCTTCGTTTCTCTCTGACAGATCTGGACGGAAATGTTCTGCAAGAAGACGCACGCGGTTGGCCGGTAGAATTTCACGACAACTCCTTTCGCATTTACAAGCAAATGCCCGCCGACGAACACTACTTTGGATTAGGCGACAAAGTCGGCCCTCTTGATCGACGGAACCAGGCATTCACGTTGTGGAATACCGACGCCTATAATTTTCAGGAATCAACCGATCCGCTCTATAAGAGCATTCCGTTCTTCCTGACCATGCGTGCTGGACGGACGCTGGGTGTGCTTTTCGACAACACCTGGTGCAGTAGCTTTGATTTTGGAAAGCAGATTGATGGCGTTTACTCGTTCGGCGCAGAAGATGGGCCGATTGATTACTACGTCCTTTATGGCCCAAGCCCCAAAAGAGTTTTAGAGAGCTATGCGTGGTTGACAGGCCCTCCTCCCTTGCCGCCACTGTGGACACTCGGTTATCAGCAGTCACGATACAGTTACGAAACCGAAGATCAGTTGCGCGGAGTCGCAGAGAGATTGCGCGCCGACCGAATCCCGGCGGACGCGCTCTATCTGGACATCGATTACCAGAAAAATAATCGGCCGTTTACGGTGGACCCCGATCGATTTCCTCATTTTGTTCCCATGTTGGCGGACCTCAAGAAGGAGAACTTTCACGTTGTCGGCATCACCGATCTTCATATCGCTGACTTACCTGACGCGGGCTACGCCCCTTACGACACCGGCTCCGCCGGAGGGCACTTCGTAAAAAATCCTGACGGATCGAATTTTGTGGGTAAGGTATGGCCTGGGCCCTCGGTGTTCCCAGACTTTACCCAGCAAAGTACCCGTCAATGGTGGGGCACTCTCTACACGACATTTGTTTCCGACGGCCTTTCCGGTTTCTGGAACGACATGAATGAGCCATCGGTATTCAACACGCCCGACAAAACCATTCCCGGCGATGTTCAGCACCGTATTGACGAATCCGGATTCCAGCAGCGCGTCGCCAGTCATCGTGAGATCCACAATGTCTATGGCATGGAGAATTCCCGCGCCACCTACGAGGGTTTGCTCAAGATTTCTCCCGGCCTGCGTCCGTTCGTTTTGACGCGCGCCACATACGCGGGAGGGCAGCGTTACGCTGCGACCTGGACGGGCGACAACAGCAGCACGTGGAATCATCTGCGCCTGACGACTCCAATGCTTGAGAACCTCGGCCTCAGCGGATTTGGAATGAGCGGCGCCGACGTGGGCGGCTTCATTGGCACACCTTCGCCTGAGCTCCTTACCAAGTGGACGGAGATAGCAACCTTCCAGCCGATCGATCGCAATCACAGCGAGAAGGGAACTGCCCCGCGTGAACCCTGGGTGCACGGACCCGAACAGGAGGATATCCGCCGTCGTTACATCGAGGAACGCTACAGATTATTGCCTTATCTATACACGGCGGTGGAAGAGATGTCGCGTTCAGGAGTGCCGGTGCTGCGTCCGCTTTTCCTCGAATTTCCGGAGGCCACCGCCGACAAGCATCCTCTTGACCTCGACACTGGAAACGAATTCTTGTTTGGTTCTGATCTGTTGGTGGCGCCACCGCCTTATCCCGACAAGCTTGACACCTACACGGTCAAATTCCCTCCGCTCGACTGGTACGACTATTGGACCGGGCAGCGTTTAGAAATTCAGACAGGTAATCCAGGGGACAAGAGCGCCGACCCTGTAGGCACAACATCAGTTTCGGTGCATCCGACGCTCGATACCTTGCCGGTCTATGTGCGCGAAGGCGCCATCTTGCCGATGCAGGCACTGACCCAGAGCACGAATGAGATTCCCCAGGGCCCACTGCTGCTGCGTATCTATCCTGGACGCGATTGCAAGGGTTCGCTGTACCTGGATGACGGAAAAACCACCGCCTATCAGCATGGCGAGTTTCTGCGGATGCAGTTCACCTGCGAAGTCTCCGCAGACTCGATCACAGTTCATATCGGCCAGCATGTAGGCAGTTATCATCCATGGTGGAGCCAGCTACGAGTTGAGGTTTACGGACAGAAGTCAAATGGTACCTATAAACTGTTAGGCGGCAAGTCCGATCCGGAAACTGCAACCTTTGATGCTGCGCATCAC
>DASXCL010000092.1:0-25455 GCA_036491195.1 Candidatus Angelobacter sp.
GCCTTCAACTGCATGACGCGCTGCACAATCTGGTCAGAAGTTTGGCGGCTGATGGGCTTGCCGCAGCGCGGGCAGTGCGGTACGCCCACGGAGGCATACAGCAGGCGTAAATAATCGTAAATCTCAGTGATTGTTCCGACAGTCGATCGCGGGCTGCGTGAGGTAGTCTTCTGCTCGATGGAAATTGCCGGGCTCAAGCCGTCAATCGAATCCACGTCAGGACGCTCCATCTGGTCGAGAAACTGGCGTGCATAGGCGGAGAGCGTTTCCACGTAACGCCGCTGGCCCTCGGCATAAATCGTGTCGAAAGCGAGCGACGATTTGCCCGAACCGCTGAGCCCCGTGATGACCGTGAGCGTGTTGCGCGGGATCTCAACCGAAATATTTTTCAAATTGTGCTGGCGAGCGCCGCGCACGGTAATGTTGCTGATAGCCATGGACCTTATGAACCCGGTTCGAAAAAGTGTGTGCAACCCTATAAAAACAAAGGCAGACCGCTACGGTAGGGTCTTGGAGGGTCAGCGCACAACTCTACTTCGTATCTTAACTTCGACTTGTTCGAGCGGTCAATTCCGGCGCCGGCCTCAGGGATTAACCTTGTGACTTCAGTTATTTGCGGACTTTATGACTAAAGGGCATGATGCGGTATCGGGGGTGCAGCAACGGCGGTAATGCAGACATTTAAACCATTCTTGCCCACAATGCACTTGGCTGGCGAAACCAACCGGCCCGAGAAAAGGACCATCTAAGAGAATTGGACAATGAATCCCATCCTAGCTTCCTCCACCGTGCTCTTTACCATTCTGTTTTCACTCGCCTTTGGTATTGCCTGCGGTTACGCTGTTATCAGCGCGATCCTGCACGCTTTTGCCCATAGAAACGTGGAGAGCAAATCGGCTGCGACCGCGGTGATTGCGACTACGGCCTCAAGCCACTAATTCTCCGGGCCTTTCGCATGGATTGCTCGAAAGACGGCACAGCCTGAAGCCGCTTTCGTTATTTATTTCTTGATAAACCTCAGTCCGCAGATACACAAAGAACTTTCCACACCGTCAGCCTCTGTGCTTTTACCTTCCATAAAAAAACTAATTCGGTGGCTGCTTGCGCGGAGCCTGGCTCGGGTTCTGATTGTCCGGCGGCGCCTTCTGGTTTTGCATCTGCTGCAATTCCTGCAATAGCTGCTCCGGCGTCTTCGGCTGCTGATTTTGCTGCTGTGGTTGCGGCTCTGCCTGAGGGGGCGGCTGTTGCTGAGGCACCTGCGGTGGCTGTACTGCTGTATCCTGAGGATCGCCTCCTCCGTTGTTGACTTGCTCGTCGGGTGTCTCTTCCTCATCGCCTTCCGGAATCTGTGGGCGCGGCCGAGCCTGACCTTGGGCTTCCGTCGCTCCGCCGGGCTTGCTCTTCAACGTCAGGATCACCCGCTGCACGATGGACGGATTGTCCGGCCGCCCCAGGGCGACGAAGTCATAGTTCGAGCCCGAAAAAATCGCGGACAGTACATCGCCTTCAGGCGCGGGACCTAAAGAGATCGCCACACGCTCGGAGACGTTCTCAGCGCCTTCGAACTCGATTCCGGTCTTGTTGCGAATGGCTGTCACTACGCTGCTGAGGTTCGAATTCATTGCCTGCACAGTCAGCAAGCCATCACGGAACGTCACCACCGGGGGGACAGCGGGCCCCATTGGAGCCTGGGGAGGTACAACCGCCGCTGGAACCAGAGGAGGTATCACCACTGGCAATGCCGGCTGGCTGCTCGGTCCCGTTGCAGTCGGCGGCGAAACTTGTTGGGGTGCCGTTGGAGGCGCGGTTGGGGCCACCGGCGGCGAAACTTGTTGGGGCGCGGTTGCGGCCGCCGGTCGCTGGATCTGGTGTCGGGGATGCGTAATCTGACCCTGGGCCAGAACGCCTAGAAAAATGAATGAAGCACAAATAATTGAAGAAAAACGAGCCATAAGAATTTCCGAACCGATCCAAAGGAACAATTTGTCAGTTCTTACAATTTTACTCTTATATAACCCCCTCATAACTGAAGAACGCCGGATACGGCACAACTTGCCCGATAAATGCCAAATGCCCGGACTCCGTGCCGACCTTCTGCTCCCAGTGTTCCCGCTTCCACTATAGAGCGTCCGAAGGATATATTTACCTATCAGTTACGAACTGGCGAAACAAGGCTACGTGCATCTGAAGAGCCTTGTCCGGCATCTTAAAATTGGACCGGAGTAGCGCACTTTTTATGAAGCATCTCATATTCAAGATTTTTGCAGCATCGCTGGTTCTGGCCGGCAGCATCTCCGTCTGGGCGCAGACCTGCCAGAGCAAGGACGATATAGCCGAGCCTGCCCGCAAGGCCATTGAGGCCGCGGCACAACAGGCATTTGATCAATCGGCACGCGGCGACGTTCAGGGCCTGCAGGCGAGCGCTATTCCCTCGCTGCAATCCAATTTCAGCAGCATCGCCGGGGCCGTCAATGACAATAAAGACGCTTTCCCCGGCGCTAAACCACAAATCCGCAGCATCTACCTGCTCGATACCGGACCTAATCCTGGCCCGGACGGCACCTTTTACTGCGGCATCTTCGGCGCCAACGGCATGAGCCCAAGCACCGCTGAATTTGATTTGCCCGGTCTTCCCGTTGGGAAGTATGCCATCGCCATCCAGGATTTCGTCGGCAACAAGGGTCCTTACGCACTGGGCATCGTTTTCCAGGATACGGGGGGCTGGAAAGTGGCCGGCTATTCGATCCGCCCGGGCTCTGCCGCCGGACACGATGGACTCTGGTATCTGCAACAAGCGCGCGATTACAAGAACAAAGGTCAATCTCATATTGCCTGGTTTTACTACCTGGAATCGTGGGACCTGCTCGCTCCAGTCACGTACATGAATTCAAACATGCTGATCAAGATCACCCAGGAATCTAACAGTATTCAGCCCAAAGACGTTCCCGTCGGCGGAAAGCCGGTCGCGTTCACGGCCGGCGGCAAAACCTACAACATCAGCGAGATGACAATCTTCCGCAACGAAAAAAACCTTGATCTCTCGATGAAATACTCCGTTCCCAGCACTGCCGATTTCAACGCGACCCAGGCCGACGCGCGCGCCCTGGCCAACGCCATGATTGCCCAGTACCCCGAATTAAAAGACGGCTTCAATAATGTTTGGGTACATGCAGTTGATCCCAACGGCGGTGACGTTGTCGGCCTGGTAAAACTGAAATAAACCTAAACGCTTTCGAGCCGTGCGGATAGCTGCTGGTCTATTGCCATAGCACATACTTTCCTCCGTTGGTGACGATGATTGCCAGGTTCATCACCAGCAGCATCAGATCGTAGTGCCAGCCATCTGTACCGTGCTTGCCCCAGAACCCAGCCTTCCAAACAAACGTCTTTTTTTGGATTGCGCCCAGCATCAGCAAGATCAGCCCCGCAGCGGCCAACTGAGTCAGCACGCCGAACACCACGCCCAAAGCGCCCGCCAACTCAGCCGCGCCAAGGAAAACCGTGAAGCCTTTGCTCATGCCGATGCTCTTGCTACGGCCTTCCGGATCCTTCAAGTGGCTCCAACCGCTGGTGGCAAATACCAGCCCCACCATCAATCGCAGCAGCAAAAATGCAATATCTTCAAATCTGGCAAATTGAGGAAACATAAGGCTTGATCCTCCAGGTTTATCGTCCACGCTTCGTCCTCGAAACCGCGCGACTGTCCTCCCCTCTTGCAACAGCCGAGACCTTAACTCAGCTTTACAAAAGACGTCCGCGCTTTACCACTCTTAGCGCTTTTCCCAGCAAACACCTGGACCGGTAAATACAATCCAAAGAGAATAGCTCTCTGCCAGCAACCGCAGACTTTATCAAAAGCGGCCCCTATCGCTTTGCGGCGGGCAGAAAAAGGAACGTGCATGCGCAGATCGGCATTCTTTTTGGCGCTACTGTTGCTTGTAGTCAATGGCTGCGTGATTTCACCGCGCCGGACCGTCAACGGCTCCAGCGGCAGCGGGGGCAGCAATTCGGAATTTTCTGTTACGGCCAGTCCAACCTCACAATCCATTGTTGCAGGCGCCTCCGGCGTCTTTGTCGTCACTGTGCAGGCCGTGAATGGTTTCACCGGC
This sequence comes from Candidatus Angelobacter sp., assembly GCA_036491195.1. Lineage (GTDB taxonomy): Bacteria > Acidobacteriota > Terriglobia > Terriglobales > Acidobacteriaceae > Angelobacter. Next base: position 4,110 of record DASXCL010000092.1, read on the forward strand.
ACTGTTTCTCTCAGTGCCTCTTCATCCCTCGCGGATATCGTCGCAAGCTTTGACAATACCTCCATCACCGGGGGATCCGGTACGGCGACGCTAACCGTCCAAACCAGCAGCACCACAACACCAGGCACGGCTACGATTACGGTGTTCGCGTCGGACACGGCCAACAATGTCTCGCAGAGTATTTCGCTTACTGCCACTGTAACCAGCACTGCATCGACAGTCGGCGCCGTGGTTTCCGCCGCAACGGCCATTGTTCCCGTGGGCTGTGTCAACACCCCTGTCGGCTCCGGCATTCAGCGCGTCAGCTTGCCCGCCACGCCCGCTTCGTCTGGATTCACCGCAACGTTTGACGTTACGCCTTCCGCTGCCATGGACGCGTCTCTCGGCTTCTTTTCTCCGGCTTCCGGCAAACAACCGGTGTTGAACCGGATGATCGCCTTCTCCCCGTCTGGCCTGATCCAGGCAAGCGATGGAAATGTCCTTGCGTCTCCTAGCCTCCCCTATACAGCCGGGGCTACGTATCATTTCCGGCTGGTCGAAAATCTGCCGGCAGCCACCTATTCCGTATTCGTCGCGCCGCCGGGGACTGCGGAAATTCCGCTGGGCACAAATCTCCAGGTCCCATCGGACCAGCGCGGCGTTACAACGCTTGCCGGCTGGGGCCTGCTGGCCAATGCTCCTGATGGCGCGACGCTGGCCGTGTGCCAGTTCTCGCTTCAATAACCCGGCGAAAACATGTTTACGTTCTAAATCACAGCTTGGCGAACATAGCTAAAAATGCCACGTTTTGCTGTCGCGGATTGAACAGTTCACCCACGGTTGGGCTTCCAATTTTGGCAATTCCCGCGATTTTGGCAATACTGGCAATCTACAGAGCCGCGCGGCGCAAAAACCGCCGCGCCACAAACCGTCATCGGGAGCGAGCGGCGCAGCCGGGAGTCGAACGATCTAGATTGGCGAAGCCTACTTTACGACCCTCTGCCTGCGTCCTTCAGCCAGCATCCACCCCGGGGGTAGACGTTTTGTTGCAAATAAAGGGCGAAGTGGCATTCGACCGAGCGGTCGACCGAGCGGTCGAAGCCCTTTCTCTCGTTTTTCCGGGGTCCAATCTCGCTCATTCCCTCTGTCTTTTCGCCGCTTGTTAGTTGCCAGTCGGCAGAGAGTTGCAAATTACGGGAGCCGGGCAATCGTCCCCGGAACCATGCCCTTAATTGCGCCAAACGACCTCAAACTGGGTCCTATTTGCATACCAATCACTGTTGAATCGGCCTCAAACCGCGTCGATGCGCTCCCAACCACCTTGCCTTGGGGGTTTGGGCTAATAATTGCTCGTTGCCAACTGCTAGGCGCTAAGTTTTCAAAGATCCCTCACACTCTGAGGCGCTGCCGGAGTATAGAGCATTTCTATGAGCGAATCAATAGCGAATTTGAACAGTGTTGAACCATGTCAACTGTTCTTTTTCGCACAGCGTCCGGCCCAATCATTCGTAAAGGGTCATCCAGAGTGGTATAAAGCTGCTTGCTTGACCCATCCCCAAAAGAGGCCGGTGGCTTAAGCGGACCATATGCTCTTCGACAACTACATCGGCATTGACTATTCCGGCGCTGAAGTACCCTCGGCGCGCCTCAAGGGTCTGCGTATATACCAGGGTGACAGGGTTACACCCGCCAGGGAAGTCGGGCCACAACCAAGCTCCCGGCGGTATTGGACTCGCCGGAAAATCGCTGAATGGCTTGTGGCAAAGCTCGCCCAGGGGCCACCATCTATTGTCGGCATGGATCACGGATTCTCGTTCCCACTGCGCTACTTTCAAGAGCATGGCCTGCCCCTTAACTGGCCTCTATTTCTTGATGATTTTCAGCAACACTGGCCGACTGACGACCAATATACTTACGTCGACTTCGTTCGCGACGGACTATACGGAAATGCAGTCGCACGCTCGGGCAGTTCCCGTTGGCGACGCCTTACGGAACTTCACGCCCGCACGGCCAAGTCGGTTTTTCACTTTAATGTCCCCGGGTCGGTGGCAAAATCCACCCACGCGGGCCTTCCATGGCTGCGCTATCTGCGCCAGCATCTTGGCAGTCGCGTACACTTCTGGCCCTTCGACGGATGGCAGTTTCCAACCAACACCTCGGTGATCGCTGAGGTTTACCCTGCGCTTTGGAGTAAGAGCTTCCCCGTGGAGGACCGCACTCGCGATCAACAAGATGCATTTTCGACTGCGGAATGGCTCCGTCGCGCAGACCAGACTGGCGCTCTGTCCACTTTTCTTCATCCTCCTCTGGAGCCACGGGATCTCGCGACCGCGCGCATCGAAGGATGGATCCTCGGAGTCGGAGTGATACTCCAATAACCTGGCCTAGGCGACACCGTGTTGAACTCACAACAATCCAGTCCCGCGTCGCGGGACGGGCTGAGAATAGCCCGGCATGTCACCGAATCCCGGCGTGCCGGGATGAGGTGTAAATGCCAGTAAGCAAAGTAAAGAACTTTTCCGTTCTGCCGAAGGCCCGCACGCAGCCGTAGGCGGAGCGCGCTAATTGTATGTGTTTACGGTCGGCGAGGAGCATATCATCGGATTCCGGCATATTTATCCTAATGCCATGCCCCTTTAGACAATGTCTTGCTGCGACAGCTTGAAAAATATGGTTCTGCTCCCCTAAGGGTTCCCTGGAGCCAGCGCGATTATGAAAACTACTTCGCGCTGCCAGCAATGGATAAGAAACAGATTTGCACCACACCCGCCCTTAGACGTTGAATTTTGGCTCTGGCAGCAGAAGAATATCCCCGGCTTCGTAGCCGCCGTAGGGAGGCGGACATAGCCACGTCTACCACCCTATCATCCAATCTTCCCCTCACACCGCCCCTTGATCACCTGCAAAATTCTTTTTTGCAGGTCGGACATCACCGCGTCCGTCCACAAATGCGCGTACCAGTTGAAGTCGGTAGAGATCCGATGCCTGCTCGAAAGATGCAGCCGCGTTGTCCCATTCCCCAGTGCCTCCAGACGATACTCGCCGCGCAGCACATCAAAATACGGGCCGCCCACGCGCACATGTTCGTCCAGAGTGGTCGCCGGAATCGCGTCGGTCTGCGCAGCAATCGTGAACGCCAGCCGGCGCTCCGGCTCCCATACGTCCACTGTCTCCAGAAAGTACAACCCGCCGGCGAACGTCGCATTGCGTACTCCGCCAACTCCTTCATGAGAGAGCGTCGCCTCTACCGGATCGGGAAACCCGATGCGATGGCTCCATGAATCCGGCAACTCGCCGGGCCGGATTTTGGAAACGCGCTCAATGTTGCGCCAGATCACATCCGGGGGCACTTGTATATCGATCGTGTTTTCTACTTCCCTCAGTTCGAAGCCATGGAATATTTGCTTCTCCCACGGTGCGGTCAGCAGAGGTAAGGCCATCACGCAGCAGAGCGATGCGTTGCCGAGGCGTTCTGATTTGATGACGCGCGCTGCCAGACCGCCCAGCAGGCCGCCCACACTGGAAAGAACCATCGCCAGCGGCAGGAACATGACCACGCAAATCAGCCCTTCGAGCAAAGTAATCATTGCCGCCGCCAGGGCCGTCGCCAGCGGCAACCACGGCAACAGCAGCCATGAGCGGAGGCGGAGAGGCCGGCGTACCTCAATGAAGTACACCGTGATCGCTCCCATGGCAAAAGGCAGAATACAGGTAAAGCTCATGCTCATCACAACTAGATCATTGGCGTGAAGACTCGCCAACAGCCGTATGGCAACGCCATAAGCCAAACCGATACCGGCGCCGGCCGCAATCAGGGCCCAATTGCGGGTTTTCGTGCTATTTGCATTGGAACGAGATTCGAACATGCATCCTCTTTGTATTGAACGTGTTCAATTTTTCACAGGAAGCTCTTCATTGTCAAGCAAAATATTGAACATGTTCATATTTATTTGAGGGAGTGTCCCCCTTGCCTTCTACCGTCCCAGAAACCGCCCAATCTTTTCGTTCAGGAACTTCAAGTCCTCCGGGTTCGGCCCCGCGCCCGCCGTATGTCCCCACAATGACGGAATCGGCATAAGCGTCACCGTTGACATGAAGCTTGCTTCATAACGGGCATCGCCCACCGGAAAATACAGATCTGTTTCCGACGGCATATACAGGAACGGCGCTTTGATTGACCGCAGCGCTTTCTCCGTGTCGCCATTAAATCCCGGCGTCGCGCCCACATCGTTTTTCTCCCATGTGCGGCATTGCAGAATCAGGTTATTGGCGTCCGCGCCAGGGATAAAGTTCGTGCGGAATTCGTGCAGTGTCTGCTCAAACGTCGTCCCCGGCGGCGACGACGCCTTCCACAATTCCCTGCGCCACCACTCCTGCGAAAACAGCCACGCCGTCCACACCGTGGCAAACGCCTCCATGCCTTTTGTTGGCTGCGCAGTGTAATCGCCATTTTGGAATGCCGCATCCGCCGTCAGCGCCGCAATCTGTCCTTCCAGCCGCACCACGCCGTGCGGATAGGTCTTGGCCGTGCCGGACGTGGCCACAATCTTGTCCGCGAACGTTGGGTAGCTCACCGCCCACTGGAATGCCTGCTGCGCACCCATGGAGAACCCGATAATCGCCCGCAAATGCGTCACTTTCAGTTCTTCCGTCAGCAAACGGTGCACCGCCTCCACGTTATCGCGGATCGTCGTCACCGGAAACCGCGGTCCATGGAACGGTTCGGGCGTATTGCTGGGAGAAGACGAATGGCCGTTGCCGAAAAGCTCGGTCGCCACCAAAAAGAGCTTTGACGTATCCAGGGCGCGGTCCGGCCCGATCAGCCATTCGTATCCGTGGCAATCCGCCATGTAGTGCGACGGCAGCAGCACGGCGTTGTCCCGGGCGGCGTTCAAGCGGCCATAGGTTCCATACACCACGCGCGCCTGCGGCAACGTAACGCCGCTCTCCGTGCGGAAGTTCGCGATCACAAACTCATGGATCTCCGGCTTTTCCGCCTTGCTGTTGGCGGCATCCGGGGCTTGCGCCGGCGCCGGGACATCTTTCTTGCCCGCGTCTTTACTTTGCGCAGCTTTCTCGGGAATTCCCTTGCTCCGCGAATCCTGTGCCGCGAGCACCTGCGAAATTCCTGCCAACACCACCAACAACGCAACCAGTCTCTTTGTCCTCATAGTTCCTCTCCACTTCGCAGTCAGCGTCCACCCAGCCCTGCGGCGCGCCCATGCTATCACTCTTGGCGTTCCACTCTCACCCGCACGCGACCTTCCGCCCTACCATCCACGCTAGCTCTGCCTTTCCGATCCGCGCCCATCCGCGCCGATCCGCGGTAAGCTTCTCCCTGGTTTTTTCCGATTTTTAGAGATTTTGGGATTCTCCGTGTCTCCGTGCCCTCCGTGGTAGGTTTTCAATCTTCCGATCCCCGATCTCTCCGATCAGTGTCATCCGTGTTTATCAGTGGTAAGGTTTTCGTTTCCAACTTCCGGCGATTTTGGCAATTCTGGCAATTTTGGCAATCTCTTCTGATCAGTGTTATCAGTGTTCATCAGTGGTAAGGCTCTTTCTCATTTAGAATTCTCCTTCGCCTATGCACCGTCCTCTTGTTCTCATCATTCTCGATGGCTGGGGTTACGCGCCGCCATCAAAAGCTAATGCCATTGCGCTGGCGCGCAAACCCAATTACGACCGCCTGCTCGCCGAGTATCCCAACACGCTCATTCATACCAGCGGACGCTTTGTTGGGCTGCCGCAGGGGCAAATGGGCAATAGCGAGGTCGGACACCTGAACATCGGCGCCGGCCGCATTGTTTACATGGACATCACCAAGATCGATCTCATGATCGAAAAAGGCGATCTCTTCAGCAATCCGGCGCTGATGGAAGCCATGAAGAATGCGCGCAACGGCGGCCGCCAGCTTCACCTTTGTGGCTTGCTCTCTGACGGCGGCGTGCACTCGCACCAGAACCATCTCTACGCGCTGCTGCGCATGGCCAAACAAAGCGGAGTGGACCGTACCTTCGTTCACTGTTTTATGGACGGGCGCGATACGCTGCCCACCAACGGCGCGGTCTACCTTCAGCAGTTGCAGCAGAAAATGCGTGAAGTTGGCGGAAAGATCGCCAGCGTGAGCGGCCGCTATTACGCTATGGACCGCGACAAGAAATGGGACCGCGAGCTCAAGGCCTTTGACGCCATGGTGGCGGCCAAAGCGGAGGGCGGCGAATTCGTCGATCCTGTCCAGGGCGTGAAAGATTCTTACAATCGCGACGTGACCGACGAATTCATCATTCCGTTCACCTGCGTGGACAATCGCGGCGCGCCCGTGGCGACGGTTCGTGATGACGACTCAATCATCAACTTTAATTTCCGTGCCGACCGCGCCCGCCAGATCACCCGTTGCCTGGCCCGCGAAAGCGGCCTCAGCGCCGAGGGCGGCCGCGACCTGCCTGATGCCGAGGCGCTTGATGCTGCCATCCCCCGCAGCCGTGTCCCCAAAAATCTGAAATACATTTGCATGACGCGCTATGACAAGCAGTTCACGCTGCCCTTTGTGGTGCAGCCGGATTCGCTCAAAAACATTCTGGCTAACGTGATGGCCGAGCAGGACTTGCGCAACCTGCGTGTGGCCGAAACCGAGAAATATGCTCACGTGACCTATTTCTTCAATGGCGGAATCGAAAAGCCTTTTGCCGGCGAAGACCGCGTGCTGGTTCCTTCGCAGAAGGTCGCAACCTATGACCTGAAACCGGAAATGTCTGCCCAGGGAATCGCCGATGCCGTGATCAAGACCGTGAACGACTCGGCGTTCGAGGTGGTAATCGTCAACTTCGCCAACGCGGACATGGTCGGCCACTCGGGCAAGATTCCCCCAACGGTCCAGGCTGTGGAAACCGTGGATGCCTGCCTGGGCGAGATTTACAAAGCCGTCCGCGCGCGCGGCGGCGCTATGCTGATCACTGCCGACCACGGCAATGCCGAAATGATGATTGATCCGTCCACAGGCGGTCCGCACACCGCGCACACCACCAACCCTGTGCCGTTTATCGTGGTCAGCGAAGACGCACAGAAGATTGCCCTGCGCTCGGAAGGTTCATTGCAGGATATTTCTCCTACGGTTCTCGGCATGCTAGGCTTCGACCAGCCAAAAGAAATGACCGGAAAAGATCTGCGGGTCTTTAAGACGTCTTAAAGGCTTTTGATAGCGGCGAGGCCGGGGTCCCCGACACGCGCGGGTTTGCGTGGCGGGGTGGGAAGCCGACTTGCGCGCCGAGCTGCCTGTTACAAGCGCGGAAGACTGGGTGCGAGGGCCAAGCTCGCGGGCGGTTTGGAGCGTAGCGACAAAAACGAAGATGAAGATCCTGATCGTTCACTACCACAGCTTTGAACTCTGGCACGCGCCCGCATGGATCCGCGAGCGCCTGCAACAACACTTTCCCGGCCACCAATTTCTGCAGCTCCAGAACTATGACCGCGTGCCGGAAGAAATTGCCGATACCGACGTCTTCATCGGCTGGTCGCTGCGACCGGAGCAATTTCTTGCCGCCAAAAAACTGCGCTGGATCCATTCGCCCGCCGCAGCCGTTCACCAGCTCATGTATCCGGAGCTGATTCACAGCAGCGTTATGCTCACCAACTCCACCGGCATTCACGGCCCGGTGGTCGCCGAGCATGCCCTCGCCGTTCTGCTGGCGCTGGCCAAGCGACTGCCTCAGGCCATGCAGTACCAGGCTAAACACGAATGGTCGCAGGACCAGCTCTGGAAAGCGCAGCACAGGCCGCGGGAAGTGGCCGACTCTACTGTACTCGTCGTCGGCATGGGCGGAATTGGACGCGAGTTTGCGGCGCGCGCCAAAGCACTGGGCATGAGGGTCCTGGCAATCCGGGAAAATCCCGGCAAGGGGCTTGACGGCGCGGATGCCGTCTACGGTTCCGCACAGATTGACGAAGCTCTGCCCCAGGCCGACTACGTTCTTCTCTGCACGCCGGTGACGTTAGCCACCACAGGGATCATGAATGCCGCACGGCTGAGCAAGATGAAACCCGACGCTTACCTCATCAATGTTGCCCGAGGACCGCTGATTGATGAGCCTGCATTGGTCGATGCGCTTCAACATCGCCGTATAGCTGGGGCCGCACTCGATGTCTTCAACGAAGAACCACTGCCTGCGAACTCGCCTTTCTGGTCGCTCGATAACGTTCTGATCACGCCTCACACCGCCGCGGTAACCGATCGTCTATGGGAGCGCCACTACCTGCTCATTGTCGACAATTTGAAGCGCTTCCTGGCGGGAGAGCCGCTTATAAATCAAGTGGATAAGAAGCGAGGATATTGAGAAAGCAATTAGCAATTAGCAGTTAGCCTTTAGCCATTAGCCTTTAGCTTTTGTTGGTAGTAATAATAGGCCTTGAGTTCTGGTCGTCCGTCCAAAATGGATTACTCTGTTGTGCGGGCAGGAACTTTAGAATTACGATGCATAAGCTAAAGGCCAATGGCTAAGAGCTAATGGCTAATTGCTAAGTGCTCCCCCATGCTCCTCCACATCAATGGCGAACAACGCGACCTCCCAGATGGACTCAGCGTGGCTGCGCTGGTTGCGCAACTCGGCATGAAGCCGGACCGCGTGGCCGTGGAGCTGAACCTGGAGATCGTCCCCCGCGCCCATTGGGAAGCAACGACCCTCAAAGATGGCGACAAACTGGAGGTCGTTCACTTCGTCGGCGGCGGCAGAGCCGCTTGCCCAATCCCTTGATCCGTAGCATCCGTGTTCATCCCGTGGTAGCTTCTGATTTCCGTTCCTCCGTTCCCTCCTTTCCTCTGCGTTTCAATAGTCTTGCTTCTTCGTCTTTGCACAATTCCTGTTGACTTTCTTGATACTGCTCTTAAAATAGTTCAAACATTTGAGTGGAGAAATGTTTTAAACATTTCCTATACGAAATGGACCAGCATTTTACATCGGCGCAAGTAGTAAAGCTGACGGGCATTACGCCGCGGCAGCTCCAGTGGTGGGACGAGCGCGGCATTGTGCAACCGCAGCGTAAAGGCCGCATCCGGCTGTATTCGTTTGACGACGTCACGGAGATCGCCGTGATTTGCGCTCTCCGGCGCAAAGGCTTCCCGCTGCAGCGCGTCCGCCGCATCATGAAGTTCCTGCAGAAGGAATTTGGCCGGCGGCTGGCGGAAGCGGTAAGCAACGGTTCGGAATACCACCTGCTGACCGATGGAAAACGCATTTACCTGGAAAATTCCCAGCGCCAGGTGATCGACATCCTGAAGAACTCGCGCCAGCCTCTTCTGGGGGTTTGCCTGAGTGACGCTGTGAAGGAAGTCCGGGCTGAGATATTCAATCGCCGGCCGGCGCAGAAGCAGGCGGCGAGAAACGCGGGCAGAAGACGCAGTTCGTAAAGTGCCGGCTGCGCGCTTGAATGCAGGTCCCAAGGAGAAAACGGAGTGGCGGAGGTGACCATGGTGGCGGAGTTGAACATTGTGACGGAATGGCTTCCCGAGCAAATGGAACCCGGCACGATCTTTGTGCTGGAGAACGCGGGCGAGGTCGGCGATCAGGAAGATCCTTACTGGGCTGTCCTCTCCTGTCCGGAATGCGGGACTCTGGGATTGATCACGCGGCGGCAGATGCGCGGGGTGGTTCCGGTGATCTGCGGGTCCAGCACCTGCCCCGCGCAGTTTGTGATCATCGACGAACAAGTGGTGCCGCGGCGGCCCAACTAGACTCGTCGACATCCATCAGCCCTTCTCCCGTTGACCGCGGGCCAGTTCGGGTTGCGCGCTTTTTTCGGGTTTTCTCATCCACGCATTTACGTAAGATGGCATCACCGCTGGCCCACCAATTACAATCTAACCAGATGATCCGCACACTTGAATGGACCAGCCAGGGCGTCCGCTTCATTGATCAAACGCGGCTGCCTACCGAGGAAGTCTACGTAACCTGCCAGACCTATCAGGAAGTGGCGGCTGCGATTCGTGACATGATTGTCCGCGGCGCTCCCGCCATCGGCGTGGCTGCTGCCATGGGCATTGCGCTTGGCGTTAAACATTCGGCGGCCCCGGACATCGCGACTCTACGTACTGAATTCGGCCAGATGTGCCGCACCATGGGCGAGACACGTCCTACCGCGGTAAACCTCTTCTGGGCCATTCGGCGCATGCAGCAGATGTTTGAAGAGACGGCGCCGCAAGGCGTTCACCAGGTAAAGGTCACGCTGGCGGAGGAAGCTCAAAAGATGCTGTTGGAAGATATCGCCGCCAATGAAGCCATGGGACGCCACGGAGCCACGCTTATGCCCAGTTCCGGCGGCGTGCTCACGCACTGCAATGCCGGCGCCCTGGCAACGTGCGGATATGGCACCGCGCTTGGCGTCATCCGGTCAGCCATCGACTCAGGCAAGAAGCTGCACGTCTTCGCCGATGAAACCCGCCCTTTCCTCCAAGGCTCGCGCCTTACGGCATGGGAGTTGATGAAAGACGGCATCCAGACCACGCTCATCGCAGACAACATGGCTGGCGCCATGATGCGCCAGGGCAAGATCAAAGCGGTCATCGTGGGGGCCGACCGCATTGCCGCCAATGGCGACGTGGCCAACAAGATCGGCACATACACGGTAGCCGTGTTGGCCAAAGAACACGCGATTCCCTTTTATGTGGCCGCGCCATGGTCCACGGTGGATATGAGCATGGCCAACGGCGAAGGCATCCCTATTGAGCAGCGTTCGCCGCGCGAGGTCACGCATCATGCCGGCAAACAGGTCGCTCCGGATGGCGTGCTGGTGGAGAACCCGGCGTTTGATGTAACGCCTGCCAAATATATTGTTTCCATCATTACCGAGCGAGGCATCGCCCGGCCGCCGTACAGCGAAGCGTTGAAAGAGCTTGCTCAGACGGTCCCTGTGCTTGTGGGAGCGAAGCGCTGACCGGCATGCAGACGGAAACCGCACGCGTCGAGGCTTTTTCAGACGGCGTCTTTGCCATTGCCATCACTTTGCTCATTCTTGAGATCAAAGTTCCTCATCCCGACCATGGTTCTCTTGCGGCTGCGCTGCTGCGCCAATGGCCTTCTTACTTTGCTTTCTTCCTGAGCTTTGCGTTTACGGGCATTATGTGGATCAACCATCACCGCATGTTCACCCACATCCGCAAATCGAATGACGTCCTGCTGGTGCTCAACCTTCTTTTGCTGCTCGGAGTCACCATAGTCCCGTTTCCAACAGAAGTTCTGGCTGAGCACCTGGGCGGTCCGGGACAAAAAGCCGCCGCGGTTCTCTACAATGGTGTTTATGTGGCGGTTGGAATCTTCTTTAACCTGCTCTGGCGTTATGCGGTGTCCCATCACCTGCTCGATCGAAGTGTGAGCGCCGCAGCGGCAGCCAGCATCAGCCGCCAGTATGCCTTTGGCCCAACAGTCTATCTGCTTTGCCTCGCTCTGGTTTGGGTCGACGTGCGCGTCAGCCTGGGTCTGAGCTGCGCGCTGTGTCTGTTCTTCGCGATACCGCCAAGCGTCCTGCAGGCTAGATCATCTAATGCTCTTCCAGTCAGTAATTCTTAGACAACTGATATATTTTTTATTCATTGCACTAGATGATCTAGTGGAGTAATATTTCCTCGATATGCCTAAACGTGGCGCACAACCGTTGCAAGGCGAAGTCCTTCAGGGGACTCTTGATCTGCTTGTTTTGCAAACATTAGTGCTGGGGCCGGCGCACGGGCACACCATCGCCTACGCCATTGAGCACCGCTCTGACGATGTGCTTCAGGTAGAACACGGGTCTCTGTATCCCGCGCTCCACCGGCTGGAGGAACGCGGCTGGATCGCTTCATTCTGGGGAACATCTGAGAACAACCGCAAAGCGCGCTATTACCGGCTGACGCCTGCGGGCCGAAAACAACTGGCTTTGCAGACTGGCCGTTGGGAGCAACTGGTCCATGCCATCAACCGGGTCCTGCGGCCAGCCAACGAGTAATTCCTTATGAGCGTAAGACGATTCTTCCGCCGTCGCCGATGGGATGAGGAACGCGCTCGCGAACTAGCCGCCTATCTTGAGATTGAAACGGCGGACAATGTTGCGCGCGGCATGTCTGCCGAGGAAGCCCGATCTGCTGCTCATCGAAAACTCGGCAATGCAACTCTGGTGCGTGAAGAGATTTATCGCATGAACAGCCTTGGCTTCATTGAAACTTTCTGGCAGGACATTCGCTATGGCGCACGCATGCTGCGCAAGAACCCGGCCTTCACAGCCATCGCCGTGTTGACCCTGACTTTGGGAATCGGCGCGAACACGGCTTTGTTCAGCGTGGTGGATTGGCTGATCCTTCAGCAACTTCCGGTGCAAAATCCCAAAGAGCTCACTTACCTCGGCTTTTCGCTGGGAGGAGCACTAAACAACGACGTCCGCATGTCTTTCCGGGAATTCCAGCAAATCCGCGAACAGAGCGGTGACCAGTTTGCGGGACTTTCGGCCGCCGCGTTTGGCGGCGCAGCGGGCGGGCAAAGCGGGCCTGATGGAATGACCGTGGATGGAAATACCCGCCCCGTCCAGACATTTTTTGTTAATGACAATTTCTTTCCCGTGCTCGGTCTCAAACCAGCCATGGGCCGATTCTTTGCGCTGGGTGAAGGCAACGCCGCCGGCAAAGATCCTGTCGTTGTGCTGGCCTGGGATTACTGGCAATCGCGCTTTCATGGCGAGCAGCAGATCATCGGCAGGAGCGTCGCTATCAATGGCCACCTCGTCACCATCATCGGCGTCGCCCCCAAGGGGTTTGAGGGCCCAACGCCGGCCCTGCACATGCAGGCTTATCTGCCGCTGGGAATGTTGGTGATTGATGCAGGGACCGCGCCCGATTTTCTTTCCCGGCCGGATGCCCGCCCGTTCCTGGTGCTTGCGCGGCTCAAGCACGGGAGCAGCGTTGAGCAGGTTAGGCCCGCTCTTGCGCTAATCGGTGAACGTATCCTCAAAGAGAACCCGCGGCCGGACGAAAAAGCGGGCGCTCTGCGGGCCGTGGCATTGCGGCCACCGATGCTTGCCAGCGGTGAAGGCAACCCTCTGGGAAAGTTCGCAGCCATGCTGCTGGTGCTTGGCATTTTTGTATTAGTGCTTGCCTGCCTGAATGTTGCCAACCTTATGCTGGTGCGGGCAACGCTGCGGCGTGGTGAAATGGCTGTCCGTGCCGCCTTGGGGTCAACGCACGGCCGGCTGGTCCGGTTACTGCTGACGGAAAGTATTCTTCTGGCGCTGCTGGGCTGTGGCGGCGGAATCATTGTTGGTCTCGCCGCTACGCACCTCCTGAGATCGCTCACCTTTCCCACCTCGCTGGCTCTTTCTCTTGATCTCCACTTCAACTGGCCTGTATTTTCTTTTGCTTTTGCGGTGGCGCTGATTGCCGGCATTGTGGTCGGGATTGTTCCCGCGTTGCGGGCATCCCGCAGCAACGTCAGCGCGGTGCTCCATGAGAGCCAGCGCACCAGCAGCGGAGGCCGCCAGCGCCTGCGGAACATTCTTGTCACAGCACAGGTGGCCGGGGCCATGACCCTACTGATCGTCGCCGGATTGTTTGTGCGAAGCCTGCACGGCGTGCAGCATGCCGACCTTGGCTTCAACCCAGAGAACGTGACCAACCTGACCTTTGACGCCAACCAGATCGGCTATCCCCAGCTTCAAGGAGAGCGCTTTTACCGCGATCTGCTGCAGCGTGTCCGTGAGCTGCCCGGGGTAGAATCCGCAAGCCTGGCGGCGTGGCTTCCCATGGGTGACACCGAGTTTGGCGGGAGAGTTGATATTCCCGGCTTTGAAACGCCCAAAGGCCAGCCCCAGCCGACCGCCTATTTCAATGCTGTGACTCCAGGCTATTTCCAGACCATGGGCATTCCCCTTCTGCTTGGGCGCGATTTCTCAATGAACGATTCAGCCAAGGCCCTGCACGTGGCAATCATCAATCGCGCGATGGCAGAGAAATACTTTCCTGGAAGAGACCCGATTGGCCGCGAGCTCCTGGACCCTGAACATCCAAAAGAGCCGGTTCAGATCGTCGGCATTGTGCAGAATTTCCGGATGATAGATCCATATAGCCCGATTGACTCCGCCTATTTCGTCCCGGTGGCGCAACGTTATTTTCCCACGCAAACACTGCAAATCCGGGCACGCGGCGATTCCGGCTCTTTAACCCGAAGCATCACCGGCCTGGTTGATACCCTTGCTCCTTCCATGCCGGTTTATGGAGTCGGCAGCATGGCACAGGCTTTGAATTCGATGAATGGCTTATATGGATTCCAATTGGTGGCCATGGTGACAGGCATTCTGGGATCGATGGGACTCATACTGGCCGGCGTTGGGGTCTTCGGTGTGATGTCTTACTCAATCAGCCAGCGCACACGCGAAATCGGTATCCGCATGGCGCTCGGTGCTCAGCGCGGGCAAATCCTCAAACTGGTTGGACGCCAGGGCATTCTGGTGGTCGCGTCCGGCATTGTGGTGGGATTCCTGCTTTCCTTTGCGGTGGGGAAGCTGATTCAGGATTTTCTCGTCGGCATCAGATCCACGGATGCTGTCACCTACACGATCATTGCGCTATTTTTGGGAGCTGTAGCGATGGCCGCCTGTTTTGTTCCCGTGCGGCGTGCGCTGCGCATTGACGCAATGCTGGTCTTGAGAAACGAATAACGGCTGCACTCGCCAAAACTTTTTTTCAGGCAGCCTGCGGCTGCTGGATTGTTATAGCAGCTGCATCAAGTTCGTAGCCTTCATCATGCAGCGTCTTTTGCGCCGCGATGCGAAGGTCTTGCTGGCCCGCATTCTGGGGTAAATTGCAATAACGCCGGATTACTTCCTCACCCACGGCGATCCGAACCAGCCACTTTGATTTCTCGGCATCCCACGAAACTTCAGCACGATCTGCACGCATCTTCTTCCTCCGTGGCAATCTACTCTCTTCCGATTGCCTGAAAAGGATTTTGGTTGTTCTATGGCTCCATGGTTTTCAAATTCGGACTGACGATTAACCGCGCCTGGGTTGCCTTTTGTACGTCTTCCGCCGTAAGCCCGAGCGCGATTTCTTCCAGCACCAGCCCCTTTGGCGTAACGTTGATGTAAGCCATTTCCGTTACGATGGTGTTGACAACTTTCATCCCGGTCAAAGGAAGCGTGCACTTGGGAAGGATCTTGGATGAGCCGTCCTTGGTGGTGTGCTCCATGGCGATAATCACGCGCCTTGCGCCCGCTACCAGGTCCATGGCCCCGCCCATGCCTTTCACCATTTTTCCCGGGATCATCCAGTTGGCCAGGTTCCCTTCTTCATCCACTTCCATTGCGCCCAGAACGCTCAAGTCAATGTGTCCGCCGCGGATCATGGCAAAGGAATCGCCGCTGGAAAAATATGCCGTCCCCGGAACTTCGGTCACAGTCTCTTTGCTGGCATTGATCAGGTCCGCGTCTTCCTCCCCTTCGAAAGGAAACGGTCCCACGCCGAGCATGCCATTTTCGCTCTGTAAAATGACTTCGACACCCGGCGCAATGTAGTTCGCCACCAGCGTCGGCAGGCCGATGCCCAGATTCACGTAGAATCCGTCCTGCATCTCGCGCGCAATGCGTTTCACAATGCGCTCGCGCTTCTCCACGTCTTTCTGCTTGTCGGCTTTGACCGGTGTAGTCACCATATGGTTCATTACGCTCTTTTCCTCACCGTATGCTTCTCAATCCGCTTCTGCTGTCCCGTGCTCAACACGATTCTTTTGATGTAAACGCTCGGCAGGTGAACGCCATCCGGATCGAGCCGTCCTGGTTCCACAATCTCTTCCACCTCCACGATCGTGACCCGCGCTGCCGTGGCCATCACGGGATTGAAGTTGCGGGCGGTTTTGCGGAAAATCAGGTTGCCCCAGCGGTCCGCTTTCCACGCTTTGATCAAGGCGAAGTCCGCTTTCAACGCTCGTTCCATCACATACGGCCGGCCATCAAATTCACGTATCTCTTTGCCTTCTGAAACCACGGTGCCCGCGCCGGTGGGCGTAAAGAATGCGGGAATGCCGGCACCACCCGCGCGAATCCGCTCCGCCAGTGTCCCTTGCGGGTTCAGTTCCAGGACTAGTTTGCCGGTAAGGACAAGCCGCTCAAACAGCTTGTTCTCGCCGACGTAAGATCCGATGTGTTTCTTGATCTGCCCAGTGGAGAGAAGTTTACCCAGGCCGAAGTCGTCCACGCCGGCATTGTTGGAAACCGTGGTCAGGTTCTGCACGCCTTTGCGGACCAGGGCATCGATAAGATCGGCTGGAATGCCACACAGGCCGAAACCGCCGACCATAATCATGGAACCGTCTTTAACATCGCGGACGGCCTCATCAGCGCTGGCAACGACTTTATTCATAAACAGATAATTTTAACTCACTCACCCTCAACCAAGTGCCGCAACAGCCGCTTTCCTTCCGGCCAGTCGCCCAAGCCGGATTCTCCATTGATATGGCCGGCCTCACCAATATCGACAAATCTACTTCCCCAGGAACGGGCAAACTCACGGGCGCGCGTCATTGTCAGATAGGGATCGCTGCTGCTGGCAACCACGATCGAAGGGAATGGCAGCAGATCGCGAGGAACTGGGGAAAAATCTTTAGTCTGCTTGGGAGCGTCTTTGCTGTCCACGTCCGTGGGCGCTACCAGCAAAGCTCCCTTGACCTTCGCTACTTCACTAGGCGACACTTTGCACCAATGTGCCAACGCAATACACCCCAGGCTGTGCGCGGCAAAAACAATCGGCGCCGGGGATTGCTTCACCTCCGCCGTAATCCGCTCCAGCCACCATTCGCGATGAGGAAATTCCCAGTCCCGCTGCTGCACTCGGAGAAAAATAGGGTTCTGCTGTTCCCACAGGGTTTGCCAGTGCCGCGGACCGGAATTCTGCCAGCCCGGCAATACCAGCACCGTAGCCGCAACGTCTCTCGTGCCCAACTCGAAGCGGTTGGCGTGGTCGAACTCTTCGCGCAGCGCGGGAGTGCGCAGGTTCTCCCGTATGTGGACCAGTCGCTGTTCCAGTTTGCCCAGCACAGCCTCAAGGTTCGCGGTATTCGTATGCGCGATGTCACGCCACATGGAATACGGGCTGGAGGCAATCCGCGTCATCTCCCGCAGAGCGCGCCCGCCAATCGCGTGTATGTCGGGGTTGTCTCCCAGTTCTTCCACCAGGGTCGCCGCCAGGGCCGTGGCAATCATCTGCGGCAGGTGGCTTGTCCAGGCGCATATCTGGTCATGACGTTCGGCCTCCATCTTCAAAATGCGGACGCCCATCCTCTCCAGCAGTTCGCAATAGTCTTTGATCTTGCCGCGGTCGGTCGACTGATTGGCTTGCGGCACCAGAAGCCACACCGCATTCAGAAACAACTTTGACTCGGCATTTTCCAGGCCGCTGTGCTCTTTGCCCGCCATGGGATGTCCGCCGATAAATCGCTGCGGCGCATTGTCCCCGAAGACGGCCCGTGCCCGTTCCAGAATTTCTTTCTTGGTGCTGCCAACGTCGGTTATTAAAGCATCGGGCGGAGCAATGGGGCCGATACGTTCGATCAGGTCGATAACGCCGCCTACCGGCGTGGCCAGCACGATCAGGTCACTGCCGGCGACGGCTTCTACCGGGTCTTCCGTGCCCATATCAATGGCCCGCATGGCGCGCGCCCGGTCCAGAATGGCACGGCGATCACAGCCTACGATCTTGCCGCCGAACCCCGCGGCCTTCATGGCCAGAGCCAGCGACCCTCCAATCAAGCCGGTACCGATGATGGTGATCTGTTTGAACACTGATTCCATTCCAGAGACAGGAATTACCCTTCAGGCAAAAACTTTATCTCACCGAGCATGACCAAATCACACAATGGATGACGACAATTTGATTCTAAACAAGCCTGCGCCCTACGGCAGTCGCAATCATGCGAAGCTCGCCGACCAGCTTGGCAAACTGCTCAGGATACAGCGACTGGGCGCCATCGGAAAGGGCCTTGTCAGGACAGTTGTGGACTTCAATCAGCAGTCCGTCTGCGCCGGCTGCGATAGCAGCCCGGCCCATGGGGGAAACCTTCTCGCGGCGGCCGGTGCCGTGTGATGGGTCGGCAAGGATCGGAAGGTGGGAAAGTTTCTTAACGATAGGTATGGCGGAAATATCCATCGTGTTGCGCGTATAGGTTTCGAAAGTGCGAATGCCGCGTTCGCAAAAGATGATTTCATAATTTCCGCCGGCCATTAAGTACTCAGCGGAGAGCAGAAGTTCTTCGATGGTCGCGGCAATGCCGCGCTTCAGCAGCACCGGCTTGCGGACTTTGCCCAATTCGCGCAGCAGGTTGAAATTCTGCATGTTGCGCGCGCCCACTTGCAGCAGGTCCACATAGGGCAGCATCAACGGGATCTGGGATATTTCCATCACCTCGCTGACTACCAGCATGCCAAACTTGTCCGCGGCTTCGCGCATCAGTTTCAGCCCCTCTTCCCCCAGCCCCTGAAAGCTATAGGGTGAGCTGCGCGGTTTAAATGCGCCGCCGCGCAAAAACTTGGCTCCCGAGCGGGCGACCGATTCCGCCACGGCGAAAATCTGGTCGCGTGATTCCACCGAGCATGGCCCAGCCATCAGCACAACTTCATCTCCGCCAATGCTCACGCCCCGTTTGAACTTCACCACGGTCCCGTCCGGGCGAAAGCTGCGGGCCACCAGCTTGTACGGCGAACTGATGCGATGTGCTTCGCCCACGCCGGGCAGCACCTCGATGTCGCGTATGTCGAATTCGTGGCGGGCCCCCACCGCTCCCAGAACCGTCTGCTTTGCCCCGGTCGAGCGATGGACTTCAAATCCCATGCCGATCAGGCGCTCAATCACCTGCTGGATCTGTTCCTCGGTGGCTTGCTCCTGCATTGCTACAATCATTGTTTCCTGTCGCTCCGCTCCAAACCGCTCAAGACTTCCGTGTTCGCAATCACTCTCTGGCGCCTGAGGCAGGCCGCTCGCCGCGCGAGCCGGGCTCGCTGCCACGGACTGTATTCCCAATGGAACATATTACGGCGCCTTCAGTCATTCACTTCCACGTCAAATTCCGTATGCTTGTCGCCCGTTTCCATCTTCGGCGCTATTTCGTTTTTCTGAATATTGCGCATTACGTCGATAATTCTTTCGTAAACCTGTCTCAGCTCACTCTCGGGCAATGGCCCTCGATTGGCGCGCTGCACGTTCTCAAAAATCTTTTTCTCGCGGTCAGGTTCGTAGATCGGCATGCTGGTGTTCCGTTTCAGCTTGCCGATCTCGTGCGCGGCCTGGGCGCGTTCATTCAGCAGTTCAACCAGTCGGCGGTCAAGGTCGTCTATTTTTCTGCGCCAGTCGGCGATGTCCATAGTTACAGCGTCCTGATATACAGGCAAGAATGCCTGAATAAACTTAACGAAGTTAATATGGCTCTAGAATAACTTAATGATATTAACTTTGTGAAGCGCCTATGATGACTTTCGCGCCCGCCTTCAGATTGCGCACAAAATCCCCGACGGCCTCGGCTTCCTTGCCCGGATTCTGCTCGATCAGTTGCACAATCGCACTGCCAATGGCCACGGCGTCGGCAAACTGCCCGACTTCAGAAAACTGCTGCGCGTTGGAAATGCCAAAACCTACTGCCACAGGCAGCTTAGTGAACTTGCGGATTCGTTTCACCAGGCCTTGAGCGTCACTTGCCAACTGCTTCTGCGTCCCCGTGATGCCGGTACGCGAAACTGCATATACGAAACCCTTGCATGCCGCCGTGATCGCCTTCAGTCGCTGATCGGGACTGGTTGGCGCAGCCAGGAAGACGGTATCAAGACTGCGCGCCGCCATTATGCGGCAATACTCGCCGGCCTCTTCAACTGTCAAATCCGTGACCAGAGCGCCGTCTATGCCGGCCTTCGCGGCTTCAGCGCAAAAGCGCTCCATGCCAAACCGCAGCAGTGGATTCAGATAGGTAAACACGATCAGACCGGCGTCCGTTTCCTTACGCACTTCTGCGGCCAGCCGTAGCACATCTTCCAGGGACGTTCCCTGTTTCAGCGCGCGCTCGCTGGCCCGCTGGATCACGGGTCCGTCAGCGACAGGATCGCTGAACGGCACTCCGAGTTCGATGACGTCAGCGCCGGCCCGGCAGGCGGCCAGGATGATTTCCCGCGTGGTGGTGATGTCGGGATCGCCACAGGTGACGTAGGCGACGAGAGAAGGCTTTGCCTTAAGAGATCGGGTGATCCGGTGATCGGGGGAGGCAATCGGGAGATCGGGAAATCGGGACATCGGATCATCGGAGGCTAGCGTATGCCGGCCAGATGAAGAATTGGTCTTTTTTGTCATGATTTTGCCGTCTTTCGCGACGCGAGAAAAATTGCAACTAGTTCATTTCCTTCCGCCATCAATTCGCGCAGCTTTGATGCCGGTATAATCCCGCTGTCGCTCAAGAGCTCAAGCCAAAATACCGTTTCGTCCGCCTCCTCGAGAACAATACCGAGCTTGGAAATAAATTCGGCTTTAGAACGCGCTAAGCCAACAACTCTGTAGTTCGCGGCTACTCCAGTTGCTGACCTCAGAATTTGATTGTTGATAATGTTCGTTTCGCGCGTGCTCGGGATAGTCCGGCACATTCTCATGATTCGTAGAGCAAAGTCCTTGGTCCTTCTTCGTAGTTCCTGATGCTTATCTAAGCTCATGCGTCACCAATTCATTTCTCGATTGTTCCGATTTTCGATGACCCGATTTCCCGATGTCTCGATCACCCGATCTTCAAGCTCTCCCTCAATATCCCTATGTCCTTGTCCCCGCGCCCGGAAACGTTCACGATCACAATCTCCGACTTCTTCATCTTCGGCGCCCGCTTGATGCACTCCGCCACGGCGTGCGACGATTCCAATGCCGGAATGATCCCCTCGATCCGCGCCAAACGGGTGCAGGCATCCAACGCTTCGGCATCGGAGGCAGCAACGTATTCGGCACGCTTTGAATCGGCCAGAGCCGCATGTTCCGGCCCGATGGAGGGGTAGTCCAGACCGGCAGAAATAGAGTGCGTCAATCCAATCTGGCCATGCTCATCCTGCAGGACGTAAGAGAACGTTCCCTGCAACACGCCGGGCAGTCCGCCGCGAAAACGCGCAGCATGGTCGCCCAGCTCATTGCCGCGACCGCCAGCCTCCACGCCGATCAATTTCACCTGTTTGTCCTTGAGAAATTCATGAAAGATGCCAATGGCATTGGAGCCGCCGCCCACGCAAGCGATGATCGCCGCAGGCAACTTGCCCTCGGCCTTGAGTATCTGCGCGCGCGCTTCGCGGCCAATCACGCTATGAAAATCCCGGACCATGGTGGGATAAGGATGCGCGCCCAGCACGCTGCCCA
>DASXCL010000093.1:0-4508 GCA_036491195.1 Candidatus Angelobacter sp.
GCAATGACGCTGCGCGCACCTTTCATCCCCACAATGTGCTGGATGGCGCCGCTGATGCCGACCGCCAGATAAAGTTTGGGTGAAACGGTTTGCCCGGAGCTGCCAATCTGGCGGTCCATGGGCAGCCAGCCGGAATCGCAGATGGGACGCGATGCGGCAATCTCGCCGCCGAGGGCGTCCGCGAGAGCCTTGGCAAGCTCGATGTTCTTCTGTTCTTTGATTCCGCGACCGACGGAGACGATGATTTCCGCCTGCGTGAGGTCCACGGCTTGTTTGGCTTCTTTGAATGGATCTTCAGGATGGTTGCGTTGAACACCATCGGGGACATTGGCGTTCACGGTTTCAACAGGTGCTGGGGATGCGCCGGCTTCAGCTTTGTCGCCACGGAAAGCGCCGGCCTGGAACGTAACAAAGTGCGGCGCGGGACAGGCAAAGGAAACGTCAGCAGCGAACTTGCCCTGAAACATCTGGCGGGTGAAGACCAGCTTTTCCCCGTCTTTGTGGAAGCCGATGGCGTCACTGATGAGCGTGCGCTGCAGGGCCGTTGCCAGTTGCGGAGCGAAGTCGCGTACCTGGTAGGTATGCGGCATCAGCACCAGCGTCGGCTTTTTCTGGTTGATGAAGTCTTTGAGCGCGGCGACCACACCATCCGGTTCGTACTTCGCCAGCTTGGGTGAGTCGATCACTGTGATCTTGGCCAGCTTTTTGGCGGCGATCTCCGGGGCGATGCCGGCGACGCCGCTGCCGAAGAGCGCCGCTTCCACGGTTGCTCCGGTTTCAGCGGCAATGGCCTGCGCGGCCGCTATCGTCTCCATGGAAACGCGGTTCAGCTTGCCTTCACGCTGTTCAGCAATTACAAGGATTGTGTCTGCCATCTAGTTTGTTTGCCGTTTCTTTTTGATAAATCCGAGGATGATTAAACCCAGGGCGATGACCAGGTCGGCGGCGAAGAAGGCCTGCATCAGGCCGCCGCCGGCGCGGATGTCCCAGCCGACGAACAGCATCCAGCCGCCCGCGGCGATGAGCATGATCAGGCCCAGCACCATAAAGGTTGAGCCAGTTTCGTGTTCGGTTATAGGCTTATAATCTCCGCCTTCAGGGTCATATTCCATTCGTTCCATGGGGCGCTCCTTAAAACGAAATTTCCTGATTACATTACGCGCACGTCATTGCGCAGCTTGTCCACCAGCTTCTTCGCGATCTCTCCGGGCGAGCCTTCGAGCATCTCGGTCTTTTTTGTCTTTTGCGGGATGTAGAGTTTTTCAATCTTTTGCATGTTCTCACCCAGCGCGGACTTTACTTCGTCCATCGTCACCTTGCGCAAGGGCTTGTTCTTCGCCTGCTTAATGCCCAGCAGCGTTGCATAACGCAGCTTGTTGATGCCTGACTGGATGGTCAACACAGCGGGCAGGGGCATGCTCACATGCTGGAAAAAGCCTGATTCCAACTCGCGCTTGACCTTGATGCCGCTCTCCGACTTTTGGATTTCCATGATGATGGTGGCGTGCGGCCAGCCCAGCAGTTCCGCCATGATCACGCCGGTCTGGGCGTAACCATAGTCGTCCGATTGCAGGCCGGTGAAGATGAGATCGAACTTTTCATCTTTAATCGCGGCGACGAAGGCCTTGGCCATATTGAAGGCGTCCAGGCCGACAAAGCCGTTGTCTTCAAGATGAATGGCGCGGTCCGCGCCCTTGGCCAAACCTTCACGCAACACCTGCTGCGAGCGCGCCGGGCCCGCGGTAATGACCACGACTTCGCCAGTGTGCTTTTCTTTTTGGCGCAACGCTTCTTCCAGGGCGAAGGCGTCGGGCTCGTTGACTTCGTAGGAGACGTCGTCGCGGATCCACGTGCCGCTTTCATTGAGTTTGAGAGGCGCGTCTTTTTGCGGGACCTGCTTCATGCAGACCAGAATCTTCATATTCAGTGTGTTCCTGTTCAACAGCTTAGATGCGAGTCGCGGGCGCTTGGTCAGCACCGCCGGACATCGCTAGCGAAACCAGCAAGTATAAATGAGAGCGGGGGGT
The DNA here is from genome assembly GCA_036491195.1 of Candidatus Angelobacter sp. Taxonomy (GTDB): domain Bacteria; phylum Acidobacteriota; class Terriglobia; order Terriglobales; family Acidobacteriaceae; genus Angelobacter. The sequence goes on from DASXCL010000093.1 coordinate 2,028, forward strand.
TGGGACAGCGGCGAGCGAATGGCGGTAGTGTCCTATGGGTCATAGGACACTACCCGAATGGCTATGGGCTGGGTATCGCGTAAGACAAAAATGTACAGCGGAGACGCGGAGAAGACTGAAATCTTACCGCGGATCAACGCGGAATGTCCGCGGATCAGCTAATTCAGGAACGCGACCGACTGCACGCCGGCGACTTCAAAGCGTTTGCGGCAGCGGATGTTTTTGCACATGACCATATCGTCACGGCGAACCATGTAAGATTGGGCCTTGGCGAACTTGGCGCGATCGCGCTCGTCGGCGCGGCCGGAGAGCTGCTTCTTCTTGGTGCGCACCAGCCATGCGAGTTCATACTCACCCGCCTGGCGGCAGTGCGGGCAGGTAAGGGTGTGGGCCTTTTTGGATTCTTTTTCGTCGAAAAAATCGCGCTCGTCCATTTGTTACATTTAATCACATTGGACAGGGAGAACATAAATCGAGGGGCATCTTGCGGATAAACACTCAAAAAGACCGATTTGGGCAGGAATTCCCGAATCAGCAAATTCCCGCTATGTAGGTGAGGCAATTCTTTCGGCATGGACGAGTTATTCCAGTCCAGCGCTTCCTGAGGAAAGGGTAAGAACCCGCTGCGTCGCGGCAAGAGGAGAAAAGGCTTGCCACTCGCCCGTTTGCCGCATCTAAGTTATCAATGTCATACAGTTATGCGCATCTTAAGTCTAAGAATTGACGAAAACATTTTCTTGCGGAGTAGGTTTTTACATTGGAACTTGCGTTAAATCTTGGCTGGGTCGTTCTCTCTGCGGCGTTCCTTGGCTTCTTTTTGTGCCTGGTGACAGAGCGCAGCGAACGAGGCGAGTTGTCCGCCTGCATTGCGCTGGTGTGTGTGCTGTGTCTGCTTTTTCCTGTTATCTCAATGACAGACGATCTAAACAGCAGCCCCGCGATACCTGAGGCGACCAAGGCCAAGCAGTTGCTGCCTGCGGCAGAGTTCGTCGTCCGGCTGTTCTCGCACGTTGTAATCCAGGCTCCACCAAACCGCGTGTGGGTCACCTTGGCCGTCGAGCCTGGACAGAAGCTGGTTCGCCAAGAAGTCCGGTGTTTCGATCTCAGTCGTCGTCCTCCTCCTGTCAACTCCCTCCTATCAATCCAAGCGTAAAATCGTTCGCCGCATTCTTTCCAAAATGCCCGGGAACTATTTTTCGCGTGATCTCCATGCCTGGCTCGGGGTAAGCGGATCGAGCAACTCCACCGAACTGACCCAAGCCATAACCAAGGCCCGAATCGCACGGGACGGGTTACCGGAGAGATTGACAATGGATATGCTTACTTTTTCAATAGGATCGCTGCTCTTGTTTTGCAGCATAGCCGGCTGGGCAAAGTCTGTTTACATGAGCCGGAAGAGACAGGGACTGAATTCAGGAACAAAGGAGTACTCAAAGGCGGTGCGCCCTCCTGACGCAAAGTAACAGCGGCGTCACTTCCTTCCTGAAAAACGGGGGGACTGCCTGAGGTTTTCCCGGTTTGTCGGGAGTTCTGAACCACGTAATTCACGCCGTCACGATAGATCGTCCCAAATTGCGCCTGAACTACCGTCCCAGCATTGATCGCATTTGTCATCTGAGCTGCACGGTCGGATACCGCTGCTGGGGATAAGTAGGTTTTAATCCCCTCATCCCAGCGCCTCTTGATCACCTGTACGACGTTTCTGATCTTGCGAACTCAATTTGTAATAAAATACTCCCATTAGTGCCCAGCACACCATGAGGATAAGGTGTAGCACCCTTAATCTTAAGAGTCCCCATCCATAGAACATCAACGGCCCTATAGCCAAATCAATGACCATCAAAATGCTGGACCACAATTGCCGATTTCTTAATTCGAATAGCAACCACACCAAGAGAAAGCGCGCAGGTATATCTATCCATAGCAATGAGGGCTTGTACATCCCGGCATCAACTAACCAGAAAACAAAATGCAATAGCGCGAGGCAAATGGCTGAAATATAAAGTAATCTAAATGTTGGAGTATGCTTCACGACTCGCTCCCGGAGAGTTAGTCTCTAAAATGGATTAGATATTACTCCACCCACAATATCGCTACATTTATTATGGGTTTTAATGGCTGGCCCCAGCGTAAGGCCTCCAATTAGCACGAGGCTCGTGACTGCTTTTGGCGTATTTCCAGTTAGTAGCCCCTGAGTCATTCCCCTAACGGCCAGTCCGATGGGTACCGCTGTAGCCTCGCCATTATCTATTGCGTCTGGAACCATACATGCGAGATATTCCCCATAAGAGTGTGAATTCGTTACCTTAGTAAGACTCGGTGGTTTATAACCAGGACCTACGGACGGCAAAAGCGGGCCCACAGTAGGATTCCGAGGAGTAAGGAGCTGTACCAAATCCATGCCAGTTCCGATTTCGAACCAACCAAATCCATATCCACCGATAAGCCTAGCGGTTGCTTCACCACCTGGGAAAGTCCACG
>DASXCL010000094.1:0-7498 GCA_036491195.1 Candidatus Angelobacter sp.
AGATTGACGTAGCTGTCATAGTTGAAGACCCATTTGCTGCCGTCGGGCAAAATCATAGTCACTAGCACTTGAGCGGTAGCGGGTGAACCGTTGTTGGTTGCGAGCGTGCTCTGCGCCTCAGAGACGTCCGCCACTCCAAAACCAGTGGCTATGTTGACGGTGGCATAGCACAGTTTCGCCTGGTTTGTGGCTCCATTCGGCCCGGCATAGCTAAAGATGCTGGAAGAGCTAAACGGGAGCCCGTTTAATACGCATCCGCTGGTATCGGCGCCGCTGGACACGAATGAAAAGGTGTGGAATGGCCTGCCCATGGTGTCATTGGCCATTGCAAACACATTGCCGTTTACGTCTGTGATGCTGCTGAGGCGGCTGGCCTGCTCACAGCCTTCTGAACTGCTGTTACCCGGCAATCCATTATCGAAGACCGCGCGGCAGTTGGGTTCTGTGAACCAGCCGCCGACGTAGCGGTTGCCGTGCCGGTCAATGGCAACTGCCGTATCGGGCGTACCGTCAGTAGGGTTGGGATTGGAAAGATCAATGTGAAAGCCAGAGGTGTCAGTGGCGTCATAGGCCATGGGGTCGCCATTTGGATCGAGGGCCGCGCCGGGGCTGGCTACCATAAAGTGCGTCCCGCCGTCGGGCGTGGCCACCTTATAGTTCCCCGAGGAATAGAACACATTATTCCCCGTATCGGTCTGGTAGCCCCACGAGCGCTGCACGCTTAAGTCCGTTGTGTGGTCGTAGCCCAGCCCGCTGCCGGCAAGTCCAACCTGCTGGTCGCGCCAGATACCGGGCGTCCAAAAGCAGTAGTTTCCCGTGTTGTCCGGATTGATGCATTTGACCCTCCAGGTGTGGGAACTCATGGTCAGCAGGTTCCTGGGGTTGATTTCGCCGCCACGCTGAGGATACGTCCATGGCATCGGGATATGCACCATGAGATTGCCGCTCTTCAAATCGACCGTGTCGATGTCGCTGCTGTGATAGGAACCGTAATTCTTGAAGCCATTTTCCAAATCTGGCGACGACTGGGCGATAAGCGCAACGGTCTGCACACAAATGACGACGCACACCATCCACACCTTGGCTGATTTCATTCTTTCCTCCGCGCACAAGAACTTTTATCGGGGCCTGGACTTACCTCACACACAGCCACTGAGCACAACGAGGGCGATCGACAAATGATTCCGGCTGCTGCGTATGATATTCACCGTTGGCGTCTTCTGCCTTTCGTGCGATCGCGCTGGATCAAAATTCGATTTCGAGGGGCCCAAAAACGAGAATTTCCGCTGTCGCGCAGGAAGCCAGAACCGCTTCCCTGAAGGAGGTGTGGTTGGGTTAGCTTATAAATGATGGGGCAAATGACTGGCAAGTAAATAATTTCTTAGATAGCGAATAGCATGGCTAGCCGGCGGCTAGCCAGTTAGGCAAACTGCTTCTCGAAAAAGGAATGGTTTTGCATGCAGCGTTTGTCAAGAGATCCTTCCCCTTCGACAAGCGCAGGGTCAGGATTCCGCTTGGCGGCTCGGACGCCGCCAGGGCAGCTCAAGATGTCCTATTTCGCGCTTGAAATGGTTGGTAGAAATCGTCTAATATCTATCATCGTTTTGTGTTAATCAAGTAGTAACAAATCGATTTGGGCAACAAGCTAGATCTGCTGGGATGGTATCCGAATCGAGCTTGGGTTAAACCCTACGCCAATCTGGGATGAAGTGGGATGAACAGGGAGGGGGTAGGGGAGGGGTGGCGATAGTAACCAACTAGTAAATTTGCAGATTTGCAGTATATGAGATTCGGTGACCGTGGGGTGATCTGGAAATCGGGTGATTGGAACTGGGACAGCTTGGGATGGTATCTTTCAAGCCCTTTGGAATCCTAGTTGAGGGCAGGGGGGTAGGTATAGGTTGGTCACCAGAAGTCTGCCGAGATCGGAAACCGGCAAGGATGGTGGGTGCGACGCGATGCTTGGAGTCCAGACAAAAAAGCCCGCCTTGCGGCGGGCCCATAATGCAGAGACAGTCCTACTCTACCGGGTTTCCATCCACATCGATCTTGTGGACTTCGCCCAGATTCAGGTCGCGGATACCTTGTTCTACCTTGCTCATGTCGCCAACTACCACCCAGATTAGGTGGTCAGGCAGGATAAACTTTTTGGCGATAGCATTGGCGGACTCAGGCGTAAGCGACATGGCTTTCTCCGTGAAGGTATTGAAGTAGTCTTCTGGCAGTCCATATTGGATGATCTGTGCGTAGGCGCCGGAGAGCTGTTGCACGGTTTCAAAGGTCCCGGGCAGTCCGAGCGTGGCATTGCTCTGCTCGTCCTTCACTTCTTCTTCCGTAATCGGCTTCGCGCCGGTAATGTCCTTGTATTCCTTGACCAGTTCGGCCAGGGACTCTTTGGTCTTGTCGGTTTCCACCGGCGAGATGCTCAGGTAAGGGCGCTGTCCGCGCGCCGCGGGCAGGAAGCTGAAGACGCCGTACGACCAGTGCTTGTCTTCACGCAGGTTCATGTTGATGCGCGAGCTGAAATTACCGCCAAAGATATCATTTACCAGTTGCAGGGGAATGGCGTCCGGATCGTTGCGCGGCGGCCCCAGTTGTGCGCCGAAGATGATGCTCTGGCCGGAGCCCGGGCGATCGATCAGGTAAACTGCGTCCTTTCCCGGCTCAGGCACCCGCGCGACGTTCTTTTTGGGCACGTCGCCGGGTTTCCATCCGGCAAAGAGCTTCTCCAGCTTCGGCTTGATCTCGGCCAGCGTGGTGTCGCCGACGACGAGCAGGGTTGCGTTATTGGGTTTGAACCATGTCTCATGCCACTTGGCCAGGTCTTCACGCGTCATCTTGCTTACGGCAGCTTCGGTCCCGCTGCCGGTGAAAGGCAGCGCATAAGGATGCCCCTTGCCGTACAGCAGCTGCGGCACCACGCGCAGCGCCATGGTTTGTGGCTGCACTTTTTCGCGCCGGATGACGGAAATACGGTCCTGCTGCAGTCGCTTGAATTCCTTTTCCGGAAAAGCGGGATGCAGAATCAGGTCGCCGTAGATATCGAGCGCCTTGTCCATGGTGAGTTTAAGCGTGTTCAGGCTGACAGAGGCCCAGTCAAGGTTCGCGCCCGCGTTGAAGTTGGCGCTGAGAGATTCCAGTTCCTCGCCGATCTTGAGCGAGTCACGTGTGGGCGTGCCTTCTTCCAGCATTCGCTGGGAGAAGCTCGCCGTGCCGGGAGCGCTCGAAGGATCGGCGGCATAACCGCTATCCACCAGCAGCGAGAAGTTGACCACCGGCGCGGTGTGGCGTTCCGCCAGCACCACCTTCAGCCCGTTCGAAAGCGTTGTCTTTTCCATGGGCGGCAGCTTGAGCGACATGGGTTCACCCATCGTCGGCGGATGTGAGCGGTCGAGTTTGGCGTCAGTCTTCAGGTTGGTGGGATACGGCTGCACTTCCAGGATGTAATCGCCATCGCGAAGCCAGTCATTTGCGGCTTTCCTGACCGATGCCGGCGTAGCTGCTTTGATGCCCTTCAGATATTCCTTATAACAGTCGGGATTGCCAGTGAAGGTCTGGCAGCGCGCCAGCAGGTCGCTTTTGCCGCCGAAGCCGCCAATACGCTCCACGATGCGCGCGTAGTTGCCAAAGATTTGCGTTTTGGCCAGCTGCAGCTCGGCTTCCGTCGGGCCGTTCTTCAGGAAGTTTTCCAGTTCCTCGTCCGCAGCCTTCTCGCTCTTGCGCAGGTTCTCGGCGGCTTTCTCGGGGTTCGGGTCAAATTTGGCGGTAAGAGTAAAGTCGAACTGTCCCGCGATTTCGTTGTTGTCGTCGGATGCCGTGGCGCTGGTGGCAATCTGGTCTTTGTAAACCAGGCGCTTGTAAAGTCGCGACGTTTTACCGCGGCCCAGCACCTGCGCTACCAGGTCAAGCTGCACTTCTTCGGGTGAGCCAAACGCGGGGACGTTCCATATCCGATAGATGCGTCCCTGTGGCACGCGGTCCTGCACCCAGCCGCGGTGCGTGCCAGTGCGCTTTGCGGTCCAGGCTTCCTGCTTGGCGATGGGCGGTCCGGCAGGGATTTCTCCGTAATACTTTTCAACTTTTTGCCGCGCTACTTCCGGCGTGATGTCGCCGGCGATCACAACCGTGGTGTTGTTGGGGCCGTAGTAGGTCTTAAACCACTCGTCAACGTCGTCTTTCGAAGCGGCGTCAAGGTCCTTCATCTCGCCAATGACGGTCCAGGAATAAGGATGGCCCACCGGATACGTGTTCTTAACGATCAACTCTTCCGTCACGCCGTAAGGCTGGTTTTCACCCTGACGTTTCTCGTTCTGCACCACGCCGCGCTGCAGGTCGAGCTTCTTCTGGTCCAGCACCGGCAGAAGATGGCCCATGCGGTCGCTCTCGGCAAACAGAGCATAGTCCAGCATGGAGGTGGGCACATTTTCAAAATAGTTGGTGCGGTCGTTGTTGGTGGTGCCGTTCAGGTTGGTGGCGCCAATGCGCTCCATGGCATTGAGATACGTGTAATTGAAATTTTCGCTTCCGCTGAACATCAGGTGCTCAAACAGGTGCGCGAAGCCGGTCTTGCCCGGCTTCTCATTCTTCGAACCCACGTGATACCAGGTGTTCACGGCTATGATTGGGGCTTTGTGGTCTTCATGGACCAGCACCGTCAGTCCGTTCTTGAGCACAAACTTGGTGTACTTGATGTCAGGAATAGGAATGTTGAGATTGCCGGCCGTGGAATGTGCCGCGGGTTTCGCCTTGGCCGCGGGCTTCGCCTGCGCGATCAGGCCGGCAGCGCCGGCGCATACCAATAACAGCGGCAGCAACAGGCCCGCGATTCGGTGCATAAACTTGCTTCTCAAAGGTGCCTCCATGTTGACCATCGAGCCAAGGCAAGGCCAGCGAGAACAGATCGCATGGCATAACCTGGCTAACAAAATTGAAACTACAGGGTTGATCCCGCAGCTGTCCTGTCCTGCTTTCTCTCGGTCTGTTTGTCAGCGAGAATGCAACAGGCGGCCTCAGGCTCTTGGGGACTTGCGCTAATCATACCAGCCGGAAAGGGGCGCGCCGCGATCAATATAGTGTTTTTCTGTAAAGCAGAAAGCCACTAACGTTTTTTGATGCCGAACGTCTAATCTCATCCTGAAAGTGCCATAAGTGATACCGTCTTCGATCATTGCCGGTCGTGGGAGTAATAGCGGCATTACGCCGTCAAGAAGTTTCGGACTCCACGCAACCTGCGGCACGTGAAACTTCTTTCTGCATCTATATAATCGAGCTGCTCTGGATTTACAAATGAAACCGCTGCGGTCCATTCCTCTTTTAGTTCTACTCGTTGGCAGTTCCATGGTAGCGCGGGCGTGCAGTTGCGCTCAACACGGGCCTGTCTGCCAGTCTTTCTGGACCACAGATTCGGTCTTTGTGGGAGAAGTCCTTACCGTCGAGCCCATTACGGTCCCCATGAACATGGGCGGCTCAATGCTGAACACGCAACAGTTAGTTGTGCGCTTCCGCGTGACCAAAGCGTATAGCGGAAATCCTGGAAGTGAGGTTGCTGTCCAAACCGGCTTGGGCGGTGGCGATTGTGGCTACCATTTTGACCTCGGGCACACATACCTGGTCTACGGACATAAGAGCAATGGAAGCCTGCACACCGGCATTTGCAGCGGGACACAGCCGATTGAGCAGGCAGGCGCGGCGCTTGCCTGGCTTGATTCACTGCCGTCGCGCCCCAAAGACGCCAGCATTTTTGGCAAGATAAGCCAGCGAACCATCAAGGATACCGAACCCGCACCCAGGATCACAGTTTCTGCCGCCGATCCCTCCGGTCGCGAGCGCACAACTTCTACTGATGCCAGCGGCGCATACTCTATGACCGGTCTGGTTCCCGGCGATTACGTTGTCTCTCTCTCCATTCCCAAAGGAATGACCGCGAACTCCACCAACAGGCGGATCCAGTTGCATGAGCAAGGCTGTGCGGAAGCTTCATTCTGGATCACCACCGACGGCCGAATCAGTGGCCATGTTCTGGATTCAGGTGGTCAGCCGGCCCAGGGGACTCATGTAGCTCTTGCCTACTTTGACAGTCCAAACTTCAACGCCCGAGACGGCTATGTTTCCTATGACCGATCTGTGTATACAGACGATCATGGTAGCTACCAGTTTGATAGATTGCTTCCCGGTAAGTACCTGGTGTTCTTAAACCCGTCTGGCTTCGACGACAAACATCCTTATCCGCGTCAGTTTTACAAGGGCGGCGAAGAGTTGGAAACCGCTACCAAGATTGATGTGCCGGAAAGCGGCGCGGTACTCGATATTGATTTCACCCTGCCTCCACCCCTTACGCGGAAACCAATCGAGGTGTTGGTCAGGAACGCCCAGGGCCTGCCCGTTGCGGGCGCGCAGGTTTTGGCGCGTGATCAGACACTCCCTAACAACTCAGGCTTGCCGGGTCAGAACACGGGAGCAGACGGCAAAGCAATGCTCGAAGTCTATGCCGAACAAAGCTATTACATCACGGCAACAATCAACATCGCCGGCGGGAAACAAGAGTGCGGCGGCCCTGAAAAACTGGATCCGAGGAACGTAAGCTCCATCACAATCACCATCGTTCATCCGATCGGCAACTGTCTTGCATATTTGAACCCTGAGTTCAAAGGGCCAAGGTAACTCCTAAGTTCCCTTAGTGCCAGTTCTTCTCCGCCCCTGCCAGGATTCCCGCGAACACTTCAATTCCATCCCACAAATTTTGCAAACGTAGGTTTTCGTTCGCTCCGTGCTGATTGTTGTCGTGGTTCACGATCGGCAATCCAACGACCGGGGTCTTCAGCACGTCAGTAAACAAATACATGGGTACGCTGCCGCCCAGCAGCGGCATTTTGATCACCGGCGGTCCCTGGGGGTTGTCTCCTAAAGTCTGTTCCATCGCGCTCACCACGGGCTGGACTGCCGGATCGTCCATCGCTACGCGCGCCGCCTTGTATCCCGCTCCCCAGCTTACTTTGATCACCTTCGCATGCTGTCGCCGGGTCTCGATGCTCGGCGCTTCATGCACGATATAGAAACCCTGCTGCGTGATGAACTGTTCCACCAGTTGATGCACGCGCTCCGGCGTCTGATTGGGCACCAGCCGGAAGTCGATGGATGCCTTGGCCGTGGTGGAGATTGCATTCTGCGCTTTCTCTTCAACGTGGCCAGCCTCGATGCCGCGAATGTTCAACGCCGGCCGCGTGATGGCCATCGGCAACGCCGCCCCGGCGCTCTCCGTCCAAGCCAGGCCAAGTTCCTGTTTTAGCTGCGTGTCCACGTCCGGACTTTGCGCGATGGCCTGCCGCTCAGCCGCGGTCAGGGCTCGAACGTCGTCATAAAAACCGGGAATCAGGATGTGTGAATTGGGATCTCGCATGTGCGCCAGCAAATCCACCAGCACCGCCGCGGGGTTTGGCGCCCAGTTGCCATAATGGCCGTCATGCAGAACGCGTCCCGGCCCGTACACCGTAAGTTCCAG
>DASXCL010000095.1:0-4234 GCA_036491195.1 Candidatus Angelobacter sp.
CGTTAATATCCAGACCGACTAAAAATTGCGGTGGTGCGATCAAAAAAATTAGCGGCGGCGGGGCCGAACTTGCGTACCGAGCCGCCTGCACCAAGAGCGGAAGAATCTTGCGATAGAGAATAAGCTGGAGCGGTTTGTCGCGAAGCGATAAAAAAATGACCTTCTGCCGGGCCAGGCAGAAGGCCGAATCACCTCAATGGATACAACTAAGCAGCAGGCTTAAGAGCAGGCGCAGCTGCAGGCTCAATGAACTGTTCAGTCTCCGTGGACCCTTCCATCGCAGTCGTGGAGGAGTGACCGTTGGCAATGGTTTGTGCGACCTCATCAAAATATCCCGTACCGACGAACCTCTGATGCCGGATTGCCGTGTAACCTTTTTCCGCGCATCTAGATTCTTTTTCCTGAAGCCGCGAATACGCGGTCATGCCCTCGCGCGCGTAGCCATGCGCAAGTTCAAACATGCTGTAATTTAGCGCGTGGAAGCCGGCCAGCGTGACGAACTGAAACTTGTATCCCATGGCGGCCAGCTCAGACTGGAATTTTGCAATGGTGGCTTCGTCCAGCTTCTTCCGCCAGTGGAAGGAAGGTGAACAGTTGTACGCCAGCAGCTTGCCGGGAAACTTCTCATGGATGGCTTCGGCAAAGCGGCGGGCTTCTTCGATGTTCGGCTCCGAAGTTTCGCACCAGATCATGTCGGCGTAAGGCGCATAAATCAGCCCGCGGGCAATGGCCGCGTCAATCCCGCCCTTGAAGCGCAGGTACCCTTCAGGCGTGCGCTCGCCGGTCAGGAATTCGACGTCGCGCAGGTCGCTGTCTGAAGTGAGCAGCTTGGCCCCATTAGCATCTGTGCGGGCAATCAGGACCGTGGGGATGCCCATGATGTCCGCCGCCAGACGCGCTGCGACAAGCTTCTGTATGAATTCCTGCGCAGGCACAAGCACTTTGCCGCCCATGTGGCCGCATTTCTTTGCTGAAGCCAGCTGGTCTTCAAAGTGGACTGCGGCCGCGCCCGCTTCGATCATCGACTTCATGAGTTCAAACGCGTTCAGGCATCCGCCAAAACCCGCTTCCGCGTCAGCGACGATCGGCGCAAACCAATAGGCGCCGTTTTTGCCTTCAGCGTGATGCATCTGGTCAGCGCGAAGAAAAGCGTTGTTAATTTCTTTCACCACGTTGGGAACGCTGTTGCACGGATACAGGCTCTGGTCCGGGTACATTTGTCCGGCCAGGTTGGCGTCACCCGCCACCTGCCAGCCGCTCAGGTAAATGGCTTTTAAGCCGGCCAGTACCTGTTGCACAGCCTGGTTGCCGGTCATCGCGCCCAGGGCTTTCACGTAAGAATCTGTGTGGAGCAGGTCCCACAGGCGTTTCGATCCCAGGCACGCCAGAGTGTATTCAATCTGCACGGTCCCGCGCAGACGCACCACGTCTTTTGCCGAATAGGGCCGTTCGATGCCCGTCCAGCGGGGATCTTGGATCCAGGTTTCCTGTAAGCGTTGTTCTTGAGTCTGTCGCACGATTGAATGCCTCCGTTGTGAATCTCTTAAGACAGAAATATTTTTACAAGGGCCTGGCAAAAAAACGGTTTTTCTTCCACCCGGCACCATTAGATGCGATCTCTGCCGCAGGAGCAAACAAGCACGTCCGATTCGGACGAGTTGGACAAAAAGTGCTATCATCTCAGCACCGTGGCGATAGCGCGTCCCAGCAAGAACATTTCCGGCATACCGCGCCAGCTTCTCCAAGACCTGAAACACAACCTGGTGATGCGCCAGGTGTCGAGTGGAATTGAACTGCTAAACCGGCATAAGGACCTTTTCGCGTCCGTGGGCCTGGAGCAGGCGAATTCCGCCTCGTTTGTCGGGTGCGTGGCCCAATGGGTCGATATCGGCTATGGCGAGCCCGGCTTGATTGAGCAGATGGTTGCGCGTTTTCCCAAAGAAAAGCGCGGACGCCTTTCGGTAAACGAATACCTCCAGCTCAGGATGGCGGAAGGACTGCTTGCGCTCCTGCGTGACCATCCGGATGATGCGCTGCGTCAGTTTGATCTCGTGCTCTCCATGCAGGAAGAGATCGAAGACAAAGAAGTGGTCGCCATCGCGCACTTCTGGAATGCGCGCTGCCATCGCAAGAAGGGCGAGTATGACGAGGCCTTGAAGCGAGCGGGTGTCGGTCGCGAACTCGCGCAGGTTCTGGGGTATCCCAACATGGCCGCGGTCATGCGCGTCCTGGAGAGCTGGCTGCTCTTTCAGAAAGGCCAATATCGCGAAGCCATTCGCATCCTGGACCAGGCGGAAACGGCCCTGCGCAATACTGACGACCACATCACGCTTGGCAACATATACTCTGCCCACGGCCGCATGGTGCGCCGCCAGGGGCACTACCAGGAAGCGTTGAAATTCTTCTCCCGCGCGATCGAGCATTTTCAGAAAACGAACCCGCAGCACAGAAACCTCGCGCGTACGCTCACGAACATTGCGTACGTGCAAAGGCTGGTAGCGGTCCAGATTGGCAAGCAGATCGATGCGGAAAGAGAACGCCGCCAGGGCGCCAAGACGGCCGCCGTCAGGGGCCAGAAGCAGAGCCAGTTGCGGCAGCACGAGGACCTTCGCCGCAATGCCTTCACTAACCTGGACATGGCGGAAGAGATTTATCGGCATCATGAGCACCACCACGGAATCGGCAGCGTGCTGGAAAATCGAGGGCTCTTGTACCTTGATGTGGGTGATCTGGATAACGCCAGCGCGCAGGCTGCCGGAGCGTTTGATCTGGGCAGGGAAGTGAACGATTCCATCCTGATGGCCCGAGCGCGGCTCTTGCAATGCGAAGTGGAAAACGGGAAGCTGGAAGAAGAAATTGAGGGCAATACGCACACTTGGGAGCACGCGCAGGCTGCTCGCGATTATGCGCGCGAAGCGGTCGAGGCGGCCAAGCATACGCAGAACCAGCGCCTGCTGGCGCGGGCATACATCTGGCGCGGACTCACCGCATGCCACCCGGCCATCCATGACACTGAGGATGCCAAGCGCTGTTGCGAACTAGCCAGCTCTTTTCTCAAGGCGGTGGACTACGACGATTTGTGGGAAGAGCTTCAGCTCCTGAAGCAGAAAGTGATGCCCAAAGGCAGCATCGATCCACTGCTACGCGCGTGGTCACAGGGAATCACCGGCGAGGAAACTTTTCAGGAATTGACTGAGCAGTTTGCCGAGATCGTGATACCCAAAGTCTGGGAGAAGGAAGACCGGAAGGTCGCACGCGTAGCCAAGCGGCTCTCCGTATCGCCTAAAAAAGTGCGCCGGATACTCGCGCGAGCCGGAAAAAGAAAAAAGTAGATGCAGGCCCATGCTTCTTTATTCTGAAGATCAAGTCCGCCAAGCCATCAACCTCGACGACGTGATCCGCGCCATCAGGGAGGCATTTGCCCGCGGTTTTGCCACCGTCCACATGCCGGCGCGAACCATGTTAAAAATGGACGACGCCGTCCTGCTGGTCATGCCTTGCTATGACACCGCGCTGCATGCGGCCGGAGTCAAACTGGTCAGCGTGAGCGCGAAAGCGCGCGTTCAGGCGGTTTACGAATTACTTGATCCCCAGACGGGTATTGCCCTGGCCCGCATGGAGGCAAACTATTTGACTGACGCACGAACCGCTGCGACCTCAGCAGTCGCAACCGACCTGCTGGCGCGCAAGGATGTGGAGACTCTCGGCATCTTTGGCAGCGGAAGGCTGGCCGTAGCGCACCTCGCCGCGCTTCCACGAGTGCGGAATTTCAAGCGATTTCTGGTTTGCGGATCGGGTCGGTCTGACCTGATGACGTTTTGTGCCAGCATGAAAAAAGAATTTAACCTCAACGTTGAAACGGCCAGTGCTGAGAAGCTGGCGCGAGAATCGGACGTGATCTGTACCTGTACGACCTCCAATCATCCGTTGTTCGACGGCAATTGGCTGCGGCCCGGCACTCACCTGAACCTGGTGGGAGCGTTTCAGCCCGAGACGCGTGAAGTCGATGACACCACAATAAAGCGCTCTTACGTTGTGGTGGATGCTTACGGCGGCGCGCCGCAGGAAGCCGGAGACTTGCTGATTCCGATGAAGAATAAGGTGATCGATGGTTCACATATAGCCGCCGATTTGCACGAGATCGCATCAGGCAAAAAGCCAGGCCGTAAGAGCGCCGAGTCGATTACATTGTTTAAGAGCGTGGGATGCGCCCTGGAAGACCTGGTAACGGCGC
>DASXCL010000096.1:0-8240 GCA_036491195.1 Candidatus Angelobacter sp.
CTGCCACTACAAACCGCACACGTTGTTCTCTGACATCCATCGTTTTCCAAGCCATTCCTCTGCTGCTCCTGCGCTCAGCTCGCGCCGGAGTGTAAAGGATGTCCCGGTACATTTTGTAAAGGATGTCATGAATCTGAACAAAAAACGGGCTTGTCGGGGACCCCGAGCCTACGGCGTAAGGAAGGGTTCTTTTTCAATTGCCTTTACGGCACGACTTTGCAGCCCTTGCGTTCTCCGCTCGCGTCGGGCTAAGCGCTAAGTCGTGCCCTGAGACTTGTTTCCCCGAATCCTACACTTTCGCAAAGAACGCGAAAGGATGGGGCAGGGGGCATTTACAACCCGTGCTATAGTTGAACCCTCCCCCAAAAATTTCCTGTTTCCCGATCACGAGGTAGTTCAATGACGTTACCAACATTAGAAGCCTTTCTCACTCTGTGGGCAGGGCCCTACCATGCAAGCTCGCGAAGACGCCGTCGATTGCAGAATGCCATCGTGCTGGTGTTGTTAGTCATGCCTTCCGTCCTTTCACCCTGCGCAAGCGCCGCCCAAGGCGGCCATAACAACAGCTCCCGGGCAGCGGCTGGGACGCTGAAGGTTTGGGTGCCCGCAGGAATGATAGGAGACGAATATTGGATTTATGTGAATGGAAAGATTCTGAGCGCTCCTCCGCATAACAGCCCAGATCTGGCCGGGAGAAACTATATGGTGATGGCTACCGGCCTCCTCAAAAGCCAAAGCAAGAGGGGAGACGGCTGGCAGATTGTTACCAACCAGAACAACGTGCTCAAGATGCATAACGCAGACTATGAGAACCTCGGCAGCTTTCTTCAGTCTGAAAATGAATCCGGCGAGGTACTTTCACCTCCCATCTTCCAGGCAGTCGAGCTTCGACTTCCCCCAGGGAAATACAACGTAGAGCTTGCGATCCATTCGCCAGGGAATGTCCATGGTCTTATGGGGGGCCCACCAAATTCTTTTCCATTTGTGATTACCCCAAAGATTCCTTTCGGCATTCAGCCCGGGAACACGACAGAATTTCACCTGGCTGTGCCAGACCAATGGTCTGAAAATGTTTCGCCAGTTGCCGTCCAGGCGCACCGAGCTTGTCCGGGCGGAAATCCTGCGCCTCCAGATCGCAATCAACTCGAACGCTGGCTGAAGGATTACACAGACGATCCAAGCGTGACGGCACTAGGCGAGGCGGACTCAACTTCAAAAGGGGTCGTGGTTCTCGATCTTCCACTTGCCAGCGGCGGTAAGCGCGAGTTCGATGGCAACCAGATCAGGCATATTACCGATGCGATTCTAGCCAGCCATGACGTGCCCGACCACGAGGAAATCGAAGAGTGCCGGAGTCTCTTTCCCCAGTATGCCCAAGCCTATGCCGGGTACGACAAAACGATCAGCACGATCATAGGCAAAGACATCGACCAGTTCCGCGCCCTGGCAGCGAAACTTGCGGCAGGCCAGTGATCACTGTTTCTGAATTGGGGAGAACGGATGCGTAGAAATATTTATCGTGTTGTGTTGGCCTTTTGCAGTGCCTTATTTCCGGTTTCGCAGGGTTTGGCGCAACATTGTTCAGCCAATTGGACCCCGGAGTACAAATGCCTGGAAGGTTGCGGTCCGTGCCCCCGGATAACCGGCAATGAGTACCGTCAACAGCAGTATCAACTGGAAATCCAACGGCAGCAGGATTTGCGACGGCAGCAAGAGGCAGCAGAAGCGGAACGGAGAGCGAAGGCCGATAAGGCCGACGAAAGGGGCCTTGATGCGGCAAACCGTGGAAACTGGCAACTCGCCGCGAAGTGGTTTGTTGAGGCGCTCGAGTTTGCTCCTGACAGCCCTGAAATCCGCGCACATCTGGACAGGGCCAACGCAGAACTTGCCGACATGGAATCCGCCGCAGAGATTCTTGCATTGCGCGAGCGAATCGAGGATTCAGTAGCAGCAGCAAGGATTGAAGCGCTGCGACTAAGGCTGGAGAATGAAAGAGCTGTGCAACGATTCACAGCAATGTTGGCGCAGTTCCGTCCGCCGCGCCAATATAAGTTTGCGGGGAACGGGCTTATCGGGGGGACGGGATGGCGTCTGATTGCAAGCCGCAAACCGGGCGAGCCCGCGAAGCGGATGTGCGAGGTCATCAAGCAGCAATCAAAGTTGGCAAATTCTCCCTTTGATGCGGGGGTGGATTGCGAGCACTATCAGTTCGTTCTGGGTATCGCAGACTCTTTTGACGTGTTTACAGACCTGAGGGACCGGGTGGTTTTTGACGACCTGACGAACGGTCAATTCTCCGCCCACGAACAGAGGTTTTACGACGTTCTTCGTGGAAAGCAATTCGGCGAACTTGGATGCCACAGCAACGGCGCAATGCTTTGCCTGGCGGCGCTTGAAAATGAGGATGTCAAGGCAGATCACGTTGTCTTGTACGGGCCGCAAGTAACGCGGGAGACGCTGACTATGTGGGACCAGCTAGTGCGCGACGGACGTGTGAAATCCGTCAAGGTCTATATCAACGAGAACGACATGATTCCTGCCCTGGCGATCTGCTATGCGGACCATAAGAACAATGACGAGAACCTTGGCAAGGGCAGCCTCCTCGACATCGACTCGATGAAGAGGACGATCAATGAAACGAGCCCGAAGCTTCTGGTTCAAACTTTTCCATGTTCGCGCAGCAAGTTGTCTTTCGATTGTCACGAAATGGCCAGATACAAGGCGAACGTGAAGTTGCGCCAGTGAATTCTCCCCGGGGTCAACATTCTGACCATCTGAGCGCCCGCATGCTGAATTCCCTGTTACGTGTGAATGGTGGAGAGCAGCGTGTAAGTTCGCGGCAAATTGTTCGAGAGGATTCCCTGATGCGGTATGGCAGAGAATAGATTCTCGGGATCCTTCGATTCCTCCTCCGTCCCCATTCCCCCTTTGCAAGCTCAGGCTCAGGGTCCGTCGGAGTCGCTCAGGAAGACAAGGGGATAGGGCTTAGTTGGTACTTGTTCGCTTCGCTCAGACAGGGAATTCGCTGCTCTCGATTACCAATAATGCGAGGCGATTTGACAAGGTCCGATAACTTTTAATTTTTTCATCCACCTATTGACTCCAGTTATCCCTTTCGCTTAATATACGCACTGGTTCTCGCCGGGAGCGGCGCCGGCGAACCGTTGCCAACAGGCTTTGAAAACAAAGCAGTTAGCGATCTGGGGAAACCCGAAACGGCCTGCAATCAATGCTTCTGCTGGCTCCCGTTTGGCCGCCAGAGGCATTCCCAACGGTTGGACGTTCCCAGGCGATGTAAAAGTCGCTGGAATTGCCACGTAGCCTGTAGCTCCCGAGCTTGGCTTTGGCAATGGCCGTTGGCCCAGAAAAGCGGCTTTTGGTACTTGGCTATTGGTATTTGGCTAAGCATCCAGGAGCGCGAAATTTCCGAGAAAAACAGAGTGATTGGTGATTGGTATTTGGGAAACCCAAATCAGAAGCCAAAGAGCCTACAGCCGAGGGCGGCTCCGCCCAACGCACGTCGCAAAACAGGCCCCAAGACATTCAGGAAATCTGAACCACCCACATTTCATCCAGGAGAAACAGCATGAACAAACAAGAGATCAGTGAAGCAATCGTGGGCTGCGCCGAGAAGCTAGGGCGCACTCCAAGCATTTTTGAAGTGATGAAGATGGCGCAGGTGACGCGCCGGCAGATCCGGGCGCATTTTGGCTCGTTCACGCACGCGCTACGCGAGTGCAACCTGGAACGCGAGACCAGCAGTGGACAGCGGGTGCCGCTGGAAAAATTGTTTATTGACTGGGCAGGAGTGGTGCGGAAGACGGGAAAAGCGCCCAGCATGAGCGAGTACGAGGCGATGAGCAAATTCAGTTGCAAACCGCTGGTCCGGTGTTTTGGGAGCTGGCGGCAGGTGGCGTATGGATTGACGCAGTTTGCCGAGGGCAAGGGGCTGGGGGAGGAGTGGAAAGCAGAGCTGGAATTGGCGAGAGCAAAGAGCGGCGATGAGGACGCGCAATGGATGTTACGGGGGGAAGCGCCAGCCATGTGGCCCACGACTCTGGCGGGCACGCGGGACAATATGCAGGCGGCCTTACGGACCAATATGCTACCGGCCTCGTGGCCGGGGACGCCGACAGCGGGGCCGACTGACGGGCCGCCGATGTGGCCAATGACGCTGACGGGCGGACCAACTTATGGGCCTCCGATGTGGCCGGGGCCGCTGGCCTACGCTCCGGTGAACGAACTGGGAGTGGTGTTTCTGTTTGGATGGATGGCGCCGCAGCTAGGCTACGTGGTGCACAGGCTGCAACCGGAGTTTCCGGATTGCGAAGCGATGCGCCGCGTGGGCGAAGACACGTGCCAGATGGTGAAAGCCGAGTTTGAATACGAGAGCCGCAACTATCTGAAGCACATGCATGACGTGAAAGGATGCGATCTGATTATCTGCTGGCGGCATAATTGGCCGGAGTGTCCGCTGGAGGTGCTGGAACTGAGGAAAGCACTCAGCCTTCAGCAGTCAGCGGTCAGCCAAAACCTTTTGCCGCGGATTTGCGCGGATGAACGCTGATAGGAAGAGATTGCCAAAATTGCCAGAATTGCCAAAGATTGAAAATTGAACCCAACACCTCACCACTGATTAACACGGATAACACTGATCAAAAAACCAAAAACCTTTGAAACGCGGAGGAACGGAGGAAGCGGAGAAAAGCAAGTCTTAACCACAAAGGACACGAAGGAACACAAAGGAAGATCAATCGAACTTCTTGGGATCAGTGTTTATCTGTGTTGATCAGTGGTCGGGTTCTTGGTTTTCAATATTCGACACTCACGAGAAAAAGTCCGCTGGCGGGAGCGGTGGCTGCGGCGGCGGAGCGGTCACGCAGGTCAAGAATGCGTCGGACATCTGCGGCCGTGAGGCTGCCTTTGCCGACCATAAGAAATGTCCCGACGAGGTTACGGACCATGTGGTGGAGAAATCCGTTGCCGCGGACGGTGTAGATCAATTCGTCGGCGTGGCGCTGCCACTGGGAATGAAAGATGGTGCGGACGTTGTTGAGTTCAAGTCCGGCTTTGGGCGCAGCCGCACTGTTCGTTTCAAGTCCGGCATCATTGGGTTCAAGTCCTGCTTTTGCCGCAAGGGTCTGTTTATCGGCTGCAAGAAACTCTTTGCGTTTTTCAGGATCGACGGCGGCGAAGCTGGTGAAGTCATGTTCGCCTTCTACGAGCGCTGCGGCCTGGATCATGCGCGATTCGTCAAGCGGATAAGGATGGTGGTAAACATAGCGCGCCTGGAATGGCGAGCAAATTGCTCCTCGGTAGATGTGGTAGCGGTAAGTTTTGGCGACAGCCGAGCGCCGGGCGTGGAATTCAGGCGGCATTTCTTGCGCGGCAAGAACGCGGATGGAGCGGGGAAGTATGTCATTCAATGCGCGAACAAGGTTGTCGACTGGAATAGGAGAATTGGTGGTTACGGTGGCGATTTGAGCGAGAGCATGGACGCCGGCGTCGGTGCGGCCAGAGCCTTGCGGGAGAGTTTTTTCGCCGGTGAGGTGTTCGAAAGCGGACACTAGTGTCCCCTGAACGGACAGTCGGTCAGGCTGGACCTGCCATCCGGCGAAGTCGTGGCCATCGTAAGCGAGCGTGAGTTTGAGATTTCGAGGCAATCCGGCAACCTGATGTTTCAAGCGGTCAGAAAACGACCGGTAGTGTGCGTGTTTAGTCTGGCCCAACACTTTTTAACGCCTAAAGCAGCACTGAGCCGATATACTAACGGGTTTCCGCAACACTGACTGTTCGAATCGGGAACCGCAGAGGGGATTCCCGCGTATCTTAAACGAGCAACGGTGACGGAACCGGGAAAATACAGTCTCAATAAATTACCAATCAGCCAGTTAAGCAAGATCGGGAGATGAAGAATGTCCGTAGCATTTATTCGCAGTGATTTCATCAGGAAGATGGCCACTATGGCCTGTCTATTGGCATTGCCGTTGGCGGCACAACAGGCAAACACTGGTTCAACGGTGCAGGCATCGACGGGGTCGAGCGCACAGTCAGCGCCGGAAGCGCCACAAGCCAGAAGCCTGCCTGAGCCGACGCACGTGGATTATTCCAAGTCGACGCCGCTGCTACCGAACCCGTTTGCGCGCTATATTCCGCGCGACGTACCGCCACCGTCATTCACGAATGCGCCGAAGATCGAACAGTTGATCCAGAATGGCAAGCTGATGCTGTCACTGGATGACGCGATTGCCATCGCGCTGGCCGATAACCTGGATATCGCTGTGGCTCGCTACAATCTGCCCATTGCCGATACCGACATACTACGCACCAAAGCTGGAAGCACGTTCCTGGGAGTGCAGGCTGGCGTGGTTTCCAACACTCCGGGAGGCGGGCAGGGAGGCATCGGCTCTGGCGTCACGGGCGCCGGCGCCGGAGGAACCACAGCCGGAGCAGGCGGCGCTGGCGTTGGAGCCGGGGGTTTCGTGGGCTCGACGAGCGGCGCTGGACCGCAACCGGACAGCTTCGATCCGGCAATCACCGGCACGTTCGCGATTGAGCAATCGACTTCGCCATCCAACTTTGGTCTGTTGTCTGGTTTGGGTGCCACCGGCTCTACGATACCTTTAGCCATAGCGCATACCACAACGGGCGATCTTACCTTTTCTCAGGGGTTTTCACCGGGTGCCTTATTTTCGGTTTCTGTCAACAATCAGAGACAGACTACCAACGGTTCCGGGCAGACATTCAATCCTGCCCTGACGTCCAATTTCCGCGCCACGGTCCGCCAGCATTTGCTGCAGGGATTCGGTCGCAGCCTGAATTTGCGTTTTCTCCGCACCGCGCGAAATAACAGGAAGATTACTGAAGAAGGCTTTCGGCAGCAGGTAATCTCCACCGTCAGCCAGATTGAAAATATCTACTGGGACCTGGTGAATGCCTATGAAGCGTACAAAGTAAATGAGCGGTCCCTTGCCTTGGCGCAGAAGACGCTTTCCGATAATCAGAAGCAAGTCGAAATCGGCACACTGGCGCCTTTGGACGTGGTGCGTGCTCAAAGTTCCGTTGCCACTGCCGAACAGGCCCTCATCGCCTCAAGAACCAACCTCCAGCTTCAGCAACTGACCATCAAGAATGCACTGACCCGAAGCTTGCCTGGTAACTCACCTGTGGTCCAGGCAGACGTGATCCCCACCGACACGGTCCAAATTCCGGATCAGGAAAACTTGCCGCCGGTACAACAGCTGGTACAAATGGCGCTCGACAACCGGCCGGATTACAGGCAGCAAAAAATCACGTTACAGAACAGTGAGATCAACATCAAAGGCGCCAACAATGGATTGTTGCCGACTATAGATCTGATCGCTTTTTACGGAGGTTCCGGGCTGGCCGGAGTGCAGAATCCTTTGGGTAGTACTCCGCCGGGCACGATTGCCGCTGGCGGATTCGGTGACAGTTTCTCGAATCTTTTTAACTCCACAGGACCGGACAAGGGCGTGCAGATCAGCATTCAGATTCCTTTGGGCAATCGCGTGGCCCAGGCAACTCAGGTGCGCTCCATGCTGGAATATCGGCAGTCGCAGCTATCGCTCAAGACGCAGGAAAACGTCATTACCATCGGTATTCGCAATGATGTTTTCACCTTGGAAAACAACCGCGCCAGCGTAGTTGCAGCCCAGAAAGCGCGCGACCTTGCCGCTCAAACCTTGGACGCGGAGCAGAAGAAATACAATCTGGGCGCATCAACCTACTTGAGTGTGTTGTCCGACGAACGCGACCTGGCGCAGGCGGAGTCCACCCTGGTCGGTGCCATGACGACGTACGCCAAGGCCCGCGTCCAGCTTGATCGTGATACTGCCCAGACGCTTGATCGCTATAACATCAAGATCGACGAAGCCGTTACCGGCAACGTCAAGACAGAACCAAATGTCCCCGGGATCATGCCCAGCAAGACCGCGATCCAGGAGACTAACCCTCCGGCCCAGCAACCGCCGAAATAATATTCCCACGCTTATCTATACCGGCTGATCCCACAGGTCAGCCGGTTTTTTAGCGGGTCGAAAGTCTTAAGTAACAGCCTATAAGTTCAAGCCGTCAGAAACTCTGTAGTTGCAACGAAAAAATGTCGTATTAACTGCAACGATAAAATGTCACCCCCTGGAAGTTTAAGTAGCGGCGGATAAAGCCGGTCGTCCGCCGAGGTTATAAATGCGGGGCGGTTTGGATTTGCGTTTTAAGGCCGA
>DASXCL010000097.1:0-16942 GCA_036491195.1 Candidatus Angelobacter sp.
GGGCCGGGCGTTGGGTGAGATCGACGAGAAGTATGACCGCTTGATCGTGATCACGGACGAGCAGTCGCACGACGCAGTCCCGAACCCCAAGGCGCGTGGCTACGTGATCAACGTGGCCAGCTTCCAGAACGGCGTGGGCTATGGCAAGTGGGTGCACATCGATGGCTGGAGCGATTCGGTGATTGAGTACATCCGCGCCGCCGAGCCGGCGCCGTGAAAAGCAATTTGCCGCTGATTTGCGCGGATGAACACTGATCGTATTTTTGATCTGCGTAGATCTGCGTGATCAGCGGCAAGTCTTTTTCTGAGGTAACTCTGCCGTTTGTTACCATGAGAGTGGAGCTGCTGTTGATCTTTCCATGAGAAAGCCTCTTTTTAATTCATTCATAGCAACGGTATTGCTTTTTGTCTCGCTGGGTTTCGCGCAGAGCGCTCAGCAAACCCCGCCACAGCCTCCTGCTGCGGCCACGCCAGCGCAGCCCGCAATTCCGTCACAAACGCCAACGTCGCCGGAAACGCAACCATCGGCGCCGCCGCCGGAGTCTTCTCAACCATCACAGCCACCGCAGCCTTCTCCCACGCCTTCCCATCGCCTTGAGATCGAGCCGGTTGAAAAAGAGCACATCATCACCGCGGCCGAAGCCAAAGAACTGTTCCGCTCGGTCGACGAGATCCTGCGCTTTGCCAGCCAGGACACTGGTCTGCCGATCAAGAAAAAGGTCAAGCGAACGATCGTCAGCCGCGCCCAGGTAGAGAAGTACATCGGGGAAAAGTTCAAGGACGATGCCGACCGCATCCGCTTTGAGCGGTCTGAACTCGTCGAGAAAAAATTTGGACTGCTGCCGCGCACGTTCGACCTCAATGGTTTTTTGATCAAGCTGCTTACCGAGCAGGTGGCCGGCTACTATGACGAGAAAAGCCGCACCATGAACCTGCTCGACTGGAATGAGCCGGACATGCAGCGTCCCGTGATGGCGCACGAGCTTACCCATGCGCTCCAGGACCAGAGTTTCAACCTGGAGAAAATGAGCAAGCATGATGAAGAGATCGAGAAGCGCGGGCTCGACGACCTTGACGGGCTGATCCGCAATGACGAAGAATCCACCTGCCGAAGCGCAGTCCTCGAAGGCCAGGCCATGATCGTGCTTTTGGACTACGTCTTGGCGCCACAAGGTGGAAGCGTTGAAAAAACGCCGCAGGTCGTGGACCTGATGCAGGCTTCCATGGATAAGAGCCGCGGCAGCCCAATCTTTGACAGTGCTCCGCTTCTCCTGCAGGAAGAATTGGCATTCCCGTACCGCCAGGGCATGAAATTCATCAAAGACCTGCTGGTGGCCGGCGGGAAGCATCTGGCCTATAAAGGCGTGCTGGAGCGCATGCCCCAGACGTCGCGCGAAGTCATGGAGCCAAAGGAATATCTTGCCGGACATCGCGTGCCGCCGCTGCTGCTGCCCGATCTCGGCTTCCTGAAGAAAGATTATGAACCTTATGACGCGGGCGCGGTCGGCGAGCTCGACGTCAGCATTCTGCTGCGCATCTATGCCGATGAAGATATGGATAAACGCCTGAGCACGGAATGGCGTGGCGGAGCGTATTACGCCGCCGGACGCCGGGGCGCGAAACCTTCCGATCGCAACTCCACCGCGCACATCGGTCTGTTTTATGTTTCCAAGTGGGCCACCGAGGCAGCCGCGAAGGAATTCGCGAAAACATATGCAGCCGCTCTGCCCAAACGCTACGGGTCTCTTCATCGGACACCGAAGGGCGCTGCTGCCCCCGGGCGCGACTCCTACTCAAGTTCTGACGGGCCAATCTTCATTCAGCAGACCGCAACTATAGTGGTCGCCGTGGAAAGCTTTGATGAAGACGCAGCCACGAAACTCATTGAGGCGGGGTTAAAGCAGGCCACGGCGATGGCGCGTCAGTAAGTACTTCCTTGTTTTCAATGGGATTGAGTGCCGTTCAGATTGAGATCTGCTCCTTCCCTGCGGCCATAAGGCTTATGTCCGATATCGCACAAAACGTGGCAACCGCGAGGCTTATGTTTGGTATCGAACTAAATAAGGGCTTAATCCCATGTCGGCCAGGAGCATACAAATTTCGTCAGAGCATTCCGGGGAAAATCAGCAGCCGGAAAACCGCCCTCCTCCGCCAGAAAATGAGAACGGAATCGTCTCTTCTCTCGCACACGAGATGAACAATCCGCTCGAGGCGCTGCATCAACTGCACTATCTCATCGAAACAGAAGGAACTCTCAGGGAAAAGGGCCGTCAATATCTGTCGCTGGCCCGCGAGGAAGTAGATCGAATTTCCCAAATCTTACATGCTGCCATGGAGTTGCGGGACTCAGGGGACCCTGAGGACATAGACGTGCCGGAGTTGCTTGGTTCCGTGCTCAACTTTTATCGATCTCGTTTTGCGGCGCAAAGAATTTCCGTCCATACCCGCTATGGTGCCGCCGCGCATCTTTCCGGCTACCCCCATCCACTGCGGCAAATGTGCGCCAACCTTTTGCTGAACGCGGCGGACGCCATGCCGAGCGGCGGAAAAATGTATGCCAGAATTGCGCCCGCCCACGAATGGAAAGGCGACCACAGGAACGGATTGCGTCTCACGTTCGCGGACACTGGCAGTGGAATTGCCGCAAAAACCCTGGCCCGCATGTGGGGGCCCTTCTTTACCACAAAAGGGTCGGCGGGCAACGGCATCGGGCTTTCCCTGGTCAAGAATACTGTGCAGAAACACCATGGCGTGCTCCGCGTACGCAGCAGTACCAGATTTGGTCACAGCGGGACGGTTTTCAGTATTTTTCTGCCGTGCGCTTGAACTCATTGAGGCGAGGTTCTTAGTGATTCTTACAGCGTGAGGTGCCTTAGCTCTTTGATACCATGCCTCAGAGAGTCGATACAATGGTTCGGCGGTTCGGCCTTTGAGCGAGTCCACTGAAATAGCGATTCCGCTGCCGGGGGAATCAACGCGTTCCAGTCATGGTTTCTCGTTTTGCAATCGGTTGCTTCGTCGACTGCGTGTCCATTCAGGCAAAGAATCCACGTCTCGACGTTTCTCTTCGGAACCAGCCGCGCGATTTGCTCTCTACCAGGGTCAACGGTCTCCTTCCTGCTGTCCCTCAATGCTTGATCGAGCTGCTGTAATCGATGCTGTACGGTAGCTTTATCGGCGTCAATTACAACAATTAAAGCAGTCTGTGCGTGTCGACTACGGTAGTTGCTTACTTCGTTGGCAAACGTCTTCCGCACCCAATTTTCAGCGCTCCCCTCGCCTGATGGAGAACGCCTAATCCTCATCTCACGCTCTACCAAGCCACGTTTCTTGAGATACCTGCGGATCAACATTTCGTGGTGGTCATCTTCTACAACGATGATCACCCTGGATGGCTTACTCACCCTCCCATCCTCTGGCGATCAATTCTGAAGGCTGTAAATCCCCTTTCGGATCGCCTTTGAATTTCTCCGTGCGGACGTGGCCGTTCTCCTCGCGAAAGAAGTACAATCCATGTTTCGATGCCCATTTATCCAGCATTTCCGGGTGATGGGAAATGAGGATAAGTTGTCCACCGTTGTCCTCTACCGCCGACTCTGCTGCGAGAAGCCAAGGCTGAATTTCGCGCAAGGCGATGAAGTTGTCCGGCTCGTCAATAAAAACGGTGTGCTTCTTGGCTATCACAAAGTGAAGGATCATATACAAAGCAAGCAGGGACCGCTGGCCTTCAGAAAGCTCGGATAACGAATAATTCACTTTTTCCTTGGTGGGAGCCGTGAAATCAAGGCGGAGCTTTCGTACACCGGTTTCATCGGGGAAAACCCGCAAAGTTTGAAATCCATCGAGCGCCTCTTTGATGGATTGCAAGAATCTTACATTCTCGTCCGGGTACATTTGCACCAAGTAACGGTACCATCCCGCAAGTTTTTCGAGTTCGCTATCAGGCTGCCGCTCCTCTCGGTCCGCACTCTCGTCCATCTGGCCAGGATACGCATCGATACGAAAGCAATATACGGACTCCATCCACTCAACGAAGCGGCGGACATGCGAGTTGCTCAGTTTGGAAAGGTGCAGCGCGGACCCGGACGTTTCAAGCGGCAACGTCGTTGCCTGCGTGGTGTCATTTGGAAAAAAACTAATCTTTCCATTCGCTAATTCAAATACAGTTGTGCCGGACACTTTCAGGTTTTCTAAGTTGACGGACATCTGGCCTGTTTTCGACGCAAATTGAATCTCAACCCTGTACTCATATTTCTGGCGGTCCAGAAGCGCTTCAACCTCCAAGACCTGTAGTGGCTTATTTTGCCAGCGAGTGCGTGTGGATTGCGTGAATGGATTCTCATCGCCCTTCAGAAACTGCTTGAGATAACGAATTGCATCGAGCAGAGAAGACTTGCCGCTGCCATTCGCTCCAAGCAGCAACTGCTTTCTCTCCGGTCTATAGTCGAAGTTGACGAAGCAGCGAAAGTTGTCGATGTAAATCCGAGTCAGCATGTCTCCATATTATACGGAGGCGATTTTGTGTATATGAAGATGGTTAATCGGGTAACCAACACAGTCATTCATATCCCTGAGATGCTAGGATTTGCCGCTTTAGAATGAATCGTTTGCGACTGGATCGGATCGCAGCCCCTTTTCGCTATAATCAATAATTACCCCACTCAAGGAGATTCTCTTTGCAACAAGCAGAAATCGGCATTATGGGCGGCAGCGGCCTGTACTCCATGCCCGGACTCACGGAGATCCGCGAAGTCACGGTGCAAACTCCATTCGGCGAACCCTCGGACGCATACGTGCTGGGCACGCTGGAAGGGCGCAAGGTGGCGTTTTTGGCCCGCCATGGCCGCGGGCACCGCATCATGCCCTCGGAGATCAACTTTCGCGCCAATATTTACGGCATGAAAGACCTCGGCGTGGAGTGTATTCTGTCGCTCTCAGCCGTCGGTTCGCTCAAGGAAGAGCACAAACCTACCGACTTTGTGATTCCCGACCAGTTCATTGATCGCACCATTCACCGCATCTCCACGTTTTTTGGCCACGGCATTGTGGCCCACGTGGCGTTCGGCGATCCTATCTGCCCGGAAGCCGCGGCTGCGTTCACGCAGTCCTGCAAAGATATTGGCGTGGTGGGCAAGCAGGGCGGAACTTATATCTGCATGGAAGGGCCGCAGTTTTCCACCCGCGCGGAATCAAATCTCTATCGCAGCTGGGGCGCCGACGTGATCGGCATGACCAACCTGCAGGAAGCCAAGCTCTGCCGCGAAGCAGAAATTTGCTACTCCACCTGCGCCATGGTCACCGACTATGACTGCTGGCGCGAAGGCCACGACGACGTTAACGTGGAGCAGGTGCTGAAGGTGGTGCGGGAGAACGCCGACAACGCCGCGAAGGTGGTGAAGCATGCCGTCGGCATCATGCCGAAGGAGCGCAAGTGCGCGTGCGGGTCGGCGATGAAGTTTGCCATCCAGACCGACAAAGACAAGATCCCGGCCGCCACCCGCCAGAAGCTGGCGCTGCTGCTGGATAAATACCTGGGTAAGGGCCAAGAGGGCAAGGGCCAGGAAGCAAAAGCGTAACCGGCGCTTGCCATGAACGCCGCTATGCGTCGTGACTATCTGCTGCTCACGGGAATCTCTGCCGCTATTTCTGTTTGCGCCCTGATCTTTTACTACCATCAGGGCGCCATCCTTCTTTATGGTGACGCCGTGGCGCACATCAACATTGCGCGGCGCGTCTTTGATTCGCGGACGCCCGGCTTCTCGCAGCTTGGTACCGTCTGGCTGCCATTGCCGCACTTGCTGGAAATTCCGTTCATCGTGAACAACCGCATGTGGCAGATAGGGATTGGCGCATCGATTCCGTCGATGATCGCCTATGTGGCCGGAGCGCTGGGCGTGTTCCGGCTGGTTCGCGGGATGGCATCTCGATTTTCGTCTTGGACCGCGGCCCTGATCTTTGCCCTGAATCCCAACCTTGTCTATATGCAGGCTACCGCGATGGGCGAGTCGCTGTATCTGGCTTTCTTTGTCTGGTCAGCAGTGTACTTCGCGGAGTTCGCGCGCCAGGCACGCGATGACGCGGAGCGTGCAGGAAGATCGCTGACCAAATGCGGTGGGATGGTTGCGGCGGCCATGCTGGTTCGTTACGACGGATGGTTTTTGGCCGCTGTCATCGCTTTTACTGCGGCCGTTATCATGTGGCGATTGCGACTGTTCGCGTGGCCGCTCCGCCGCGGCCTCATCAACTGTATTCTACTTACCGGTTCGGCCGGAGCGTTTTTTCTAGTTTACAACCAGGTTGTGTTCGGTAATGCCCTGGAATTTGCCAATGGACCGTATTCCGCCAGGGCCATTCAGGAGCGCAGCAAGACGCCGACGATGCCCACATATCCGGGTGAAAAGTCGGTGCGTGACGCTACCTTGCAGTTTCTAAAAATTTCACGGCTCAACGTGGCGGAAGGCTGGCCGGAGTCGTGGTTGTTCACCGCAGCGGTCATCGCTCTGCTGGCGTCTCTTTATTTTTCACGACGTTACTTGAGCTGGGCCATCTTGTGGACGCCTGTGCCGTTTTACGTATTGTGCGTCGCTTGGGGCAGCGTGCCTATCTACCATCCGGAATGGTGGCCATTCAGCTATTACAATGTCCGTTATGGGCTGCAGTTGCTGCCCGCAATTGCGGTATTCGCTGCGCTGGGTTGTGAATTCGCTGCCAGGTTCTTTCCCTTACGGTACGTCGCTGGCGCCGCTGCTTTGGTGATCGCGCTGAGCTATTTCTCCGTCTGGAACAAAACGCCCATCTGCCTGCGCGAGGCCCAGATCAACGGAAGTGACCGCGTCGCGCTGGACCGGGACCTTGCATCCAAGCTCAAGACTCTTCCTGCGACGGCAACACTGATGATGAACTGCGGAGCGCATCCGGGGGCGCTCCAGATGGCCGGGATTTCTTTAAAGCGCACGCTGAGTGAGAGCACGCATCCTTACTGGGAAAACGCGCTCGCGCGGCCTGCACAGTCCGCCGATTACATTGTCGCGTTTGCGGGCGACGACGTGGCGCGCGCCGTCCATGAACATCCCCAGGGACTTGAGGCCATTGCCATTATCGGCACTCCCTTGCAGCCAAAGGCTTTGATCTATCACGCAACCCGCCGATAATTGTCATAAGATCGGATTGAGAATTGCCGCCAATGAATACGCTTGCATTCTGGTTGCCGCACATGTCGCTGGAAGACCTGCTCTCTAAGACCATGGTCAGGCTTGCGCTCGCTGCGGTCCTTGGCGGCATCATTGGTCTGGAACGCGAACTCAAGCGCAAGCCGGCCGGACTGCGCACCAATATGTTTATCTGTTTCGGCTCGGCCATGTTCACCATTCTCTCCACCGAACTGGCAGGCGAATGGGGCATTGGCGACCACACGCGCATTGCCGCGCAGATCATTCCCGGCATCGGCTTCATCGGCGCCGGCTCCATCCTGCATGATAAGGGCGGGGTGAGCGGGCTGACCACCGCGGCCACGCTCTTCGTGGTTGCGTCCATCGGTATGGCTGTGGGCGGCGGGCTGTACCTGCTGGCAATCTTTTCCACCATGCTGATTTATCTTGCGCTGCATCTGCTCGGTCTCATGGAACGCCGGTTCAACCTGAAGCCGCTGATGATGAATTACATCGTTGTGTCGGACAAATCGGCCGACGACCTGGTATCAGAGGTAAATTCCATCCTGGAAGAACGGGGCAAGGAGATGCATGGCATGCATCTGAGCCGGTTCAACGGGAAAGAGAAGCTCATCTTCAGCGTTGGCGGTACGCGCAACGAGCACAGGGAACTGGTAAGCCGATTGCGCCAGTCTGACGAGCTGAAAAACCTGGAAACCACAGCGGGCCTGGATCTCGATTAGATGAACGTCCCTTTTACCAAGGCATCGGCTTGCGGCAATGACTTCCTGATCATCGACGGCGCGCACGCTCCCACCGATCTGCATGCATTCAGCAAGCGTATATGCGACCGGCACAACGGCGTGGGCGCGGACGGCGTGGAGTGGCTCTTTCCCGCATCGGACGCCGATAGGTGCGCGCGCCTGATAAACGCCGACGGAAGCGAAGCGGAAATTTCCGGCAATGGAACGCGTTGCGTCGCGGCATACCTGGTGAGCCAGTGCCACTCGGGTAAAGTCGCGATCAGCACCGGCGCAGGCGTGAAGCATTGCGATCTGATGTCGCAGGAAGGCCACAGCTTTGAATTCGAGATGGAAATGGGCGAGCCACAGGTGGGCGACGAGTTTTCCATGACGCTGGGCTTTGCGCCGGTGCATGGCACGCCCGTATCTATGGGCAATCCGCACTATGTGGTTTTTGTGAGTGAGTTTTCTCCGCGATGGCAGGCAGAAGGCGCGGAGATTGGTAGCCATCAGGATTTCAAACAAGGCGTCAATGTGGAGTTTGTTCGCGTCAAGGGAGAGCATGATATTGAAGTGCGGTTTTATGAGCGTGGCGTAGGCGAAACGCAATCGTCGGGAACGGGGTCCTGCGCTTCCGCCGTAGCGTCGATTGACGCAGGCTACGTGAAGTCGCCGGTGAAAGTGCACGCCTCAGGCGGCACTCAGGTGGTTCGGTGGACAGACGGCAAAGTCTTTCTGCGCGGCCCCGCGCAGATGATCTGCCAGGGAGAATTTCTTGGCTAGCGCAAAGCTCATCAAGCCTCCGGCATTGCGCGCGGACGACAAGATTGGATTGATCGCGCCGGCCAGCAGCTTCAGCCGTGAAGGCTTTCTGTCCGGCTGCGAGCGCCTGCGCCAGATGGGCTACGAGCCGGTCTATTCGCAGAACATTTTTGATCGCGATATTTACTTTGCAGGAACAGCGGAGCGGCGCGCGCATGAGTTGCAGGAGTTCTGGCGGCGCGATGACATTGCCGCTCTGGTCTGCGTCCGCGGCGGCTATGGCAGCAATTATCTGCTGGAAAAACTTGATTACAGCTTGTTTGCCGCGCAACCAAAGATTCTGCTGGGATGCAGTGACATCACCTCAGTGCTCACCACAATCAGCGACCGCACCGGCCTGGTCGGCTTTCACGGACCCATGGTGGCCAAGGACATTGCCGACGGGACATTTGATTTATCGAGTTGGAAAAATGCGCTGGAGGGAACGGAGAGTTGGATCGTCCCGACTGCAGGCGTTGAAGTACTGCGCCCCGGCAAAGCGTCCGGACGTCTCTATGGCGGATGCCTCTCCATGCTGGTGGCGTCGCTGGGAACGCCCTATGAGATCCAGACCGAGGGCAGCATCCTCTTTATAGAAGACGTGGCGGAGAAGCCTTTTCGCATTGACCGCATGCTGATGCAGCTGCGGCTCGCGGGCAAACTGGATGGCGTGCGCGGCTTTGTTTTCGGCGAGATGCTGGACTGCGCTCCGCCCAAAGGCGAAATATATACCCTGCAGCAGGTAATCATGCGTGTGCTTGCGCCGTGCAATGTGCCAATTGTCTACGGACTCAAGTCCGGTCACGTGACCAATGGCAATATCACGCTGCCCATCGGCGTGCAAGCGGAGCTGTCGGCGGATGGCGCCGAAGTGGGTCTGAAAATACTTGAAGCTTCCACTGTTGTTACCGCCCAATAAAATTCCCGCTCACGAACACACGCAAATCCGTTAATCTTGATTCGTGGAACAGCAGCATGTACATATCATCGGAATTTGCGGGACGGCCATGGCTTCGCTCGCCGGACTTCTTAAACAGCGCGGGTTCAAGGTGACCGGCTCAGACGCGGCGGCGTATCCGCCGATGTCTGACTTTCTGGCCTCGATCGCCATCCCCGTGGCGCAGCCGTATTCAGAAGCGAACCTGAAACCGCGGCCGGACATGGTGATTGTGGGCAATGCGATCTCGCGCGGCAATCCCGAGCTGGAATACGTCCTGGACGAGCGCATTTTCTTCCGTTCCATGCCGGACATTCTGTTCGACCTTTTTCTGCGCACCCGCCAGCCGCTGGTCGTAGCGGGCACCCATGGCAAGACGACTACCACGTCAATGCTGGCATGGATATTTCAGTCAGCTGGTAAAGACCCGTCTTTCCTGGTTGGCGGGATCGCAGAAAATTTTGGCAGCAGCTTTGCCCTGCGCCAGGGCAAGCACTTCATCATTGAAGGCGACGAGTACGACACGGCATTCTTCGACAAAGGCCCCAAGTTTCTGCACTATTTTCCCCAGTCCATCATTCTTACGTCGGTTGAATTCGATCACGCCGATATTTATGACGATCTGAACGCGGTGAAGCTGGCGTTCAAGCGGCTGGTGAACCTGGTGCCGCGCAAAGGCAAGATTCTTGCCTATGATGCGAATGAAAACGTGGACGAATGCGTGGCCAAAGCGTTTTGTCCGGTAGAGAAGTACGGGATGAAGGAAGATTCGTTCTGGAGAATTACCAATCTTCAGTTCCAACCCGAGCGCACAACCTGGACGGTGTTGCGAGACGGAAAAGAACCGGTTGATTTCGAATTCACCTTGGCCGGTGAATATAACGTACTCAATGCCACCGCCGCGGCGGCCATGGCGGCAAACTATGGCATTGAGCCGCCAGCGATCGTTGAAGCTCTCAAGAGCTTTAAAAGCGTGAAGCGCCGCCTGGAGATCAAAGCGGAAATTGACGGCGTTACGATCATCGACGATTTTGCTCACCATCCCACGGCCATCGCAGCCACGCTGAATGCCTTGCGGGTGCGCTATCCCAGCGCTAGGCTCTGGGCTATCTTTGAGCCACGGTCAAACACGCTGCGCCGAAAAGTCCTGCAGAAAGAACTGGTCAGCAGCCTGGCTGTGGCCGACGAAATTGTGATTACGCCAATCTTCAAGCCGGAAGCGGTGCCGGAAAACGAGCGCCTCACCACGGCTTCTGTGGTGAACGGCGTTCGCCGGGCAGGGAAGTCGGCGCGCGAGCTGGCCGACGCCGACGCCATTGTCGCAGAGATTGTGCCGGAGTTGCGCAACGGCGATGTGGTGGCCATCCTTTCCAACGGCGGCTTCGGCGGCATTTATGAGAAGCTGCCGCGCAAGCTGGAGGAGATGCGCGGCGTGCAGCGCTCATGATCGCCCGCACCGTGGCATTTGTCCGCACCCTGCTGGCGCTTTTTTTCTGGATCATCACGGTGCCGCCGGCTGCGCTCATCGCTTTCCCCTGGACCATTATCACCGGCAACGTTTCATTTCTTTACTGGATTGGCATGGGGCTGGCGCTGGCGGGACCCAAAGTTGCCGGCGCAAAAGTGAAGCTTGTCGGCGTGGACAAGATTGATCCCGCAGGCACATATATTTTCATGTCGAACCATGCTTCGAACCTCGATCCGCCCATCCTGGTGCCGCTGATTCCCGGCCGCACGTCCGTGCTGGCCAAGAAAGAAATATGGAAGATTCCCATTGTCGGCAAGGCGCTGGACCTGGCGGAGATCGTTCCGGTAGAGCGCAGCAACCGCGATTCGGCGATCAGCAGCATCCGCAAAGCGGGCGAAGTAATGAAACACCACATCAACATGACTATTTTTCCTGAAGGCACGCGCTCGCCCGACGGTCGTCTGATGCCGTTCAAGAAAGGGCCATTTCACCTGGCGGCGGAGACAGGTTTTCCCATTGTGCCCATCACGATCTTGGGTACCTACGAGATGATGCCCAAGGGAACGTCTCTGATCAAAGGCGGCACCGCAACGCTGGTGTTCCATCCGCCGATTGATCCGAAGCAGTTTGCGTCGCGGGAAGAATTGGTGCAGGCGGTGCGGGATGCAATCAATAGTGCTCTGCCGCCGGAACGGCAGTGATGAACTTTACCACAGAGGGCACAGAGGAACACGGAGACGGAACAATGGCCGCAGATTTGCGCGGATGAACGCTGATCAAGGACAGAAGCCACGATTTCTTTTCGGCCCGTCAGCAACAAGAATCATTTCTTGCCCAGTCTTGCCATGTCATAGCCTGTATCCGCGGAGTTCTGTGTGAGCCTGATATAGACCGAGCCATCATCGCCTGGCTCGAGAGAAATGCTCTGGTATGCGTGGCTGGTTCCCTGCGCATCGGTGAATTGGACCTTGATCGGCCCCTTTTCCACCGGCTTGATGAGGGAGAAATAGGTCTCGCGCGGCGCAAGCGTATCCTTTCCAAAAGTCGCGCTCGGGTAGTCCACAATGATGGTCTTGATGGGCTGGGCGCTGATGTTGGTCAGGCTGATCTTGACCACATGGGCGCGGCAGCCCGAGAGCGCGGTCACGAAGATGAGAGACAAAGCGAAGCAGAAAAATTTCATCGGTCCTTATTTTTTCTCGATTACACGCGCTGCCAGTACGGCGCCGTTGCGGTTGTCATGCAGCTTCAAAGGGAAGACCAGGATGTTCCAGTTCCAGCGGCTTTTTTTCTTGGGCAGGTGAGGCAGACAACGGAAACTGCGGTCCACGTAGGTTTCGCGGGTATCCGCCACGGTGCGGATGATCTCTTTCCATTCGGCGCTGAGTTCGGGAAATTCTTCAAATCGACTTTTGCCGGCAAACCAGGTGCGCTTCTTCTCATAGAGCCGGGCAAAGAAGTCGTTCACGTATTGCCAGACCCCGTCGCGGTCCAGGATTTCCAGGACAATGTCTTCGCCCATGGCCATGGCGATACGGGAGTAGAAAAAATCGCGGGCGTCGACCACAACGGGCTTGCCGCGGCGCTTGGCTTCAAACGAGCGCAAAGCAGCCAGCAGATCGTCGACCGAGCTATAGCCTTTGAGCAGATGCATGTCTTCTACGCCGCCGAATTTTCTTTCCAGCGTGGCGGAAAGAATAATGATAGGGACCTCAGGGCGCTTGTCGCGCAGCGACTGCGCGACTTCCGTGCCGAACTTGCCGGCGCCCAGGTGATAGTCGAGCACGGCGATGTCAATTTTGTCGAGGTGCGTTTCAGCCTCTTCGACCGAGGCCGAGCTGATGGCCTCATAGCCGTTGCTGCGCAGAATAGCGGCGCGCAGGATCAGGTTGTCCTGACGATCATCGAGCAGGAGCACCTTAATCGGGTTCTTTTCCGGTCGGTCGGCCGTCATTATTCCTTGGTACCTTTGCCGCGAATGGCACGCGCCATTTCCGGCAGTTTCATAAACGCAGTCACGCTGCGCAGCCATTGCTTGTGATCAAACGCCGGAGTGCCGCTGACCATCGAGCCCGCAGGAATATCGCCATGCGTGCCGCTCTGCGCCGTGACAATTACGCCGTCGCCGATTTTGCAGTGTCCGGCCACGCCAACCTGGCCGGCAAGAATCACGTTCTTGCCGATCTCCGTCGATCCGGCCAGCCCCACCTGGGCGCACAGCATGGAATTTTCCGCAATGACACAGTTGTGCCCTACCTGGGAAAGATTATCGATTTTGGTGTTGCGCCCGATGCGGGTTTCAGCCAGGCTGGCGCGGTCCACGCAGGAATTGGCCTGGATCTCCACATTATCCTCAATCACCACGCGACCGGTCTGCGGGATCTTGTACCAGTTGCCGCTGTCGTCTTTGGCGAAGCCGAAGCCGTCAGAGCCAATGACGACCCCGTTGTGCAGCAGCACATTGTTCCCAATCTCGCAGTTTTCGCGGATCGAGACGTGGGAGTGCGCGAAGAAGTTCTTGCCGATTTTTACGCCGCGGTAGATCACCACATGAGGCAGCAAAGTGCAGCTTTCGCCAATTTCGACGTCCGCTCCGATGACAACGCAAGCCCCGATGGAAGCATTAGCGCCGATCCATGCGGAAGGATCAACGACCGCCGTGGGGTGCACACCGCGCTTTTCCTGCGGTTGCGGATGCAGAAGTTCCACGGCCCGGGCGTAAGCAAACTGGGGGTTGCGAGTGCGCAGGGTCGGCTTATCGAGGGCGGGAAATTGTTCGTCTACGATCAGGGCATCCGCCAGGCTGGTCTTCGCCATGGGCGCGTACTTCGAACTAACTGCGAAAGTGATCTGGCCTGGGAGCGCGGATTCGATGGGGCCGACACTGCCGATCTCAACGTCCGCGTCCGGCGGATCAAGCCTGGCGCCCAGCTTGCCCGCAAGTTCTTTGAGCTTCATAACCGATGGGTCCTGATGAAAACCTGCCTAAAGGCGTGATTGTAACGGAAGATGCGAAAGGTGAGAGCAAAATCGTCAAGGCTCGATAAACAGTTTTTCCTGGCGAACGTCTTCCGCGGTTTTCTTGTGGGCTTCGGGGCGTCCGATGACCGCCAGCACATTCAACTCCTGCAGAGCCGTCCGGGGGACGAATATCCTTTGCGTGTTGCCGCGCGTATCGGGCGGCGTGATAAGAAATCCTTCAGGGATGACCTGGGTGAGGTCGTTGGCCATCAGGCCTTCCAGAACGTCGTTATCGATGAACTTGAGCCGCACCCAGAGTCCATCAGTGCGCGGGCGGCTGGTAAAGGTCTTGCGTCCGGCGGCGGCCGTGTCGCTGAAATCGCGCACGAAGTCCACGCTTTTGACCTCGGAGAGGTCAATGAGCACGACTTTTCCGGAGGGATTGAGCAATTCCAGCTTGCCTTCGATCACGAAATGAGCGGGTGAAACGTAGCCGCTGATGGAGTCGCGGCCCATTTTGCGCACGATTACCTTTTTGTGCGTGGAAGGCATGCCCATTGATTCTCGCACTGATCGCAGGGGCATCAAAGGCGTCACCACAGCTTTCGGCGGCATGGGGTAGCCAAAAGGTTAACCTTTGTGATAATGTTTCGAGTTTGTGCGAGTCGCTGCGGTAGCCGTCTAACTCTTGTATAAAGTGCAACTTACGAAAGACTGGAAGAATCGGTTAACTCACCCGGCAGGGGGCCGGGAGGGCAATAGTGTGTTCCTTACCTGATGGCTGACTTTATTTACCTAATGGAAACCCGGCTTACGCCGGACCAGCAGCGGGCCGTGGCGCTGGTGACCGATGTCGCCCGTGCCCACGAGATGAACATTTTCCTCACCGGAGGCGCGGTCCGCGACATTATCAGCGGATTTATCATCCGCGATCTTGACTTCTCCGTGCAGGGTAACGCGCTTAAGCTGCAAAAAGATTTTGAAAAAACCGGCGCACTGATTGAAGCCACGGACGAAGGCACGCGGACGATCATGCTGCTCCTGCCCGGAAATGTCCGCGCGGAAGTTACCAGCGCCCGCTCAGAACGGTATGACAAGCCGGGTAAACCGGCCGAGGTCACGCCGGGCACGATTTATGACGACATGCGCCGGCGCGATTTCACCGTGAACGCCATGGCGCTGTCGCTCAATCCGGGATCGCGCGGGCTGCTCACCGATCCTTTCAATGGCGTGGCCGATATTGAAACCAAGGTCCTGCGCGTCCTGCATAACTATGCCTTTTATGAAGAGCCTTCGCGGCTGATTCGCGCCACGCGCCTGATGACCCGCTTCCACTGGACGCTGGAAGAGCGCACACAGGCCCGCTTTGAGGCAGCCAAAGAAAACAACTACATCGAAAACATTTCCGACCGCGCCGTGGGACATGAGATCGAGCAACTGGCGCATGAAGACAATCCCATTGAAGTTGTGAAAGCCCTGGAGAAGGAAGGTTGGCTCAAGGTGCTGGTGCCGCACTTCTCCGTGGCGAAGGTGGATACCGCCGGGCTCAACCAGGTGTTCAAGGTCAAGCAGCAGATGCAGGAAGTGGGCGTGAACCCGGACGCCAGCCCGATTGTGATGCACTTTCTCACGCGCAAACTGGCCGACAAAGATATTTCCGCGATGCAGAAGCAGATCGTCAACAAAGGTTTTGTCGAACGCTGGAAACATCTTGAAGACGATGCCAAGGATTTTGCCAAGAAGCTAATGGCGCGTGACCTGGCGCAGCCATCGCAGACGTGGAAATTCCTGATGACGAACCGTCCGGACGCGCTGCTGTTCAACGCGATCACGCCGCGGGCTTCGGCGGTGGAGCAGAAGATCAAGAATTTCCTGACCAAGTGGCCGCTGGTCCGGCAGAAGCTGCCGTTCCCGGAAATGGCGGAGATGCGCATTACGCCGGAACATCCGGAGTACAAGAAGATCCTGGACGAAGCGTTCCTGATGTTGCTGGACGGCAAGCTGCGCTCACATACGGAGATCGTGAAGTTCCTGGAACCGTACTCTCCACCGGAACCGCCGCCACCGCCTCCGCCGCAGCGTCGCGGACGGGCCAAGAAAGAAGCTGCGCCCGGAGCACCCGGAGATCAGGCTCCCAAAAAGCGTGGACGCAAGCCGAAGAATGCATTGGCTGGCGCGCCTGCGCCGGTAGCCGCTGCGCCTCCGGCTGAAGCTGCACCTGCTCCACCGGCGGTTCCAGCGAAGCATGCCGCGCCGGCGGCCAAGCAGAAAGCCGCTCCGCCTGCCGCGGCGGCGAAGAATGCTGCGCCAGCAAAAGCTGCGGCAAAACCTGCGGCTAAAAAGTCCGTGGCGAAGAAGCCCGCGCCAAAGAAGAAGCCCGCGCCCGCAAAAAAGAAGAGCAAGAAGAAGTAAGCGCTTGCGCACATTCTTCTTCCGATCCTGCTAGTTTTTCAGGGGCTAAAGCCCGAATCATTTTGGAATAGTTAACGGCACGACTGAAGTCGTGCCCTGACACTTGTCTATCCTGCTCTCAGATTTTTCAGTGCCGTGATACAAATCAGACTCGCGAAACTCGCAGCGCCTGATGCAATCGTGCCTGCCTCAATCGTTTCTGTCCATTTATTATTACAGCCATGCAAAAACCAAATCGATGGACGATTCTTGTGCTGGTGCTGTGCTTTGTCGGGGGATTGGCGACCGCGCAAGAGCAGTCAGCTCAATCCATCCGTAAGGCGGTCCGAGAATACCGGCAAAATCATGAAGCGGACATCGTGCGCAGCTACGCGCAACTGCTGTCGCTGCCGAACGTCGCGAGCGATACGGCCAACATCACGCGCAACGCAGATGCCATTAGCAAGATGCTGGAGCAGCGCGGCTTTCACAC
>DASXCL010000098.1:0-69870 GCA_036491195.1 Candidatus Angelobacter sp.
GATCCGCACTTCATCGCCACCATAGTAGGCAATTGGCTCACGCCGGGATACCGGGCGGCAGCCAACAGTTACGCCAACGTCCCTAAGATCGATGAGTCAGTTGGCGGCGAAGGGCCGTCCATGTTCCGCACGCGCTGCGCGGCCTGCCACACCATCGGGGGCGGTGATGGCGTTGGCCCGGACCTGCTTGGCGTTACAACAGCCCACGGACGCGACTGGGTAACCAAATACATTCTTGCGCCAGACAAGGCGCTGGCCGCAAAAGATCCGATCGCCCTTGCTCTGTTCAAGAAATACAACAAGGTCAAGATGCCAAATCTTCACCTCACTCCGGTTGATGTAAAGACTTTGCTCGATTACTTCGATAAGCAAACAGCTACCGTCGCACAGGCCGCGAACTCATCCGCAGAAAGTACAGGCGCGATGAAGACCGTGCCGGTATCCACCAAAACCAGCCAGGCCCCGAGCAGAAATTAATCTGTCGTCCTGGCTGCGAGTGGGCCGCCCGATGCTTGAATGCGTCGGGCGGTATTTTTGTTAGCAGCTGCTAGCCATGAGCTGCTAGCTCCCTGGCCATTCACAGTCGGGCGAGTCGCCACTGACCTGACTGAGTCAGAGAGATGAGTTAAAAAGACCGGATCGGGCCAGTGGCTAGTAGCTATCAGTTAGGAGCTCACGACTGCTGTTACAATCCCCTCTCATGTTCACGCGGCCTCCCGGATTCACATACAAAAATGACGAGCTTCATTGCGACGGCCTGGGCATCAACAAGCTCGCCAAAAAGTTTGGGACGCCTTTGTATCTTTATTCCGCCACGGCCATACGCGAGCGATATCGCGTGCTGGAAGGGGCGTTTCATCACGTAAAGCACACGCTGTGCTATTCGGTGAAAGCGAATTCAAACCTGAGCATTCTGCGGCTGCTGGCCGGGATGGGCGCGGGTTTTGACATTGTTTCCGGCGGCGAGTTGGAGCGTGTTCGCCGCGCACATAAAAAGTCACTCAGTAAAGTAGTCTTTTCCGGCGTTGGCAAGACCGCCGACGAGCTGCGCCTGGCGCTCCGCAGCGGAATTCTTCTGTTTAATGTCGAAAGCGAAGGTGAGTTGGAACTGCTGGCTGCCTGTACCGCTGAGCTACGCAAAATTGCTGACATTTCCCTGCGCGTAAATCCTGACGTGCCTGCCGAAACGCATCCATATATCTCTACCGGCCTGCGTGAGCACAAATTTGGCGTGCCTATCAGCAGCGCGCGCGAACTCTGCCGCCGTGCCGCGCAACACAAATATCTCCGCGTGTCCGGGGTGAGCTTGCACATTGGCTCGCAGATTAGTGATGTTACGCCCTTTCATCTGGCCATGGAGCGCGCGGTCGATCTCGCGCTGGAACTCATTGCCTACGGACATAAAATCCGTTTCCTCGACGCGGGCGGCGGTCTTGGCATCTCATACAACAGCTCTGCTCCCGTCGATTTCACCGATCTTGCTCATCGCTATGAGGAAGCAATTACAGAGCCGTTGCTGAGAATGAAAAAACCTGTTCCCCATCTGCTGCTGGAACCCGGCCGCTCCATCATCGCGTCTGCCGGAGCGCTGATCACGCGTGTGCTTTACCTGAAGCGGAATGGCAACAAGCGCTTCACCATCGTGGACGCTGCCATGAATGACCTGATTCGCCCGTCGCTTTACCAGGCGCGGCATGAAATTACGCCGGTGAATCTGGTGAAAGGCCGCAGTGAGCGCGTCCAATCCGATATCGCCGGGCCCGTTTGCGAAAGCGGCGATTTCCTCGCCCGGGATGCAATGCTTCCCGCGCTCGAACCTGGGGAGAACCTCTGCGTCCTGGACGCAGGGGCCTATGGTATGTCGCTGGCTTCAAACTATAATTCCCGTCCGCGCGCGGCTGAAGTTCTGGTGGATGGCACCCGCGCTCGACTCATCCGGCGTCGTGAAACCGTCAAAGATCTGCTGCAACCGGAGGCCGCCTGCTTATGACCGATCTCAAAGCCCTGGCGTACGAATTTCTCCACGAAGCGCAGAACTCTCTCAAGACCGATGGCTACCTCAATCCCACCGCAATCGTCATCACCCCCGACGAAAACCTGATCTTTGACATTGAGTTTGAAACGGAAGAAGAACGCGAGGAGATTTACTCCGAAATGATGGATGTCGCGGAAGAGAAAAACGCCAGCGCCATTCTGACTGTGAACGACGTTTTCCCCGACGACGCCGCCGGTTCTCCGGTCCAGCTTCAGGGCGGGGGCTGGGGCACGCTGGCTGAGGCGCCCACCGAAGCGATCATGGTCACCGTTTCCGGCAGCGGCTTTGATACCTGGAACCTGATCTGCCCTTATTTTCGTCGCGAAGACCAGGTCAATTTCCATCCGGCCAGAGAAATGCGTAATCCCGGCGGCGAAGTCGAACTGCTGGGCGACTGGACGGGTAAAGCGGGGGCGGCGTGACGAAGCAAATGGCCTCTAGTAATTAGCCTTCGCTCTTGACGCTGAGCCATCTTTTCTAATTTCACCAATATCAATTTGGGTCAACCGCGCGATTATCCACCAATCGCCCGTCCCCTCTTTACTCTCCTCTTGGTTTTTTATCCGCGATCACCCGCGTACATCCGCGGTTTTTGGTTTTGCTAATTGCCAGTTGCTAATTTCGAGCTGCTTCTCTTCTCCGCATCAACATTGATTTTTCCGCAGATTTTCACATTTGAAAAAATCGCAAAACTCGCGCCGTCCCCGCATGGATATTGGACTTCAGTAACCGGCTGCACCGATTCTTGTTGAGGCCCCTGTGGACGTGCCGCAAGCTGCTGATTCTGCGTGAGTTATAAATGCAAAAATCTGTTTGACTTAAAATGCGAAGCGCGTAAATTCACAATTGTTCTTTGACATTTCAAATGTTTTTCCGGTTGGCGGCGAGTACCGGGACCCAAGCAAGATCACGGCGCACAGCCAAAGCCAAAATCTCTGATGCTGGAAACGGCGACAGATGAATAAGCTGAAACTGAAAGCTGCAAGAGGGTCGGTGAGGGTCTATAGCAAACTGCTGGTTGAGAAGAACGTGAAAAGTTTAAAGGCAAAGATAGAAGCCCCGAGGTGTTGACCGATTTACCCGGTTGGCGGTAAGCCCGGAGCCCAAGCTTCAGCGCAAGCTGATTAAAGATCGCACTTTGTGAGTTTCGCAAGGAACTAGGGCAAAGAAGGCTGGTCGGCAAGGGTCTATAGCGAACCGCTGGGCGAGGTGAATGGGTCAACCACAAAACTCGGGGCTTCTTAATTTTTGTCCACTCCGCGTTCTTCCGTTTCTCCCGCAATTCGCGCCTGTTCGCCTTAATTCGCGGCTTCGTTTTTCATCAGCCTTTATCTGCGGCGAACGTCCTATTCCAGCCCGCCATACACCAGCTTGCCGCCCAGGAACGTCGCTTCCACTTTCACGCTCTTAATGGCTGCCGGCGGGATTTTGAAGATGTCGTCGGAGAGAATCACAAAGTCCGCCAGCTTGCCTGGCGTGATCGATCCCTTTTCTTTTTCCTGAAATTCCGCGTAGGCCGATCCCATCGTGTAAGCTTCAACGGCTTCGGTCACAGTCAGTTTCTGCTCCGGGACCCAGCCGTTGGGATTTTTGCCGTCCAGCGTCGCCCGCGTCACGGCCGCGTAGATACTCCACATCGGGCTCAGCGGCGCTACCGACCAATCCGTGCCGAACGCCAGCCGCACGCCATTATCGAGAAACGTCCGAAAAGCATATGTGCGCTTGATGCGATCGGGGCCTATCCGGCTTTCTGCCCAGCGCCCGTCGTCAATCGCATGATAAGGCTGCACCGAAGCGATCACGCCCAGGCGGGCATAGCGCGCGAAATCCTTCGCCGCCATGTGCTGTGAATGCTCGATGCGCCAGCGCCGGTCGCGCTTGCCATTCGCTTTTTCAATCTGGGTGAACATGTCCAGCGTCATGGAAATCGCGCGATCGCCAATAGCATGAATGCAGAGCTGCAATCCCGCGGCATCGGCGCCTCTCAGTCTCTGCTGCATGGCAGAGACAGGATGCATTTCGTCGCTCAACAGGCCGTGGGTGTTCGGCGCATCGGTATAGGCGTCAAAAAAATAAGCGGTTTCTGAACCCAATGATCCATCGGCGTAGCCTTTCACCGCTCCCATACGAAGGAATGGCGTGCCAAAGGCCCGCCGTATTCCGAGCTT
This sequence comes from Candidatus Angelobacter sp., assembly GCA_036491195.1. Classification (GTDB taxonomy): domain Bacteria; phylum Acidobacteriota; class Terriglobia; order Terriglobales; family Acidobacteriaceae; genus Angelobacter. The sequence continues at coordinate 4,204 of DASXCL010000098.1, forward strand.
CGCCTGGTCTTTCCAGGTTGTTTCCATCGGCGCCGCGTAGATGCGCACGGTAAGCGCGCCCTGCTCCTCCAACTCAGCATAGGCTTTCATGTCGTCGTAGGATGGGTTCAGGTGCTGCACGCTGGTCACCCCAAGTGAAGCCGCGTGGTCCATGGCTTGATGGATGGCACGCATGCGGTGCGCCGGCGTCATCGGTGGCATGACTTTATTCACCAGTTCCTGCGCTGAGTCTCTCAGCACTCCAGTGGGATTGCCTTGCGCATCGCGAACGATTTGTCCTCCGGCAGGATCGACAGTCTTGGCGGTAATGCCCGCCAGGCGTAGCGTGACCGAGTTCGCCAGCGACTCATGCCCGTCATAGCGATTCACCCACACCGCCGTCTCTGGCGTTACCGGATCAATCAGCTCTTTCGTGGGAAGATTCGGCGGCGACCACTTCTGCTCGTCCCAATCTCCGCCAACAATCCACTCGCCTTTGGCGGTGGTCTTAACGCGCTCGCCGATCTTGCGCGCAAATTCATCGGGCGACGCCGCATCTTTCAATTGCACAGCGGAAAGATGGTCTCCACCGTCGACGAAATGGACGTGCGCGTCATTAAAGCCGGGAAGCAGGAGCTTGCCTTGCGCGTCCAGCACTTTGGTCTGCGGGCCGTGCCATACGTCCACTTCCGCCGCGCTGCCGACGGCGACAATACGCTCGCCCAGCACCGCCATCGCCTCTGCGTGGGGCCGCGTTTTATCGACGGTCCAGATTTTCGCGTTGGTGACGATCATGTCTGCGGCGGGCCTGGTTTGCGCACGCGCAGCTGCAAGAGCAAAGGCGAGCAACCACGCCATCGAGTAACGCACGATCATCACGCAAGCCCGTCTCATACGGTTATCGCTCGCCCCACTTCAATTTGGTCCGCAGGACGTCAAAGAAGGACCGGCCTGCGAACTTGAACAATTTCACGTTGTATTCCGACTTCCGGCAGATCACCACGTCATCTTCCGCCAGCGGCGTTCCCACTTGCCCATCGACGGTGAGAAAGGCCTGCTCTCTGGTGACCACAATCCTCGCTTCGATTACCGCGGTATCCTTCACTACAAGCGGCCGGTTGGTCAGCGCGTGAGACGCAACCGGAGTAATGATGAAGCCGGGAACGTCGGGTGCAAGAATGGGTCCGCCCGCGGCCAGAGAGTAGGCGGTCGATCCGGTGGGAGTGGAAATGATCAGGCCATCTGCCTTGTAGTTTGCCACGAAACTACCATTGACTCGCACTTCGAAGTCGGTAATGCGCGCCACTGCGCTCTGGTTCATTACCACTTCGTTCAGCGCCTCATACGTTGCCACGCATTTGCCGTCTCGTTGCACCTGGCAGTGCAGCATAGGGCGCAGGCTCAATTCGTAAGAGCGAGCGGCATCCACTTCCTCCAGTGCCTGTTCGATCTCTCCCTGCTTGACCTCCGTAAGGAAGCCAAGCGAACCTAGATTAACGCCAAGAATCGGAATGTCTGCGTGGGCCACGCAACGCGCAGTGGAGAGCAGCGTGCCATCGCCTCCCAGCACGATCACAAAATCGGGCGCGACCGTGGCTAGGTCTTCCCGCTCCGCCGGTTCACAGTCAGGACAGAATTCGCGCGTTGCGGCGTCTGCGGTAATGGCATAGCCATGCCGTCGCAGCCAGTCCGCAACCTGAACAACAACCTTGCCCAGATCCGGCTTACCCTGTTTGGAGATGATGGACGCTTTTTTCATCAGAACGCTTTGTTCATAGGAATTCTGTGTGCAACAGAAATTCCCGGTTTCCTTCCATGCCAAGGATGGGGGATTCCATCAATTCTATGTTCTTGCCGCCCAGCTCTTCCACTTTTTGCCGGACTTTCCTTGCCGCGCCCTGCTGCGCAGCTTCGTCTTTGACGATGCCGCCCTTCCCCACCAGTTCGCGCCCGACTTCGAATTGCGGTTTGATCAGAATGACGGCCTCGCGGCGCGCATCGGCCGCAGATGCAAAAGCCGACCCAAGCACCGCGGGGAGAACGAGTGTAACAGAGATGAAAGAGACGTCGATGGCAATGAAGCTGATCGAAGCACTCGCGCCGGCCCGGACTAAGTCGTCCGGCGTGAGATAACGCGCGTTTGTCTTTTCCAGCAGCTTTACCCGCGGATCGGAGCGCAATCGGGCATGAATCTGGCCGTAACCTGTATCCACGGCAATCACCTCAACGGCGCCATGTTGCAGCATACAATCGGTAAAGCCGCCGGTAGAAGCGCCAACGTCCATGCAGATCCTGCCGGTAAGATCGATCTTCCAGTTCCGCAATGCGGCTTCCAGTTTCAAGCCGCCGCGGCCAACGTATTTGAGGTCATCTCCCAGCAGGCGTATCTGAGCGCCAGGATCAACGCCAGCGCCGGCCTTCTCGACCTTTTGCTCATTGACCATGACACGGCCGGAGAGGATCATGGCTTGTGCGCGCTCACGCGAAGGAACCAGGCCTCGCTCTACCAGGAGCTTATCAATGCGCACTTTCATCACTGCAATTGTATGTGGATGAGACCAGAGCTGCCCACAATCCGCTAGGGGCAATCCTCCGTGACGGAATTCGACAGTTGATTTGAGATGGACGGCTGGTCGCTGATACTACATCCTTCGCCAGCGTCATGCAACAACTTCCGCACTGAATTTTGCAACCAGCATCCCGCGATTTTTTTTCATGCGCGCACCTTCCCCAGTGCAAAGCGTAAAAACACGCAGTGTAAGCAGTGTTGGTCTATCGCCTCAGGTTGTTTTCCACACTCTTTTTCACTGATCTGTTGAAAAGCGGTAGGACCAGTGGAACTAAATTTGCCGGACCACTTTTGCTTGCGACACTCCCAGCGAACCGGGAAGTCACCATGCGGTAGAATGATTCTCACTCATGGGTGCAAAAAAGAAAAAAAGATCAACGTCGGCAAGGATCAAAGGCAAGAGCGCCAAGCCAGTCTCGCGATCCGCTCGACGTAAGGCTTCAAAGAAGAAAAAGCCAGTCGCCGCAGTCTTGGCGGTCCTGAACTCGGACAAGCTCAAAGAGCTTTATGCCACCATGGTGAAGTGCCGTATGCTGGCGGAACGTGTGCGATTCGTTCAGCCTTCAGCGCAACAACTGGAGCCAGCCTTTTCCGGACTGGAGGCCACTCTGGTCGGCGCCGGCGCTCACCTTCTGCCACAGGATTGCATCGCTCTGGAACACAGCAGCTTTGTCGCCAGCTTAATCAAGGGCACGCCTCTTCCTTTGATTCTTGCCCGCGCCCGCGACCATCGAAACCGAACCCGGGCCACGACTCTCCGTATGGATACGATAATGGCGCTGGCAGAGGAGATGAAGGGCAAGGGCGCAGTGACGTTGATGTCTTGCACCCACGGTGAAGGAAGCCTGATTTTCGAGCCCGACGCCATGGCGCGTGCTGCCAGCTTGAAACTGCCTATGGTCTGCCTGGTGGAAAGCAGCTTTGAGTCTCGCCTGGAGTCGCACGGCCGGCAGGCATCGGGTCCTTATGTGGGAGCTGATTCAGCTTTTTACCCCATGATCCCCGTGGATGGCTGCGATGTCGTAGCAGTATTTCGGGTGACGCAGGAAGCCATCCGCCGCGCTCGCGAAGGCCATGGTCCCGCAGTGATCGAATGCATTACCGCGCGCGGGTCTGCTTCTACTATCCTTTCCGCCGGAAAAGGGCAGCATGAACGGCATATGGCACAGGACCCACTCGCATTCATGGAAAAGTACTTGCGGCGCAAAGATTTGTGGTCAGACCAGTGGTCGCGCTCGGTGGTCGCGGCATTCAGTGGAGAGCTGGACAGGGCGGTTGCATCCCTGGACTATCCGGCTGAGCCTGACGTCGATTTCGATAATGTGTATTCCGCCGATGGCCGATCCCAACGGCCGGCAGCAGCGTTGCCGCAACAGACTGTTCCAACGGCTTAACGATTCTCTGCGTTCTCTCAGTGGAAATTGCGCGTGGTTCGCGTCATACTATAAAGATGAATGCCAAACCTGCCGCAGCCCTTGAACCGGACCACGAGGAAATCCTCGAGTGGATTGAAGCTTTTGACGAAGTCATTGACCAGGAAGGCCCTGGCCAGGGTACCCGCCTGCTTGACGCCCTTACCCGGCGCGCCCAACAGTCTGGCGTGGACGTCCCCGTCCATCTGAATACTCCGTACGTGAACACGATCCCGGTAGAAGAGGAAGCGCCGTATCCTGGTGACCGCATCATGGAACGCCGCATCAAGAGCTTGATTCGCTGGAACGCCATGGCTATGGTGCATCGGCAGAATAAGAAAGACCCCGGCATCGGCGGCCATATATCCACCTATTCTTCTCTGGCGACCCTGCTGGAAGTCGGTTACAACCATTTTTTTCACGCCACTTATGGCGACGAGCCCGGCGATTTCGTCTATTTCCAGGGCCACGCGTCGCCCGGCGTATACGCGCGGGGATATCTTGAGGGCCGCATCAGCCAGGAGCAGGTGGAAAATTATCGTCACGAATTGCGTGATAAGCCGGGACTATCGTCATATCCGCACCCCTGGCTCATGCCTGAGTTCTGGCGCTTTCCCACTGTTTCCATGGGCCTGGGTCCGCTGAACTCCATCTATCAGGCGCGCTTCATGCGCTACATGGAAAACCGCGGTTTGATCAAGCCAACCCCGCGCAAAGTTTGGGCGTTCGTCGGCGATGGCGAAACTGACGAGCCTGAAGTCCTGGGCGCACAACTGACGCTGGCTTCGCGCGAGAAGCTGGACAACTTGATTTTTGTGATCAATTGCAACCTCCAGCGGCTGGATGGGCCGGTGCGTGGCAACGGCAAGATCATCAACGAACTGGAAGCGTCATTCCGCGGCACCGGCTGGAACGTGATCAAGGTGATCTGGGGCTCCGGCTGGGACGACCTGCTGGCGCGCGAACACTCCGGCATGCTGCTGAAGCGCATGGAAGAATGCGTTGACGGCGAGTACCAGGCATTCAAAGCCAAAGACGGCGCTTTTGTGCGCAAGGAATTCTTTGGCAAGTATCCGGAGACGGCAGCGCTGGTTGCCGACTGGACGGACGACGAAATCTTCCACTTGCAGCGCGGCGGTCACGATCCGCAAAAGGTCTATAACGCCTATAAAAGAGCGGTGGAACACAAGGGCGGACCAACGGTGATCCTGGCGAAAACCGTCAAGGGGTACGGCCTGGGTTCGGCCCAGGCGCGCAATGCCACGCACCAGGAAAAGAAGATGACCGACGAAGCGCTCACCGCGTTCCGGTCGCGCTTTGAGATTCCAATTCCCGACAAATCCGCAAAAGAAGGCGCACCGTATCGTCCGCCGGACGACAGCCCGGAAATTCAATACATGCAGGAACGCCGCAAAGCGCTTGGCGGATACATGCCGATGCGCGACGGCCATGTGCGCGGATTCGAAGCCCCGGGTCTTGAAACGTTCAAGGAATCGCTGGAAGGATCGAAAGGCCGCGCTGTTTCAACCACCATGGGATTCGTCAGCATGCTGCGCAACCTGATGAAAGACCCGAAAGTCGGCAAGCTGGTGGTTCCGATCATTCCTGATGAAGCTCGCACCTTCGGCATGGAATCGATCATCCGCCAAGTCGGTATTTACGCCAGCCAGGGCCAGCTTTATAAACCGCACGATGTCGACATGCTGCTCTATTATCGCGAAGCAAAAGACGGGCAGATTCTGGAAGAAGGAATCACGGAAGCCGGATCCATGGCCTCCATGACCGCAGCGGGCACAGCGTATTCCAATTATCGCGTGCCCATGATTCCCTTCTTCACCTACTACTCCATGTTTGGCTTTCAGCGCGTGGGCGATTTGATCTGGGCGTTCGCTGATGCGCGCGGCAAAGGCTTCCTGATGGGCGGGACCGCCGGCCGTACCACGCTGGCCGGCGAGGGCCTGCAGCATCAGGACGGACACAGTGTTGTGGTTTCTTCCACGGTGCCGACCTGCGCCACTTACGATCCTTCTTATGTTTACGAGATCGCTGTCATTGTGCAGGACGGAATCCGCCGCATGTACCAGGAAGGCGAAGACCGTTTTTATTACATCATGTTATACAACGAAGATTATGCAATGCCGGAAATGCCTGCTGGCTGCGAAGAAGGAATCATCAAGGGCGTTTACAAGTTCAAGGCGGCTGACGGCAAGAAGGCCAGTGTGCAATTGTTTGGCAGCGGCCCGATACTGAATGAAGCTTTGCGCGCGCAGTCGATCCTGGCGGAAAAATACGGTGTTCAGGCGGACGTGTGGAGCGTAACCAGTTATAACGAGCTGCGTCGTGAAGCCCTGGCCACTGACCGCTGGAACCGGTTGCATCCCGCGGAAAAACCGAAACAGCCCTATCTGCTCTCAGTGCTGGAAAAGACCGAAGGCCCGATCATCGCGGCTTCCGACTACATCAAGGTTGTTCCCGACCAACTGGCGCCATGGCTCGGACCACGGCTCGTTACCCTGGGAACGGATGGCTTTGGACGCAGCGATAACCGCGAACACTTGCGGCGGCACTTTGAGATCAATGCCGAATCCATTGCCACGGCAGCACTTTCCCGGTTGGCCCGTGACGGCAAATTTGATCCGAAAAAGGCGCAAAAAGCCTTTGCCGATCTGGGCGTTAACCAGGACAAGGTGGATCCAGCAAGGGCGTAAAGCAAAAACTGTAATTTATTTTCAGTAACTTACAAGGATTATTCATCCCGTTAGATGTAGAGACGTAGCATGCTACGTCTCTACGGTAAGTTTTCTCGTGGCAGTCGGTTGCCTTGAAAGTTCTTCAACAACCTACCGACTTGAGTGGAATCCACTCAACTTTTTCTGTTGACTTCATAAGGCTTTGTTCCTATAATTAGCACTCGATAGGAATGAGTGCTAGCAGCTCTCCCTGTCGCCTGAAAGACCCAGCAATAGTAAATCCCATTCTTTGAGCATATTTCGAAAGGAGTAATTCGCATGGCACAGAAGTTGACCCCGCTGCATGACCGCGTTGTGATCCGTAGGATTCAGGAGACGGAAACCGTTCGCGGTGGCATCATCATCCCCGACACTGCAAAAGAAAAGCCCCAGGAAGGCATCGTCATTGCCGCTGGAACCGGCAAGTTTGAAAAAGGCCAGACCGTTCCCCTCGCCGTAAAAGAAGGCGACCGCGTTCTGTTCGGCAAGTATTCCGGATCGGAAATCAAGATTGACGGCGAAGAGCTGCTCATCATGAAGGAAGACGAGATCCTCGGAATCATCACCGGCGGCGCGACCAAGAGCACCGAAAAGCCCGAGAAGGCCGGCGCAGCAAGACGGTAAGAAGCAGCATGGCCATTAGCCTTTGGCTCTTAGCCTGTTGATTCAAGCCTGACGCCTTAAGGCCAACCACAAATATTTTGAAGTTATTAGTTCAAAACATTTCCGCGGAAATTCCGCAAAAGTCTTGATAGGAGATTGCAACAATGCCAAAAATTATTGTGCACGGTGAAGAATCCCGCCAGGCGATCCTGCGCGGAGTGAATATTCTGGCAGACGCAGTAAAGGTGACGCTAGGCCCCAAAGGCCGCAACGTCGTCATCAACAAAAAGTTTGGTTCCCCCGTCATCACCAAGGACGGCGTGACCGTAGCCAAGGAAATTGAACTGGGCGACAACCTTGAGAACATGGGCGCGCAAATGGTGCGTGAAGTGGCCAGCAAGACCAGCGACGTGGCCGGTGACGGCACCACCACCGCTACCGTTCTGGCCCAGGCCATCTATCGTGACGGTGTAAAGACCGTTGCCGCCGGCGCGAACCCGATGGCCCTGAAGCGCGGCATTGAGCGCGCTGTCAACACGATCTGCGGCGTTCTCGGCAAAGACGGCGAGCGCAGCAAGGGTTTCCTGGATTCCCTTTCCAAGCCCGTCAGCGGCGACATGATTGCCCAGGTGGGCACCATCTCCGCCAACAACGACGAAACCATTGGACGCATCATTGCCGAAGCCATGAAGAAAGTCGGCAAGGACGGCGTGATCACGGTGGAAGAGTCCCGCACCATGGAAACCAGCCTTGAAGTAGTCGAGGGCATGCAGTTTGACCGCGGTTATCTCTCGCCTTATTTCGTCACCGACCCCGAGCGCATGGAAGCCATTCTGGACGACGCGCTCATCCTCATCAACGAAAAGAAAATCAGCACCATGAAGGACCTGCTTCCGATTCTGGAACAGGTAGCCAAGCAGGGCCGTCCGCTGTTGATCATTGCTGAAGATGTTGACGGCGAAGCGTTGGCCACCCTGGTGGTGAACAAGCTGCGCGGCACGTTGCAGGTTTGCGCTGTGAAGGCGCCTGGCTTCGGCGATCGTCGCAAGGCCATGCTCCAGGACATTGCGATCCTGACAGGCGGAAAAGCCATCACCGAAGACCTCGGCATCAAGATGGAAAGCATCGAAATCACTGACCTGGGCCGCGCCAAGAAAATCACGATCGACAAGGACAACTGCACGATTGTGGAAGGCAAAGGCAAAGGCACTGAGATTGAAGGCCGTGTGCGCGAAATCCGTGCACAGTCGGAAAAAGCAACCAGCGACTATGACCGCGAGAAACTGCAGGAGCGGTTGGCGAAACTGGTGGGTGGCGTTGCCGTGATCAAAGTCGGCGCCGCGACCGAAACCGAAATGAAGGAAAAGAAAGCCCGCGTGGAAGACGCAATGCACGCGACCCGCGCTGCCGTGGAAGAAGGCATTGTCCCGGGCGGCGGCGTTGCCCTGGTCCGTTGCCAGGCTGCCCTGGATGAACTCAGGTTCAAGAACGACGATGAGGAAACCGGAGCGGAAATCGTGCGTCGCGCCCTGGAAGAGCCTCTGCGCCAGATCGTCGCCAACTCCGGCGAAGAGGGTGCAATCGTTGTGGGCAAGATCCGCGACTCGAAAGACAATAACTATGGTTACAACGCTCAGAACGATAAGTTCGAGGACCTGGTGAAGGCCGGCGTGATCGATCCTACCAAGGTGACCCGCACGGCCCTGCAGAACGCGGCTTCCATCGCTGCTCTGATGCTCACCACCGAAGCTCTGGTCTCCGATGTTCCGGAAGACAAGAAAGCTCCGGCGGGCGGCGGCGAGCACGGCGGCGGTTATCCAGGGATGTAATTAGCTCGCTCTAAGACAAGCAACCCTCTGAAGTCCCGCAGAAAATGCGGGGCTTCATTTTTTTGTCGCTTCGCTCCATCCCGCTTATGCTGTTTTCCTTCCTTGAGATTCTGCTGCCTGATGAGCGTTAGCGTCTGCTGCCATGCAAGCCGCTCGGGCTCAAGGCTCAAGCTAGTTCGCCCAAAAGAAAAGCGCACCAGCCAAAACCAGTGCGCTGTGAGTTTTGCGTTGTCTGAACTAGAACTGCAGCTTCACGGCAAACTGCAACTGGCGAGACGATCCTGAATCGCCGGTTGGGAAGCGCGTGCTGCCGATCGTGGAAAAGCTACTGAACTGGTTGCCCGGGTTGTTCGTTGCTGGGTTAGACACGACCGGAACGAGTGGCTGCAGAGACGCGGCCAGAAAACCGCCGGACGTGCCAGGTTGGCCATAGTTCGGGTGGTTGAGCACATCGAATGCGTCAGCACGGATCTGCAGATTCAACCTTTCGGAGATCTTGGTGTTCTTAACCAGGGCCAAGTCCATGTTTGTGAATCCGGGGCCGTATACGCTGTTGCGACCCACGTTGCCAAATGTCAGAGTGCCGGGAAGACAGGTTGGTGTTGCTGTCGTCTTCGTCGTAGTCAACGTACAAGGAACCGACAACACACTGGGGTTGGATATCCACTGTCCTAACGGGTTGCCGCTGGTATGAATTGGTCCGCTGGCATTGAGAGTTATCGTGCTGCCAACGCCATTGAAGCTGGACGAGTTGAATGCAACCAGGTTAAATGGGTTGCCGGTCTGCCAGCTAAAGACGGGCGCGATTTCCCAGCCATTGACCAAACGGTTGCCCTTGAAGGGCAGATCATAGATGGCGTTCGCAACGAAACGATGACGAGCGTCAAAGTCGGAGCTGCCCCGGCTAAGGAAGATGTCATTGCTGTTTTGAGCCTGAATACCGGCGTCGTTCCGGGAAACATCGTCGATTGAGTGCGAATAGGTATACGAAGCGTTGAACTGCAACCCGTGCGTAGTCTTTTGCGTCGCAGATACCCACAGAGCGTTGTATATGGAGTTGCTGCCGCTCTCGCGCTCCGTGATGGAAGCCGCCAAGGGCACGTTCGCCAAAAACGGGCTGTTCGGTGCAAGGCTCTGGAATGGCAGGTTCACGTTCGTCGCGCCTGTCCCAACCTGACCTAAGACCGCCGTCTGGTTTGCGTTGATATCGTTTTCAAGATGTGTTCCCTTATTTCCAAAATAGCCAATCATCACGGATGAACTACGGGCCAGCTGCTGCTGGATATTCAGGTTCCACGATTGAACATTGGCGTTCTTGAAGTTGGGATTCACAAAAATGGGGGCAACGCTGCTGGGCGGGCCGTTAAATAACGCCGGCAACGCGGCAAACGTCTGCGCTGTCGCTATGCTGATCGGCAATGCAAACGGCGGGTTGGAGGTAAGACCAGTTACGACTCCTGTAATCGGCTGGTCGACCTGATACGCGTAACCTGCACGAAGGACCGTTCCTCCGTTGTGGAACAGGTCCCAGGCAAAACCGACGCGGGGCTGGAAGTTTTTATCCTGCTGACCATAAGGTTCTGTTGTGGGCACGAGCATACTTCCGAACGCGCCGCCCGGAACAAAATTCACGAACCGGTTTTCGCCTTCTGACGGTGTCATGTTCCATCCATAGCGCAAGCCGAGCTCAACAGTTAAATATGGCTTGAATTTGAAGCTGTCCATTGCATAGAAATCAAGCGCATTTTCCGTGACGCGGTTGGCCACATTACCGATTGTTCTGGCGCTTGAATCAACCGTTCCTGCAATAAAATCCGCCATATTGTTAAACACCAATTGGCCGGGATCGCCGTTGAAGTTCGAATTTTTAAAATCGCGGAATTCAGTACCAAACTTGAATGAGTGGCGACCCTTTACATAACTCAAGTTGTCAGCGATGACTCCAGTCGTATCGCCGCGGCCCTGTGGAAAAGTCCTTTCATCTCCGAAAACTGGGCCGTTAGTGATGCTAATTGTCGGCATAAAGGTCTCATTGGGCCCCAGAATTGCCCCGAGGCCCAGGCTGCTGGGATCGGTAAGATTGTTCGGTGTAAAGGTAATGAGGATGCGATTTACTCCAATATTTACCTCATTAACCAGTGAAGAACTGAATACGTGTGACTCGCCCAGAGTGAATACCTGTCGCTTGCCTTCACGCGTATCTCCAAATCCGGGGATGTTGGCCCCTTGAGTTGGTTCCTGACGAAGATCGTGTTGATAGACGTAGTACCCGTGGATGCGATCCCGATCTGAGAAATTGTGCTGAATGTCGATCGTGCCCTGATCGATATTGACCGGCGCGGTGGCTGAACCAAGAAACGCCGGCGATCCATTGATTGTCCCATTTGCGCCCGGAACTAAGGCAGCTAGTGCCTTCACTGTTGGATTCGGGCTCGCTGCTATCGCACTCAATTGGGTTGGAGTGAACACGAGCGCGCTGGTAGAAAGGCCTTGACGATGCCGCTCTCCTTCATACGTCGCAAAGAAGAATGTCTTATCTTTAAAGATTGGGCCGCCAAAGTCTCCGCCGAACTGGTTGCGCTTGAACGGGCTTTGCGCTTGCGTGACCGGGTTAAAAGCATTACGCGCATCGAAAAAGCTATTCCGCAAGTAATCATAAAGTTCGCCATGAAACGCGTTCGTGCCAGTGCGCGAGGCAATCGTTACAATCGCGCCGGCATTCCGCCCGTATTCCGCGCTGTATGTGGAGTTATCAACCTTGAATTCGGAAACGGTGTTGATCGTAGGTTGGAACGTGACTTGGTTCTGCGCCATGTCATTCAGATTGATGCCGTTGACCATCCAATTCACGGCGTCTTCACGCATACCGGCCGTATTTACGGCGAATGCACCCTGGCCGCGCAATGGGGCGGTCAAAAAGCCGTTCTGTGGCGCCGTGACGGTGCCAGGAATCAAGAGCGCAAGATCTACAAAGTGGCGCCCGTTCAATGGCAACTCCTGTACAGTCCTCTGATTGATGGTCGCGCCCACGGTCATCGTGGTTGATTCGATCAACGGCGCCGTTGCTTCGACGGTCACAACCTCAGATGTGCTGGCCACTTTCAGCCCGAAATTCTGGACTATGTTATTGCTTACATCAGCAACCACATTATTGGCCAACTGTGTTTCAAATCCATTCATCTCCACCTGAACGCTGTACGTTCCCGGAGGGAGTGCCGCCACTTCATAAGCACCGGTGGCATTCGTCCGGGTGATCCGCTCGATTCCAAGGGCTGAATTCTTAACTGTAACCTTTGCGCCAACTATTGCGGCGCCGCTAGCGTCACTTACGCTACCTAAAATCTTGGCGGTGGTTTGGGCAAATGCGGTCGCGGCCAATAGCAGAACGATCAGCGACAGTATCCGCGGGGAAAAGGCAATCTTCCTTAACATCTCATCTCCCTCCTAAGGAAACGGTAGTGTTATACACAGAGAACAAATGCCGATGTACGCTAAATATAAAGTAAATAGAGCGCTTTTCTTAATGGCCATCGAAAGGATTGCCTTCCGAAGCTTGATTTATTTTGTGCACACCGAGTTCCATTTCTGGGATGAAGACAAATATTTGATAAGAAAGAGTTTAAGATAATGACATTGTCCTTATCTCCCAAAATACATAATCGACGGAAACTGCGACTACGGAATTTGGAAGCCCACAGCTTGAGCCCAAATAACTCTCGATTTCGGCCCGACAACTTATGGAAAGATCAAAAGATCAAATGAGGGCTTGCAGATCGCGCTTTTAGGAGAGATCCAAAAAGAATCATCGCGTTTCATTTCCGGCTGCCAGCTTGAAGCTGGACTATCTCTGCAAACAACTTCGACGGGCTGGGTGCGGCCGAAAGGCCATCTTCAAAAGGCGCTGGCTTTGATCACAGACAGCTTCGAACCGCGCCTTTCCTACTTCGGCTCAGTTGGATTCGCTGGAATAAGAAGCCGGCGGTTAGTGACGCGGGGCGTAACATCGTTTTCTGCCCGCGCAGAATCGGCGTGCATCACATCAACCGTGAGCGGACGCTGCAGGACCATTTCCAGCGCTGTTCCCTGGTCAATGCGGACATCCTGCCCGCGAGTAAACAGCACCTGCCCCAGACCAACGGCTGCGCCGGCCAGTCCGCCAATTCCCGCGCCTCTACCGCTACCTGTGGCCACTGCTCCTACCACAGCTCCCGTAGCGCCCGTTTTGGCAACTGTCCCAGCGTCTTTGCCTTTCTGCCCGTCAGCCTTTACCGTGCCTTCTTTGTCGGCGACTGCGCTGTTGCGCGAACCGGGCGCATTCTCCAGAGCTCCGGGCAGATCGATAGTGTAGCCATTCGGGAAAATCAAGGTATTGAAGTGAAACAGGATTTGGGCCCTGCCCTTGATCCTTCCAGCTCTTTTCACTTCTGCGATCTTGCCCTTAACGTATGTGCCCGCAGGTATCACTGCGATGTTGTCCTGGGTGACGGGAAAGCTGGTCTGGCAATAGACGCCATCGCCAACCTTGGCGCTCTTGGTATCAATGGGGCTCTGAAGATGAAGCAGTACCTGCGTGCCGGCCGGTACGGTAATCTGTTTGACTGCCGGTTCACTGCTGCCGCTGGAAGAGGCTGCCATATTTGTCTGCGCTGAAACACCGATTGCTGAAGCCACAAGAAATACGATCACGGCACGCATGCGAGTACCTCACTGAAAGCCATTGTAGAGCCAACCCTAGAACGCAGTCACCTGGTGTTTCTTGCCTGCTCCATTTCGGAAATTATGGCCTGCGCCGCCTGGGCGGGATCAGAAGCATGGGTAATCGGGCGGCCCACAACAATGTGGCTGGCGCCGTTGCTGATGGCTTGTGCCGGGGTGGCGATCCGCTGCTGATCGTTGACTTCAGCACCGGCGGGACGGACGCCCGGCGTCACGATGGCAAAGCCTTCTCCCAGAGATTTTCTGACCTGTAGAGACTCGCGCGGCGAGGCCACAATTCCCTGGCAGCCCGCTGTCTTTGCCAGCGCTGCCATCCGCACTACCTGGTCCGCGACGCGTCCGGAGACACCGATTTCCTGCATGTCTTCGTCGTTCAAACTCGTCAGAACGGTCACGCCAAGAATATTCAGCCGTCCGCCGGCTGCTTCCGCGGCTGCGCGCAGCATGGCCGCACCACCGCTGGCATGAACGGTGAGCATATGCACACCCAGCTCCGCCGCAGATTTCACCGCGTGAGCCACGGTGTTGGGAATGTCATGGAGCTTTAGATCAAGAAAAATTTTCCGGCCGGAACTGACCAGATCCCTGACCACGCCGGGACCTTCGGCGGTAAAAAGCTGGAGTCCAATTTTATAAATCCCAGCAGCATCGCCGATGCGGGCCACAAGTTTTTGCGCCTCACCAGCACTCGAGACGTCAAGGGCGACAATGAGGCGCTCCCGCATCCCGGAGGATGCGGGCGAAGCGAGAGTTTCAGGAGAATGTATGGCCATGCTCCCTAGTATATTTATTTTTCGCTTATTGTGCGCTAAAACCCTGGTTCAGAGCCACGTTTTCCGGCTGGATCAGGTCAATGCGGACACGCTCAACGCCATCCCGGAAATTGAGCATTCGGGCGGCGCTATAGCTCAGGTCCATAATGCGGTTGCCCACATAGGGTCCGCGATCATTGACCCGAACGATGATCCATCTGCCGTTTTTCAGGTTTGTCACCTTTACAAAGGTCCCCAATGGGAGCTTACGGTGAGCGGCCGTGAACTCGAACATGTCGAAGTCTTCACCGCTGGCTGTGGTCTTACCGTGAAATTGCTTGCCATACCAGGAGGCGGCGCCTATCTGGTAGGGTTTCCGTTCAGCCTTTGAACTCTTTTGTGATTTGGTTATCTGGGCTGACTTTTGTGCCATGGGGATGGCGCTGGTTTTTACCTGGGGTTGTTGGTGGTTTGGAACTGGAGCCGCCCCCACGTTGGCAGCCATACATAAGGCCGCCGCCAGAATGGACAGTACTCGGTTCATGCAAACTCCTTGACATACAGAATCTGGGTTCCCCGCGTGCATCGCCTGTAATTTTATGAAATCAGAAGAGTAAATAGCAACCGCCTTCTGTTCTCTCAAAACCCTAAGCGTGTCTTTTTTACCACTTCATGAAACCCGCCAAACTCCTCGATCTAGGTGACTTACCTTAACTATTGTACTCGAACTTAGATGCGTGTCATCCAAAACCTGTTGTTCGGCGATTACTGACGATTTGCAGCTTAAGCTCCTTTGTTTTCAACAAAATTGCAAAGATATTTCTAATTTTGCGAAGAAAGGCCGATTAGGCTCTGGTTTTAAAACAAGCAGACGGGTTACTTACAACTTCCGCGGTACACCTCCCTGCTACTTCTTTCTTTATACTGGCGCTTATGCCTGCGAACCACGAAGTCGAGATCAAGTTCAAAATCGAGGACATTGATACCCTTACCGCCAGCCTTCAGGCTGCGGGCTTCCGCCTGATCACTCCCCGAACCTATGAGATGAACACCCTCTATGACCAGAGCGGGGGCAAACTTCGGCGTGGGGGCGCACTGCTTCGTCTTCGTGAATACGGCCCCAAGTGGACGCTAACGTATAAGGACAGAAGTGGACCGCAATCGGGCCGGCACAAGTCGCGCCGGGAGATTGAGACTCAGGTAGAAAAGGGTGAAGCCATGGCCCAGGTGCTTGAGGCGGTCGGGTTCAGCCCAAGCTTCCGCTATGAGAAATACCGCAGCGAATGGCGTGACTCTGACGGCCATGTGGTGATCGACGAAACGCCAATCGGGAATTTCGGCGAAATTGAGGGTCAGCCTGACTGGATTGACGCAACCGCCCGACGGCTCAACATCGGCGAAGAAAGCTACCTGAAAGATTCGTACGCGGACCTTTTCGCTGCCTGGAAACGCAAGACGAAGAGCAAAGCAAAGGAAATGACGTTCAACGCGGTCAAATAACCGTCCAACCGCCAAACTGTGCCCGGCTAAACATCTCCGAACGCTAATTTTCGCGCTACAATTTCTTCCGTCCAGTTCTTCCCTTTCCAGGAGTGAAGCGAATGTATGACTACATCATCATTGGCGCCGGGTCTGCCGGATGCGTGCTGGCGAACCGGCTAAGTGAAGATCCCGCGGTAAAAGTGCTGCTTCTGGAAGCAGGCGGACGCGACACCCGGAAAGAGATCCACATTCCCCTGGCATTTTCCAAGCTCTTCAAAGGCCCCTGCGACTGGACTTATTTCACTGAACCGGAAGCGCAACTGGGAAACCGCAGCCTGTACTGGCCGCGCGGCAAGGTGCTGGGCGGCAGCAGTTCCATCAACGCAATGATCTATATTCGCGGCCACTGTGCTGATTACGACCAGTGGCGCGACCTGGGGAATCCCGGCTGGGGCTATGCCGACGTGCTGCCCTACTTCAAGAAATCGGAAAATCAGGAGCACGGAGCCTCGGAATATCACGGCGCGTCAGGGCCGTTGAGCGTGAGCGATCTGCGTACGGTCAATCCACTATCGGAGGCGTTTGTCGCAGCCGGCCAGGAAGCCGGCTTGCAGTGCAACCCTGATTTTAATGGCGCGCAACAAGAGGGTGTCGGCTTTTACCAGGTTACACAAAGCAATGGCAAACGACACAGCGCGGCTGCGGCGTTTCTCCATCCCGTGGCTTCGCGAAAAAATCTGACGGTAAAAACAGATACGCATGTCTTCGGGATCTATTTTGAAGGCAAGCGCGCGGCAGTCGTTAGTTTCCAGCAGGGCAACAACAGCATGCAGGAGCGGGCAGAACGTGAGATTATTCTGTGCGCCGGCGCCGTCGGATCGCCGCAGCTGCTCATGCTCTCCGGAGTAGGCCCGGCGGACCATCTGAGCCAGTTCAATGTCCCAATCGCCTGCGATCTGCCGGGCGTGGGCAAAAATCTGCAAGACCATCCCGCAAGCGCGGTGGTGTATGAATGCACTAAGCCTGTGAGCTTGGCCAGCGCTGAAGCGTTCTCCAACCTGGTGCGCTACATGGTCTCAAAGCGCGGGCCGCTGACGTCGAATGTGGCGGAGGCTGGCGCTTTCGTCAAGACCTCAACCCGCGCGCAGATTCCAGACCTGCAATTTCATTTTGGCGTCGGCTATTTTGTGGAGCACGGATTTCAGCAGATCAAAGGGCATGCGTTCACCTTTGGTCCGACTCTCCTGCATCCGTACAGCCGGGGCGATATCCGGTTGCGCTCCAGTAACCCGCTGGACGCTCCGTGCATCCGGGCCAACTACTATGCCGACTCGCGCGATATGGATGTGATGCTGGAAGGCCTCAAGCTTGCCCGCACGCTCGCTGGAACCAAAGCCTTCGCCCAATATCGCGGCGCCGAACTGCATCCCGGCGTCGCGGCCAAAGATGACGACGCTCTGCGGGCACACATTTCCAAGTTTACTGAAACGCTCTATCACCCTGTAGGCACATGCAAGATGGGCAATGATGCGGCGGCCGTGGTCGACTCTGAGTTGCGTGTGCACGGCGTTGAAGGCCTGCGCGTGGTAGATGCATCGATCATGCCGACCGTAGTCGGCGGCAACACGAATGCGCCCACAATCATGATTGCGGAGAAAGCTGCTGATTTGATCAAGAACAGATCCAATGCGCGACCGATAGAGGCTTATGCCGGAAGCTTGTCTTTACATTGATCCATTCGTACGCTAATTTTCTGTGGCTATCTCCACCACCTGCCCTGGCTTGATGGACTTGAGCGCGCTAACTGCATTAGGAACGAGCGGTTCAATATCGCTTATGTCATTGGAATAGACGCACAGGACCAGCATCGCGATATTCCGGCTCCCAAGGTTTTGTTGATAGCGCATATTCCTATCAATTGTGACAAGAACGTCAAATAGGAATTCGGCCTGGGCCAATAATTTTCCATTTGTCATGGCACCGAAACCGGCTTCTCGCGCCGTTTCGCAATCATGCCCAGCAGCAATAAACATGAATTTCAGTTTTCTGGGAACACACTCATCGAGCAGGAGATCCTCATTTCAAAGAGGCGGTCAGACTCGACCTAGCTTCCTCAAGCGCAGCTACTGCCGCTTCGCGGCTCACGCTGGGAAAGTCTTCGAGAAACTCATTCAAACTCCGTCCGTGTTCAAGGTAATCGGTCAGGGACTTGAAAGGAACCCGTGTTCCATGAAAAACAGGCTCCCCACTGAGAATGGCGGGGTCGCGGACAATAGTAGTCGATTGGGCCACGGAGTCGATTCTACCGCACACCCGCCAACTCCTGTCGTTTTCCCCGCAAAAACTCCGCTACCGTCTTTGATGTAGAGATTCGGCTGGTCAAACAAATGCCATGTGGACCGACTGCGGCATGATCATCAGTTGATCCTGCAACCTCGCCCGGACCTTGGCGTCACACTGACTAGCGGCAACCAAGAACTCTCTGATTTCCAGGATCGGTTATCGCGTCCGCGCGATGGCGACTGCTTTGACGGCCATAGTCTCCAACATTTTCTGGTCGACATCAGCCAGCTTCTTGATGTAGAGGCAGCCTTTGCCGGTGGTGTGCTTGCCAAGTTTTGTCATGAGCGCATCGGAACCATCGAACCCGGTCATACCATACAAAACAGTGGCAGCCTTGCGTGGCGAAAAAGCGATCAGCGGCATGTCGCCCTCGCGCCCACTGTCATACAGATAGTGGCGGCTGCCGAAACCGATGATGGAAGGTCCCCACATAGTCGGCTCTTCGCCGGCTGCGCTTTGCATCAACTTAACGAGCGCTTTGGCGTCCGCGCGCCTGCTCGGGTCCGTGAGCGCATCAATGAACGCCGCCACACTCAGTTTTGTAGGTTTGGTTTTGTTCTCTGCCATGCTTCCCTTCCCTTCGTCCCCAATCTTCCTTGGTCGCGCTTTCGTAGGATCACTTCCCTTTCAAGAAATCCGCCACCGTCTTGATGTACAGATTCGGCTGGTCCACAAACGCCATGTGGCCCGATTGCGGCAGGATCATCAACTTTGATCCAGCGATTTTTTCATGCATGGTCCGCGAGAGCGATGGATTCGATTCGTCGTGGTCGCCGCAGATCACCAGCGTTGGCACGTGGATGGTGGAAAGTTTGTCCAGGTATTCCACCGATTTTAAATTGCCGTCGATCACGAACTCTCCGTCCGATCCCCACATTTCGCGATAAAGGTCCCATGAAGTGCTGGTGTTGCCGGATGCAGGATCGTAATTCGCGTCCGGTCGGCGCTGATACAGATAGGGAAAATAGCCATCGCCCCAGGCCAGCTTGGCGTAGTCTTCCGGGTAGCGTCCTTTTTCCCAGTCCTTGCCTTTGTTGAAAAGACCGGCTTTCTCAAGCGCTTCCAGTTTGGCCAGCGCTTCCGGCGGCATGCTCCGCTTTTCGTCGGCCAGGACCTTGTTCATCGCGCTGGTGCTGTAGAACGTTCCGCCCAGGACCAGGTGCGTGAGGTTCTGCTGATATTTGAACGCATACGCCTGCGCCAGCACGCCGCCATAAGAATGTCCCATCAGGCTGATCTTGCCCAGGTGCAGCGCCCGTCGAACGCTCTCCACGTCCTCCACCATATTTTCCACGGTGTACTGCGCGGTGTCTTCAAGTTTTTCTGACCGGCCTGAGCCCCGCTCGTCGATGAAGATGAGTTTGTTGCCCCGCGCCAGGGGCAGGAGGTAAGGCATCAGGTAGTCGTGGGCCACGCCCGGCCCTCCATGGACGATCATCAACGGAGCGCCGTGTCCGATCGTCTGGTAATAGATGAGGACTCCATTCGCGTCAACATATCCCTCCTGGATGGGATAGACGTTGGCTGCTGCGGGAGCAGAGGCCACAGCTTTAGCCTTCTGTGTCTGCGCGAATGCTGGGATGGACAAGAGAATGAAAATCACTGAAAGTATGGCTCTTTTCATGCGGAAGATTATAGTTGCAGATGTCAAACCACAGCAGATGATTGAAAACATTGGACAAATATTTGCTTCTTTGCTGTTGCAGAAGGACTAGAATAACTGTATGAAACGCTTGGCTGCTCTCGTCGTCCTGGGTTCGGCTGCTCTTCTCGTTCCTTCTTCACTCCACGCGCAGCGCGGAATGGCCGGCCACGGATCATCCGGCGGTTTCTCCAGAGGAAGCTCCGGCTTCCACTCTTCCGCCCCGAGCGGATTCAGGTCTTCAGGCAGCGCTGGGTTCAGGTCAGGCCCCGGATTTAGATCAGGCCCAGGATTCAGATCAGGCCCAGGATTTAGATCGGGCCCGGGGTTCAGTACTTTCGGTCCGACAGCGAGGCGCTCTGGCTTCTCAAGATTTGCTCCTGCAGGCCGCACCTTCGCGACTCGAACTTTTGTGTCCCGCAACCACGTCTTCTTCAACCGTCCGTTCGGGTTCCGCCGTTTCCACCACCGCTTTGGATTTTTTGATGGATGTTTTGGCTGCTTCTCGCCATTCTTTTTCGGCAGCGGTCTTTTTCTGGGATCACCTTTTCTGGGATCACCTTTCTATCCCGACTATCCCGGCGATTACTATGGCGACTCTTACGGATACGGGCCACAGGCTCCAGCGCAGCCGGCTGTTGTAAACAATGATAACGGCAGCTCGGTTGAACTGTCCGCCGAAGTCCAGAGACTTACAGACGAAGTGGATGATCTGCGCAGCGAAGAAAGCCGTCGCTATGCCGATGACCGCGCAAGAGCTGCTAACTCAGGAGCGTCCATGACCGCGAAGGAACCGGCAGCAGCTACGGTCTTCGTGTTCCGCGACGGCCGCCGCATCTCGGCCAAAAGTTACGCTATTGCCGGACAGACTCTGTGGATTTTCAGCGAGCAAAGTGCGCGCAAGTACCAGATCGCCGATCTTGACGCGACAGCGACGGAGCAGGTGAATGCCGCGAATGGCATTGAATTCCACGTTCCTGAATCTCCGGCTCACCACTAACTCAGTCTGAAATCCGTTTTTCAACCGAAGAAATCCGGTGGTCGTCTACCTCTGTGCATCGATTCCTGAATTGCGCCGCACGATTGTTCAATAGCACAAGCCAACCCCAGGCCGCATAGGGCGAATGTGTCAGCTAAAGAAACATTGTGACGGGCTATGCTTTCGTCAGCTATAGTACCCATCAGCTAGACAGGTCATTCTGGGAGAAAGTTCATGGGCAGATCTTCGCGCAATAGTATTCCTCTTTTACTTTTGATCCTGGCTTTCGCCACGATTACCCTGGCACAACAGACTACGCCGCCTGCCACGGGCGGAACTACCGCTACGGCGCCGCAGAACGCATCTCCAAGCTCAGCTTCACCGCAGTCAGAAAACGTTGAAGGGACCGCAGCCGTACTCAAGGTAAAGACAAGACTCGTGGTGGTGGACGTGATTGCGCTCGATCATAAAGGCGCGCCCGTGGCCGATCTGAAGGCAGAAGATTTTATTTTGCAGGAAGAAAACAACCCGCAACACATACGAGTGTTCAACTTCAGGGGAACTCCGCGGGAACAGTCGGCCACCCTGACTCCTGTAACGCTGTCCGCCAATCGCATCACTAATATGCCTCGGTTCAAAACCGACAGCGCGCTAAACGTGCTGTTGTTGGATGGAATTAACGTAAACAATGCCAACCAGAAATACGCCCACGAACAGATGCTTAAGTTCTTAGAAAAACTTCCCCAGGGACAGCCCCTTGCTGTTTACGCCATGGGAAGCAAACTGCGAATGCTGCAGGATTTCACGGTGGATACAACACTGCTCAAAGAGATTGTGAAAAAAACTAAGTTGAATGCTTCAGGCCTTCGCTCTGAAAGCTCCAATGCCGTCGATCTCCCACCGGGCCTGTTGGACGCCATGTCGGCCGCCATGCAGCGGCAGGTCCTGCTTTTTGGACAAGAACAAGCCATCAATCAAATGGACGAACGCGTTCGCTTGACGATTGCACAATTGAGCGCGCTTGCCCGCAATCTTTCGGGATATCCCGGACGGAAGAACCTCATCTGGCTATCTGAAGCATTTCCCGCTTACCTCTTTCCTCAGGATCCCGATCCGAAGGGGCCTAGCAGTTCTGCGGCAGCGTCGGAGCTACCGATCGTCAGGGGCTATCAAAACGAGATCAACCATGCCGGTGACCTGCTTGCCAATGCCCAGGTTGCCGTCTATCCAGTAGATGTGGCTGCCGTTGGCAATCACGACGTTTATTCGTCATTAAGCAACACAGACAGCAATGGCAACTATCTGGGCAACAGTGCTCGTGGGGTCGTCCGGAGCGGCCTTGGGGGATCGGCACAGGCGTCTGAAATCAGCAACGCTTCCGAAACTTCAATGAACTCGCACTCCACCATGAATTCCGTTGCGGAACAAACCGGAGGCAAGGCGTTCTACAACACGAATGATTTGAACCGCGCCATTCGTGACAGCATGGACGACGGCTCAACTTATTACACGCTGGGCTACTATCCGGAAAACAAAGATTGGGACGGCCGCTTCCGCAGGATCACCGTCAAAGTCAATCGACCGGGAATTAAGCTGCATTACCGCCAGGGATTCTATGCAGTGGAGCCGAAAGAATACGCCAAGCAAGACCCAAAAATTCTCGCCATCGATCTGGGAAGCGCGCTCGATATCGGTAATCCCATCTCCACGGCACTCCCATTCCAGGCGGTTGTGCTGCCTCCCTCGGCGCAGAATGGAAATAAGGTGCAAATCAACTTCGGGATTGATCCCCATGCAATCGGGTTCGAGCTGAGAGAGGATGGCCTGCAGCATGCCGCCGTCGATTGCGGCGTCCGGGCTTATTCGAAAACCGGGGAATCGTTGAAGCTTCAGGGAAACACGTTCAATGCCGCGCTGACGCAGGAACAATATCAGAAGGTCATGAAGGCGATCTTTCCCTGCAACCAGTCACTCGATCTCCCGCCGGGCGAGTACTTACTGCGCCTTGCCGTGCGCGACACGAACAACGGCCTCATCGGCACCGCCAACGGCAGCGCCACCGTGCCCGCCGGAACGGCAAAGCCGGAAGAGCAAAAGCCTTAGGTCGGTGGTGTGCGCCTACCGCGCATGATATCCTCGGCGTTCGACCTTTCAATTTCCGAATGAGCAGCCTTTTTCTCGTCCGACACGGTCAAGCATCCTTTCTTGAGCGCAACTATGACAAGCTTTCCGCCAAGGGCGAAGAGCAGAGCCGGATGCTGGGCGAGTACTGGGCTGGATTGAAGATTGGCTTTGATCGCGTGTATTCCGGCCCTCGCGTGCGGCAGCGCGAAACCGCGCGCCTGGCGGGAGATGCCTATAAAACAGCCGGCCTTCACTGGCCCGAACCGGAGGTGCTGGAAGCGTTCGATGAATTCCAGGCTGAAGCGGTCTTGGAGCGTTCCCTCCCCGAGTTGATAGAAAACGATTACGGCATCCGGCAAATGCACCAGGCATTTAAAGAGTCGCAAACGCGGCCGGAGCAGTTCAAGACATTTCAGCAGATATTTGAAGTGGTGATCGGCCGTTGGGCAGGTGGAAAGCTTCCGCTGGAAGGCATTGAGCCGTGGGCTGATTTCAGCGCTCGCGTGCAGCGCGGGCTGGCTCAGCTCTCTGGGAATGGAAGCCGCGGCCAGCAAATCGCCATTTTCAGTTCCGGAGGACCGGTGGGAGTGGCGATGCAGCGCGCGCTGGACCTTTCCACCGAGGCCACATTGAAGGCCGCGTGGATGGTGCGCAACTGCGCGTATAGCGAGTTTCTCTTCTCCGCCGGACGGTTTACTCTAAGTTCGTATAATGCTACACCGCACTTTACTGATCCGGAGTTCCTCACGCACCGGTAGGTAAAGAGTAATCGACCCCGCATGAAATCCGCGGGATGAGGAAAAACGCGCACCCATGTCAGCAGAAGCCACAAAGAATTTTCCGGTCGCCGAAGCATTGCAGGACAGCACCAAGGAGGTCCGCCCGGGCGAGGAACTAGACATGCCCCGACTGGAGCCTTACCTGCGCAGCCATTTTCCCGATCTGGCCGGGGAGTTGGTGGTCAAACAATTTCCCAGCGGCCATTCCAACCTGACTTACTCCGTTTCTCTCGGCGAAAACGAGATGGTCCTGCGGCGGCCTCCTTTCGGGAGCAAGGTGAAGTCGGCTCATGACATGGGACGCGAATACAACGTACTGGCGAAACTGCATGCCGCTTATCCCACGCCGCGGCCGTTGCTTTACTGCACAGACGATTCGGTGCTGGGCGCGCCATTTTATGTGATGGAGCGTGTACGCGGAGTGATCCTGCGACGCAATCTGCCTCACGGCATGGCACTGCCGCACGAGACAGCACGGAAGCTGAGTGAATCTTTTATCGACAACCTGGCTGCCTTACACGGCCTTGATTATGCAGCTCTCGGGTTGGGCGAATTGGGCAAGCCGCAGGGTTACCTGGAACGGCAGGTGCGCGGCTGGATGGAGCGTTACCAGGGATCGAAGACACACGAACTGCCGGAAGTAGAACCGCTCTCCGCATGGCTGCACGAACACATGCCGTCACGCAGCGGCGCAACGCTAATCCATAATGATTACAAGTACGACAATATGGTGCTCGATCCCACGGACATCACGCGGATCAAGGCCGTGCTCGACTGGGAAATGTGCACGCTGGGCGATCCGCTGACTGATCTGGGCACAGCGCTGGCGTACTGGATCGATCCCGACGATCCGCCGGAGATGCAGATGGTACGCTGGGGGCCGACGATCGTCCCGGGCATGCTACGGCGCGCAGAGATGGCGCAACGCTATGCCGGCAAAACCGGACGCGATCTTTCCGATATCATCTTTTATTATGCGTTCGCGATGTTCAAGGTGGCGGTGATCATTCAGCAGATCTATTATCGCTATTTTCACGGCGTCACGAAGGATGAGCGCTTCGCATCGCTGGGCGAGGTGGCAAAAACACTGATGAGGGTGGGTCTGAGCGCTAGCGAGAGAACAGGGCTGTAATCGGCCTTTGTTATTACCTCGGCGGCTAAAGCCGCAGTCTTATGAGGTATCGGTACGCAGGCATAAATGCCTGCTCCACCCTCGTGAAAATGCACATCTCAATGGGAAACGCAGCTTCCCCAATTGAAATGCAGTTCCTCCACCGCTCTATCTGTAATACCGCACTACCCATTCCACGATGCAACAGGGTTTTTCACCGCCTTCGACTTCAACGGTCGCGTTGAAGACTACCTCGACTCCATCCGGAGGCACGTCCTTGAGCGACTGCAGCGCGATGCGGGCGCGTATGTTTGATCCTGCGCGCACCGGGGAGACAAAGCGCACGCGGTTCAGCCCATAGTTCACGCCCAGGCGCACACCCTGCGTGATCTGGATTGCTTCATGCATGAAGTGGGGCAAGAGTGACAGCGTAAGAAAGCCGTGGGCGATCGGCGCCTTAAACGGTGATTCACGCAACGCGCGTTCCACATCAACGTGGATCCACTGATGGTCGAGCGTGGCGTCAGCGAATTGCTGGATGCGCTCTTGCGTGACGTTGAACCAGTCCGTGACGGCGATCTCCTGGCCGACGAGGGCTTTGAGAGAATCGGGGGAATCGAGGATTCGTGGGGGCATGCGAAGTTTCTCTTTTCCAAGGACCATTTCTGGAATCCCGAGCGAAAGCGAGAGATCCCTACGATCTTATTCGCTTGCCAGGCCAAATGAGCCGCGAATCAGAAGTTCGTGCTAACCCTATACAGGATCGGTGCGATAGTGATCCCTCGGTACGCGCGGGATTTCAGAAAAGACCGGATTCAGAAAGCGTTCCTGGCAACGATCATTTCTTCGTCGCAAATTCCGGGCGTATGCTCTCCGTGCCTGACCAGTATTTCTTGCGCAGTTCTTTCTTGAGCACTTTGCCGGTTCCGGTACGGGGGAGCGTCTCAAGAAATTCCACTGACCGCGGGCATTTGTAATGGGTCAGCCGGCCGCGGCAAAATTCCAGCACTTCGCTCTCGGTCGCGGTAACGCCGGGCTTCATTACCACGAGAGCTTTCGGCACCTCGCCCCAGCGGTCATCCGGCACAGGAATCACAGCAACTTCATAAATGCCGGGATGGGCCAGCAGGGCCTTCTCGACTTCCAGTGAAGAAATGTTTTCGCCGCCGCTCACGATGATGTCTTTTTTACGATCCACGATCAGGGCATAGCCGTTCTCGTCCATGGTGGCCATGTCACCGGTGTGGAACCAGCCGCCGCGCATGACCTGTACTGTGGCTTCTGGCCGCTTCCAATAGCCTGCCATCACGCCATCACTGCGAGCAACAATCTCGCCGATGCTCTTGCCGTCACGGGGCACGTCGTTGCCCTCAGGATCGACAACACGAATCTCGACGCCAGGAATTGCATGTCCGGTGCTTGCCTGCTTTTCATAGCGAGTCTGCGCCGACCATTCCACGCCTGCCTTCATGCGCGCCGTGGTCAGCACCGGGGCGGTTTCCGTTAGGCCATACCCGGAATAGCAGGCGCAACCGAGTTTCTCTTCCACCTCGCGCACCAGCGTGGGCGAGGAAGCTGCGCCTCCGATGCTCATCCGCTGCAAACTCTTCAGGTTGAATTTGGGCCGCTCGGGACAGTTGACCAAGGCCGTAGCCATGGCCGGCACAACGCTCAGAGACTGCGCGCCTTCGCGTTCGATCAACCGAAAGACTTCCGTAGTCTCAAATTTGCGCATCATCACATGCTTGCCGCCGACATATGTGAGCGAATGCGCCACGCCCCAGCCATTGGCATGAAATAAAGGTATGGTGTGCAGTTCCACGGAATCGCTGTTGCTGCCGAAGGTGATATTGACATTCAGCGCATGCAGATAGATGTTGCGATGCGTGAGCATCACCCCTTTTGGATTGGCGCTGGTGCCGCTGGTATAGAACAGTTCAGCAAGCGAATTTTCGTCCACCTGCATTACGTCTGCGCGGTAAGGCGTCGCTGCAGCCAGCATCTCTTCATAGTTC
Organism: Candidatus Angelobacter sp.; assembly: GCA_036491195.1. Taxonomy (GTDB): domain Bacteria; phylum Acidobacteriota; class Terriglobia; order Terriglobales; family Acidobacteriaceae; genus Angelobacter. The sequence goes on from DASXCL010000098.1 coordinate 31,268, forward strand.
TGCACGGTCATCCATGAAGTGGCCGGCTTGAAGTCCAATGGAACAAAATGTTTTACGGAATGCAGGTCTTTGCGAAACGATTCGACCAGCGGAATGAACTGCTCTTCGAAGAAGAGGACTGTCGCCTCCGCGTCATTCAAAATGTAAGCCAGTTCCTGCGAGGCCAGCCGGATGTTGAGCGGCAGCAGGACTCCACCGGCTCCCAGCACACCGTAGTATCCTTCCAGCAGGCGATGGCAGTTCGCGCCCAGAAAGGCCGCGCGCTCTCCGGCCTGCAGGCCCAACGCCCGCAATGCTCCCGCCTGACGCGCTGTGCGGTCAGAGAATTCAGCATAAGTAAAACGCTGATCGCCGCAGACCACTGCCGTGCGGCCGGGAAACTGCTGGCTGGAATACCGCAGAAAACGCAGAGGTGTAAGAGGGATATTCATAACGATCGCCGCAAGCTCAGGCGGACTGGCCTCCATCGACCACCAGCACGTGACCGTTGACGTAAGCAGATGCGTCCGAAGCAAGAAAGACCGCAGCGCCTTTCAGGTCGTAATCGGAACCGAACCGCCGTGCCGGAATGTGGCTGAGCAGATAATCTTTTTTGTGTTCGATGACTTTGTCAGACATGTGCGTCGGGAACCATCCTGGTGCAATGGCGTTAACCTGGATATTATGCCGCGCCCACTTTACCGCCAGGTCGTGCGTAAAAGAAATCACTCCACCTTTGCTGGCGTGATAAGCAATGGCCTCCACGGTCTCCGGCGGCGCGCCTCTGATCCCGGCGACTGACGCCATATTGATGATCTTACCGCTTTCCTGCTTGAGCATGACTCTACCTGCGGTCTGGGCACAGAGAAAAGTTCCTGTCAGGTTGGTTTCCATCACCTTGTTCCACTCAGCCAGAGTCATTTTTTCCGTGGGAGCACCCCAGGAGATGCCGGCATTATTGATGAGGATGTCGATGCGCTTGAACTCTGCGACGGTGCCCGCGATCAGCTGCTCAACGCTGGCCTGGTCTTTTACGTCACACGCCATGGCCAGCGCGCGGACGCCGAGCTTTTCCATATCGCGCGCCGCCTCTTCACACCGCTCTTTTTTTCGCGCGCACAAAACCACATTGGCGCCCATCTCAGCCAGCGCTTCCGCCATCTGGCGTCCCAACCCGATCGATCCGCCGGTGATGATGGCGACGCGGCCAGTCAGATCGAAAAGCTGCTTTACGGTCTTAGATGAAGGCTGAGCGGACATAGGCAATCCATCTCCTTTTGTGGTTAAAGCCACTACGAACTTTTTTGGGCGACGCCGGTTGGGCGGGGAATGGCTCCCACCTCCCATGGCGCTTTGAGCACGGTGCGCCACTCCAGCAGTGCCGGCCCAGGCGATTCAAGCCAGTCGGGAATGCGCTGCTGCAGCGCCGCCAGCGATGTGATGCGTTCGGCGCGAATGCCATACGCTTCCGCCACGCGGCAAAAATCAGGGTTCTTGAGGGCCACCTCATGCGTCTGGCCAAACATTGTGCGCTGGAGAAAGCCGATCACGCCGTACGATTCATCGTTTACCAGCAGTATTTTGACAGGCAGGCTATATTGCGCCAGCGTGGCTAGTTCATGCTGCGTATATTGAAAGCCGCCGTCGCCGGCGATGCACACGACCTTCCGGGCTTCACCGGACTCCTTTACAGCGCAGGCAACGCCGATGGCAGCAGGCAGACCATACCCCAGCGTACCCGATCCTGAAGGATAGAGAAAAGTGCCTGGTTCCAGCGCGGCAAAGAACGCAGACGCCCAATAGTTGAGGATGGACTGATCATTCACCAGCACGTCATTGCGATGCATGGATGCGCGAAGCATCTTGAGAGCTGAAAAGCTCTCCTGGCCCAGCGATTCCAGACGCGCCGCTTCCTTCGCGTTGATTCCGGCAATGTCGCACCATGATGCGCGGGCGGTATTACCCTGAAACAACGCCTCGGCAATTTCGGCCAGATCACCCACCACAAGCGTGGATGGAATACGATCTCCGGCATAGCGGGCGTCTTCCACCACCTGAAGATGACGCGGAGGCAATTGCAATCCAAAGCGACCGGTATCGAACTCCGTGAGGCGCGCGCCAAAAGAAATTAACAAATCGCTTTCAAGCAAGACGTCTTGCACCGCGCCAAGCCGGGAAATGCATCCCAGGGAAAGCGGATGATCGGCAGGGAACACGCCTTTGCCGCTGGTAGTGGTGAATACCGGGCACTGCAGATTTTCGGCAAGGCGGACGACAGCGCTGCCGGCATCGCGGGCCCCGGCGCCTACAAGAATGACTGGCTTGCGGCTTTGAGTGACCTCATGTTGTGCGCTTTCCGTCTCTGACGCTGGCAGGGTACCCTTCTGCTTTTGCGGATGGCCAGTGGCGGAGCTTAGATTCACGCTGACGGGAGCAAGAAAGAAATCGTGAGGGACCTCAATGAACGCTGGGCCCGGCAACAGACCGCGAAGGACCTCCACGGCCTGGTCGATGGTCTCGGTGAGTTCATCAGGGTTCGTCACACGACGGGCAAAGCGCGTCAGCGGCCGGATGATTTCCAGTTGATCTGGGGTCTCATGCAGCGCGCCGCCGCTTTTGGCAAGCAGCGATGACGCAATGTTGGTGCCGATCAGAAGAACGGGAACGTTGTTCTGCAGGCTCTCCAGAAGCGGGACGAGCGTAAATAGATTGCCTGGACCGGTGGAGGCGAAGATGGCGGCAATTTGACCGCTGCGGCGATAAAAGCCGTCAGCGGCATAGCCTGCAGCCTGTTCGTGGCGGACGACCCAATGATGGAATTCAGGCGTCTGGCGCAGCGCTTCATAGACCGCAATGTTGTGAATGCTGGGAATGCCGAAGCCCGCGGTGATACCGTGACGCACCAACGCGGCGACCACAGCTTGAGCGCCGATCATCGGAGTAACCTGAGGCGGGGTATGGGGGGCGACAGACATGCTTTGACGCTAAGTCAGATAATGCAGGGCCGCTTAACAGTCCAGCGGTTTGTGCGCAAAAGAGAAAACGACGGAGGCTGTTGCACCTCCGTCGTCAAGGTTAAGAGTTAGAAGCCAATGCGGATACCAAGCTGCAGCTGGCGCATTGGGAACGCCGAAGTGAAGCCGAGCGGCGTGCTGGGCGACAAAGCTGAGCTCCCTTTCACGTTGAACGTATTTCCAATCACAGTTGGTCCCACGATGTTGTTCACGCTGGCGAAGTTGGTGCGGTTCGCCAGATTGAAGCCTTCCGCCAGCAACTGCAAGTTGGCCCGTTCGCCCATCTTGAAGCGACGCGTGAGCCGCATGTCAAAGTCCATGAAGTCAGGACCGAGACCGGTGTTGCGCGCTGCGCCGATGGGACGATCATTGGTGGAATGGCGGTCGCCATTGAGATCAGCGCCAGCCAGCAGATCAAAGGGATGGCCGCTGTTGTAACGGAAGATCGGCGCCAACTGGAAGCCGTTGAGCACGCGTCCATGATTGTTTCCGGTATCCAAAATCGTGGCGATCACAACCTTGTGGCGCTGATCGAAGGTGGAAAGGCCACGTTCGCCCGCCAGGTTGGTATTATCGACCGGACCAAAGTCGCTGTTGAAGTCGGTCGTGGTATCGAACGCCTTGCTCAGTGTGTAGTTCGCCAGCACGGAGAAGTGCGTGCTGAAGCGCTTCTTCACTTCCAGGATCGCGCCTTCATAGAGAGCAGAACCCTTGGAGGAATACTGGTCGCCCTGAAGCAGCAAGGGGTTGCCAAAGCAAGTGAATACGCCGGCTCCGGCACACTGTGCGCCAGCCCAGTTGTGCAACGGAACCAGCGTCCCTGGTAGTCCGCTGAGGCCGATTTGCGTGGGGGTGACGGGGGCCGTGGCAAGAGCATTCGTATCGAGCGCCACTGGCAATCCAATGGTGTGAACATAAATGCCGCTCAGAGATACAGCCCAGCCTTTGGAAATCTCGCGCTCAATTCCGATTTCGGCTTGCTGAGAGTAAGGGTTCTGATAGTTTGGCTGGCCGCTGAACAAAACGCTCAACGGAGGAACCGGCCCGGTGTGAGTAATGTTGATACCGAATTGGGTCAGGTCTGCCGGAGTGATGCAGGCGGCGTTGCCCGCTGCGGGTGTGGTGCACTGAACTTTGCCTTGAGCAAAAAGGGTTTGGAAGATTGCCGCTGATGTCAACGCGGGCGGAGCTCCCGGTACCCCTGTTAAAGGTACGAAGGTTTGCGCGATTGGCCGCACACCATTCACTAAGCCAAGCGTCTGGACTACATCAGCAATCTGGCCGTAGATGGGCGAATAGAAGATGCCGTATCCGGCCCGAATGACCGTCTTATGGTCCTTGAACGGGTCCCAGGCAAAGGAGACGCGGGGAGCAAAGTTGTTCTTGTCCGTCGCCAAAGCGCCATACTGGGAGTCGAGTTCGTAACGCACACCGACGTTCAGCGTGAAATTCGGCGCCATCTGCCACTGGTCCTGCACAAAAGCGGCGGTGAAGGGCCGTGGGTAGTTGTAAATGGGATTGCCAAAGCCTTGTTGATAGAACTGAGGCAGGCCGAGCGCAACAGATTGAAGGGAATTGATGGCGGCCGCACTCAAATTGCCGGTAAGGCCGCAGCCTGTAGTGAGCGGATTTCCCGTGACGGGGCCGGTCGGGTTTGACAAGCACGGGCTCAACAAGAACCCAGGTAAATTGCCGAAAACAAACCTTCCTGGGAAGAAGGTATGGGATTCAGAGTGGTTGCCACGATAGAGTTCGTAACCACCGAACTTGATGGTGTGCTTGCCCCGAACCAGGCTCATGTTGTCCGCAAACTCATAACGCCGCATGATGGTGAAGCTGGGCAGAAAGATCTGCGTGCCAATGTTGGCAAACCCGGGAATATCAAGCCCTACCTGGCCCGGCACATTGGGCACAACATCAAAGTTGGAATAATTCCACTGGGCACGAGCTTCATTCAGAGTCCGCGGGCTGAACTGGTGAAACCACGAGCCGAGGAATGTGTGGTCGAAAGCTTTCACGGCGCTGCCGCGAGAGAAGCCCGTGAGCGAAGTTACGTCAGGATTCTGTTCCAGATCATGGCCAAAGCTGTAGCGCAGGGCCACCTGGTTGCGATCACTGAATTGATGGTCAAGGCGCGTTGAAGCCAGGTACAAACGGTTGGTATAGGGGAAAAGACCGCCGTTGTTTTCGAATTGATTGACGATATAACCACCTAGAGCCGATGCGGGATTGACGGTCAAAGTCGGCCCGAGCACCAACTGCGCGCATGTTTGTGCGGGTAGGTTGAGACTGGCGGTGCATGGCACCGTAGGATTTCCCGGAGCATTTAACAAAGCCTGAAGAATCGGCTGCTGGGTCGCGTCCGGGCGGAAGATGCTGGTGTTGGTTAGCAAGGGAACGGCGTTTTGGGCATCGCCCAACAGTCCTTCAAAAGAACTATAGAGGAAGGTCTTGTCTTTCTTGATGGGGAAGCCGATGGCGCCGCCAAACTGCTCGCGCGTGAGGCTGTCTTTTACGTGCGTGCCTTGAACATCGGGGGCCGCTGGATTAAATGTTGCGCCCGGCGCAAGCGCCTGGCTGATGGAAAAGGGATTGGCTGCATCGAGGGCGTCATTGCGGAAATAACCGAAGAGACTGCCGTGAACATCATTGCCGCCGGACTTGGTGACGATGTTGATCGTCGCACCGCTCGCGCCGCCCAAGTCGGCTCCGTAGTTGCTGCGGTTGATCTGGAATTCCTGAACCGCGTCCTGGCTCATATTCAGGCGAACGCCGCCGGCGTCGTCGTTCACCTCGCCGCCGTCCACCGTAACGCTGTTGCCGCGACCGTTACTTCCATAAAACGAAAGCCCACTCTGGGGCGTTTGCTTCACGCGGAAATCCTGGTCGCCGGAAAGCCGGGTAGAATCGGAGACAGCCGGGGCCAGCAGGGTAAAGGTAAGATAATCGCGACGATTGATGGGCAGGTCGCGAATGGTCTGCTCGCTCACGACGTTCGCCTGCGCGCCTCTCTCGGTTTCAACCACGGGCGGCTCGGCGGTGACTTCCACCTGCTCAGAAACCTGCGATACCTTCATGGGGAAATCGACGATGCTGGTCTGGCCCACGTTCACGACAACGCTTTTCGCCACTTCCGACTGGAAGCCGGCCTTCGACACGCTCAAACTGTAAGCTGCCGGCTGCAAGCCCGTCAGATGGAACTGGCCGCTATTATCGGTGGTGACGGTGTGCTTGATGCCCTTGGCAACGTCAGTCGCCGTTACGGTGGCATTGGTAACAACGGCGCCGGACGGATCGGTCACCGTTCCACGGATGTCGCCCGATGCGCCGACACCCTGCGCATAGACCATGCCGGTAAGCAGCAGGCCCGCAAGAAAGACTCTCAACAGATGGATTAACCGCATAAACCCTCCCAGGTAGCAGTGGCGAAGCGTGAGGAGATAGCTTGAAGTTTGCGCTCGATCAAAGCGGGCCCAAACGCCAGCGAAAACGTGAATGAGTGTTCATTCATGAAACGAATAGTTCTGTGGTCCTTTATCGGCCCAGTATTATCCCACATGATTGCGGCAAACGCCCTATCAAACGTAACCTTATATTGCATGCGTAAATCGCGCCCTTGGACGCAGGCCTTGACTCCGTTCAAGCCATCAGGGCTAAAAAAAATTGGAGCGGAAAATTGATCGCACAACTTTATGGCAAAACCGCCATTACTGCACCTTATTTTTTCGTTGATCGAACCAGCGAACGCACGGGTATTGTTTGGCATCGACGGCGAGGAATTATGTCGCGGAGAGAAGGAATTGTCAAAAAAAAGAACGCTCGTATCGTCCTGCCGAGCCTGCCCGAAATTGAAATTGTCCGCCGACCGCCGGCATTGTGATCTGCCCTGACGATCCACCCATTCACACCGTTTTCGAAGCGCTGGCGGCGGATTCGGGTTCCTTCGTCCCGCGACGCTTCTCCAGAAAGCTGGCGAACATGGCGCTGGCGCGGGCAGGAAAGAGCCGCTGGATCCGGTCAATGCGATAAGCGTCCGAGCCGATGAGCACGCGGTTTTTGTTTCCCCGAATCCCCTTGATGATCGCCTGCGAAGCTTCTTCCGGCGGAATCACAGCGACCTTTTTGAAGTATTCTTCAGCTTCCTGGCGGGCGGCCGAAGTAACGCCGCGGCCGGCGCGCGCGCTGTGAGCGATCGGCGTGGCAATGCCCGCGGGATGCACCGACGTGACCCTCACGCCTGTGGCGTGCAGTTCTTCCCGCAATGATTCACTAAAACCGCGGACAGCAAACTTGCTGGCCGCGTAGGCAGTCTGTCCCGGCGGGCCGATCAGCCCGAAGATGCTGGAAAGGTTCACGATGTGGGCTTCCTTCTGGCGCTGTAAAAGCGGCAGAAAGAATTTGCAGCCATGGACCACGCCCCAGAAGTTAATGCCCATCAGCCACTCCATGTCCTGAAGAGAGACTTCAGCCAGCGTACCCATCAGCGCGACTCCGGCGTTGTTCACCAGCAATTGCGCGCGGCCAAAGTCGCGGTCCACGCTATGCGCGAAGCCTTCAACCGCAGAAGCTTTCGAGACATCTACCGTGTACGTGCGCGTGGTGGCATCGCCCAGCAGAGCGCGCGTCTCTTGCAGCCCAGCCGCGTTGACGTCAGCTAGAGCCAACTGTGCGCCGAGTTTCGCAAGATCCACTGCCAGGGCGCGGCCGATCCCTGAAGCCGCTCCTGTGACTACCGCAACAACATCTTTGAGTTCGCGCATAGGCGGAAAAGCATAGCAAACCTTAAGGACTGAAAATTTTTAAAATCTCACGAACGCGGTCCTTCCTTGTATATATCTGCCGATCCGAGAATGCCGCTTGACAGCCGCCTTGTCTGCCCGGAAAATGTCCGGCATGTCTGAATCGCTCAGCAGCAAGCTGGCCGCGATCACGCTGCCCGACGCCGACGGCAAGCCCACGCGTCTCGGCTCGTTATGGCAAAGTGGACCGGCTGTGCTGGTCTTCCTTCGCCACTACGGTTGAATCTTCTGCGGCGAGCACGTCGCGCAGTTGCGCGCAGTTGAAGACGAGTTCAAGAAAAAGGGCGCCAGCCTGGCCGTCGTTGGGCTGGGCGACGCGAACTATGCCCGGTTCTTCCGCGAAAAAACCGGCATCCACTTCCCGCTATTGATCGACGAAAAGCGCGAGGCCTATAAAACCGTTGGCCTGCGCCACGCTTCCCTGCTGCACCTCCTGCGCAAAGACAATTTACAGGCACGCAAACGGGCAAAGGCCGCCGGCCATAAGCAACATCGCCTGGGCAAGGACCCGTTGCAACTCGGCGGCAGCTTTGTCTTCGCGCCCGGGAACAAGGACCTGTTCGTCCACATCAGCGAAACATTCGGCGACAACGCCGCGCCTCAAGATTTGCTGAAGTCGATCGCGTAAAACCCAACCTACCACGGAGGCACGGAGACACGGAGGAAGACGAGCGGCTGATAACTGTAATTCCCGGCGCTTTCGGCAATTCCGGGCGATTCTGGCAATCCCTCCAAGATCCGCGCTGCCCCTTACAAGTCTTAACTGTATCTCTCTCTGACGGGCCACAGTTCTTTACCTCCGGCCCCGCAACAACTCTCCGCCGCCTGAGTTTTATCTATTAACTAACCCACCGTTAAGGAGAGAAAGAATGCGCAAGCTTGCGATCTCGATGTGTGTCTTTTTGTATCTGCCTTTCATGGCAATGGCCCAAAGCAGTGAAAACGTTTCTACGCGCGGAACCATCTATGGCGGCTATTCCCTGCTGCACAACAACAACAGCCTTGGCAACAGTCTTGGCGGCAGTCTGGGCAGCAGCTTTGGCACCAACTTTGGCGGCAACTTCAACGGATGGGAAGGGCAAGGCACCTTCAACTTCACCCGCCATTTCGGCGTCACTGCCGACTTCAGCGGCAACTCCAAACAACTGGCCGGGATTTCCTTTTTGGGTTTTTCCGCCGGAACCCAGCAGCACCTCTATAATTTTCTGTTTGGTCCTACCGCAACCGCTTACTTCGGCAAAAGCTCTGTCTTCGGACACGCTCTGTTCGGCGAAGCGCATTCCAGCTTGTCGGCGGGCGTGACCGTTCCTATTCTCGGCGGAATCTCGGCTCCCATCACCAGCGCCAACGCATTTGCCATGGCTTTCGGCGGCGGTGTCGATATCGGATTGAGCAAGCACTTCGCCATCCGCGCCGCGCAACTGGACTACATCCGAACCAATTTCAACTCGGTCGACGCGCTGGCCTCCGGCCTTTCCAGTGGCATCGGAAACAACCAGAACAGTTTGAGATATTCGGGCGGAGTCATCTGGAGGTTTTAGCCATCGGGTGATCTGAAAAATGGGAAAAACCTTACCACTGATGAACACGGATGATACTGATCGGAGAGTGCGTCTGCTAGTCCCATCCTTTCCGCAAAGGAGTGGAAAGGATGGGAAGTTTAAGCCAGAGAAGATCATGCTCTGGCGCTCCATGAATGCGCGGCCAACGCTTGATGCGGCGAAGATTGCCTTACTGCGGCCGAGGCAGCGGGCAACAATTGCATAAAGCGTATTGTGCTGGGCCTTCAGGAGGAACATTTGTCCACTTGCCGCTGAACGAATTCAGTGGCTCCTTGCAAGTAGCCGGGCACGCCCATTTTTGGGCCATCGCATCATCCGGAATAGGAGTCGTGCGAACGTCACGGCATGTGACATCCACTTCACGGGCCGGGCCCACAACCGTCAGATCAGGGCTGACCCGGTTCGGCGGCTGTACGGGCCGCGCCCCATGCGCATGCAAAGGTTCCTCCAACTGGCTCTGGCTGAGCGTGAATTCGCAGCCAAAGCGGAAGCTCCATTGCGCGGGAAGAGGCTTGCACCCGCCGGGCTGAGTATCAGGGCTGGTGTTGGAACCTGACCACTCCGCAAGAAGGCCGGTAGTGGGCTGCGTGATGGGCGGTGGCGAAGGGATTGGGGGAGTTACCTTGGCACTAAAACCGCGAACTACAAAAGGGGGCGTTCGGCAGCATGCGAGATTGCGATCCGGCCCCTCGGCGCAGCCGGCGGCGCTGTCAACCACCAAGGCGTAAACGGTATGCACCTCGATCCATTGGTTTACGGGCGGTGCGCCATGTGCTGGCGGAACCCCATCCTTCTCGTTTTTGCATCCTTGCAAGTTCTCGACCGGCACATGATAGTGCTGGTCGCAGATGTGCAGAGTCTGTCCCTGGTATTGCAGCGTCGTACGGTCGATCGGGATAACCAACGGAGTCCCGCTCCTGTAGTTGTAATCCAGTCCCAGAACTGGGGGCTCGCCGTTCGCCGGCCGGTTCAGCGTGAGATCCCGTGGCGATTGATTGATGCATGGAGACTGAGAATAGCCGCGCGCCCCGAATACCACGAATGGAATCAGGCAGAGCGCCAGAAAGATGCCGCTATTCTTCGCTGGTCGATTGACGAAGTGGCCCATTTTCAGAAATCTCCTCTCTTTAAAGTCATGGAAAAAGTGAACGCATTCTAGCACCGCATTTTTCCTTAGCAGCAGCAACTTTCTGTTGTTCGTTTTTCGGAAACCCGTGGGCTCGGGCGGCGGATTACTTTTGTTTTATCTTGCGCGGAGGAAGCGCGGCGACGCGGAGAACATCGGGCGGGTGAGGTCATCGATAACAACGGATGTGTGCTGTGTTTTGGGCGACCGGTGGAGAAGTAGGGACGGTGATGCACCACCCTTCGCCAACACCGCACGAAAGGGTGGGCCAGCCGCCGCAGCAAGCGCAATGTGTAACGGAAATCCTGGAACAGAGTTTCCTTGGGTGCCAACAACTCTGAACGCGCAGTTTACTCGGCGTTGCGGAAAATCCGTTTGGGTAATTGCTTATTTTCGGTGATTCTGGTCAGCTCTGTGCAGGTTCGCGGGGTGGAGCAGGCCTTTAGGTCCTGCGGTAAGATCAGGTACTTGGACGGCTTTAGCCGCTGAGGTGCGATTTGACAATTCCTCATCGAGGGACAACCAGCGAGTCCACATATTTTGTTACCGCAAATGTGGAGCCGAGAAGGAACCTATTCGAGGTTGAGAAAATTGCGCGACTGTTTATCGAAGTCCTGCTCGATTACCGGGAGCAGAAGAAGTATCGGCTGCATGAGTTTGTTGTGATGCCGGACCATTTTCACCTGATTCTGTCGCCCACTGGAATCACCCTTGAGAGGTCGATGCAGTTGGTGAAAGGCGGCTTCTCTTTTCAACTCAATAAGAACCTGAAAGCCAAGAGAGACGTCTGGCAGCCCAGTTTTGTTGATCGTCGAGTAAGAGATTCACTTGAGTATGCAAAGTTCAAAGACTACATCTGGCAGAATCCGGTCAAGCGGCGCCTGGCGCGGACGGCGGAGGAGTATCCATACAGCTCGGCGCATCCTGGGTTTCGAGGCAGCCTGGATCCAGTACCTCAGCGGCTAAAGCCGGTTTCTCTCTCAGCTTTACCGCAGGCCTAAAGGCCTGCTCCACCCCGTGGGGGCTACTGAATTTTCATCATTGGCTCCGAAGCCGAAAAAAGAAAGGCGCGATTGTCCACAAAGCACCGGGGCTGCGGCAGTGGCAGTCGGACGTCAGAAACCTTCGCCGTGTCTTTCTTGAAGCACGAAGAATGATCTGTCTTGATTAAATTGCGTTGGGCCCCATACCCGGATTTTCACACCAATGCTTACAACGAGCGGCTCAAGAAACGCTTTGCCTTTAAGTAGGTCCGCATCCGTGCCTTCCGGTGCTGCGATCAACACGGTGTCTGGCCTTACGCTCTGGCAAATAGCTGCAAGATCTTCGTAGTCGCTTTTCTTAAACAATTTTGTGTTGCTTTTGACTTCAGCGATGCCAAACCTGCCGTCCCTGATCCACGCAAGGTCAATTTCGTGCCACTGTTTATATGAATCCTCTGTGTAAACATTTAAATCGACAGAGGGAGTAAAGAAAAAGCAATCTTCAGAGTGTGAGCCTAGTCTGATAAGCGTTCGAAATACTGCAAGAAGACCATGGTCCCGGATTCCTGCTTTCACTAATTCATTCAGACGATAGGACCAAGTAGTTTCTGCCTGTAAAGGAAATAAGGCTTGGCATCCCTTGCACACTAATTTCTTATTTATCTCCGCAACCGAGTACCAAAGGTTGGCGATGCAGTGCGGACAGCGTAGGTCGGCTCCCTGAAAAAGTAGCTCCTTTTTCGTGAGCTCTGAAATACGTTCTGTTAGGTTGGCATCATGGACAAATTGCCGATCTTCTTCTTCCAAGCTTCCTAGATATCCAGCATAAATTTTCTGAATTTCTGAAAATGTTAGAGAGGGGGCCATCCTAGGAAGTTGTCGCCCAACGTGAACCAGTTCTTCAATAAGCCAGCGATGCACTGCGTCCGAGTCGGAATCTCTGAGCAGTGGTGACAGGGAATGCTGGATATCTTTCGCAAGCTTGTTACTAAGATTTTCCGAGGGATCTGATGAGGAAAGCCTGAGCAACAGGCTCCTCCAAAAAGGATGATCGAACAGATCGACTGCACCTGTATCTTCACCTAGAAGATCCAAAATACCCTTGAAATAGCGCCCTTTATCAGACAGCCTGACCATGTATTTTCCATCATGATCCATCGTATTCACGCTAGCCCGTAAATCCTCTGCCAACGTGTAATGGTCGGACGACGACAACAAAACTCTAAAAAGTTCCAGATTACTGGGCAGTTGCACATGCACGATCGGGTGGTCCCGAGTCACCTCGAACGACGGTTCATTCTTGAATGTCACACGGTGTGCCGTATACCGGTTAAAAATTGCGGCCATCGCAGGCTTCCTGGGCAGACACCACCACGGCTCTGCGGAGGCATGGCCGGGCTCTTGCCCCGGATCGTAAATGTGAAGGTCCGCCATGCAAATCTCATCCCTCCCAAGTTCCTCTGGAAGGGCTAACGGCAGGTGGACATGAGTCCCGATTACGTAATGGACTTCGGTTGAACTTGGACTTGAGAACAAACGTGGCCTCCGCGGGGCCATTTCCTCAGCCTGACCGGGGGCGAGCTTGCTAACTCCGCCGTAATGAAGGTGAAATTTTATTGCGGAACCGAAATCCTTGGCGACTCTTTCAAGTTCTTCTGGGGCAGTATCATAAGAGATGAACTTGAACGCTTTTTGTTGGTTACCTGTGTAAGCGAAATATTGCACAAGTCTAGCTAGCTTTTTGCAAATATCATCATTCTTTAAGTCTGCTGGCCTAATCCAGAGCTGCTGAAGACCCTGAGAAATTGATGTCCTGCCGGTGACAAGCGCATCATTCCAGTAGGCCAATACATTCCAAGGGCTATCGCCATAAAAGACCCGGAATTCACGGTTCCACGTCTCACCGCCAACTCGCGCAACCGGTGCATCCCCGCATATGTTTATTTGCCACGCCAAGTTTCGCTCGCTGAAAAGCATTTCGAGCAAGTCGACATCGTTCGATGACTTCGGCTTGCATGCTCTCTCCGTATTTTCTTGAATGGCATTTCGAACAGAAGAACTGTATCCAAAATTCCACAAGAACAATTGGCTGAGTTGTTGCTCTTCCTTGTAGTCGAGCTGCAGAAGACGCGGCTCGAGACGATATAGATGTTTTTCTCCAATCTTTGCCAGATAGTTGCGAAGGCCAGCCTGCTCCCTCAAACCGACGGCATATTTGTAGCGGTCTTCGCTTTGGGAGCTTTGATTTCGGGTGATTAATGTGGGTGAATAACGATGATGAAGCGATCCAATCAAATCTTCGCCAAGAGTCACATAAGAAAAAAAAATATCGGGGTCGGCAGTATCTAGCACTGTCCAATAGGAGGACGGAATTGCTCCGCCGACGATTGGAACGATTGGATTATGACGACCGCCCCAGCTATCCAAATTAAATCTCAGGATGTGATTGAGAATCTTGTCAACATTTTCGTCCTCAATATCTACGAGGAATGCAACGCGTCTAGGGCGGTAGCTTACTGTGACCGGAAAGGAAGATGTTGACATGTCTGGGATGGCTGTCGCTGTTATTCCTCAGATACGTTCGGGTAGAGAATTATACCTCGTGATTATCAGTAAGGTTGGCGACCCCTTTTGGTGTGCGGCCCGCACTTTGCCATCAGATTTTGTTCCTCACGATACTTGTGGGTGCGCCCCACGCCTTTGCGATGCAAAGGGTGACCGCAGCGGCTAAAGCCGATTTCTTTATCAGCCTTACCGCAGGCCTAAAGGCCTGCTCCACCCCGTGGGCCACACGCGCTCCGGGAACCCGGCGCCTGGGGTCCAAACATCGGACAGGCAGGAGTGCCTGTGCCACATGAGCATGGCGAAAAAGTTGCGGTACATGTCCAAGATCGCGGCGATTTTCGGTACGGCCGATCATACGCACTTGAGCTGCACTCAGCCGATTGCGAATCTAGCGTTGGCGCGCTTATAAGTCCTTCCAGATCTGCTGCTTACGTCATTTTACAGTGGCAAATTGTTATCGGACATGGCCAATGGCCTATTTCGCTATTGATTCGTATAGATAAACTGTACTAAGCTCGATTGATTTCGCCTAATTCAGATCTTGAGCAGTGTCTAGTGTCTGATAAAAGAGCGGGAAAGAGGACTTGAGCCATGGCTTACGGAACTGTGAACGGTAAACCATTGACAACCAATAAACATGAAGACCATCAACAGCAGGAACTTGAGCAGCAAGAAGAGGTACAGGATCGGGCAAAGGCGCTGGCGCTCAAGCTGGCGCAGACCTATGAAGAGCTGACGAGGCTGCTGGAGCGGAATCCGGGGGTTAAGCGGCAGATAACGGAGGGCGCGGCCAAGGAAGACAAGGTTTACCAGAAGCTGAAACAGCGACTGAAGATGGCAGACATGGCTCCGCGCTGCCGGTGGGTCAGGCAGGACGGAACAAGCTGCCGGTCACCGCAGATGAAGCGGCACATCTACTGTTTTGCCCACAAGCAGATGGCGGAAGCCAGGGATCTGATGCTGCGGCTGCCGCCGCCGGAAGACGCCAACGCGATCCAGGTGGGGCTGATGCGGATACAGAAGGCGGTGATTGAGGACACGATCTCAATGAAGAAGGCCGGGCTGCTGTTGTATTCCATGCAGCTGGCGCTAACGAACGTGGGCCAGACAACGTTTGGGAAGGCGAAAGACGAGGAACTGGTGCGGGAGACTGTGGATGAAGAGGAAGCACTCAGCGAAGACCAAAACCAACACCAACACCAAAGGCCTTTTACCGCAAAGGACGCAGAGGACGCAAAGGAAAAGAGCGGCTTACCGCGGATGAACACGGATGAGCGCGGATTGGAGCCCGGGAGAATGCAGGTTGAGTGGAAGCCTACGCCGGATATGTACAGGATGGACACGCCGGAAGGGAGGGAGGCTTACGAGGCGAGCTTTCAAACGAAGATCAAGCCGAGAGTGGCCGGCGAGCGCGACGAGACGATCGCACAGCCGAGGGCACCTCTACCCCAACAAGCCAACACCGGGATTGTCGGGGACCCCAGGGCTGTGCCACACGAGCATAGTGGGGCTGCGCACACGGGCATCGCTGAAACCCACGCCATTCTGGGATGACATGGAATGCGGTGGGATATCAGGCAGGGGGGCAGGGCATGAAGAGTGTAATCGGAACACCGCCGAGGGCGGCGGTGCCACACGGGCATGGCCGAGGTCAAATATCCGGAGATCGAAACACGCCGGGGATGACTGTAACTAAGTCCCTGTTTTTCCGGGATGAAGTTGGGGAGGGCGAGGCATTACAATCTCCCGTAGCAGCTATCCCCCGACGGAGCAAGCAGTCATGACTAAAGACGAGATCCTCAAAAAGCATAAGCAGTACATGTTCCCGTCCGTCTCCACCTATTATTCTGACCCGCTGGTGACCGACCGCGCCAGCATGCAACACCTGTGGGACGTGGACGGAAACAAGTACCTGGATTTCTTTGGCGGGATTGTAACGATCTCCGTGGGGCACGCCAACCCGCGCGTGACCAGCAAGATCAAGGCGCAGGTGGACAGGCTGCAGCACGCCTCAACGGTCTTTCCCAATGAAGCTGTGGTGGCGCTGGCGGAAAAGATCGCGCAGATCACGCCGGGCGAGATTACCCAGAGTTTTTTTTCCAATAGCGGGACGGAGGCCAACGAGTTCGCGGTGCAACTGGCGCGTACGTTTACCGGACGCTTTGAAATCGTGGCGCTGCGGCACGGCTACAGCGGACGATCGCAACTGGCGCAAGCGCTCACGGCGCACAACACCTGGCGGAAGTCGCTGCCCGTCCCGGCGCCGGGCGTGGTCCACGCCATAAACGCGTATTGCTATCGCTGCCCGCTGGGCAAGACTTATCCAAGTTGCGAGGTGGCGTGCGCCAAAGACGTTGAAGCGGTGATCCAGACTTCGACCTCTGGGCAGATTGCTGCGTTCTTTGCCGAGCCGATCCAGGGCGTGGGTGGATTCATCACGCCGCCGAAAGAATATTTCAAAATCGTTTTCAAGATCGTGAAGGACTACGGCGGGTTGTTTGTCTCCGACGAAGTGCAGACCGGCTGGGGACGCACCGGCAAACGCTGGTTCGGGATCGAGCAATGGGAAGTTACGCCGGACATTATTACTGCTGCCAAAGGACTGGGCAACGGCGTGCCGGTGGGACTGACTGCGACGCGTCCGGAAATTGCAGCCAGCTTCAAGGGCCTGCACATCTCGACCTTTGGGGGAAATCCTGTGACCTCAGTGGCAGCCAAAGCCACGATTGAAGTGATTGAAGAAGACCGCCTGATGGACAATGCGGACACGGTTGGCCGCTACTTTCGCGATGGGCTTGAGAGCCTGAAAGAAAAACACGATCTGATTGGCGACGTGCGTGGCATGGGCCTGTTGCAGGCGATGGAGCTGGTGAAAAACCGCAATACCAAAGAGCCCGCGCCGGAAGCCACAAACCAGTTCATGGACCACTGCCGAAAAGGCGGACTGATTGTGGGCAAAGGCGGCTTGTTTGGCAACGTGATTCGCACTTCCCCGCCTCTGAATATTTCCAAGGGCGATGTGGATGACGCCATCCGGATCATGGACCAGGCGTTTACGGCGATGACGCCGCGCATGGTTGAAGCGGCGAGCAGAAGGTAGAAGTTGCAGAAGCACCGCTCAGGGCGGCGGAATGGAACGATCTTTGAAAATTTAGCAGCGGGTAACTGGCCAAAGAAGCCGCGCCGTAGATCGTTTCTCAGGGGCTAAAGCCCGGCTCATTTTTGAAGCATTTACGGCACGACTGGAAGTCGTGCCCTGACACTTGTCTCGCTCTCTATGAGGCCTTTGCGCAATATGCGTGCGAAGGCAATCAGCCGCCGAGGTTAATCTCCCATGACTGCTTGCGCGTCGATGCGCGGGATGTCGCGGTGCTGTTCAGTTCCATGCGTCGCCAGGGATACAAAGGCTGCTGCGGCCGCAGGCACGGGAACTTCCCAGTCATAACCTTCTTCGCCATGCTGCGAGATGTCGAGACCCTGGATTTCATGGTCTTCCGGCACGCGGAGACCCATCACCACGTCAACAAACTTCAGGATGGCCAGCGTTCCGGCGACGGCCAGCGCAGCCGCAATCCCGACTCCGATTGCCTGATTGACGAATTGGTGCGTATTGCCTTCCAGCGCGCCGGAAGGCAACACATGGCCGGTCGCGTCTTTGAAGATGGGGTTGACGAGGCTGCTGGCAAAAACGCCCGTGAGTAGCGCGCCGATAGTGCCGCCGGCGCCGTGAACGCCGAAAGCGTCGAGCGAGTCGTCATAACCGAAACGAGCTTTCACGTGCGCGACCATCAAATAGCAAAAGACGCCGGCGATCGCGCCAATGCCAAGCGCCGCCATCGGCGTAACAAAGCCTGCGGCGGGAGTGATGGCAACCAGTCCGGCAACCGCGCCGGAGATCGCCCCCAGAGCGCTGGGCTTGCCGTTACGAATCCATTCGGCGGCGCACCATCCCATCACGGCCGTGGCAGCAGCGAAATGAGTGGCCACAAAAGCGCTGGTGGCCAGACTGCCCGCGCTGAGGGCGCTGCCAGCATTAAATCCAAACCATCCCACCCAAAGCAGGCATGCGCCGATAAAGCTAAGCACCATGCTGTGCGGCGGCATTGGCTCCCGCGGATAGCCGATACGGCGGCCAAGATACAGAGCACAAACCAGCGCAGAAACGCCGGACGTGACGTGCACAACCGTGCCGCCGGCGAAGTCGAGCATGGGAAAACGACCGCCCAGCGCGGCATTCAGCAGGCCGCCTTTGCCCCACACCATGTGGGCCATCGGGCTATAAACAATGGCCGACCACAGGACCATGAAAACCACCATGGCGCTGAACTTCATCCGCTCGGCAAAAGCTCCGGTGATAAGCGCCGGCGTGATGATGGCAAACATGAGCTGATAAATCATGAAAGTCTGCGCCGGAATGGTGCCGGCATAATCAGGATCAGGTTGCGTACCCACGCCGTGGAGAAAGAGATTGTGCAGTCCCCCAATAAAGCTGTTGCCTTCGCCAAAAGACAGGCTATACCCGACGATGGCCCAGACCACGGTAACGACGGCCATCAGGGCGAAGCTCTGCATCATGGTAGCCAGAACGTTTTTCTTACGCACCAGGCCGCCATAGAAAAGCGCCAGGCCCGGACCGGTCATCAGGAGCACCAGCGCGGAGCTCATCAGCATCCATGCATTGTCGGCGGAGCCCTTGGAGTCTGCTATTTGTTGTTCCAGCTTGGCGATGCGGTCACTTTGAGCGTCCGCTTGCGTGAACGCGGCGGTCTGTGCCAGCACGACAATCGGCGAGCATAAGAACAGGAAGGCCAACAGACAGCGCAGGAACTTTGCCATAAGTTTGTTCAGCTCCAGGGCCGTGAAGGAATCGGCTTAGCAAACAATCTATCCACTCCAGCGGGCAGAGGGAAATCGAAAAAATTTATGGATGCTATAAGAGGTTTGGTCTTGCAAAGAAGCTGATTCATGAAATGCGGATACGTGAGAACGACAGAAATCCCAAAAAAGATTGTTGCCGAGTCGCTCAGTGGTACTCCGCCGGCGACTTCCCTGCTGAAAAATCTCCAAATTGCCTGCTGCGGGATAGTGGCTGGAAACTTAGTTTCCACCGATTGAAGTGGCGTTCTGTTTTCGCAAATAAATAAGAATTCATTAACGTTACTCAAATAGTAAACTTCTATGGACAATTCCGACGCGCGTGCGGTTAGTATTGATCCATCATGCTAGTCGAGGTATTTGATTTGCGCCGACGCAAGCCGCACGCCGCTGAACCAGATCGCCTTCTGGAGCATTTGACCAAGGTTGAACAGGACCTGAAGAAATGGATCGGCGATTCGCCGAAAAACGCGGACTTGTTCCGGCGCGATCCACTGGCCGCCATGCGCGTCGCCGGACTGAATCTTGAAGACGACATCATGCTTGAACTTGAGATGATTACCAAGTCCATCGCCAAAAAACTGAAATGAATTTTCTCAGCTTTTTGGCCGCTCCAGCCTTCTATGATCTAATCCGTCTATGCCGTCACATCCTGATTATGGAATCGACGCACCCGGCGTCGTCCGCAACCTGCTGGTGATTGGCGCGGCGCTCATCATCTCAGGCATCGTCTTTCCAGTCATTCACCTGGGCAACGTAACAGTTCTGTGGAGTCGGAGCGCCATTTGGCCCGGAGCGTCGTGTCTTCTGGGCGGCCTCTTGATGGTGCTTTATGCCAAGTGGGGCAAGTTTCGTCATCGTGACTTGATGCTAAATATCCTGCACTGGCGCGGCAATGAACGAGTGCTTGATATAGGCACCGGACGCGGTCTACTGCTCATCGGCGCAGCCCGACGGCTGACGACCGGCACAGGGACAGGCATCGACATTTGGAGTACCAAAGATCTTTCCAGCAACTCGCTGGAGCGCACACAAGCCAATATTGACGTCGAAGGCGTTCGGGACAAGGTAGATCTCAAGAGTGATGACGCGCGTAAGCTCAGTTTTCCTGATGCCAGTTTCGATGTCATTCTCTCGAACCTATGCATTCATAACATTCCTGAAGCGGAAGGCCGTGCTCAAGCCTGTCGAGAAATTGCGCGCGTGCTCAAGCCCGGCGGTACCGCGCTAATTTCGGATTTAATCAATACCGGCGCATACATGAAAACATTCGATACCTGCGGGCTCAAGGTGAGTCGCACGGGTTTCAATCTTCTTACGTTTCCCTGGTTGAGAGTTGTTAAGGCTGAAAAATGCTGATTTTTGCGCAGTTAAAAAATTCATAGCCCCGAGCTGGTTGTTATTTCGACGTAAACGATTCCGCCACCGACGGCAGTCCTTCTACGCGTCCGGCAATGATGGCCTGAAATTCCCTGTGCAGTTCGTCATGAAGCAGGCCGTTGCTGCCCAGAACTTCGCGGCTGTCGATGTTAAATGGGCCGCCGCTGAAGTTTGTAACTGTGCCGCCCGCCTCTTCCACCAGCAATACACCCGCGGCCGTGTCCCACGCGTTGAGGTTGAATTCCCAGTAAGCGTCGTATCGGCCGGACGCCAGATAGCAAAGGTCAAGCGCGGCGGAGCCCGCGCGGCGCACGCCATGCGAACGCAGCGTGATCTGGTGATAGAAATGGATGTTCGGGTTTTTGTGCCGTTTGTGGCTCGGGAATCCCGTGGCCACCAGGCTCTCTTTCAGGCGAGCGATGGAAGAAACATGAATGGGACGGCCATTCAGGAATGAGCCCCCGGCCTTCTCCGCGGCAAACATCTCGTCCCGCGACGGGTCATAGACCACGCCGGCGATTCTTTCCCCTTTATACTCAAGCGCAATCGAAACGCAAAAAACGGGAAAACCGTGGGCGAAGTTTGTAGTGCCGTCAAGCGGATCGATATACCAGCGGAAATCGCTGCCGCTTTCGCGACGGCTGCCTTCTTCCCCGATCAGGTCATGCTCGGGCCACTGTTTGCGTATGCGCTCGACAATCAGTTTTTCCGAAGCGCGGTCGGCCTTGGTTACAAGATCGGCGTCGCCCTTGTACTCCACCGATACTTTCCCGAAATAGGACATGAGCAGCGTTCCCGCTTCGCGGGCCAGCTCCTGCATGGGTTGGACGTAGTCTTCCCGGGGAGACATCAGCGGGCGCGGCGGCCGGAGTCTTCAGCGATATACATGATCTCGTGCTTGAAGATGAACAGATTGGGCGAGCCCTCGCGCGTCAGGCGGACCATGCCGACATCGTAGTATTCTATCCAGCCGTGCAAGGTTTCGCCGCAGACCAGCTTGACCGTTACGGGAGTCTGCTTCTCACCCAGGGCCTTCAGGTAGGAAGATTCCATTCCCGTATCGTCGGGTGGCGGCGTCTTGGTGGTCTTTTTTGCGAAGGCTGGAGCGGCTGCACGAAACGACATGCCCCGTATTGTACCTAAAAATGCAGTCGCGGGTCACCAAATTCGCGGAGCAACTTCGAATATCGCAGCCAGAACTCAGGCGCAAACCAAGAATGCCAGACGCTTATCTGGCCGGCGCCGTATAGTATCCCGCGCGATGCCGCACTTGGTATGGCCGCCCCTCAGGATCTTTTTTGCTCAGTTCTACCTGGATGCGGCGGAAGGGCGAGTCTGAAACTTTTCGGATGGGATAGAAAGCAAGCAGATATTGCGTCCGCAGTTCATCGCTAATCTTGCGAAAAGCATCGTCCAGTTGTTCCTGGCCTTCAGCGTAGTAATGCTTGCCGCCGGTATCTTTGGAAATCTGAATCAGCGCGTGTTCGCCGCCCAGATTGCGGCCAGCATCCGCTTCCACAGGAACCACAATAATACTGTACACGATTGCCTCAGCCTGCTGCGCCCGGCGCAATGCGGTATTGTAGTCCGCTTTGCTGGTGGTATCGCCGCCGTCGGTAATCAAAACCAGCACTTTGCGGCCTTCCCTGTCCAGAAGAGCGTCTGAGCAAAGAAAAATCGCGTCATAGATGGAAGTCCCCGGACCGGTGCGCAAGCTGTCGATGCCACGCTCAATCGACCTCAGGTCCGAAGTGAAGCGGGTGACCTGATCAACATTTTCCGTTACCTCGAAAACCGATAGACGGTCTTCGGCGCGCAGGATGGAATGGACGAACTTGTGTGCCGAAGAGACTTCCAGTTTGAAATCGCGTAGCGTACTGGGGCTGGTATCGATCGCCAGCGCAATGCTCAGCGGGATCGACGATTCTTTCTCGAAGACCTTGATGGTCTGCGGCACGCCATCTTCCAGCAGCTGGAAATCGTCTTTCGTCAGATCGGCCACCGGCGCGCCGCGGGAATCGGTCACGGTAGTAAAGACGTTCACCAGCCGCACATTGACGCGGTACGTGGATTCATCCTGCTGGGACTTGGATCCCGGCGGCACGCGGTCTCCTTTTTGTGGGTCCTGTGCCAGGGCGCGAACGCACAGCAGGCAGAAGACCAGGCAAACCAGGCTGAACCACGGCGGCAAAGCGCGAGTTCGTTTCATAATTATCAAGAAGGTATTCTGGAAATCTTAGATGCAAACGGCGGTAAAGAGTTATTTGTTCATGCGAATTTCTTCAGGAAATGGTTCGCCATCGGCCCATACCGCTCCGTCTTCAAAGTACTCTTTCTTCCAGATAGGGACGGTCCTTTTCAGCGTGTCGATCAGCCAGCGGCAAGCCTCAAAAGCCGCCACTCGGTGCGCTGATGCGACTCCAATCAAAACGCTGGTATCGCCAATCTGCAACCGGCCGAGCCGGTGCACCAGGCACACATTCCGCACTTTGAAACTCTCAAGTGCCGCTTGAGCTAACTTCTCCATTTCATTCAATGCCATGGCTTCATAAGCCTCATAGTCGAGGTAGAGTGTACGACGGCCACGGGTATTGTTGCGAACTACTCCATCGAATAACAGCGCCGAACCGTCTTCCGGATGCTCCAATTCTTTCCTGATCGCCTGCAGATTGATCGGCTCGCGCACAATAGCGCAATGCTCTGAGCGGAGTTCTTCCATCCGGGCTTTGCCCCCGCTCACCGGGGGTAGCAGTCCGACCTCGTCGCCTTCTTTAAGGACTGCGGAGCCTTGGGCGTATTCCTGGTTAATGGAGCAGGCAATCGAATTGGTCAAACCCTGGAATTTGGGATAGCGGCTGGAATAATGGGCCATGACGACGGAAAGCAGGGCGCCCGATTCCAAATCGAGAGAATCTTCCTGGCGACCAACAATATCCTTGAGCTGCCCAAACAGCAGCACCCTGACACGCATGGCTATAAGGATAGCGGAAACCCAGAGCCCCGCGCTCGATTAAGTGTGGCCCATTTGCGCGAGGGGGACGTTAGGTCATTCTTGGGGGAGGGAGCGGGTTAAGTTTTGTATATAGGGAGAAAAAGGGCTACTCTCAGCAACTTTTTGGCGTCTAACCACGTATCAATCAACAAGCACAGTTTACGAATTCATCCGGAGTGGAATCACGCACCCTCCGGAATTTTTTTGCTTCGGAATCACTCTGGTCCGGGGCTCCAGCGGAAGTGCATCACGGCACAGCGATGCCCATGGTGCGTGTGATTTGCAGGGCCACCATGCGGAACTGGCCAGAATCCGAAGCAAAAGAGGCCTTTCCGCCGGAGTAGGCTGCAACACGCTCCAGCAACGCCCGCTCGTTCGCGCCATCCGCTTTCAGGCCGATGCAGTGAATACGCACGCCGCTCACCTGGCTGCGAAACATCAGCGTATCTGAATTGGCTGCCTGCGCGGTGCGGCCATCGGAAATCACCAGCAGAATACGATTGCTATTCTTGCCGATCCGCTTCAGGTGTCCGGCGGCAAAGGCGATTCCAGACAACAGCGCCTTTCCCTGCCTGGGACGGATCTGGCTGATCGCTTCTTCCAGCAGGTTATCGTCGGCGGTGAGGTCTTGTTCAAAATCCAGTTCGTCGCTGAACACAAGAATGCAGGCTTCATCGTTGCTGCGCAAATTTCTGACGATGTCGTTGAGCGTCGCAATAATGGCCTGTCGATTCTGGTTCGTCAGCAACGATGTCTCAATCAGTATCCCCAGTGACACGGCTTCCGAAGGCGCGGCGATTCCCCTGGGCCTGTTCGTGGAAGCAGCTGCCGGAGGCTCGCGCGACGGCGGTTCACGCAATGTATCCTCAAAACCGATTGTCGCCTTTTTCTTCCTGTTGGAGGAAGCCGAGGATTTTGTCGTGCTGAAAGCATCGTTCCGCGCGCTCCGGGTTGCTTCTTTTGAATTAGTTGCAACGCTGGGATTGCCACCGGATGAAGCGGGCCGACTCGCGGACGCGACGACTGCGTTCGATGGTGGTTTCGCGCCGCCGGAATCGAGGCTGGGCGGAGCGTCCAGGGCCGCTGCGCTGGCCAGGAAACGTTCCCAACCTGCATCCTTTCCGCCGTCTTTCTGGTACAGGCGCCGCGCATAGCTGGCGATCTCCTGGCCTTGCGGCGTTCCTTCCGTCAGATTGGCCGCGCGAGCCAGATACCAGTACCCGCGATACTGATCGCGATTCTTCCCGTTGAGCAGCGCCAGCCCCCTGCCATATACCCATTGCGGATTGTTCGGGTCGCTGGCTACTGCCTGGTCAAGCGCCAGACGCGCTCGCGGGTAGTCTTCGAGCGCAAGATAAGACATGCCGATGGCTCCATTCAACATGATGGCCACTTGCTGGCGCAGCATTTGAAAGTTTCGGTCCAGCATTCCTTCCGGCTTGTTCAAGTGATCGATGCCGCTCATGGCCGAAGTCAGCGTGGCAATCCGGTTCTGGATCAAGCCCTTTCCCTGCGCTGCCGACGGCACATCCTGGTTGAGTACTGCGATTGCGATCGCGTTTCCGGGCGAGCTTGCCAACAATTCCTGTGCCCGTCTTTCGCTTTGCGAATAATGCCCCAGGCGCAAATGGTCCCAGACAAGAAATTCCAAGGCGTCCACTTTCAAGCGGCTGCCGCCGGACAATGGAAGATACCGCTCCATGGCTGCAATCCGGTCAGAGATGGTCGATTGCTTAACGGCATCGGCGTAGGCCTGGACGCCCGAAGGCGCGGATTGTGCCTGCGCCTGAGGTGCGGCACAAGAGCCAAATATCACAAGACCGTACAAAACACCTGTCACCGCGTGCAACAAGCGCCGTTTCAGCCACTCTGAAAAGGCAGGGTCGCGTCCGGAAGTTATGTTATTCAACATGGGCCCTCGCGATGATGGTATTTATGGCTTGGATGCTCAGGCCAGTGCTGCTGCTGGCCGAAAGCTCACCTTAAAACAGGGATTACGTGCGGAATTTTCTTACGCTGAATGAAGAAAGGGCAGAGATCGTTCTCTGCCCCTTGTGTAAGAAAAGAATGATGTTTAGACGTTGCTCAAAACCCTCTCGCGCGTCTCCGCGTCCTGCCGCTCTTCCAGACGCGAGCCAGGAAGGGCGACCTCAAGAACCTCCTCGATCATGCTGCAGTAGTGCAGGTTGACGCCTTCAAGTTGCTCCGGAGTCAGGTCTTCTTCCACGTTCATGCGATTGTCCGCCGGAAAAAGAATGTCTTTCACGCCTGCTCGCTTCGCGGCCAGAAATTTTTCCTTCACTCCGCCGATGGGCAGAACATTCCCACTTAGCGTCAACTCACCGGTCATCCCGGTCAGCGGACGCACCGGCGTATCCTTGAGCAAAGAAACCAGGGCCGTGGCCATGGTCACTCCGGCTGAGGGACCATCTTTCGGAATGGCGCCCGCAGGCACGTGGATGTGGATATCATGGTCCCTGAACCACTCCTCAGGGATCGCGAGTTTTTCGGCGTTCGACCTCACCCAGGTCAAAGCCGCCTGCATGGACTCCTGCATTACCTGGCCGATCTGACCGGTCATGGTGAAGCCGCCTTTCCCCTTCATCTTATTGGCCTCGATGAAGAGAATGTCTCCGCCCGACGGTGTCCAGGCCAGTCCTACGGCGACGCCTGGACGCTTGGTGCGTTCGGCAATTTCGGTGTCGATGCGGATCTTGATTCCACCCAGGAATTCCTGCACCGTCTCCCGCGTGACAGTCAGCTTTTCAATTTTGCCTTCAGCGATACGGCGCGCCTGTTTACGGCACATGGTGCCGATGTTGCGTTCCAGGTTGCGCACGCCAGCTTCACGGGTGTAATGCCGGCTGATGAATCGGACAGCATCTTCCGGAAATTCAATCTGTTCTTTCGTTAGACCGTTTTCTTCGATCTGCTTCGGAATCAGATAGCGCTCGGCGATGTGGGTCTTATCGTCTTCGGTGTAGCCCTGAAGTTCGATAATTTCCATGCGATCGCGCAGCGGCTCGGGAATCGTGTCCAGCATGTTGGCCGTGCAGATGAAGAGCACCTTCGACAAATCAAATGGCACGTCCAGATAGTTGTCGCGAAACGTGGAGTTCTGTTCCGGATCCAGCGTTTCCAGCAGCGCCGATGAAGGATCGCCGCGGAAATCGCGCCCCAGCTTGTCCACTTCGTCCAGGACAAAGACTGGATCGTTGGTCTCCGCGCGGCGCAGGCCCTGCATGATCTGTCCTGGCAGCGCGCCGATGTATGTACGGCGATGCCCGCGAATTTCCGCTTCGTCATGCACGCCGCCCAGCGAGAGGCGCACAAACTTCCGCTCCAGGGCGCGCGCAATGCTGCGGCCAAGCGAAGTTTTGCCCACGCCAGGAGGCCCGACAAAGCAGAGGATCGGCCCTTTCATGCTCGGCTTCAACCGTCGCACGGAGAGGTAATCCAGAATGCGGTCTTTCACTTTTTTCAGATCGTAGTGGTCTGCATCCAGCACTTCGGCAGCCTTGACGATGTCCACAACGACGCCGCTGGATTTGGACCATGGCAATACCGCCAGCCACTCAATGTAATTGCGCGTTACGGAGTAATCCGCGGCCATCGGCGACATGCGGGCCAGCCGATTAAGTTCCTTGGTGGCTTCCTTCTTTACTTCTTCCGGCATGCCGGCAGCGTCAATCTTTTGCCGCAGCTCTTCCACGTCGCGCTGGGTTTCATCCTGCTCACCCAGTTCTTTCTGGATGGCCTTCATCTGCTCGCGCAGATAGTATTCTCGCTGCGACTGCTGCACCTGGTCCTGCACTTCATTTTGGATCTTGTTGCGCAGCTGCTGAACTTCCAGTTCCTTGGCCAGATGATGATTGATGGCCTGGAGCCTGTGGCTTACGTCCGGCGTTTCCAGAATCTCCTGCTTATCTTTAGTAGCGAGGAAGGGCAACGACGAGGCGACAAAATCCACCAGCCTGCCGGGTTCTTCAATGTTGATGGCTACGGTCTGGAGTTCGTCGGATAACGTGGGCGAACCAGCCACAATCTGCTGGAACAACGTTAAGACGTTGCGCTGTAGGGCCTCAAGCTCCGGGGACATTTCCGGTTCAGCGTCAGGAATGGGCTCGACATTGGCGCGCAGGAAAGGTGTTAGCTGGGTGAAGTCCTGCAGTTTGCCGCGCGTCAGGCCTTCGGTAAAAACGAAAAGGCTCTGATTCGGCATTTTCACCACCTTATGGACGGTGGCCAAGGTTCCAATGGCATATAAATCAGTAGGTTGCGGAGCATCCACGCGGGCTTCCCGCTGCGCCACTACCAGTATGGTTTTCTCTTCTCCCAGCGAGTTGATCAGTTGAATAGAGCTCTCACGGCCCACCGTTAAAGGCAGGACCGCATGAGGAAATAGCACGGTGTCTCGGACCGGAAGGACCGGTATGCTTTTTTGCTGTTCCTCGATTAATGTTGGGCGCTCATCGGGCGTCGCATCTATGGGCTCAATGTTTGTATTTTTAGTTTCAGACGCCATAAATCCATCCTTGATATAAGTGCACTCACATTTGATGATACTGCAAAAGAAAGGATGCAGTAGCCGATTTTAGCCGCGCGGATTGTACCATTATTTCCTGCCATCTCCCCGCTAAACTGCTGGACCACAACATATTTACGAATCGCCTATTTAGCCTGAGGGTACACTCCCATGACTTTAACGAACCCTGCAATTTCTTCCAGATGCTTCAGGGCAAGCTGCATGGCAGGGTCTTTCCCCCTCATGACATCCACATAAAAACGATACTCCCAGGGTTTGCCCCGGACCGGACGGGACTCAATCTTGCTCAGATCGAGATCGCGCAGGGCAAAAACACTTAAGGCTTTGAACAGCGCTCCGGAGACGTTCTTGAGCGAGAAAACCAGGGAAGTCTTGTCGGCTTTCGCGGAAATCTTCTTCTGTTTGTTGATCAGGAAGAAACGAGTGAAGTTCTGTTTATTGTCTTCCAACCCGGACATGAGAAGCCGGCCGCCATATTCCCGGGCCGCCTGTTTGCTGGCGATGGCTGCACTGTCATGCAATCCCTCAGCCATGATGTGCTTCACGCTTCCCGCAGTGTCATAAAAAGGTACGGCAGACACGCCGCGATGGCGGCGAAAAAAGTTGCGGCACTGGTCCAGCGCTACCGGATGCGAGAGCACCTGGCGGATGTCCTTCAGCTTTACGCCCGGCGCCACGATCAGGTTATGCTCGATCCGCAGCCGCATTTCAGCGTGAATGAAAACATCGCGTTCCAGCAGGAGGTCAAGATGTTCACCCACCGGGCCGGCGAGCGTGTTTTCCACGGGAATCACCGCGGCGGCGGCGCGACGGGATTCAACCGCCTCAAAAACCTGGACCGACGTAGCACAGGCCAGCACATCCGCGCCGCGCGCCAGTTGTAACGCCGCCTGATGACTGAACGCTCCGCGCTCACCTTGAATAGCTACCTTCATGTCAGTGAATAACAATATAGCTTCTGCCGGCGGGCTGCCACTTCCGCAGACCGGCTCCGCGGCTTTTTTGCCGCTGGCTTTTGATTTCATTGACGATCGCAGCGGGGCGACAGATTGAGGAAAACCTTAATTACAAATGCATCCAGCCGGCCAGATGAGGGCGTAACGGTCGAATCGAGAGACATTCCAACTATCAATGCAACAAGGGCTTAGGCTCCTGACTTTCAGCAGCTCTCGATTCTTTGCAACCGCCTTAAGCCTGTTAGCTTCCAAGCTATTGACTAGATTGTAATTGACAACATTGTAAATGTGAGGGGTGACATGCTTTGGACGCTATTTGTGATTTTGCTAGTTCTCTGGCTCTTAGGAGTGGTTAGTAGCTACACCATGGGCGGGTTTATCCACATACTGCTGGTGCTCGCTGTGATCGCATTGGTTTTCCAATTGATTACTGGCAGACGCGCCGCGGTCTAGAGCCGTTAAAATCCGCAGACGCGACCACGAAATATTCCTCGTAGGTCGCCAAGCACGGAGCGAGAGCCTATGGATCTCTCAATTCCGTACGACATGAGCAGCCCATGTGTCTCTCAATTCCGTAAGGGGAACTGGAAGAAACATTACGCAAAGGGGGAAAGGCTTCTTTTATGGACAAAGAACGCGTTAAGGGGAAAGCGGAAGACGTTGCTGGACGCGTAGAGCGCCAGGCAGGCGAGTGGACCGGTAATGAAAAGGCCCAGACCGAAGGATTGGCCAAGCAAGCTGAAGGCAAAGCCCGCAACGCGGTTGGCAAGATGAAAGACGCCGTACGCGACGCGGCCAACAAACTGGATGAAACCAAAATCAAGAACGAAGAAAAAGATCGAGAAATAGAGCGCGACAAAGACGTCGCTTAATCTTCAACTTCAAATCGAAACCAAAAAGCGCCCGCATACGGCGCTTTGTTTTTTAATGACGAATGCCGAAAAAAGGGCGTTCCGTAATGGACCGCCCTTTCTTGATCAACCCCAACCAAAGGAGAGATACGGCCATCGCTGGCCCGCAGGATGAACCCCAATGGTCCATGATAGTTGCAGAAAATGATAGTTGCGGAAAATCTTAATTCCGATTGGCTGGCGTCGGTTGATCTGGTAGCTATGCCCCTGTCCGCATGGTACCGCACGAAGCACTCGCCTTGGATGGCCCGGTTATGTCATTCTTATATGCATGAAAACCAAAAACATGCGCGAACTGGAAAAGATGTGGGCCAAAAAGGCCTCTGAGCAGAACAACCCGCAGCAGAAGACAGGAACACCGACTCGGCAGAACCCAACCCACACCACACGTACTGCAAGAAAAGCCTCGCGCGGACGGTAAGTTCACATCTCTATCACCAGGTTTCCCGCGTTATCTTTTCGATAGAACAGGCCCGGCGGCACGGACGTGGTTGCGCTGTATTCGGTGATGATCGCCGGCCCCCGATAGCGCTTGCCCGCGCCGATGGAAGATCTGGGGATGACCTGAGTCCGATGTCGCCTGCCGCCAAAGTGGACCATGGCCACAGCCACCTTGAGCCTGCCTTGTTCTTCACGGATCTTCAGACGTGAGAGCTTTTCTGGCGAAGCCACGCGGCCACGCATACGGACGGTCACAATCTCCACATCGCGCTCCGGACTGTTATAGCCGTAACGACGCTTGTGCTCAGCGTGAAAACGCTGGAGCACGTCCGCACGATATGGCAGGTTCAGTTCGTATCCCTGGCCGCGATAACGCAGATCGCAAGTCGGCTCGAACAGCGTTTTTCCCTGCCATTCTTCC
Organism: Candidatus Angelobacter sp.; assembly: GCA_036491195.1. Lineage (GTDB taxonomy): Bacteria > Acidobacteriota > Terriglobia > Terriglobales > Acidobacteriaceae > Angelobacter. The sequence goes on from DASXCL010000098.1 coordinate 61,818, forward strand.
TTCTTTAGTTCGGCGGCAATGCTCCTCCTAAGCTCGGCAAATACCGGATCAAGTTTGGAAGAAAAAGAGAGAGCCCTTTTCCGAGTCTTGCTGGTTGCGGGAGCAATACGCAGCAGAATTGAGCGGGAATGGTCTTTGACGACATCGCTGATCAGAATGCCGAGCGCTGAAAGCGCGCCGGGATATGCGGGAACTATCACCCTGGGAATCCGCAGGGCCTGGGCCAGATCGCAGGCGTGCATGGCTCCGGCGCCGCCAAAAGCCACAAGAGAAAATTGCCGCGGATCATAGCCGCGCTCAATCGAGACGACGCGAATCGCCTTTTCCATATTGGCATTGACCACGCGAACCACGCCGGCGGCAAACTCTTCCGGCTCAAGCTTGCTGTTGCCGTCTTTCAGCCACTGGGCGACCATCTTTTGCGTGCGCGGCAAATCCAGTTGAAAGTCGCCGCCAAGAAACTGGTCGGCGGGCAGGCGGCCGAGAAGCAGGTTAGCGTCGGTAACGGTGGGACGCTCGCCCTTGCCATAACAGATTGGACCGGGATCGGCGCCGGCCGATTCGGGTCCAACGCGCAAAGCGCCACCGGCATCGAACCGCGCCAGCGATCCTCCGCCCGCGCCAACAGTGTGAATATCGAGCACTGGCACTCGCACCGGCAGTCCGGCAACATCCGCTTCGTTGGTTGTGGTTGGCTGGCCATCCACCAATGCGACGTCAGTGGAAGTGCCGCCCATATCAAACGTGATGATGCGATCAAAGCCACTGCGCCGCGCCACCGCTGACGCTCCCACGATGCCACCAGCGGGACCGGACAAAACCGTGCGCACAGGCTGCTCCGCCGCAGTGTTCAGCGCGGTGATGCCGCCGCTGGATTGCATCACGAAGATGCGCACGGGTGCCCCATCCTTTCGCGCTTTTGCGGGGCCCCCAGCAAGCCCGATGTTGGCTTGCTGAGGCGTGGAAAGGGTGGGACTCTCATGCAAAAGGAGTTCCCGCACCTTCCCGAGATAACTCTGCATAACCGGCTGCAAATAAGCGTTGACCAGCACGGTGCTGGCGCGCTCATACTCGCGGAACTCCGGTAGGATCTGGTGAGAGACGGAAAGAGGAAGCTCAAGCCCGGCGAGCGCTTCAGTCACGGCCTCTTCATTCGCGGGATTGGCGAACGAAAATAGCAGCGAGATGGCGATAGCCTGCGGCTTTTGCGCGGCGATTTGCGACGCAAGAGACTCTAAAGACGCCGGCGAAGGCGCGCGGAGCACAGCGCCTTCGGCTGAAGTCCGCTCATCCACGCCAAAGCGCAACTCCGACGGGGCCAGCGCGGGATCTTTTTCAAAGAAAAAATCGTAGAGCTTAGGCCGTTGCTGGCGGCCAATCTCAATGGAGTCTTCAAATCCTTTCGTGGTGACAAAGGCCACGCGCGCGCCTTTGCGCTGAAGCAGCGTGTTTGTACCGACAGTGGTCCCGTGCAAGACGACGATCTCGTGCGCATCACCGGCGATCCTTTGCACCGCATCGGCAATGGCCTGCGCCGGATCAGCAGGCGTGGAAAATACTTTCAGGATGCGAAGCGTGGAGTCCTGGAGCCAGACACAGTCGGTAAAGGTACCGCCGCTATCGATAGCGATTCTGAGTGGGGTGCGAGTTCTTGCGGACCGTGGCGTGGCCTTATTTTTTGGCAATCGAATAGTCACTCTTTGGCGATGTCATCCTGAGCGAAGCGCGTCGAGAATCTCAAAATAACAACGATCAACGGCGCGGAGTCGAAGGATCCCGAAGGTGTTTATGCTACCACGCCGCGGAAAGGCGTTCTCACGAGACTGCGTTTTGCCGCGCTGATGTTTCATTGCAATGACATGCTGTTCCGAGCGAGCCATCACTATGCCGCGCTTGATTTCTGAACAGGCGGCGGCGAAGCGAGGAATCAGTTCCACCTGTCTTCAGGGCTACCGCGACACAGCAGCGGAGCCGGTCCCTCACGTTCTCCGGCTCACCCAAGGCTCGCCGTCGAAGTTCGGGATGGCAGGTCGTCGGGGGATGAAGTGTTCTCACTTTCATCCTGAACGTGCGTGCAGTCGAAACTACCGCGCGCGAAGCGACTTGGCGCAAATATTTCAGACGTCACAGCTTCTTCCCCATCAGCAATCCATCGATGGAATCCAGGTAATAGCGCGGCAGGACTTTTAATACCGAGTAACCATGCTTCTTGTAAAACCTGAGCGCCGGCTCGTTATCCACCGCGACTTCAAGCGACACGTAGTCGCATTCGGCCCGCTTCAGTTCGCCTTCGGCGGAGGACATTAATAAAGTCCCCAGGCCACTGTGCTGGGCCGCCGGCGCCACGTCAATGGTGATGATCTTACCCATGGAACGCATAGCGCGCCGCGGACGAAAGCGATCTGCGATGATGAAGCCCATGATCTTTTCCGCTTGCTCACCGACCAGGGAAATGCCCGTGGGCATACCGAGAAAATAGCTCATCTCTTCCCTGGAATAGGCAATGCCTTCAACAAAGCATGTCTGGTCGATCTCCAGCAGGCGGGGAAAATCCTCGGGCTGATACCGGCGGACATGGAGCACAGGAATATTGTACTGGCCCTAACAGAAACACCTTTGAAACACAGAGGAAAGGAGGAAGCGGAGGAATCAAAAGAAGTTTCAAGGAACGCGAAAACACGGGATTTAAGGGTTTATGTAAGCGGCGCTACTCTATGACCTCTGTTCCTCTGTGTTTCAAAGATTTTGGCTTTTGAGTTCAAGGAACAGAAGCCACTAGATGGCGCGGCGGCTCTTTTTCCGGCAGTCTTCGCAAATGCCGTAGATCTGGAAGTTGTGGCGCGTCGCGTCAAAATGATATTTGCGGCCGATCTCTTCTTCCAGCTTGTTTACCTCAGGAGAGAAAAACTCGACTGACGCATCGCATTCCGTGCAGACCATGTGATGGTGATTGCGGCGGTTGAACTGGTGCTCATAGCGCGCCATGCCATCAGGAAACGGGACGGCGCTGGCCAGGCCGCACTCCGCCAAAAGTTTGAGCGTGCGGTACACGGTGGTAAAACCGATCTTGGCGTCTTTCTTGCGAACCAGGCGAAAAAGCTCGTCGGTGGAAAGATGGTCGCGGGTCTCCAGGAAGGTGCGCAGGATCGTGTCACGCTGGTCAGTGTGCTTGAGGCCGACGCGCTTCAAATGCTTGAAAAAGATTTCCTGTGCCTCGCGCATGGATTCGCGCGAAGGCGGCGCATGATCGTCAATCCGTCGTTGCAGCATGTTTAGTGGTTCCGAATTCTTCTAAATGAAAATGAATTTCATTTTCATTATACGCAAAGTAGAGGGAAAGTAGAGGCCTCGATCAAACTATCTTTGCCTTGATAGCTTATAATTCGGCCCCATGAAAAGCTCCGCTCTGCTCTCCTTGATTCTTGCTCTCCTCAGCCTTCCAGTCGTCGCGCAACAGCATGCCGATAAAGAAGAATTAAAGCGGGCCTTTACGGAGAAACTTCTCCAGATCAGAGCGGACGAATTGAAGCAGTGCCAGCAAAAACTTCAGGAATGGCAAGGTTGGGCTACCGTAAACGCACCAAAGAATGACGCACTGATCAAGAACAATGAAGAGCTCGCGCAAGAAAACCTTCATCTGCAAAGTGAAAAGCCGTCCTTTGCCCAAATGGTGGGCGTAGGAGTAGGAGTCGGCATGGGTCTTGGAATCATCGCTTGTGCAGCTTTATTTTGGCGAAAACTTGCCCCAAGTAGTCCAAGAAAGCAACTCACGATATTGACCCTATGCTCTCTTTGGATCATTGTCGCTGGAGTTGCATTATCGTCAGAAAGAAATCTCAGCATGCACCCGATTAATCTGCTCGTCTCGGTATTTATCTATTCCATGCCTGCAATCCTATTTGGCGCAATTTCGCTATGGTGGCTGAAGCGCACCAAACCGGACGTTATCAAGCTCTGGTAATTGCTTTCCATTGCTCCGTCGCGACTATCATCAGTCTGACTGACTGATTGTTCAGCCATTTCATTTCCCTTACAATCGCCTGTCATGGCCACCACAACTGTTGCTGCACCTGCCGGACGCAAGAGCTTTTTCGGCATTCTGCTCCGGATCGTGTTCTGGATCTTTCTGCTCGCCATTATTGCCGGGACCTTGGCGTGCGTGTGGTTTTACAACGGCGCCCGCTCTGCCCTGCCGCAACTGGACGGCAGCATCAGCGTGGCCGGTTTGCAGTCGGCCGTCTCAGTGGTGCGCGACGCGCATGGCGTGCCGCACATCACCGCGGCAAAACTGGAAGACCTGTTCTTTGCCCAGGGCTATGTGACGGCGCAAGACCGCCTGTGGCAGATGGACCTTACGCGCCGTGCTGTGGGCGGAGAGATGGCGGAAATTTTTCCGGCGTCCAGCGCGCCGCCTCAGCCGGTTTCGCGCGCCACCGCCGCCGTGCGTCCGCGACAGACCTGGGTGGACTATGACAAGCAGCAGCGTACCATGCGCCTGCGCGTGATCGCCGAGCGCGTAACGCAGCAGCTTCCGCCGCGCGACCGCGCATTCTTTGAGGCCTACGCCAAAGGCGTGAACACTTACATGGACCAGCACCAGGACAAGCTGCCGATGGAGTTCCGCATTCTGGGCTACAAGCCGCGGCCATGGTCCGCGGTGGATTCGCTTCTCGTCGGCATCGGCATGAGCCAGTTGCTGAACCCGCAGTATGAAACCGAATACTGGCGGGAAAAGATCGGCGCCAAGCTTTCTCCAGAGCTGATGGCCGATTTGTATCCGCCGGATTCATGGCATGACCATCCGCCGGCCAGTGAAGCGGGGAACAATCCCGATGGCGGGCCTATACAAAATCCGCCGCCCAACATCCTGAGAAAGGCCAGCCATCTTTCGCCGCATTCTGCGCCGCAATCTCTGCCGCATAGCAATGACGACTCCTGCGAAGCCTGCCTGCCGGGATCGAACAACTGGGTGATCTCTGGCGCGCACACCGTTTCCGGCAAGCCGCTGCTCTCAAACGATATGCATTTGCCGCACCGCGTCCCCGGCGTGTGGTATGAAGTGCAGCTCCACTCCGGCGATTTCAACGTTGAAGGTTTTTCCCTGCCGGGCCTTCCGTTCATCAGCGTTGGCCACAACCAGCGCATCGCCTGGGGCTTTACCAATCTGAACCCGGACGTACAGGACCTGTTCATTGAAAACTTCAACGCCGCCGGCGAATACCAGACGCCAACCGGCTGGCAGAAGCCAGAGATCGATCACCAGGTGATTCACGTCAAGGGCAAGCCGGACGTGGCGTTTGATGTCACCGTCACACGCCATGGGCCTATCATCACGCCGCTGCTGCACGGCGAAACGCGGCAAATCGCACTGGGCTGGCTGGTCTATGATCCGCATGCCATCAGCGTGCCGCTGTTTGATCTTGACTCCGCGCAGAACTGGGACGAATTCCGCCAAGCGCTTTCTGTCTTTGCCACGCCCTCGCAAAACGTGGTCTATGCCGATATCGACGGCAACATTGGCTACCAGCCCATGGGCTTTGTGCCGATTCGAGCTTCCGGCGATGGCACTGTGCCCGTGAACGGCGCGGACGGCAAGCACGACTGGATCGGCTATCTGCCTTTTGACAAGCTGCCCAGTCTCTACAATCCGCCTTCGGGGATTATTGCCACGGCCAACGCCAAGATTACGCCTGCGGGATATCCCTATCAGCTGGCCACACAGTGGTTTCCGCCGTATCGCACTGAGCGCATCTACAAAGTGCTGAAGACGGACAAAAAGTTTTCTCCGGCGGACATGCTGGCCCTGCAGACTGACATCACCTCTGAATACGACCGCTTCTTTGCCGACAAGATGGTCTACGCCATCGACCGCAGCGGCAAAGCCACGGCCCGCACGCGCAGCGCAGCAGACATCATGCGCGGCTGGGACGGACGCATGCTGGCCGACTCCGTCGCGCCGACCATTGAAGTGCGCACGCGCCGCTACCTGTGGGAGATGCTGCTCGATCCCAAGCTGGGCAATGACGCCGACAACTATGAATGGTCTGAAGCCGCAGTCGCGCTGGAAAACATCGTCGCCAATCAGCCGGCGCGCTGGCTGCCTCCGGGGTATGAGAACTTTAATGACTTGCTGACCGCCGCCGTCGAAAAAGCACTCAAAGACGCGCCCGCCGATCTGAAGACCTGGAAGTACGGCGAAGTTTATCCGGTGGTGATCAGCCATCCCGTATTCAACGGCCTGCCGATTCTGCATGGACACATGAACGTTGCCGGGCCGGGCGTGCAGCCGCAATCCGGTGGCGGCTATACCGTCAAGCAGGTTGGCCGCAGCTTTGGTCCCTCCGAGCGCATGACCGTGGACTTCTCCAACCTGGATGCATCCACGTTCAACCTTGTTCTGGGCGAATCCGGCCAGCCCTTCAGCCCGCATTACACGGACCACTGGGACGCCTGGTACAACAACAAAACGTTTTCCCTGGCGTTTACCGATGCTGGAGTGCAGGCGGCGAAGGCGCATGAGCTGCGGCTGGAGCCGAAGTAGGTAATGCAGTTCAAATCCGAAAGGTCGGTCCCCCCACCCCGCTGGGAGCAGCTTGTTCGTTTTTATGAATGAGAAGTTTTCAGCTGGGTGAATGGTGGTATGGAGCCAGGCTGAAATCGGGTCCCGCACACACGCACACGTGCCCTTCGCTTTATTGCTCTCGCGAAGGGCCAGTAGGCAGCGCTTACAATTTGGGGTCCAGCGTGTTCCGCTTGAAATGGAGCGGGAGAAGCGGCTAGTCGCGATCGGGGCGGGAATCGCGGTCTTTGCGGATTTTTTTCTTTGCTCGTTTGCGCGCCAGGGCCTGCTTCACGCGCTTCTTTTCGCCCGGCTTCAGATAATACGAGTGGCGCTTTACTTCCTTAATGATGTCTTCGGTCTGGACTTTACGTTTGAAACGGCGCAGCGCGTTTTCCAGCGGCTCGCCTTCCTGCAATCGGACTTCTGCCAAGCTGTTCCTCCGTGCCAAGAAATATCGTGCACATTATGAGGATAACATCAGAATTGGGCCTGAAGGCAGCTTTCCTTGGCAAAAAGCCGGGCAGACAGGCAAAAACGCACCCTCTTTCGAGGGTGCGCAAGTTGGGTCAGGAGAAAGATTAGTCGCCATTCTGGCCAGAGCTGGGCTCAGCCGCATGCATCACGCGGAACGAACTGCCGCCGTTGGACCAGAGCAGCACCATGGCGTCTTTGCCGACAGGAACGTTCCCCAGTTCACGCTTTACGTCTTCTGCGCTCTGCACCTGGTGGCGATTGACCTCCAGGATCACGTCGCCGCGGGAGATTCCGGCGTTGTCTGCCGGACTTCCCGGCTGAACGTTGGTCACCACCACGCCCTTCACGTCAGTTGGAAGTTGCAGCTGGTCGCGCATGTCAGCATTCAGGTTTTGCAGCGCTACGCCCCAGCGGGCTTTGCCGTGGGATTCGCCGGAGTTGGACGCCGTTTCGTCAGACTTCCTGTTGATGCTTTCCAGCGTTACTGGAAGATTCAGGCTCTTACCATCGCGCATCACCGCAAGAGTTACTTTGTTTCCCGGACGCTGCGCGCTGATAGCGGCCTGAAGCTGGCCGGAATTGTCCATCTTCTTGCCGTTGAGTTCAGTAATTACGTCGCCCACTTTCAGCCCCGCTTTTGCGGCCGGAGAATCTGCTTCAACCTGGCTCACCAAGGCGCCCGTGGCGTTCTGCAGATGGAAGAACGTGGCGTTTTCCGGAGTTACGTCATTGATGCCTATGCCCATGCGAGCATGCTCAATTTTGCCGTCTTTGACCAGCGTGTCAATCACCGGACGCGCGATCTGCGTCGGAATCGCGAACCCCATGCCGGAGAAGCTTCCCGAAGGAGAAATCAGGAACGTATTGATGCCGATGACTTCACCATGCGCATTCACCAGCGGCCCGCCGGAATTGCCGGGATTGATGGCCGCATCGGTCTGGATGAATTCACCCGGCTTGCGCGCATCGTCAGTGTAAGGGTTCGGACGGTTCAGCGCGCTCACAATGCCGCGCGTC
>DASXCL010000099.1:0-87447 GCA_036491195.1 Candidatus Angelobacter sp.
GAACAAAGTTTATTTTGTGGGGCATCCGGTGGCGGTGGTGGTGGCGGAAACCAAAGCCGCGGCGCGCGACGCGCTGGACCTGATTGAAGTGGACTACGAAGAGCTGCCGGTGGTGATGGACGAAGAGAAGGCCGCCGATGCGAAGAGTCCGGTGATCCATGAGGCGATTGGAAGCAACATTGCGTACAAGCTGACGGCGGGCGAAGGCGATATTGAAGCGGCGCTGAAGAGTGCGGACAAGATCATCAAGCAGAAGATCCTGCACAGGCGGCTGGCGCCAATTGCGATGGAGCCGCGTGGCGTGCTGGCGCGATATTTTCCGGGTGAGCAGGAGTTGACGATTTGGACGTCGACGCAGATTCCGCATTTGTGCAGGACGCAAGTGGCAATCATGCTGGGCGTGCCGGAAAACAAGCTGCGCATCATCACGCCGGAAGTTGGCGGCGGTTTTGGTTCGAAGCTGAACGTCTATGCGGAAGAGGCGATTCTGGGATGGCTTTCCATGCAGACGGGAAGGCCGGTGAAGTGGATTGAAGGCCGGCGCGAGAATATGCAGGCCACGATCCACGGGCGCGGACAGACCGGCTATGTTGAGATCGGCTGCAAGAAAGACGGCACGATTACCGGCTTCCGCTACAACGTGTTTGCCGATATGGGATCGTATTTCCAGCTGCTGACGCCGGCCATCCCCACGCTGACCGGACTGATGCTTTCTGGCTGCTACAAAATTCCTGCAATCCAGATGAACGTGACCGCAACGTTTACGAACAAGATGTCAACCGACGCGTATCGTGGCGCGGGGCGTCCGGAAGCGACGTATGTGATTGAGCGCGCGGCCGATCTGGTGGCCGCGGAACTGGGAATGGATCCGGTGGAAGTTCGCCGGAAGAATTTTCCGCAGCCGAACGAGTTCCCTTTCAAGACCGCGACCGGCCTCTTCTATGACAGCGGCAATTATCAGGGCGCGCTGGATAAAGCGCTGAAGATGGCCGATTATCCCAAGCTTCGCGAAGAGCAGAAGAAGGCGCGCAAAGATGGCCGTATTATGGGGATTGGCGTATCGACGTATGTTGAGATCTGCGCGATTGGTCCTTCACCCGCCACTCCGGCCGGAGGCTGGGAGAGCGCGACAGTGAGAATCGAGCCGACCGGCAAGGTCACGATCTTGACGGGAGCTTCTCCTCACGGACAAGGCGAAGAAACATCTTTCGCGCAAATTGCCGCCGATGAACTTGGCGTGAGCGTGAATGATTCCACGGTGATTCACGGCGATACGGCGATCGTGCAGTATGGTATCGGAACATTTGGCAGCCGCGGCCTGGCCGTGGGCGGCACCGCCGTGTACATGGCGATCCAGAAGCTGAAAGTGAAAGCAGCAAAGATCGCGGCGCACATGATGCAGTGCGAGTCGGCGACGTTTGTGGATGGCAAATTCTGCGCTTCCAGCGGAAAACCCGGCGCAGTACCTTCGCCCACAGTGCCCGTGGGGCAGGCGCCGGGCGCGTCGTTGCCGGAGCCGCATCCCAGCGGCAAGACAGTGACGATCCAGGAAGTGGCGCTGGCGGCGCATCTGGCCAGAAGCCTTCCTGAAGACCTCGAACCCGGACTTTCTGCGACAGCATTCTACGAGCCGAAGAATTTTACGTTTCCGTTCGGCACGCACATTGCCGTGGTGGATATTGATCCCGAAACTGGTGAGATCCATTTCCAGCGTTATATTGCCGTCGACGATTGCGGCAAGCAGATCAATCCCATGCTCGTAGCAGGTCAATTGCATGGGGGAATCGTGCAGTCAATGGGCCAGGCCCTGTTTGAAGAAGTTGTTTACGACGAGACCGGCCAGCTCATCACCGGAACACTGATGGATTACGCCTTGCCGAAAGCGGTAATGATTCCTCACCTTGAGCTCGACAGCACGGAGACGCCATCGCCGGTGAATCCGCTAGGAGCTAAAGGTGTTGGCGAGGCCGGGACAATCGGCGCAACTCCGGCCATCGTCGCCGCAATCGTTGACGCTCTTAGTCCATACGGCGTACGCCACATTGATATGCCCATCAAGCCGGAAGTAATCTGGCAGCTCATCAAGTCAGGGCCTAAAAAGACTTCAGCAGGCGCCGCGTAAGCGCAGGAGACAGTCATGATCCCATCAAGTTTTGATTACATCGCCGCCAAGAGCCTGGACGAAGCAATCTCTCTCCTGGCCAGGCACAAGGATGACGCCAAAATTCTCGCCGGCGGACACTCCCTGCTCCCCGCCATGAAGCTGCGCCTGATGCAGCCCAAAGTTCTCATCGATCTCGGCCGCATCCGCGATCTCTCCTATATTAAGGAAGACGGCGGACAAATTCGTATCGGCGCCATGACCACCCACTTCCAACTGGAAATTTCCGACGTCCTGCGCCGCTCGTGTCCGTTGCTGCCGGAAACCGCCACCCATCTGGGTGACATGCAGGTGCGCAACAAAGGCACTATCGGCGGAAGTCTGGCGCACTCTGATCCCGCTGCCGACTGGCCCGCAGCCATTCTCGCGCTTAATGCAGAAATCGTCGCCACCAGCGCCAAGGGCGACCGCGTGATCAAAGCCACTGACTTCTTTGTTGAAATGCTGACCACGTCCCTGCAGCCCGGAGAAATTCTGCGCGAAATCCGCGTTCCCGCCGGCAAAAGCAAAGCCGCTCAGGCATACGTGAAAGTTCGTCATCCTGCCTCGGGATTTGCGGTCGTCGGTGTCGCGGTGAATCTGTCGATCGAAGGCGGCAAGTGCCAGTCCGCGGGGATTGGAATCACCGGCGTCTCGCCCAAAGCGTATCGCGCATCGAAGGTTGAAAGCGCTCTGACAGGCAACACACTCGACGCCAAGACCGTCAGCGCTGCGGCCGCGCATGCGGCTGACGGAGTTGATATCAATTCCGATCTCTACGCCTCAGCCGAGTACCGCAAGCAACTGGCAACGGTCTATACACGCCGCGCGATTGAAATGGCGGCTGGTCGCGCCAAGTAAACAGGCTTAACCACGAAAGCCACGAAGGAACACGGTGGAATCCGACGATCCAAAAGCACCTTCGTGCTCCTCCGTGTCCTTTGTGGTTTAAGGTTTCCCATGAAGATTGAAGGCACCCAGAAAATCGACGCTCCCCGCGATCGCATCTTCGATGCCTTGATTGATCCAGCGATTCTGCAGAAGTGCATTCCTGGCTGTGAGCAGATGGAAAAGACCGGCGAAAATCAATACAAAGCCAAGCTCACCGCTGGCGTCGGCCCGGTAAAAGGCGTCTTCACCGCCACGGTTTCCCTTCAGGACATCATTGCTCCGGAACACTACAAGCTCGTCGTGGAAGGCAAAGGCCAGCCGGGATTCGTAAAAGGCTCAGGCGAACTCAATCTGAAAGACGCAGGCGGCGCGACGGAAATTCAATACAACGGCGAGGTCAACGTCGGCGGCCTCATCGCCAGCGTAGGACAGCGCATGATCCAGGCCACAGCTAACATGCTTGCCAGCCGATTCTTCAAATCACTGGAAGCCGAGACAGCATCAGCCAATCCCACCTCTTCCACCGGAACCTAAACTGCCTATCAAATAGTCTCTGCCCAATCACAATCCTCATGGCCATCGTGGGGTGGAGCGGCCTTTTAGTGTGCGACACCTGAATCTAGACCACCACCGGGTGGAGCAGGCCTTTTTAGGCCTGCGGTAAGCTGCTATAAAATAATGGGCTTCAGCCCCTGAGGTTTATTTCCAGACTTAAATTAATTCTTGTCTAGCCGCCAGTCTTCCCCGCCCCATTTTCATCCAGCCTTGCCCGCCTGCGGACTTCCGGAACGCTCTGCTGCACCAGCAATTCTCCATCGCGAAACACCGGCTTCAACCTGTCCTCAGGATCGTCAACCCCTCGGCGCAGGCGCACCGTGCTCCATTTGCCGTCTTTCAAGTGCAGCGCCAGCCGCCCGCGTTTTGAAGCCTTGTCGTGCCCCTCCACCGGATCTTTGAACACGTCGCGGTCTTCGCCGTTCACCGTCACGTTGGAACACTTAAAAGCAAACTGCTGCGTGTCTCGATTCAGTTGTTGCAGCAGCGCGCCGCCCATGCCAAACGTAATGTTGTCGGCTGACCAGCCCGCGCGATTCATCGCCGTAAGCGCGTCCTGGATCGTCCAGTAATTCACGCCATCGCCCTGAATCACCCTGATCTTCGGATTCAACACGCGATAGCCCTTCGCATTCGTCTCGTAACCAAATTTCGTGCCCAGAATATCCAGCACCTTCAGCACCACCTCGCGCGGCTTGCCCGAATCCGGACGCACCACCAGCGTTCCCTGCCGATGTTCCACTTTTTCCCGCAGCAGCGTGCCCCAGAGTCTTTCGCAAGCTTCATAAACGTTATAAGAGTCGCTCACCACGGCCACCAGTCCTTGCGGAAATTGTGTGAGCATATTTTCATAGGCTTTGTCTTCATTCTCGCGGCCCCAGGCTGTGATCGTGGAGTGCTCAGCCGCCGGAATGCTGAAGCCTTCCATCTCGCGCGATTGATAAAACTGTTGCAGCACGCGAATGCCCGCCACCGTGTCCGTGCCTTTAAAGTTGATCAGGTGTGCCGCTGCGCCAATGCCGGCGGTCTCTTCGCTCGAGACGCCGCGATAACCAAAATCGTGCAGCTTAAAATCGATCAGCGCAGGATCGCCCGAGCGATGCAGCGCTCCCAGTATCACTCTGCGTATCCCGTGTGAAAGCGTCGCCACGGTGATCGGATACCAGACCTTCAGCAGCAGCGTCTCCAGATAGTTCGTCAGCCAGTAGCAGGCAGGATCGGTATTTTCAATCGTCATCAGCACGTTCTGCACGCTCACCGTGCTGCCTTCCGGCACTGCCTTGATCACAACCGGCAATTTCCCGCCCAGATCGCGGACAATATGCAGCCAGCCTTCAATGTTGAACATGCCCGGGCCAATGTGCCGATCAACGAAGTCCCGTGCCTCCATCACATCTTCTTCGATCACCACGGAGCCGCAAAGATATTTCAACAGGTAATATTGCAGGCCAAAGAACAGGGTCTGGGAAAACATCCCTCCGCGCGATTCCAGGTAGCTGTAAACATACTGCGTCCCCGGCGGATACTGCTTCCAGTGGGTGAACTTGTAGCTGTCAGTTTGCAGGACCAGGTTTCTCGATAAAAAGTCGCATGACTCGGTCTTGAGCATGAGCATGCATGGTCTCATGCAAGGCAAGTTGAAGGCAATCATCTTTGTACGGGTGTTCGTTAGTTCCGGGTGGGCGACATCCTTAAGACCGGCTTTGGCGCTTCCCAGAAGTCCGTTTCTGGATAACTTCCGTGTGGCCGACGATACCTCCAGCACAACGCGATTGGTGACTCAGATCGCGTTCTCAGTTGCTCCAGCGGACTACAGGAGTGACTGGCGATTTGCCTTGCAACTCACTCCAGGCTGTCCGAACAGCCCTACTCTTCGCGCAGTACGCACATGGGATCGGTGCGCGCTGCTCGTGCAGCTGGCAGAAGGGTTGAGATTGCCGCAACCATCAGAACCAACACGACTACGCCGCCGAACGTCACCGCATCGAAGCGCGAAACGCCATAGAGCATTCCAGCAAGAAGATGTACCGATGCCGCCGAAAGCGCCAATCCAAAGCCACAACCGATGATCGATACCCGCAGTCCTTGTAAAAGAAAGCGCAGCGCGATCTGTTGGCGAAGAGCGCCGAGCGCGAGTCTGAGTCCGACTTCACGCCGGTGTACGTTTACGAAATAGCTCAACGTCCCGTACAGGCCCAAACATGCCAGAGACACCGCGGTCACCGCAAAAAGAGTTAGAAGAGTCGTTCGTAAGCGATCTTCGGCAAATGAGCTGCTTAGTCGATCTTCTAGTGCCTGGACGTCGAAGACCGAGCGGCTCGGCTCAATGTCGTGAATCGTACGTCGCAATGTATCAGCAAGTGTTCTCGGCTCGCCCCGAGTACGAACCACATAATGAGTACCAGGGAACGCAACGTTGCTGCACCAATACACGGTCGGCATGGGCTCGGTATTCAGACCTTGCTCTCGGGCGTCGCCAACTACGCCTCGTATCTCTCCGCTCACGGGAAATTGCGAAGGATCGGCTGTCGTAAGATGACGTCCAAGTGGCGGGCTTGGTCCGAAATAGGTACTAGCAAAGCTGCGATTCACAATAACCGACGGTGAATTAGCGGGTTCCTGGCATGGTTCCCCCGCGAGCACGGGGATGTGCATCACTGAGAAATAGCCGCTGGATACGAACCGGCTGTCTGCAATGATCTTACGATTGAGGTCCTGTTCGCCTTCGAGGATATTGAGTTGCGTTTGTTGCTGACCGGGAATACCCGGCAAGGTCGAGACAGCAGCCGCGGCCTCCACGCTCGGAACAGCGCGGAAGGCGTCCAGTATTCGCTGCGTACGCTGTGCCACGCTCTTCATGTCTGCCGTTTCGCCGTAACTCATGCTGACATGCAGCGTCAGAACATGGCTTGGATCGAATCCGGGAGAGACCCGAGCGAGTTCCGCCAGGCTCCGCTGGAGAAGTCCGGCTCCTACTAACAATGTGACTGCCAGTGCTACCTGTATTCCTACCAACGCCCACTGAACCGGATTGCGGCCTGAAACTTGCTTGTTATTGCTCTTGGCGAGAAGACCGGCGATATCCCGGCGTGTACCCCGAAGAGCTGGCAGCATCCCACAAACGAAGGTCACTGCCAGGGCACAGACGAGACAGTAACAGGCAATTCTCCAATCAACAGTAATTTCCTCGACCCGCGGCAAATCCGGCGTCAATGTGCGGAAAACTTTGGCCGCTGTTGCAGCTAAAGCAAGTCCAGCCAGGGACCCCACGAGTGCCAGAATGAAAACTTCCGTCAATAATTGCGCGATCACTGTCCGACGTGAAGCTCCTAGTGAGAAGCGAATAGAGATTTCATGCTCGCGTCCGGTCATGCGCGCCAGCAGGAGCGCGGCGATGTTAGTGCAAGCAATCAGCAGAAGGAGAGTGACTGAACCAAACAAGACCCAGAGAGAACGACGCGAATTATCAACCGTGTTGTCTTTTAGCCGCACAAGCTTCACTGCCAACTGCGCATCCGTTTTGGGAAATTGTTCGCCAAGCTGTACTTGCACATTGGCCAGATCCGCGCGTGCTTTTTCATCCTCCACACCGGGTTTGAGGCGGCCGATCACGGTGTACCAGGTACTCTCGCGGCTTCGTGCATATGGCGAATCAGGAGGCACAGGCGACCAGAGATCAATGCCGCGATCGGGAAAGACAAATGCGGCGGGCATTACTCCGACGATTGGTAGAAAGTACTTCTCAAAGCGCAGCGACTTCCCCACAGCGTTTGGGTCTCCGCCAAACCGTCTTTGCCACAAGCGGTAACTGATGAGGACGGCTCCTGGCCCACCAAACCGTTCTTCATCGGGAGTGAAGTCACGGCCCAGAGCAGGTGAGACTCCCAGCACCTGCAGGAACCGCGGAGCTACTAACGCATGCGAAAGCCTCTCGGGAAGGACACCGGAAACCTCCGAATCATCTTCAGCGTAGTAGCCGGAGATTGATTGGAAGGTAGAGTTCATCCGGTTCCAATCTTCCAGGCGCACAGGCGCAACGAATGTTTGCGGACTCTTTTCTTTTGGGTTGTACTGCCGCAGGAGCATGAGCTCGTCGCCATGCGGAAACGGCAGCGGTCGCAACAGGATGGCATCGATGACGGAGAACACCGCGCTATTCGCACCTATGCCCAACGTTAAGGTCAAAACGACTACAGCAGAAAAGACGGGGGACTTACGGATCAAGCGCCATGCAAATCTCAAATTCATCGCCAGGGTCTCGAGGACCGGAATCCGATGAACTTCTCGCAACTTTTCGGTCATCTGCTCCTTGCCGCCGAATTCCAGGATCGCCTGACGACGGGCTTCCTGGCGCCTCATGCCCTTAGAAACGTACTTCTCAGTGAGTTCGTCGATGTGAAAGCGGAGCTCGCGATCGAATTCGTGCTCCAGAGAATCTTTATGCTTCAGCCTTGTCAGCCAGCCCATACCGGCTCCTATTCGGTTGCCTGAAGAATCAGGGCGATCGCGCCCGTAAGGCGCTGCCACGTGAGTTTCTCTTGCGCTAACTGCTTGCGGCCTTTGCCTGAAAGTTTGTAGAACTTCGCCTGCCTGCCATTCTCTGACTCGCGCCACGCCGACTCAAGCCATCCACGTTTCTCGAGGCGGTGGAGTGCCGGATAGAGCGAACCCTGCTGCACCTGCAGCGCATCCTTCGAAATTTGCCGGATTCGTTGCGAAATTCCATAACCGTGGATAGGGCCCAAAGCGATGACTTTCAAAATAAGCATGTCCAGCGTGCCTTGTAAGAGTTCCGATTTCTCGCTTGCCATGATGTGCTTACCTTCCACTCACCCCAACCCTAGGCATCCGACATATGACGTATGTCTACCTATAGCCCACCGTGAATAGGTTGTCAAGATCCTCCAACTGTCTCAAATCGGAGTCCGAATCAGATATGGGAAGTCGCATCGTGGAACCGCAGGTCGACCGGACGCAATGGAAATCGCGGGAGATAACGAGCTAACCGGAAGTTATTCCGGGCCGTTCTGGTTGCGCGTGCCACTCACTGACCATTTTGGATTGAACTTGTATTCAATCTGCACGGCCTGTCGCTGCGTTGAAGTGATGTCCGTGGCAAATGTCACCAGCAGGTTGCTGGTTACGCATTGCTGGATGGCTATTTAGCAGAGCAGTTGACGGAGTTAGCGGATTTTGCAAGACACCAAAATACCGTTGGTGTTAGGTCTTGCTGCTAACTCACTTGCTCGAAAGCAGAGGCGCTCGGTTCTTGGGCCATGAGGAACTCGAGCGCAGGAACTCGTCGCATTGCTTGACTGGCATGGGACGAGAAAATAAGTAGCCCTGGACGAAATCGCATCCGAGCCGGCGCAGTACCTGGAGCTCTTCGTCGGTTTCCACACCCTCGGCTACCACTCTCAGGCCCAGTTGCTGCGCTAAGGTGACGATGGCTTGAACAATCGCACCGTTGCCAGACTGGCCATCAGATGCGGGATCAAGGTTGCGGATGAACGACTGATCTATTTTGAGCGTGTCAATGGGCAGGTTTTGCAGGTACTTCAGCGAAGAATAACCGGTTCCGAAGTCGTCAATGGCTGAGCTTACTCCCAGCGCGCGCAGTTCGGTCAGCCGGGATGCGGCCCGCTCGCAATTCTTCATGACCACGCTTTCGGTAAGTTCAAGCTCAAGAGACGAAGGAGGCACGCCATTTCTCTTTAAGGCATCAGAGATGGTGTCCATCCAATCCTGACGCTCAAACTGCAGCGTAGAGACATTCACCGCGACGCGCAAGCTCGGGTAGCCGCTTCGATGCCATATAGCCAACTGGCGGCATGCCTCGTTGAGCACCCAATTGCCGACAGGGACGATAAGGCCGGTTTCTTCAGCGATCGGAATGAACTTATCCGGGAAGATCATGCCTCGCCTGGGGTGGTTCCAGCGCAGTAATGCCTCAAAACCAACCAGCTGGCCGTCAGCAATAAACTGCGGCTGATACACCAAGTGAAGTTCGCCATTTTCCAGCGCATGACGCAGGTCACCCATCAGTTCCAGACGCTCGTGAAGATGTGCATTGATTTCCGGAGTGAACACCTGAAAGCCATTTTTGCCGTTGAATTTGGCATGGTACATGGCAGTGTCGGCATTCTGCTGCAACAGTTCAGGCTCGGTTCCATGCTCCGGGTAACAACTGATGCCAATGCTGGCGCTGATGGAATACTCGTGCTCGGCAATCATTAACGGCTTGCGCAGAATTTCCAGACAGGTATGGGCCACCTGGAAAGAGTCGCTCGACTTGTGTAAATCGCTGAGTACCAGGCAGAACTCATCGCCGCCAATGCGCGCCAGCGTATCTGTTCTGCGCGTAATCGAACGCAGGCGTCGTGAGACTTCGATCAGGACCTGATCGCCACATTGATGCCCGACAGTATCGTTAATGTATTTGAAGCCATCCAGATCAATAATTAAGACTGCGAGTTGTGATTCATGCCGGTTCGTGTACGCAATAGCTTGTTGCAACCGGTCCTCGAGCAAAAAGCGATTGGGCAATCCTGTGAGAGCATCGTGCTGGGCCTGATAAGACAGGCGGTCAGTCAGGCGACGATGTTTAATGGCAATAGAAGCCATGTCTCGGGCCATTTCAAGCCTGCTGTGGTCCTGGAGATCCGGCTGATGGTCCTCGCGAAAGAAAACCAGTATCAGGCTAACCAGCACGCCCGCGGGATCCAGCACTGGGGCGGACCAGCAAGACCTGAGACCCAACTGTCGCGCCCATCCTTGCAGTCCGTTCTCAGGACCGCCGCCAACAAAGTCCTTGATGAAAACTATTTCCCGCGCATTTGCGCTGGAGCCCAGCGCATAGGCAATATCTTCCAACCTTAAACCTTCCAAAGCGGTCAATGCTTCCCTGCTTAGGCTGCTGGCGGTCACCTGGCCAAACCTCCCCGGCTTGGTCAGAAGAATCGCGCAAGAGGAGCCGGGAAGCTGATTCTCCAGAAGACGAATGAGATGATTAAGGCTGTCTTCAAGAGGTTGGTTCTGTGTAATAGTCTCCAGAAAGTTGCGCCGTTCCAATTCCAGTTGCTCTGTCCGCTTCCGCTCGGTAATGTCAGCAGCTAGCAACAGCGCTGCCGGCCGGCCCGCCCAGCTGATCTTCCGCAGCGAAAGCTCGACGTCAAATACTGTACCGTCTTTGCGCCGATGTTGCGCCTTGGACGTCGTTCCGGTGTTAGCCAGGGCAAGCGCCTCACTTGCATCCTGGGCTGCGTCCAGTGCAGGCAGTTTCAGATTCAGAAACTCATCGGTCTGGAAGCCGTAGGTATTGACTGCCGCTTCGTTGACTGCCAGAAAAGATAACGTGCTCAACTCAAAAACAAAAGTAGGCTGTGGATTGCTTTCGAACAGCAGCTCATAGCGGTGCTCACTCATCGCTAGTTCCTGCGCTTGCGCGGAGAATCTGCGGTCTACCAGCGACGTCAATAGCACCGTGCCCAGGATGACCAAGGTCGCAAGAATTACCGCGGAATTTCCCAGAACAGAAATATCCAGCGCATTTGACAAGTCGGG
Organism: Candidatus Angelobacter sp.; assembly: GCA_036491195.1. Taxonomy (GTDB): domain Bacteria; phylum Acidobacteriota; class Terriglobia; order Terriglobales; family Acidobacteriaceae; genus Angelobacter. Next base: position 11,150 of record DASXCL010000099.1, read on the forward strand.
AGCCTGATTCACTGGCATGAATGTCACGGCGGCCATGCCAGTGTAGTGCATCACTGGTATCGCCAGCCCCATGATCACCGAGCTGATAATCTTCAGTAGCCGCTCCGATTTTTCTTCCCGGAAATGAAACGTAAGCCACAATGCGGCAAGCGAAACCAACACGGCGAGCACTCCGGACAATGTCCATAAGCCATGGTGATAGTGGTGCATGGCGGAGAGCCGCATCGCTGCCATTCCCGTGTAATGCATGGTCGCGATCCCCGCCCCCATCAGCAAACTTCCAATTACAACTCGAAAGGTGGTGAGTTGCTGACGGCTAACCACAAATAGAGCAATAAAGGATGCGAAGATTGCGGCGAGCAGGGAAAGCGCTACGGTCGGGACGTGATAGTAAACCGGAATGGGTAACCGGTATGCAAGCATTCCGGTGTAATGCATCGACCAAATGCCGGCCCCCATGGCACACGCACCGCCAAGGAGCCAGGCTACCCGAGCATAGCTCCGGGCGGCAGTCACTCGTCCTGCCAGCTCCAGTGCCGCATAAGACGCGAATATAGCAATGATGACGGAAAGAATCACCAGTCGATAATCGTAGGTTGCGTGGATGGGCACAACTGGGCTCATAGATTCCTAACCGTCTGGTGACAAAAGTCATCAATATTTTGCGTTTTCTTATGCTTCGGCAGCAAGTTACCGCCGTACCGTAACGTGCCTTGCTTTTGGTTTTCAAAGGGAGGTCCAACTCCGCATTGAAGCAGGGGAAATGAGGCATCTGGCTCATCAGTTGTAACGATATTAGTGGCTATTGATAAAGCAGTGAACAAAAAACAATACTGCGATTAATTTAGTCCCTTTGCTATTGCGACACAGATGAATCGGCTTCTCATGACAACTTTTCAGCACATTCGCACGGGCCTAATACGCCTGCGTCAGGCATCGCCCAGGATGTTGCCCCTGATTGGCCAATGCATGCCGTAGCCATGCATATAACTCTTTGAATTGCCCCTAAAAATCTTTCCTGTATTTTCCATCCACCCCGAACCCGCCGTTCTGGTTGCGCGTGCCGCTGACCGACCATTTTGGATTGAACTTATATTCAAGCTGAACGGCCTGTCGCTGCGTTGAAGTGATATCCGTAGCGAACGTTACCAGCAGGTTGCTCGTCACCCTCTGCTGTATGGCGACACGTGCGCCGGGGTTTTGCCCGTTGTCCGTTCCCAGCCCGGGATCGATTTGCAATTGCGACACGCCTGCCAGTTTGGCGATCTTTCCGCTTACCTGGCTGCTGATGCCCGAGGCCAGCAGTGATTGTGCTCCCATGGCACTCGTAGGGCTGGGACTCGGGTTCGCCGCCGCGGACTCCACGGTTTTTCCGCTGGCAATCAGGTTGATGATGTCCACCGGCGGCAACGCGGGATCGGAAGTATACGTTGTCTGCAAACGGTCAATCGGTCCGTTCAGTCCCAGCGTGATGTTGTATTCGCTGATCGTCGTCTTCACCTGCAGGTTCAATACCGGCTCCGTTCGCACAGGATTCAGGAAATCAATTGTCCCGTGGTCAACCTCATAGCGATTGTTGGCCAGGAAGAATTCCCCGCCCGTCAGGTTCGTGCGTCCCAGGATGACCGGGTCCGCCGCCGTGCCTACCACGCGCAGGTTGGCGTCACCCTTCACGCTGACCTGGCTGCTTTCAAGATTCATCTGGCTGGTGGATTGCACCGCGATATTGAGCTTCATGCCCTGCGTGAATGAGCCTGGCGTTCCACTGTCGGTCGACTCTCCGCTGAACTGGCTGGTAAAAGTGGTGAGATCGAAGTCCGGAGTGAAGGAGACGCGCTCTATCCTTACTTGGCCGCCCAGTTGCGAAGCCTGGGTATTTCCCGTAAGCGTCAGATTCGAGGCCAGAATGGCCCGGACGCCTTCCGGATACCGCAGCCTGATATTGTTAGCCGTCAGCCCAAGCTGAAATTGGGTTGAAGGCCGATAGGCTATAGTGCCCGTGGCGTTGATTGTGCCCCCGCCCATCTGGCCCTGGAAGCTCTCGATCTCCAGCCGTGTCTGCGTCACGTTGATCACGCCATTGGCGTTGTCCAAGCCAACAGGCGAATCCGCTGTGTGCAGATTGGCATTCACGATCTTGATCTGGCCGTTCAGGTTCGCGCCCGGTCCATAACGCTTCGAGTCTACGTCAAACTGAAGCTGCCCGCTGCTTTGCAGGTCGGGCATAAAGAGCTGAGCGATTCCCAGATCGACATTGCCTTTCACCAGGAATGACGCGGCCTTCGGCGTGGTCACCGGCACTACGGCCTGCGCGTCAATGCTGGTGCCCGTGCCGCGAATCGACGTGGGCTGCAAGGTCGCCGTGCCGTTCTGGTAATCCGCACGCACCGGCTTGGCCGCATCCAGCTGAAATTGTCTGTACTTGAGGTTCAGGTTCGGCACTTCTAGATGCGCTTCCACCCTGTTCTTGTCCGCCAGTGGTCCTCGTATTGATGCGTGCAACTCCGTCTGCCCGGACAAGTCCGCGGCCTGCGCCGGCGCATACATCGCCACCAGCGGCTGGAACTCGATCCGCCCGGTATCAAGATGCACGTCCGCCATGTAAGGCGTTTCGATTCCCACAGTGCCGTGTGCCTTGATGAATATCCTGGCCACGTCAGAATCCAACGCGATCGTCGCCACGTGGTTCTGGACTGTAGTCTGCAACTTCATGCCCTGGATCGCCTGCTTCTTCATTTGCAACTGCGGGATTTCGACCGTCGCCTGCAACTGCGGATCTTTGATCGTTCCCTTTCCGCTCACGTTCAGGTTCACGCCGCCGCTAATCTGCATATTCTTTGCCTGGACAGTCTGCAGCTTCTCCAGCCGGAAGTTCTGCGCCTGCATGCGTGCATCGTATCCCTCGTTCTTGGGAAAATAATCCACGTCGGCGTGCGCGGTTCCGGCAGGCATCTGCGCGGTCAGGTTGGCCTTAATGGTGTTGCCGTCGCCTTGGAACTTCAGGGTCAGGTTTTGGACGGTCTCATTGGAGATTTTTGCTTTCGTAATCGAAAGCGTTCCCTGTCCTACCGGGTTGAGTTGAGACCCATGCACAGAAAGGTTGAGCGCCAGCGTGCCGCTCACGGGGTAGGTTTTATTGGCCAGCCGTTCCAGATCAGCTATTGAAATCTGCGAGCCGGAAATGTTCGCGGTAATCGGACTGGAAGAGCTGTACGCCCACTGTTTGAGTCTGGCTTGCGCGCTGAAGTTGATGCGGCCTTGCGGCATGGCTTCCAGGTTGCCGTTGCTCAGCGTCACCTGAGATGGGTTCGCGTTAAACGCTGTGTGCAGCACTTTCCATGAGCTGCCTTTGACTCGGAAATTGCGTGCGTCCATCTGGCCATTGATCTGTGGCGCGCTTAGCGAACCGCTCACCGTCGCGTTCATGCTGGCCGTGCCATAGAGTCCCAGCGGCTGCGCCGGTGGTGCGCCCGGTACAGGTTTCTGTAATGCTGTCGCCAGGGTTTCCAGTTCATGCAGGTCGTTCGAGCGAAGTACCACCTGCAATTGCGACCGATCGCTGATCTTTCCATTCAAATTGATATTGGTTTGCGGCGTGCGAATGTAGCTGTTGGTAAGCGCAAGTTGCTTGTGTGCCGCCGCATAATCCGCGTGGATCACTCCATTCAGCGGCGTCGGCTGCCCCTGCCCCAGGCTCGCCCGGATCGTAGCGTCACTGTGCGCTACCAGATTGTCGAGCGTCTTGGCCCAGCGCGCATTCGCGTCGGCGTCGACCCTGCCGCTCAGGTGCGCTTGCCGCAATGACGTGTTGTGCGTGGCCGTCTGCGCCTGATCGAGTGACAAATCCTTCAACGACGCTTGAAGTTGCGCGATAGAAGCGCCTGCCACGTCCCTGATCGTCACCTTCCCGCTCAGCGTGCCGCCCATCACCCGGGCGCGGATGTCATTCACCTCGGCATTCCCGCCCGAAAGCTGGTAACGCGCAAAGAGGTCCCTAACCTCGGTTTGCAGACTTGGCGTCTTCACGCTCAGCCCGGAACTGCTGACATTTCCGGACACTGCGAGCGTATCCAGCATTGGCCGGTTCGGGTCTGCCCGATACTTCATCTGCCCCGTCAGCTTCACCGTTCCGCCGGGAAGCGAGGGATTTTTCAGAATTTTCTTGAAGTCACTGGTCACCAGCGTGGCTTCGTACGCGCCAGTAGCCTGCATGTTCGGCAAACTATAATCGTTGACCGTTGCATTCAACCCGACCCGCGATTCGCCAGCGGTCAGGTCGAGCTTGTCCAGCGTGAACTGCTGCGGTGTCACTCCAAATTTTGCCTGTAGATCGTGCTCCAACGGCGCATATGTTCCGTAGACGATTTTTCCTGTGTTGTAGCCAAGATCGCCGGAATATTTCTTCTGTGCCGGATCGAAGTTGGCGCTCACCGCAAAGTTATGCAAGTCAGCTTCCAGCGGCGTTTTCTGGTCGTTGTAATAAATTTCGCCGTTATTCAACCGCAGTTCCCGGATTGCCAAATCAAAAACATTTGTGTTGCTGCTGCTGGTGCTCTTCTTTTGCGGCTTAGGCAGGTTATTCTCACCTGCTTTATTCACGGCCATGCTCACAACCGGATGGTCCACAATGATGTCCCGCACGTGCCATTTGCGATTCAGCAGGGAATCAATCGTCAGTCCCACCTGCAAGTGATCCACCGCCATGAGTGGCCGGCTTGAAACCGCCTCTGTGCCGTGCACCACCACGTTATAAAGGTCCAGGCTCAAATTGGACAGACGAAGGTTGAAGTCGCGCACCTCAAGCCGTGCGCCGGTCGATTCACGAACGCTGTTCTCCACCTTGGCCAGAATGTTGTGGCGAAAACCTTCGTTGTGGTCGAGCAGCAGCACCAGCGTGATCACGATGCCCACCAGCAGCACAACCGTCGCCGCCAGGCTCCAGAGAACGACTTTTTTCCACTTCTTCACCTTATTTATCATTTAGAAGCTCACCATTTCAGAACGCCTGCCCCAGCGTCACAAAGAACTGCGTCGTCTTGATTCCGGGAGGCGCATTCAGCAGATGTCCTATATCAATACGCACCGGACCCACCGGCGTTTTGTAGCGCAGCCCGAAACCGGCCGTGTGGGTGAAATCGGAAAATATATTGCTGAAACGAACGTTGGAGTAGACATTCCCGCCATCGTAAAACGCCGCGCCTCCAAGCGGTCCGCCAAGCAGAGGCATTGAAACTCCCAGCGGGAAGCGCAGCTCTGAATTCAGAATCACCAGCTGCCTTCCGCCAACGGGCACGCTGATGGTGTCTGCACAACCCGGATTGCTCGCCGCGCAGACTGGCACAACGCGTTGCGGCCCTGCGCCATTCAGGCTGAAACCACGCAATGTGCTGCCGCCGCCGGAGAAAAAGCTCTCGCTGATCGGAATGTGCGCACCGTTGAAGGCGTGCTCCAGCCCAACGCGCAAACTGTTGGCCCAGACCAGCGATGATGTGCTGTTGAGCGAACGATAGTAAGCCGTCTGCCCAAGGAAACGTCCAAAACTGGTGCTCGATCCCAGGAAGCTCGGATTCACGTCCATTTGGAAGCTCTCGTAAATTCCTTTGTGCGCATCCAGTGCGTTGTCGCGCGAATCTCGACTGAAAGACGCTGAAAGCGATGACAGCCGCACGTTCTGGTCTTCCGGCAGAACCAGTCCCGGAATCGTGATATTCGACAAATTGGTGCGTCGGAAGTCATAGCGGAAAATCACCGACTTTTGCCGGTCTTTGTCTAGATAGTGCTGGAATTGCATTCCTGCTCCGCCCAGCCGCGCGGTGAAAATCGGATTTTCGCTCGTCCGTTCGCCGGAGAACGTGACGGTCGAGCTCCAACCCGTGTCCCAGATCGCCGGATTCGCCCAGCTTGCGGAGCCTCTCTGGTCCAGCCTTCCACCAAACGCCGAGAGCGTCACGGTTTCTGCCCGACCGCGAAAATTCCTGCGCGTGTATTCGATCGATCCTTCCGGCCCCCAGAACGTCTGCTGGCTGGTGGAAAATTTCGTCGGTAGACCCACCGGAGGCAGGCCCGGCAGCGCAATCGTGCCGCTGGGAATGCTTCCACCGCGATTGATCACCTGGAAGCCAAACCCGTATGCGATGGTGTTCCGCTTGGATTCGTGCAGCTTCACCAGCACCTCGGCCTTGGGATCGTCGGTGATCGGCTGGCGCGTGTCCACGCTCGCCCAGTCAAATACTCCAAGCGTGTAGAGCTGGCTTTCACCCCGCAACAGCGCAGTCTCACTCAGCGGCTTGTCAACTTTTATGTTTGCGTTCCGCGCGATGATCTCCGGGCGCGTATGCTGCACACCGATGGGTTGCACGCTCGCCGTCCGCACCTGCGGTCCTTCATCCACCTGATAGATCACCTGTACGCGGTGTGGATCTCCTTTCGCGTGCTGCACCGTGGACTTGAAAGTCATGGTCAGGAATCCCTTGTCCAGATACGTTGCCATGATCTGGTCGCGGTCCTTGGTCAGCAGTTGCGTGGAATAAGGCTTGCCCGGCTCCAGATTCATTCCTTTGGGTGCAAGTTCCTGCTGCGCGAGTGATTTGTTTCCCTCCAGCCGGAGCGACTCCACGATATCCCGCACGCCCTCCTCCACCTGGAACGTAAGTTGTAGTTCATTGTCCTTGTTCACGATCGTCGGGGTGACTTTCACCTGGCTATAACCTGCTCCGCGATACAACCCTTCAATGTTCTTCACGCTCTTGCGCACCAGCTGTTCGCTGTATTTCCCGTGAGAGAAAGGAATTCCCGGCACTCGTTTGGTGACCGGCACGTGCGACTTGAGGTCCTTATCTGAAAAATGGCCATTTCCGTGGAACTCAATCGATTCCACTTTGCCGCGCGTGCCCTTGCTGATCTGGTACAGAACGGTCACCCCGGACGCCTGCTTCTCGATTCGGCTTGTCACCTTGGCCCCAAAGTAGCCTTTCGATTGGAAGTAGGAAGTCAGGTCCTGCGCGCCTTCGTTGACCAGGTCTGCGTCCACCGCATTCTCCTGGTACATCGGTATCAGCTTTTTCTGGGTACGGCTCCAGATGTGTGCTCCGGCAAGTTTGATTTCGATATGTGGTCCCTGTGCCACGTCATACCGGATCTCGGTCCGGTTAGTTTCAGGGTTGTAAATGGTCGATACCAGCTTCACCCGGCCCGCGAGGTAATGCTGCTTCCCTAACTGCTGCTGCAGAAATGAAGTCGCGGCGGTCAGCTTTTTGAGAGAGTATGGCTTGCCCGGCTTCAGGTAGGCGCCTTTGATCCTGGCCCGGAACGAACGCAGGCTCCGGCCGAGCCGTTTGGTCTGCGCATCTGAAACACCCGCAATAATTACGTCGCCGAATTTGGCGCGCCGCTTCAGGTTGACGACATATTCCACGTTGACCACGGCATGCGCCTGGTCGGTCTGGAGTTTCGGTTCCACCGTAGCCATGAAAAATCCTGTGCGATGAAAAAACTCGAGCAGGCTTGATTCGGCTTCCTCCACTTTTTCCTGGGTGAATGGTTCCTGCTTGGAATAATTCGACGCCTGCAGAAGCCGCGTATAGCTAAAGACTTTTTCTGCTCTGGAAAAGGTAAAAATGCCAAAGTAATAAGCCGGCTTTAGAACAAAAACCACGTGCAGCCCTTCCGCCGCCGGCGTTACCTGCACTTCTACGTCTTTGAATTGTCCTTCTTTCTGAAGGGCCGCTACGGTTGCGTCCACCTTGGCCTGCTCGTAGGGCGCATTGATCGGCTGGGCAATCACGGCCCGGAGTTTCCGGGGATTGCCGTCCGGCTGTCCTGCCAGCTGCACGGATGAAACCCGCTGACCTTCATAGGAAACAGCGGTTGCGGCTTCGACCTGCGGCGCCGTCGCAGCCTGCTGCGAGTGAAGCGCCATCGGCAGACAGGTAATTCCTGCCGTCACCGCCACCACGATTGAAGTGCCGATCCTTCTCCAAAAACTTTTCATTGCGTCTTAGGGTCTCTGCCGTTCCGCACGGTTTGGCGTCGCTGCACCGCTTGCCAAGCAACTCCTTGATTAGAGTTGTGAGAGAGACTTCTCGTTGTCCCTCTCACCGATGTCCCGCTCAACGACCTGAGCGGGACATTGCTGTCTGGACCGCTGGCAGAGCTGCTGAATCGTTGAACCGCGATGCGATTGAAGCGTTCCGCGTGTCAACTCGGCGGTCGCGGCGAAGCATCCAATATTGCAATAGGGCTGGACCTGTGCCGGCCGGGAGACAAATATGCTGTGGACAGTTTTCGCGATTCTGCTGCTGTTATGGCTTTTGGGTTGGGGATTTCATGTTGCGGGAAGTTTGATCCACCTGATTCTTGTCATCGCCCTGGTGGTATTGGTGATTGAGTTAATTACAGGGCGCAGAGCAACCGTCTGAGTACTTCATGGGGCCATCACGGGCAGTTCTGGCGTCGCTTGCGCCGGGCCATGGCCTGGACATTTTTCAGCGCGCGATGCCCAGTTTGGCCAGCTTTTGGTCGATTTCGTTCAATGCCTGCTTCAGCGACTCCGTATACCGGTCATTGGTGGAAGCTTCAATCTGATGCACGATATAAGCGCGGGAAAGCTTTAGGCTATCTCGCTCGTGCCGGTCTTTCTTCTCGTCGTCAGTAAGCGGGGCCTTCGAACCTGACGCCGGGCCGTCTTTCGCATTTTCCATTTGCGCCTCAACCGATTTACTTTCCCATCCTCTTGCCATATCTCTAATTATAAGGAAATTACGGATGATTCTGAGCTGTTTTCCGGCTTCGTGAATTTATAATCCACGCACGATGATTAAACCCTTTTTTGTGCTGGCGTGTGTGCTGACTCTCTTCTCAGCCGCCGTGCTTGCCCAACCTCAGACCGCTCTCACCCCGGAGCACCAGGCTGCACGCGATATTTTCAAGCAACTGATTGAGATCAACACCACGGACACGCCAGCCGGCAACGTGACCGCCGCAGCGGAAGCAATGGCCGCGCGTTTTCGCGCTGCCGGCTTCCCGCCCGAAGATATCCACGTGGATGGGCCGCTTCCGAACAAAAAGAACCTCGTCGTTCGTTTGCACGGACGTGGCATGGCCAAACCTATTCTTTTTCTAGCCCACCTGGATGTCGTGGAGGCGTTGCGTCAGGACTGGTCGATGGACCCCTTCAAGTTCAACGAAATCGACGGCTTCTTCTACGGTCGCGGCACCTCCGACATCAAGCAGGGTGACACGATCTTAGTGACGAACTTTATCCGGCTCAAAAAAGAGGGCTGGACTCCCGCGCGCGATCTGGTCCTGGCACTGACCGCCGACGAGGAAGGCGGTAATTCCAATGGCGTGCAGTGGCTCATCCAGAACCATCGCGAGTGGATTGACGCAGAATACTGCATCAACACCGATGCCGGGAACTTCGAAACGAAAAACGGTAAACGCCTCCTGCTCGGCATGCAGACCAGCGAAAAGAACTACGTTGATTTTCGGCTGGAAGTGAAGAGCAACGGCGGACACAGTTCGCGTCCGGTTAAGGACAATGCCATCTACCATCTCGCGCAGGGGCTGGCCCGGCTTGCGGAATTGGATTTTCCCGTTAGCCTGAATGAGACCACGCGTGGGTACTTTGAACGCACCGCCGCACTGGAAACCCCAGCCACAGCCGCCGATTTTCGAGCAGTGATCGGGCCGGACCATGGACGGGCCGAAGAGGCCGCCACGCGTCTCAGCCAGTCGCCGTATTTCAACGCGCTTCTGCGCACCACCTGCGTGGCCACGCGTCTTGAAGGCGGACACGCCAATAATGCCCTTCCCCAGACGGCGGCGGCGAATGTAAATTGCCGCATGCTGCCGCAGGACTCGCTGCAGAATGTCCAGAACACGCTGAAACGCGTGTTAGCGGATGATCGTATTTCAGTCAACGTAGTGGGTGAAGCCGTTCCCGCGCCCGCCTCCGCCATTAATCCCGCCATCGTCAGTAAGTTGGAAGCGCTCAGCGGCAAATTGTACGGCGGCCTTCCCATCGTGCCTGTGATGGATACTGGCGCTAGCGACGGAAAATATCTACGGATTGGTGGAATACCCGCTTACGGCGTTCCTGGCGTGTTTGAGGACATGGACGATACTCGCGCTCACGGCAAAGACGAACGGATTGGCGTCAAGGATTTTTACGATGGCGTGGATTTTTATTATGAATTCATCAAGTCCCTCGGCGGGTCATAGTTATGCTCCCTAGCCGGCGCGGAAGGAGCGAGAATGTCAGCCGACCACGATGATTCCCGGGTCATTGTGCGGCGCAGCGAGCTTGCGTGTCCGGCACATTCGCTCAAGATGATGGCCAGGGCCGCAGCCAGTGACGCCGACGAAGTCGTTTTCGATCTCGAGGACGGCTGCGCGCCCTCGCAGAAGGTCGCGGCGCGCAAAACGCTGGTGGAAGCGTTCAACACGCTTGATTTTCGCGGCAAGATCCGCGCCTTCCGCACCAATAGCATTCACACCAAGTTCTTTTATCGTGACCTGATTGAGGTTGTCGAAGCCGCCGGCAGCAGGATTGATGTGGTGGTGCTTCCCAAGGTCCATGAGGCAGCGGATGTACTGTTCGCCGATCGCCTGCTCACCCAGATTGAACAGAACACAGGCTTGCCCATCGGGCGTATCCGGCTGGAAGCCCTGATCGAGAGCGCCCGGGGAGTACTCCATGCCGAGCAGATTGCCGCCTCCACCCCTCGCCTTGCGGGACTGATTTTTGGTGTGGTGGATTATGCCGGCAGTATCGGCGCTCGCGATGCGGTCCGCGAGCAGTTTGCCCTTTATCACTACCCTAAAGCCAAGACCATTGCGGCGGCGCGGGCCGCCGCCATTGATGTAGTCGATGGAGTCACTTTGCAATTTCGCGACCTGCAGCAGTGCGAGCACGACGCACGTTCGGCCGCGCAGATGGGTTTTGACGGCAAATGGGCCATTCATCCCGATCAGGTACCCGTTATCAATCGTGTTTTCACTCCTTCGCCCGAGGAAATTACGCGAGCGCAGGAGATCATCGATCTCTACCAGAAAGCGGACATTGACTCCGGCCTGGGAGCGGTTGTCTATAAAGACGAGATGGTAGATGCCGCCAGCCTGCCCATTGAGCGCAAGAAGCTGGCTATCGCCAGAAAGACCGGATTGCTGTAAAGTGCACTCGCGCTCAGGCTACGATTCATCGATGGCTCTCACTACAAATCCCGGCCTGCACCACGACCTCGAGAATGCCGTACGCGACTTGTGCAGCAACTTTCCCGATGCCTACTGGCGCGAACTGGATAGCCAGCGCGCTTATCCGGAAGCGTTTGTGCAGGCACTGACCAAAGCCGGTTACATGGCCACGCTGATTCCTGAAGAATACGGCGGCGGGGGCCTGGGCGTGAGTGAAGCAGCAACCATTCTGGAAACAATCCATCGCTTCGGCGGCAACGCCGCGGCCTGCCATGCTCAGATGTACGTGATGGGGACGCTTCTGCGCCATGGCTCGGAAGCACAGAAGAAAAACTATCTGCCTGCTCTGGCCCGCGGTGAACTTCGATTGCAGGCTTTCGGCGTCAGCGAGCCGGCCACGGGGTCTGACACCACGCAGATGAAAACTTTCGCTCGCCGCGCGGGTAACAAGTATGTGGTGAAAGGGCAGAAGATCTGGATTTCCCGCGCGGAACATTCTGACCTGATGCTGCTGGTTGCGCGCACCACGCCCATCGAACAGGTGAAGAAGCGCAGCGAAGGGCTCTCTGTGCTGCTGGTGGACCTGCGCCAGGCCAGAGACCATGGGCTCACGATCCGGCCGATCCGTACCATGATGAACCATGCCACCACGGAAGTCTTTTTCGACGATGTGGAAGTTCCTGCGGAAAATCTCATCGGCCAGCAAGGCCAGGGCTTCCGCTATTTGCTGGACGGGCTGAACGCGGAACGAATTTTGATTGCTGCGGAATGTATCGGCGATGGTCGCTGGTTCCTGGAGCGTGCCTGTCGTTACGCTAAAGAACGTGTCGTTTTTGGCAGGCCCATTGGGCAAAACCAGGGCATTCAGTTCCCTCTTTCCCGCGCTTATGCCAATGTCGAGGCCGCATCTCTGATGGTCCAAAGAGCGGCGGCATTATTCGATGCGCAAAAACCTTGTGGTCCCCATGCCAACATGGCCAAGCTGCTGGCGGCGGATGCATCCTGGGAATCCGCTAACGCCACCGTGCAGACTTACGGTGGCTTCGGGTTCGCCGAAGAGTACGACGTGGAGCGCAAGTTCCGCGAGACGCGCCTATACCAGGTTGCGCCCATTTCTACTAACCTTATCCTTTCTTATATTGCCGAACACGTGCTGGGACTGCCGCGTTCGTATTGACGCTGGAGATTGATCGATGACGATGAAACAAGGCTGGACCGGGCGCGTGTATGAGGATTTTGAGATTGGCGACGTTTACCAGCATCCCCTGGGGCGGACCGTGATTGCCGCGGACAACATCTGGTTCACGCTGCTGACCCAGAATACAAACCCGATCCATTTTGACGCGGCGTACAGCGCCCAGACCGAGTACGGCAAACCGCTGGTTGATTCAACATTCACATTAGCGCTGGTCACCGGCCAATCGGTGAGCGACGTTTCGCAAAATGCCATGGCTAACCTGGGATGGGATGAAGTCCGGCTGCCCAACCCCGTCTTTGAAGGCGACACAGTGTATTCCCGCAGTGAAGTCCTGGCAAAACGCGAGTCACAATCCAGGCCCAACGTTGGAATTGTGAAGGTCAAGACGACCGGCTATAAGCAGGATGGGAGCGTCGTAATCGAATTCACCCGTACCATGATGATTTATAAGCGCGGCCACGTCCCGGTGGTCCCACAGCCAAAAATCGTTCCGCGGAAGAAATAGCCGCGCTCAGGCGGCTTCGCGTGCGCTCTGTTGAAAACCGCGAATGGAAAATTCCAGCTGTTCCTGCAGGCTTTCGCCCACCTGCATCATGTCTCCAATCACCGTACTCAGGTCCATGCGGATCAGGTTGTGTTGAAGGACAGACGATAGAATGCGTTGCAGCAAGCGCATCTCAACCACAACCAGCGGGATGTTGTAACCTTGCCGCGCGCGTTCTTTCCCGTGTCTCATCGACGCTGCCTTCGCTTTGTCGGCCGTGAAGTCGGAAGCAATATCCACCCGTTTGGCCATTTCTTCAATCAAGCTAGGCAAATGGTCAACGCGGTCCTTGTCACTGATTCGAATTGCTGCAAGTTCCGCGTGGGCTTTTACCAGCTTGAGCCATTCTCTGGTTATTTCACCAATGCTTTCCTGCATCAGGTGTGAAACTCTTTTCAGGGGCTGCTCTGGCGGAACCTCTCGCCGGTGCTCCAGCCGGCTCTGGATGGTGTGAATCAAGGTCGGCACATCCATAGGCTTAAGCAGGTAATCATCCACCTGGCTGCGAATCGCTTGCAAGGCTGTATCAAAATCAGGATAGCCCGTGAGAATGAACGTTGCTGCTTCCGGTTGGACCCGCCGCATGGCGCTGACCACGGTGAACCCATCTCCGGGCTGGCCGATGTTCAGATCTGACAGCAGCACGTCAAAAATCGCATGATTGATCTGTTCCAGGGCTTCGGGAACAGTTGCTGACGTAATCACTTCAAACCCATGCCGTTCCAGGATTAGCTTCAGCGTATTGCGTATCCCCGCCTCATCATCGACGAACAAAACCCGCGTCGCCATCTTTTGCTCCAGCAACTTGGATGTTGTTTTAGGCCTCCACGTTGGACACGTCACAAATAGTTGGCGTGCCTGCTTTCGACTCGTCCCGCAGTGTCCTTTTGGCTCATGCCGGACGTACAAAAGGCCCATCCGAAGACAGGCCTTTATTAACAATTGCTTGCAAACGTTCTATTCCTGGTTTTTAAAAGAATAGCCGATGGAAACACCGAAGCGGTTTGCGTGGGAACCGCTGAATTCAACGTTGTTGCGCACAACATAAATGTGAGCTTCCGGCCGGATGAAAATCTTACTGGTTACATAGAATCGCATAGCCGCGCCGAACTGGCCCAGAAAGTGGTTGCTGCTGACGAAATTCGTACATCCCGTAAAACTGCACTGAAAGGTTGGGGTGTAAAAATGAATGCTTTCAACGCCAATGCCGGCGGAAAGTTCCGCCTGGGCGCGCTTGCCCAACGGCGGAGCCCAGACCGCATCCACGTCGTAGAAATAAGGGCGGAAAGGCTGAAATCCCTCAAAGAGGTTCTGGCCGGCTCGAAATGACGCATTAAATCCCACGCCAAGGTTGTGATAGAAAAGAAAATCCAATCCAAACGTGGGATATGCGCCGCCGCCGATTGTCTGCAACGTATCTGTACTGGCGGGACCGGTCAGGCCGGAAACGCCGAATGAAAGGTCAAACTGCTGCGCGTGCGCCGGACTTCCCAGCAAGCAAATCAGTGCGAATGCCACAACTAAGAACGATAATTTTCTCAAGTTAGTCTCCATTGCATGAAGGCTGGATTGGTAAAAGCGAACAATCGATCCACCCCTCGATCTATAAGCAACCAGGGCCGATTATCCTACCAGTCGATGAGCCATGTCTACCATCCGTTGGTATCAAGGTGGTGGCATCCCGGGTACCAGGCCCCCCTTCACATTTCTTTACCAGCTTCAGAACAAACGGGCGTTGCTGTTATTCTAAAAAATGATCTTTTCTACCAGGGTGGTGCTGTTTGACATGGACGGTGTGCTCATCGACTCGGCCCCGTCTGTTGAGCGTGTTTGGCGCGCCTGGGCCACAGCGCACGGCTTTGATCCAGCCAAGGTGGTCGCGCAAGCGCACGGACGCCGCAGTATCGAAACCATCCGCGCCGTGGCGCCAAAAATGAATGCGGAAAAAGAAAACCTCGTCGTCGAACAGATGGAAATCGACGATAAAGAGGGTGTAACCGCGCTTCCCGGCGCGGCGGACCTGCTGGGACGATTGCCGGATCATCATTTTGCAATCGTAACCTCAGCCACGCGCTCACTTGCCGAAGCCCGGCTGGGTTATGCCGGCCTTCCCATTCCCCGGCACATCATCACCGCCGATGACGTGGTCAATGGCAAGCCTTCTCCTGAACCGTATCTTAAAGGCGCAGCGTTGCTTGGCTTCGACGTCCGGGACTGCCTGGTGTTTGAAGATACGCCGGCTGGCATCGCCTCGGCCCGTGCTTCGGCCATGCAGGCCATCGCGCTCCAAACCACCTATCCCGCGCAGGAATTGCACGCGGCCGATGCCATCGTGAGGTCCCTGGCAGATGTGCAGGCCAAAATGAGTGCGGACACGATCCTGCTGCATATAGCTCCTATTCTGACTGCACAGCGGTGAGATGCGCTAGCGTCTGCTCGACAATTGGGCAGCAAACGTCGAATCGCCGCCTTGATCGGCTGCCGCATATACAATTCTCCTATCTCATTTTGAGGAGTAAAACACTCATGCAACGGAACGCAAGCGCACATTGGAGCGGCGGACTGAAAGACGGCAAAGGCACTCTGACTTCTGCCAGCGGCGTTTTGAAAAGCACGCCTTATTCTTTTGCCACCCGTTTTGAATCGCAGCCGGGCACCAATCCGGAAGAACTGATTGCCGCGGCCCATGCCGGATGTTTCAGCATGGCCCTGTCAGGGCAGCTCGGAAATGCCGGGATGACCGCGCAGTCGATTGATACCACCGCGACAGTAACTCTCGAAAAACTCGACTCCGGCTTTGCTGTCACCTCGTCCCACCTCCAGGTAAAGGTCAAGATTCCCGGCGCAGACAAAGCCAAATTTGAGGCAGCGGCAAAGAACGCCAAGGAAGGATGCCCTATCTCCAAGCTGCTCAACGCAAAAATTACCATGGACGCCCAACTGGAAAATTAATTCTTCTTTCCTGAAGCGAAGCCTGCGCTAACAACGGTGCGGGCTTTCCGTCTAAACTCTGGTCCACCCCTCGTTCGTGAAACTTGAGCCCTTGGAGGCGCCCACATGCGCAGAATCTTCTTATTCGCAACCATCTTGATGGCAACTTTTTGCACCGCGACTCGCAGCAGCGCGCAATCCGCTGTGCTCGACCTGCCGCGTGACAGCCAGCATGCAAAGGTCATCCAACGCGTCGGAATCACTGACATCACCATCAATTACCATCGCCCGCTGGTAAAAAGCAGGAAAATCTGGGGCGGTCTTGTGCCCTATGGCCAAGTCTGGCGAGCTGGCGCAAATGAAAATACCACCATCGAGTTTACCGATCCTGTCAGCATCGAAGGCAAGCCGCTGGCCAAAGGCGTTTATGGTCTGCACATGATTCCCACGGAAGGCGAATGGACAGTTATTTTCTCCAAGACCGCAACCGCCTGGGGCAGTTTCACCTACAACGAATCCGAAGACGCTCTGCGCGTCAACGTGAAGCCAGGCGCGGCAGAGATGAAAGAGGCGCTGGCCTATGAGATCGACGATGTTACTCCGAACTCAGCGCTGATTACCCTGCGCTGGGAAAAACTGGCGGTGCCGTTCAAGGTCGAAGTCAACACCAATGAGATAGTCGCCCAGAACCTGCACGGGCAGTTGCGCGGACTGGCACAGTACACCTGGGACGGCTGGGACGACGCAGCCACATATTTCCTGACCAACAAATACAACCTGGAAGAAGCGTTGAAATATGAGGACCGCTCCATCGGGGTCGAAGAGCGATATGACAACCTCATGAACAAATCGCGTATTCTCGACTCACTGAACCGGAAAGACGATGCAACCCTTGCCCGCAACAAAGCCCTGGGCATCGCGAACATCACGCAGCTTCACCAGTATGGCCGGCAGTTGCAAGTGGCGGGTAAGCAAGACGAAGCGTTCGCCGTATTCCGCAACAATATCAAGAAGGATCCCAGTCACTGGCTGGTCCGGACAGAAGCAGCACGGCTGGCGGTGGCCAAAGGAGACTATGACGGCGCGGTGAAAGAAATGAAGCTTGCTTTGGCGAGCGCGCCCGATCCTGCCAAGTCAACGGTTGAAGGTCTGGTAAAACGTCTCGAGGCCAAGCAGGACATCAACAAATAATTTGAACGCAAGCTGCGGAGTGTTCGGGATCCAGCCACGTCTTAACCTTTTCTAGTCGGCGCAATCAGCGCCGCCAGGAGGAAAGTATGGCTGGATTTTGTGTTTTACCGATCGATCCCGCATTCGCTGAAGCTGTCCGCAATACGCTTAAGTCTCCCCAATATGGGCATCCGGCTCATGTAGAACTCGCCGCCGGATACGGTCCTTGCCGTGCGTGCTTAAGACAATTTCGCACCGGTGAAGAGGACCGCATTCTGTTCACCTACAACCCATTCGAGGGCTTGGATAGCTACCCTTCACCGGGCCCTGTCTTCATTCACGCAAAGTCATGCCCTGTCTATTCCGAGCGAGATCGATTTCCTCAAGAACTGAGCTCCCTGCCGCTGACTCTTGAGGCTTATGGCGACAATCGGTGGCTCATCGCTCGCGAGCGTCCAGCGGAACAGGAGATTGAAACAGCGGTGGAGCGGCTCCTGGGCACAAGCGGGGTCCGTTACATCCACGTTCGCAATACGGAAGCTGGGTGCTTCATTGCACGAATCGAGCGCGATTCTTCGGCAGAAGAGAACAAAGGCTGACTGACGCTCCTCCCGCATACCGGTCTCTGCGCTATCATGGATGCGATTCTGCTCAAATCCCAAGCGGGAGACTTTCGCGTGATGCGTAGATGGTTTTGCCTGGTTATCCTGATCGGCGTGGTTGTTGCCGTGCGCGGGTCCGCTCATGCGCAAACACCTACTGCTCCCTCACCCGGCCCCATGGCTTTGCAGGTCCGGTCTGAATTTCTTTATGCCTGGAATGCCTATAAGCAATATGCCTGGGGACACGATGAGCTCAGGCCGCTCAGCAAGGGCTATCATGACTGGCACAGCAAATCGTTGCTCATGACGCCGGTCGATGCCCTGGACACCA
Organism: Candidatus Angelobacter sp.; assembly: GCA_036491195.1. GTDB lineage: Bacteria > Acidobacteriota > Terriglobia > Terriglobales > Acidobacteriaceae > Angelobacter. The sequence goes on from DASXCL010000099.1 coordinate 29,119, forward strand.
TGATCCTGATGGGCCTGACCGATGAGGCTGACAAGACGCGGGAATTCATCGTAAAGAACCTTTCTTTCGACCAGGACATCGAAGTCAAGAATTTTGAAATCACCATTCGTCTGCTGGGCGGGCTACTGAGCAGCTATCAGCTCACCCGCGACCAGCGACTGCTCGACCTGGCCGACAATCTGGGCAACCGGCTGCTTCCGGTCTTCAACTCGCCTACCGGCATGCCTTACATGTACGTGAATCTCAAAACCGGCAAAACGCGCGGTGCGGAGAGCAATCCGGCGGAGATCGGCACGCTGCTGCTGGAGTTCGGGACGCTCAGCAAACTTTCCGGAAAGCCGATTTACTATGACAAAGCCAAGCGCGCCCTGGTGGAGCTGTACAGCCGGCGCTCTGCCATTGGCCTGGTCGGTTCCAGCATCAACGTGGAAACCGGCAAGTGGGTTGACACCACCAGTCATATCAGCGGAGGAATTGATTCCTATTACGAGTACCTGCTCAAATCATGGCTGCTGTTTGGCGACAAGGACTGCAAGAAGATGTGGGAAGCCAGCGAAAAAGCCGTGAACAAATACCTGGCCGACAATACGCGAACCGGCCTGTGGTACGGACAGGCTGACATGAATACGGGCAAGCGCATTTCCACACAATACGGCGCGCTGGACGCTTTTTTCCCCGCGGTCTTGGCGCGCTCGGGGGATCTGGATCGCGCGCGGAAATTGCAGGAATCGTCTTACAAGATGTGGACCACTTTTGGCATTGAGCCGGAAGCTCTGGACTACATGACCATGAAAGCGGTCGCGCCCGGATATCAACTTCGTCCGGAGATCATCGAGTCCGCTTACTATTTATCGTTTTTCACCAAAGACCCGCGCTACCAGGAAATGGGATCCACGTTTATTTTGAGCCTGGTTCGCTACTGCAAAACGGATGCCGGATTCGCCGCCCTGAGCGACGTGGAAACCAAATCAAAGCGCGACAGCATGGAGAGTTATTTCCTGGCGGAAACCCTTAAATATCTTTACCTGCTGTTTGCGCCGCGGGAAACTCTGGATTTGAACAGAGTGGTCTTCAATACTGAAGCTCACCCGTTGAAGCGGACCTGGCAATGAAAATATTGTGGATTTGCGGGAAAAACGATTACAGCCGGCAAGCCCAGATCAAGGCCTTGGGAATTGGACCGTAGAATATCGAAGAAAAAAGAGATAAAAGGACATCAAAGCGTAAGGAAAGACTTGGAGGCACCTTCCCCGGAAAACGCCACAGCCGATGTCCTTTTATCTCAGCCACAATACTTCTCCCTCTGCAAAGCTCATTTTTGCTTCCAGCGTCAGCGCTACCCTCACTTAACCGGATCCTAATCACGGTGCGCGTCGCTCGTGTCAGCTTCCCGTCTGCCTATTCCTAGTGCAAGGCCAAGACCAAATCGCATTATTTGGTAAACCAATGAAAAGAAAGGGTTGGACGCCAACCAGGAAGAACCCTGTGACAAAATGGCACAAAGATTGCGCCACATGCCTACCTGTTTTGTCACAGGGGAATCATGAAGGAATCAACGGCGAAGCATTTCGATCAGCAACACTTCAGCACATTCAAGGGCAGACTCTGGGTGATGGCTGCAGGGGCCGGTTTGCTGGCGCGAACAAAAGCGCTCATGAATTTTCCATCCACCAGCGGAGCGATCGCGTCCACGTCCATGCCCTGGCCTGTCAGGAAAGCCCGCGCATCTTCAATCTGGTAAATGCGTGTTGGCTCGATACTGACGGCCTCAAAGCCTGCGGCCGTCAATTTGTTGACGTAGTCTTCATCACGCAATGCCCCGGCAATGCAGCCCACCCACAACAACAGGCTTTTCTGGATCTCTTCCGGCACCTCGCCACGTACCACAACGTCCGAGACGGCCAGCCGGCCGCCCGGTTTAAGCACGCGAAATGCCTCGCGCAGCACGCGATCTTTGTCGGCGGAAAGATTGATCACGCAGTTGGAAATGATCACGTCCACGGAGTTCGCCGGCAACGGAATATTTTCAATCTCGCCGCGGAGAAATTCCACGTTGGCGACCCCGGACTTCTTCTGGTTTTCCTGAGCTAGCGCTAGCATGTCATCGGTCATGTCCAGGCCATACGCTTTGCCCGTGGGACCGACGCGCCGCGCTGAAAGGAGAACATCAATTCCGCCACCCGAACCCAGGTCCAACACGATCTCGCCGGGTTTGAGTTCAGCCAGCGCCGTGGGATTGCCGCATCCAAGTGACGCCTTCACCGCTTCTTCCGGCAAGATGCTGGTTTGCGAAGACTCATAGAGGTCGCGGGTGATAGGGTCAATGTCCGTGCCGCAGGAGGCCGAAGCGCCGCAGCAGGAGCTTCCTTCGCCGGTGGTCACGCGCCGCGCCGCCGCGCCGTAACGCTCTTTTACGACTTCCTTAATATCTTGTGCGCTCATTTTTGTTTCTCCTCATTAAAGACAAATTACTTACAGCAGGTAATTCGTTGCGGCTCAACCGCTTTGTTGCGCGTGCAGCACTCGGCATACAAAAAGCCCAGCAATTCCGCCAGCGCCTTGGTATTTGCCGAATAGCGCAGAAACGTGCCTTCCCGCCGTACTTCCACCAGATCTTCATTTTTCAATTTGTCCAGATGGTGTGACAACGTTGAGCTGGCAATTTCCAGTTCTTCACCGATCTCATTCACCACCATCCCGACAGGATGCGCCGCCAGCAACAGCCTCAAGATGCGCAGTCGCGGTTCAGCACCCATAGCAGAAAACATATCCGCATAGCGCGAGACTTTCTGCTCGCTGCCAAAGCTGGCTTTAATTTCCATATTTCTATTATTATTGAAATAAAGATTGAGCGTCAAGCGGCAAAATTACTCCTTCCCCTCTGCGTTTTTCGGGGATAACCCGAGAGTCGGTCGGCTCTTGTGAAGAAGGATTGGAACGAGGATCAGCTATGATGGTCGGCTCACAACAACCACGGAGGCCGCATGCACTGGTTGGCGCTCTTGTTTTTCCACTCGCCTCAGATCGCTTTTCCTGAAGGTTTCACGCCACACCTTCAGATTCTGCTGCGCTGGGTCCATTTCGCCGCTGGCATCACCTGGGTGGGGCTGCTCTACTTCTTTGTTCTGATCAACGCCAAGTTCCTGCCCGCGCTTGACGCCGCCACACGCATGAAAGTTGTGCCGTTGCTGATGCCGCGCGCCCTGTGGTGGTTTCGCTGGTCTTCTGTGGTGACCGTGGTAGCAGGAATCTGGTACTGGATGATGATCGTCGGCACGGATGCGCTCAACTACGTGAACGCAATGAATGGGAGCGGCGGACATAGCATAAACCGCCACGTCATCGAGGGTCATGCCATTGGAAGTTTCTTTGCTCTGTGGACATTGGCGTTCGCCATAGAAATGGGACTTCTCATGTCCCCCGCCGACGTGTTGAAGAAAGGCCCGGTGTTCGGCACGGTGATTGGCCTTGTGGTCATCGGCTCCGGGTGGCTCTACCTGGCGCTTAACGCTCACGGCTGGGAAAGCAATCGCCTGCTGGCCATTGGAATTGGCGGCGGGCTGGGATGGTTCATGCTGCTGAACGTCTGGGGAATTGTGTGGCGCATGCAGAAAAAAATCATTCGCTGGACGGCGGAGAGCGCCGCGAACCTTACCCCGATGCCGCCAGAGGCCGCAAACCTGGCCCGTCTGGCACAGCTTGCCGCGCAGACAAATTTTGTCTTGTCGTTTCCCATGCTGCTGATGATGGCCGTGGCCAGCCATTATCCGATATTCCGGTCATAGCGAATCTATACGGTGGGAGTATTGGACGAACCGGGCGGCGACGCGGCCAAAAGTTCTGCTTCGGCATTGCTCTCTGCGAACCGGCGCTGGAAATGCGCTTCAATCGCAGCCGGATCGTCAATCAGTTCCAGCGGCAAGGCAATGTTGATGCGGTACACGAAACCGCAAGCGTTCTCAACGCCATGCAAAATGATACTGGCGCCTTTGATTTCGAATCCATCAAAGTCGTATCCGGCCGCGGCCACTTCCGGGGTCCAGTGTTCGGTAAAGAGGTTGTCCCGGCGTCCGATAAAGGCCATCCAGCGGTAGCGATGAAAAACTTCTCTCAATCGTCCGCGCAGCTCAGCCGTTGTGGCTTTCTGCAGGGCGAGCAGCTTGGATGTTGTTGACGGCAGTTTCATCGACCCTTCAACGTCGAATCATCATGATAGCTCACGGCAATAACGGCTGAACAGACATTTATGCGCACGCGGCTTGCTACACTTATGGACTCTTCATTCATTGGGGGAAGCCGATGCGGGGAAAAACGGTTGTGATTACCGGCGCAACGTCGGGGATTGGGCAGGTGGCCGCAGAGAAGCTCGCGACCATGGGGGCGCGCCTGGTCCTGGTGGCGCGAGACCGAGCACGCGGCGAGGCTGAAATGGCCCGCCTGCGTCCGATCTCGCCTGAGGTGAACCATGCCATTCATTATGCCGATCTCTCGCGCGTGGCAGAAGTAAAGCGCGTGGCCTCTGAGATTGCCGCCGTGGAACCGCGCATAGACGTGCTGATCAACAATGCGGGCGCGCTTTTTGGCAGCCGCCAGATCACTACCGACGGTTTGGAACTTACCTTCGCCACCAACCACCTCTCCTATTTTGTGATGACCTACGGACTGTGCGAGCGGCTGCGCGCCTCGGCTCCGGCGCGTGTGGTGAATGTGGCCTCCGATGCGCATAAGGGAGAAAAACTCGATTTCACCGATCTCCAATCGGCCAAAAACTATCGCGGGCTTCACGTGTATGGCCGGTCCAAACTCTGCAATATTCTTTTTACCCGCGAACTTGCGCGTCGATGGGAAGGCAGCGGCCTGACCGGCAATTCCCTGCATCCGGGTTTTGTCTCAACGCGCTTCGGCGATCAGAGTGGCGGCATGCTTTCTTTTGCGGTGCGCGCGGCCAAGGCTTTCGCGATCTCGCCGGAGAAAGGCGCAGAAACGATCATTTACCTGGCCTCGTCCGGCGACGTTGCCAAGGCCAATGGTCTTTACTATTTCAAATGCCGGCCGGCGACGCCTACCAAAGAGGCCCAGGATGATGACTCTGCGCTGCGGCTTTGGCAAGAGAGCGAAAAGCTGACCGGGATCGCTTACTGAGAGTCTTGGCTGCCTGTTGCTAGCGATCATGCGGTTTCATCTTCCAGAGCATCTGCCGCAGCATCCCCAACCAGACTTCTGCATCATCGGCGGAAAGGTCCAGCCGGCGAACCATGCGGCGGATCTTTTCTTCTTTTGCTGCTATCGTGCGCGGCCCCAGATAGCCGCTTGTCCGCAACGCGTCCATCAGGGTAACGGTAAGACGTTCGAGTTCTCCGGCGGTTGCGTGTTTGATTTTTTCTGCTTTTAGCCCGCTTCCCAAGGCGCGGTTTCTCGTGCCGCTTACTGCTCGTGCCAGTTCGTAGAGGCAAACGGCAACGGCCTGTCCCAGATTCATGGAGACATGCTCCTGGCGCGTGGGAATATGGATGAGCCAGTGGCAATGGTTGAGATCGTCATTCGCCAGCCCTCGTTTTTCTGAACCAAACAGCAATGCGACGCCGCCACCTGAACGCAGACGCTTGCGGATCAGCGGCGCAGCTTCGGCCGGCAGCCGCAGCGGAAGTATTAATTCCCGATGCATCGCCGCCGTAGTGCCCACAACCAGTGAACAGTCAGCCACTGCGTCGGCCACGCTAGAGTATTCCTCGGCTCTCGCCAGTAACTGCGCCGCTCCTACCGCGGAGCGGGCTTCTCGAAACGACGCTTCATAAGGGTTCACCACCCGCAGGCCCAGGAATCCCATGTTGCTCATGGCCCGCGCCACAGCGCCAATGTTCAGTGGGTTACGCGTGGATACCAGCACGACGCGCAGGCGGTCGAATTCAGATGGCGTTGGCAAGACGGACTTATTTTACGAGGGGGCGCACTGCACCGCGAAATCCTGCTTTTCTCCGAAAAATAGGGTCTTCGGGAACATAACCACCGCCTGCCGAACCCGTCTAAAAAAATACTTGGGTTTGCCTCTTGACAATGGCTGCTAATGTATTAGCATGTGCTAGTACACTAGCACGTTGGAGATAGGCTCCCAGGAGCGATATGAACAATGAAAAGCATCTTCAACTAGGCCGGCGCGAGCGCCAGATCATGGATGTGATCTACCGGCGCGGCCGGGCATCCGTGACGGAGGTCCTTGCGGAACTGTCGGACCCTCCCAGCTATTCCGCCGTCCGAGGCATGCTGGGGCTCCTGGAAGACAAAGGATATCTGCGCCATGAGCAGGAAGGGCTGAAATACGTTTATCTGCCCGCCGACGATACGCGCCAAGTCCGGGCCAACGCCCTGAAGCACATGGTGAAAACTTTCTTCGGCGGATCACCGGAACAGGCAGTAGCTGCGCTGCTGGAGATGTCCGATAGCACGCTTTCCGCAAAAGACAAGCAATACCTTTCCCACTTGATCAAGAAGGCGCAACAGGAGGGACGATAAGCCATGCATGTCTCTACACCATCATTCGCAATCATTCTGGATACCGTGATGAAATCCACGGTTCTGCTGGCTCTGGCCTGGGGCGCGGCCCTGACCCTGAAGAAACGCTCCGCCGCTACGCAGCACATGGTGCGCTCTTTTACGCTGGCTGGTCTGTTGCTGCTTCCCTTCTCCGTGATGTTTCTTCCTGCCTGGCACGTGAAGGGTATTCCCCAGCTTCCCGGCCAAAGGCGGCAGGCTCAGCAAAAGGCTGATCTGCCATCTCAATCTTCGTCCGTAACCCTGCATCCGGAAACATCGTATGAACAGGTTCCAACACATTCAGTGGCTGTGCCTTTAAATCGTCGGTCAGAAACGGGAATCCGGAATATCGACGATCGCAAAGATCTCCGTGCAAGCTCGGCCACGCCGGGATCTGCTGCCCTTCCAGCCCCCATCATTCATTCGCAGACACCCCATGGACGGGATGAATCCGGAACGCCTTTGCCAGGCAAGTTCTCCACGGTCTTGCCCCGGCTTCTTTTTGGTCTTTGGATTGCCGGTGCGCTGTTCTTCCTGGCGCGCTGGCGGCTTCATGCCATGAGGATGACCGCGCTCGTGCGGCGGGCCGGCGTACTCACTGATTCAGGCTGGAACGCGCAGGTGCGCGCACTCTCCGCCGATCTGGGAATTGATCGCCATGTGGCGCTGCTGGTGAGTGACGAGATTGAAGTCCCTATCACGACAGGCATCGTGTTCCCGCGCATCGTTCTCTCGCCCGATTATCCGGAATGGTCAGCCATAAGGCGCTCGGCGATCCTGCAGCATGAACTCGCGCACATCAAACGGCTGGACGCGTTTACCCAGGCGCTGGCCAATGTGGCAACCTCGGTGTATTGGTTTCATCCGCTGGTCTGGCTCATGGCGCGGGCAATGCGCGCGGAGCGCGAGCGAGCATGCGACGACCACGTTTTGGCCGCGGGCACCAAGGCCTCAGATTATGCCCACGAACTGCTGGACATCGTTTCCGGATTGCGCGGCCCCGAACTCACAGCCGCGCTGGCCATGACGCGACGCTCACAATTGGAAGGTCGCGTATTGGCGGTATTGAATCCCGCGCTGCCTCGGGGTTCGGTCTCATGGAAAGCCGCGCTGGCTTTTGCCGCATTGACCCTGGGAATTGTGTTGCCGCTATCGGCGATGCGTCCCGCTCAGGCCAGCATGCCGGTGGCAAAGGCGGGCCAGAAGAAGCCAAGCCCGGCCTCAACCCCGGCAACCACGCCACGCGCCCACGATTCCGCGACGTCCAGCACCGCAGATGAATCGCGGCCTGCCACGATTCCTTCATCCGGCAGCAGCGATGAAGCACCAGAGGTTGCAGAAGCTCCTGAGGCGCCGGAAGCACCTGAACCGCCTGAAGCTCCGGAAGCACTGGAGCCACCGAAAATTTTTCAAAGCAGCGCACCCGCTGTCCCTGGGATTCCAGGCGTGCCGGCAGTGCCAGCCGTCCCAGCGGTGCCAGCCGTCCCATCTGTGCCTTCGGTTCCCGGAACCGATCTTAGCGTTTGTGGAAATCGGGCCAAGCTGCACCACATGAACATCGAGTCGCATAATGGCGACAAACATTGGACTGCCAATTGGTCTGGCGACGATTGCAGCCTTGATCTCCACGCTGAAGGCGAGATTAAGTTCAACGCCGAAGCAACGGAAATCCAGAGCATCTCTTCCGGCGGCTTGTTTGAGGTGAATTTGCGGCAGGACGATACGCTCAAACAAGTGAAGGTCACGCCTTCCACAGGCGGCCTGCAATATGTATATAAGATCAATGGCAAGCAGCAGCCGTTTGAGGGTGATGCAAAGAAATGGTTTTCGCAATTTCTGCTGGATCTGGAACGAAGCACCGGCATGGCCGCAGATGCCCGCGTTCCCGCTTTGCTGGCCAAAGGCGGCCCGAACGCGGTGCTCGATGAAATTAACAACCTGCGCGGCGACTACGTGCGCGGCATCTATTTCCGCAAGCTTCTGGAGCAACCCAACCTTCCCTCGCCGGTGGTGCAGCGAGTGATCAAGCAGGCGGGTGACCAGATTAACTCTGATTACGAGATGGCGCGGGTTCTGATGACCGTGGGCAAACAATATGACCTGCCCGACGAGGCTTCGCGCACGGCGTTTCTAACTGCGGCAAACAAACTTAAGAGCGATTACGAACATTCTCGTGTATTGATCGAACTGCTGCGACGGCCCAACATATCGCGTGAAAACGTGAAAATGGCGCTGGATTCGGCGGGAGGCATCCATAGCGATTACGAAAAGTCGCGCATTCTGCTCTCACTGCTCGACCAGAAAGCGTTTGACCAGTCGCAACTCGACTTCTACCTGAAAATGGTAGCGTCAATCCATTCCGATTATGAAAAGTCGCGCGATCTGCTGGCGCCGATGCAGAAGTACACCCTGCAAGTCGACCAGATCAACCGCATCATGGACGCCATGATCGGGATAAGCTCCGACTACGAAAAATCACGGTTGCTGCTGGGACTGATGGACAAGAACAAGCTGAACGATGCGTCTGTCGCCAGGGTGCTGGATGCCATTGGCAGGATCAATTCGGACTATGAGAAATCACGCGTGCTCCTGACGGTGGCGCACTCCTATCCGCTGGAAGGCGCATTGCGGGAAAGCTATCTCAAAGCGGCCGATTCCATCCACGGCGAATATGAACGCAATCGCGCACTGGCGGCTGTGGTCAAGAGGGCAACTCTCTAAGAATTAACCACAAAGGACACAAAGGAACACGAAGGTTGGACAGTTGTGCTTTAATTCTCCGTGTTCCTTCGTGTCCTTTGTGGTTTTCTTTCCTTTTTATGGCGTAATGGCAATTGCCCGCAGCGGGCTTCCAGAACCATTCACGATCTTTAATGGCGCGGCGATCACAACTGCGCCGGTGGGCGGCAACTGGTCAAGATTGCACAATCCGGCCAGGCCGAACTTTCCGCTGCCGTGCATCACGTAGTGATTGGGAAACGGCGGATCGAAGGTCGCAGCGCGTCCGGCGTCCGTGCCGACCGTCTCCACTCCAACGCCCAGCACATCGCGCTCTTTGGCCAGAAACTCCGAACACTCTTTGACGAATCCCGGCGTGTGCGGCCCATCGTCTTGCAGATTGATGTATTGCTTTGGGTCGGTTCGGTTGCACCAGCCCGTGCGAAGCAGCATCCACGCGCCCGCGGGGATGCGTCCGTACTGCCTTTCCCACTGCTTTACCCGGTCCACCGTAAGCAGGAAATCCGGGTTGCTTGCTGCATCCGCGGTAACGTCAATCACGCAGGCCGGGCCAACGAATTTTCGTGGGTTGATCTTATCAACGCTGTTCTCAGGCAGGTCTTTGCCGCTGACCCAGTGAATCGGCGCGTCAAAATGTGTGCCTGTATGCTCACCGGTCTCAAAACCGTTCCAGTACCATGCTGGACCGCGATCGTCGTAGTGGGAAAGCTCCCAGATCTTGAAGGCCGGCGTGTTGGGCCATTGCGACGGCAGCGGAAGTAACGGAGTCTGCGGGCTCAGCGGCTGCGTGAGATCAACCACGCGCAGCGTGCCACTGTTCAGTTGGGTGATGAGTTCAGCAAGGATATTGGGCATGGCACAAGCCTCTTTCTGAAGACCAGGCGCTAGGGTTCATCGCTTGTCGAGATTCTCGATATACCGTTTGAATTGAAACCGATTCTCCAGCAAAGACAACTCGGTTACATAGCCTTTAGGCCCGACCGCCTCGACTTTCGCGACCATGGAAGTAAGATCGGTGGCGCGCATCGCTTCGTCAAATGCGCGCGTGAATTCCTCCATCGTGCGCACAGTCCTGGTGAGGGCGATACCGGAAGCACGCGCAACGCCCTCAAGGTCGGTGCCGGTGGAAGTGGCCGTGGGAAAACCGCCGACCGAGAGCAGGCTCTCATTGTCAAAGACCACGTGCACCAGATTTCTTGGGCGATAGCGAGCAAGCGTTGTGTATCCCCCGAGATTCATCAGAATGGAGCCGTCGCCATCAAAGACGACAACTTTCTGCTGTGGCCGGCACAGAGCGAGTCCCAGACCGGTTGACGAGCCCAGGCCCATGGCGTGCTGAAGATAAAAGAAGTTCGGTTTGTGTCCGAGTGACTGCAGTTCACACGCAACCGCGCCCATGATGGTCACGACCAAGCAGTCCTCAAGGCGCTCATAAATCGCGCGCAGACACTCCAGACGCTGCATCATGCGGGTTCCTCCCACATGAGCTCGCGGGTGAGCAACAGAGCAGCGGGATGCAGGCTGGCATATGCCCACGTTTGCGCTTCGGCAATGCGCTTCTCCACTTTTGCGGGGTCATTAAGAAACGAATACGGGATGCCGAGAGAGCGCAGCAAAGGTTCGGTGACGCCGCCGCCCTGTGTCTGCCAGGGGTCGCGCTCACCAAAATGGCCGCGATAACTGATCAGCATGAGCAGAGGAATGCGGTAGAGCTGCGCCAATGAAACAATACCATTGATGCTGGCGAGAAAGCCGTGATTCTGCATGAGCATGGCAGACTTCACGCCGGCAAAATGCGCGCCTGCGGAAATGCCTACGCCTTCTTCCTCCTTGGCAAGACGCACCAGAATCATCCTGGGATCGTCCTCCGCCATGCGGATCAGATGCACCAGCCAGGTCTCCGGCAGTGCGGACACCAGTCCCACGCCGCATTTCTTCAGCGCCTGGTACACAACCCCGGAATTGTTGAGCGATACCGGCATCAGGAAGAAAGTAGCTTACAGCAAGCCGAAGGGTTCTCAAAGAATAAGCTTACGGGATAAGATCATTGATCATGCTGCTACATTTACTTACTTGTGAACGGCAAGTGCAGTTTTTTTGCGACACTATGGATTTCCGGCCGAAACTCATCTGCCAGATTGCTGGTGATAAAGCCGGTCAACGCGAGCGCGCTGCGGCTGAATCCATGAGACGTGTTGGCATAAGGATCGGGTAAATAGGCATTGCCGACAAATCCGCCGGCAAACGCTCCGGCAAGGTTCGCTACCGCCAGCCGGGGACGTCCCTGATCGCTGCGGTCAATCACGGAAAACCGGGCCGCGTTGAAGGTGCGAGCGAAAAAATTCTTGCTGGTTGACGGGAAGTACCGCGGGTCTTCATGAACGATCGAAGCAACAACGAATTTGCCTCCTTGCACGGAGGCCCAACTCACCATAAAGTCGCCAAAGTTACGGGCAAAGCCTGGGAAGCCATCACGCCATTCCGGGGGATAGGCTTTTGGCGGATTAGCCATGGTTAATCCATCGTAAAACGCCGCAACGGGATAAATCCCAGGGCGAAACGACTCCAGCGCGAAGTAACGCAGCTTCCCTTTCACAGTGAGAGGAACGAAAGATGCCGGGTCTCCAACGGTGCTACTCCGATCGGTGCCTTGCGAAATTGCCTTTTTGCCCTTATTCGCTGAACCAGGAGGATTTGCTTGTGTGTGAGCTTGCTGATCCGGTGCTCCCGCGCCTGTCGGCGAAGGGCTTTGCGCCGCTTGAGTCTGTACCATTTGCGAGTGGGCATTTTGCTGTAAACACGCTGCGATCAAGAACCATAGCGAACCGCCAAGCAGCAATCTTTTTGTCATCATCAGTCTTAATGGTAAATTACAACACTCTATGCGTGCCCTCAACCCGCGGTAAATTAGCGTGTATCCACACCGGCTTTTCACGATTCCTTAACCAGCCATTCACGTTCCAGCATTATTTTGATCGTAAATTTCTCGGTTACTTGAAATAACCGAGGGGAAACTTCCTTTCGTCTTCTCGGCTGACGCACTCTGAGATACAGCTCCCAAAACCGGTTTGCGGCTCTCTGTCCAGAGAGCCGCTTTCCCGCCAAGGCTCTTACGCTGGAGGTCACTGAGCACCGAATTATGTACAGCAGATTAAACTCTCGTGAAAAGTGGCGGGAGTATTACCAAAGTTATTGATTTGCCCATCTAATTACCATAAGGTGACTGCAACGGAAGTTGTGCAGAGCGTTTTTGCGCCGTAACTGTCCGTTGGATCAAGGAGGCCCTGTGGCGCGGTTTTTTGCGGGTTTGGCGCGGATGGCAATGGGCACGAAGCTGCCGGTTCAGGTGGCAGCGGTTTGTTACCGGTTGAACGGCTCATCTGTGGAATTCCTTCTCGTAAATACCAGTTCAGGAAAATGGACTTTTCCCAAAGGCCGGTTGTGTCCCAGCTTGTCACCCAGTGAGAGCGCCTCGCGCGAGGCCTGGGAGGAAGCAGGGGCCAAAGGCAGAATTGAAGAGCAACACTTCGGCCATTATCTCGACACCAAGCGGACAGCGGGACACGGTTCACGCACCCGAGAAATTCGAATTGCAGCTTTTCTGTTTGAAGTTCACAGCACTGAGACTCCGGAAGAAAGTGGCCGCAATCCAAATTGGCTTTCTCCTCAGCAGGCCAGGAAGCAGCTTGCGGAAGGACGCCAATCGTCTTATTCCAAACAAATTACAAAGATTATCGACGCCGCACTGGACCACTTGACCTTGAAAAGCAGAAAACGGACTGGGGTTCTCGTTCGAGCACAAGGAAGCCGCCGGCTTGCGTCGGCTCGGTAGTAAACGGCTGTCCTGTTCACTGACCCGTCGCATCCATCCCTGGACAATCTGCTGATTCGCTGAAGGCCCTCGTCCGTAAAGACTCGTCACAGTCCACCTGTTAATCTTAAAATTGAACAGACTCTGATGAGAGTTTTGCTGGTGAGCTCCAATCCCCCAATCCGCAAAGACTCTGGGCTGGTCCATTGGATGAACGCGGGACGATCCTGCCGACCTAACCGAGCAAGTCGGCCGAAAGCAAGCAGGATTAACACCCAAACCAGAAGATACCTTCAGCCGAAAAATGTGGATTTAGCCAAGGTATTCCAGCCCGGCATTAAAACTGAGCCCGGTGTTGACTTTCACAGCCCATATTGGCTGCAACCCAGTTCTCAACCCTGCAGGGAGAGATAAAAGTTGTGTTTAAATTTGACGCTCGTTACGCGCACGAACTTGCATACGGTTTTCTCTCATCTGTGTGGCATCGCGTCTAAGGTCTCAGCCCATCTATTCCTTTGTGCTCTGTCGCGGGCAGATGGAAAAGATCAAGGACTACGGCATTATTGGCGACTGCCGCGCCGCGGCCCTGGTATCGCGCTATGGGTCAATCGACTGGCTTTGCTGGCCACGCTTTGACAGCCCGTCAATTTTCGCCGCGATACTGGACGTCGAAAAGGGTGGTCACTGGTCGATCTCTCCGCTGGGCGCCTTTGAATCGGAGCGCGCTTATATCAGGGACTCCAATGTTCTGGAAACACAATTCATCTGCCCAGGCGGCCGCGCGATACTCACCGATCTGATGCCGGTCGCCTCTGAAGCCTTCAAGCGAGAGAACCTGGTTCCGGACCGTGAGCTTCTGCGGCAGGTGGTCTGCGCAGAGGGCGAGGTCGAATTTGTGCTTGAGTACCGGCCGCGCACGCACTACGGATCTCAGCCGGTCTGGATTCGTGATACGGGTCCATGGGGATTACGAGTAGATGTGGGTCGAGGTGCGTACTGGCTGCGCAGCAGTGTCCCTCTTGAGAACCACGGTGATCGAGCCTATGCCAGGCTTCGGCTTAAACACGGTGACGTTCTCCAGTTTTCGCTAACCTATGAGCGAGAAGCACCTGGCGTTCTTCCCGGATTGGGAGAACGAGCGCTGGCTGCGATCCAGCGTTCGGTCGACTGGTGGCGGCAATGGGTTGCCAAGTCAAAGTACCACGGCCCTTACCGCCAGTCTGTCACGCGCAGCGCCCTGCTTTTAAAGCTACTCGCTTACTCCCCTTCCGGAGCCATTGTGGCTGCTCCCTCAACCTCTCTGCCGGAAAGAATTGGTGACAGTCTCAACTGGGACTATCGCTATTGCTGGCTGCGCGATGCATCACTGACTGTCCGCGCCGTTTGGGGACTGGGTTGTTTTGAGGAAGCAGAAAGCTTCCTGACATGGTTACTCCACGCTACTCGGCGCACCCATCCTGAGCTGCGGGCCCTATACACCGTTTTCGGCCAAATGGCTCCGCATGAAAGACAACTCGGACACCTGAGAGGCCATTTTGGCTCTCACCCGGTGCGCGTCGGGAATGACGCCCGGCGCCAGCTTCAGCTTGATGTTTACGGTGAGGTGATCGAGGCAAGCGCTCAATTTGCGCAACCGACAGGTGAATTCGACCGAACTGCGCAAAAGGTGCTGATCGGGCTGGGAAAATATGTGGCCGAGAACTGGGATTCTCCTGATGAAGGGATATGGGAGCCGCGCTCGGCAAGACGGAACCATACCCATTCACGACTGCTGTGCTGGACCGCGCTGGACCGTCTGCTCGCTCTCGATGAAAAAGGAGTCCTGCGGAAAGTGCCGCGCGACTGGTTTATGCGCGAGCGAGACCGTATCCGGCGGCAAATTGAGAGTCGCGCCTGGAATCCAAAGTTACAGAGTTACGTGAGTGTTTTGGACGGCAGCGAAGTTGATGCCACACTGCTGCGTTTGCCCTGGTACGGGTTCGAAAAAGCGAATTCGGAACGCATGAAGAGTACATTCCGTTTGATTCGCGAAAAGCTAGGGGCCGGGAACGGTCTCTTCTATCGCTATGAGCGCCAGCCACCCGAAGGGGCTTTTGGCATCTGTGGCTTCTGGGCGGTGGAACATCTGGCGCTCGGCGGAGGAACATTGCAGCAGGCGCAACAGCAATTTGAGGGCTTGCTGAATTATGCCAACGATCTGGGCTTGTTTGCTGAAGAAATCGACCCGATTACCGGTGACGCTTTGGGAAATTTTCCGCAGGCATTCACCCATATAGGACTCATCAGCGCGGCGTTAACCCTGGAGGAACAAGGACGTGGCAAAGCCCATCCTGCCGCTCACACCGGCGCGGATATCAGAACGCCCGTAAGTGGAGAAAAGGTATGAACTGGAGCAGTTGGCTGGTTTGGGGATTTGCCGCTACCATCGTTCTGACCACCATCAGCGCGGCCACGCAGGGACTTGGTCTTACGCGCATGAACCTGCCCTACATGTTGGGAACTATTTTTACTCCCAACCGCGACAAGGCCAAGTTGTATGGTTTCGGGATCCATGTATTGGCAGGATGGTTGTTCTCTCTGATCTACATACTCATCTTTCAGTCGCTTGGAGAGGCCGGATGGTGGCGCGGAGTTATGGTCGGCTTGATCCATGGATTGTTCGTGCTGGTGGTGGTCATGGCCCTGTTGCCCGGATTGCATCCACGGATGGCCAGCGAACAGGAGGGCCCAGCCGCGCAAAACATGCTGGAACCTCCCGGATTTCTCGCGATGCATTACGGCGTACAAACACCGCTGGCAATCTTGCTATCACACGCTGTCTTCGGCGCCATTCTGGGAGCGTTCTATCGTCTTAAGTAGAGAGGTTGAATACGGCTCACGCCGCGCTCGGATAAGCAACCGTGCTCAATAATGCATTCTCCGCCTGACGCGAATCGAGCCGCGTATGTTGGGCCACAATGGGAACGTTGGAGCGGATGACGCTGGAGAAATCTGTGTCCCTGGGAATTGGCTCGGGATCGCGGAGGTCGTTAAAGCGGACATGCCGTGTGCGCCGGGCCGGAACGGTGATCTTGTATGGCCCCACCGGCTCGCGGTCCTTATAGTAGACGCTAATCTCCACATGCGCATCTTCATCGGAGCCGTTGAGAATGCATACGGTTTCATGACTCAGCATCTGCGGCTTAGGTCCGTGGCTTTCTGAGGGTATGTACCCTTCCGCGATCGCCCATTCTCTTACACCAATTGCCTTACCCATGGCCCCCTCCTGGTTAGTTTTTTCTCAGCAAGTTCCACGCGGCCAAACCTGCTACACCTATTGCCGCCAGCGTGGCCAACGCGCTCAGACGTGCCCTGGATCTTGCAACTTTTCGCCGCTCAACTAACTCCCGTTCGGGATACAACCCAGTTCCAATCGCTTGGCGCTGCTGACCCATCTGAAGGACCTCTGCCAGATGTAAGGCCTGCCGACCAGTCTCCTGTGCGATCTGCTCCCGGCAACTGAAGCCATCGGCGATGATCATGGTTGATATTGGCGCCTGCCGCACCGCCGGCAACAGCTTGCGCTCGCCAATCGCCAATGAAACGCTGTGCTTATCATTCTCGAATCCAAACGAGCCCGCCATGCCGCAGCAACCCGAGGCGAGCACCTCAAACTCCAAGCCGAGCTTCTTTAGCACCGAATTCTCCGCGTCAAATTTGAGCAGCGATTTGTGATGACAATGTCCCTGCACCAGCGCTTTGGTCTGTATATGTGGGGGGACATAGTGCGGAGCTTTCTTTTCCAGAAATTCGCTCAAAAGCAAAGTCTGTTCGCGCAGCTTCTTTGCCAAAGGGTCATCGGGAAAAAGGTTATGAAGTTCATCACGGAATACGGAAGCACAGCTCGGCTCCAGCACCACCATGGGCACACCCGCTTCAATCTGTGGCCGCAGTACCTTCAACACTCGCTGCAAGTAGATCTTGGCCCTATCCAGCATTCCATAGTCATAGAGCGGCCGGCCGCAGCAAAGATGCCCTTTTGGCACCTCTACTTCAAAGCCGGCGCTCTCCAGAACCTCGGTCGCCGCCTGTGCAGTTTCGGGGAAAAAATAATTGTTGAAGGTGTCCGGCCACAGGATGGCCTTCCCCCGGACCGCCGCGCGCGCCTGCGGCCTCCTTTTACTAAACCACTTGCGAAAACTTTCAGGCGCGAATTCCGGAATGCGGCGCTTGAGTGACATGCCGGCGATAAGTTTTGCAATATGACTCAGCCCAGGCGTCTGGGTGACGAGATTCACCACCCCTGGCCACAGTAACGCGGCACGTGCCCACTGGTCAATCAGTCCGAAGGCATAAGCATGACGCGGGCGTATGCGACCCTGCCAATAGTGGGAAAGGAACTCTGCTTTGTAGGTGGCAATATCGACATTGACCGGGCAATCGCCTTTGCAGCCTTTGCAGGCAAGGCACAAGTCCAGCGATTCCTTCACGTTCTCATCGCGCCAGCCGTCAGCGATGATGTTGCCGTTCAGCATTTCCCAGAGATGGTGCGCCCGGCCGCGCGTAGTGTGCCGCTCCTCATGGGTCACCATAAAGCTGGGACACATGGTATCGTCGTCGGGTTTGGGGCCGTCCTTGCGCCGGCATTTCCCTACCCCGATGCAGCGCAATGCAGCGTGCGCGAAGCTGCCGTGATCGTCCGGATATTTGAAATGCGTCGCTGGTTCCCAGGGCTTGTAATCGGCGCCAAGCCGCAAGTTTTCATCGATGCGGTAAGGATCGACGATTTTTCCCGGATTCATCTTCCATTCGGGGTCCCAAATTGACTTGAACTCGCGGAATGCCTCGATCAGTTGATTGCCGAACATCTTATTCAGAAATTCGGCGCGGGCCTGACCGTCACCGTGCTCGCCGCTGAGGCTGCCACCGTATTTGACGCAGAGATCGGTGGCCTCATCCATAAAGGAACGCCACTTATGAATTCCGGCTGCGCTCATCAGATCGAAACTCACGCGGCAATGAACGCAACCCTGGCCAAAGTGGCCATAAAGAGCAGAGTTGTATTCGTATTTGTTGTAGAGAGCACGCAACTCGCGGAGATATCCACCCAGTTTTTCAGGCGCCACAGCGGAGTCTTCCCATCCTTCCCATGTGTCAGGGTCACCCGGCACGAAGGCTGTTGTTCCCAGGGCAGACTCGCGTATTTCCCAGAGGTGCTCTATATCAACTCCATCGGTGAACAGCTTCATCGATGGGGCGCTGGGTTTCTTCTTCAGCACCTCCATGACGTGCTTGGCAAGATCCAGCGCATCACGCTTCTTCTCGGCGCCGAACTCTGCCATTAACCAGCCCTTGCCTTCGGGCAGCATCTTCAAATAGCCGGAACTCCGGCCGCCCTTCTTCTCAATATTCTGGTAAAGCCAATGATCAATGCCTTCGAGCGCAGTGGGCTGGAATGGGTCGATATCCATCACGTGGTCTGCCGCTTCGTACACGTCGGAATAGCCAAGCATCACAATCACACGCTCAGCTTTGGCATCTATCAGCCGGCACCTGGCTTCGAGAATGGTTACCAGCGTCCCCTCGCTGCCCACGAGTGAACGCGCAATGTTGAAGCGCCCGTCCTTCCCAGGTAATAGTTGATCGAGGTTGTATCCCGAGACTCGTCGTGGAATTCGTGGATACTTCTCGCGGATCAGTTCGGCGTAATGCGAATGCAGCGACTTGAGATGCCGGAAGATGTCGCCTGCCCGGCCACCCTGGGCAATGCGGCGATCCAATTCGGCATCATTCATCCAGCCTACGGACAGGCGCGTGCCGTCATAAAGCAGCACCTCCAGCTCTTCAATATTCTGGTCAGTCTTGCCTGACATCTGCGCGTGCGCGCCGCAGGAATTATTGCCAATCATCCCGCCGAAGCAGCAATGTGTATGAGTGGCTGGATCAGGCCCCCAGACCAGAAGATTGTTTGTTTCCTGCATTGCCCGTGTGCGCAGTTCGTCGCAGATTGTTCCCGGCAGTACGCGTGCCCAGCGCTCGCGCGTGTTGATCTCGAGCACTCCATGCATGTACTTGGACCAGTCCATCACGATGGCGGTATTACACGCTTGCCCGGGAATGCTCGTGCCGCCTCCGCGTGACAACAAGGGCGCGCCATACTTGCGACAGGCCATGACAGCCTGGACGACATCTTCTTTCGACCTGGGGACGACTACCCCAATCGGCACCTGCCGATAATTGGAGGCATCCACAGCGTACATTGCTTTAGTGCCGGCATCGAAGCGGACTTCGCCTTCGATGCTTTTACGGAGTTCCCATTCAAGACCCGCAACATCGACGTGTGGAGAACGCCAATCAGAAGGGCGCTTTGCCATGGGCTTCTGCAGATCGTCTACGGAAACAAACGGCACTTTGCTGGCTGACATCTCCCCTCCTTCAGGCGGCGAATTTCTCTGCATCGATGCGCTTGAGTTCTAAACCCACGCCCGGACGCGACAGGTCAGGACGAAGCTCTCCGTTCACCAACTGCGGCAGGCCATCGAAGAGTATCCGCTCGATGCGCACGTGATCATGAAAGTACTCCAGGTTCTTAAACGGAGTCACGGCGCATGCCACATGAGTGTGCAACGCAGGAGCAGTGTGCGCGGATAGAGGTACATTATGGGCCTGGCACAACGTTGCTACTTGCAGGAAGCCGGTCACGCCGCCGCAGCGCGTGATGTCAGCTTGCTGCACGTCAACTGCTCCGGCCGCAAGCATCCTTTGAAAATAAAAAATATCGTAACCATATTCTCCAGCAGCGATGTCCATGCCGGCGGGAGCGCGGTCGCGCAGCAAGCGAAGGCCCTCAAGGTCGTCCGAGGATACCGGCTCCTCAAACCAGTGCACGCCGAAGCCGGCAAAGACTTCGGCCTGCGCGAGTGCCTGCTTCCGGGCGTAGGCGCCGTTAGCGTCGACAAACAGCTCTGCCGCAGTTCCGATCGCCTGGCGGACTACCTGTACTCTCTCAATAGCTTTTTGCGGCTCGTGGCCGATTTTCATCTTCACTTGTGAAATCCCCTGCTTCACCCAACCGGAGAGCTGCTCTGCCAGCTGCCGGTCAGAGTAAGATATGAAGCCGCCACTGCCATAAACCTGTGCTCCCGGGCGTGCCTGGCCTAGCAAGGTGACCAATGGCACATCGAGCAGCCGTGCTTTGAGGTCCCATAAAGCAGAATCCACTGCCGAGATCGCCATGGAGCAAATGCCTGGGCGGCCGAGATTGCGAATGCGGCGCCACATGGAAAAGTACGCAGCAGTTGGCGACATCGCGTCTGCTCCTTTCACCGCGTCAACCAGAACGTCACGGATGAGCGTGGCGGTAGCGCTATCAGCATAGGTATAGCCCAATCCGTGCTTTCCACCGGCTTGCGCTTCTACCAGGACGAGAGTAGTGCTATGCCATTCCAGCGTGCCATCTGATTCAGGGAAATCGGTGGGTACTGTGTAGGTTGAGACCTCAAGCCGTTTAACAGGAATGTTTCCGATATCGTCGTTCCGCATGAATCGCCTGCGTGAAGCAGCATCATGGCGAATGCCGCCGACAGCGTCTCAGGATTACAAGCGCATAATTGTTTCGATGTAGATAGCGCCTAGCGGGTAGCCCGAATCCGCGCCAATACATCGGGTTCCAATTAAGCAAAACGTTGATGGCGCCTCAGCATCCAACCCTTAAGGGAGTTGGAAAATGGCGAAGCATGAAATAGTTGTCATCACAGGTGCATCTGCGGGCGTAGGGCGTGCTGCAGTTCGCGAATTTGCGCGGCATGGCGCGTGGATTGGTCTGATCGCCAGAGGAAAAGACGGATTGGAAGCAGCGCGCCGCGAGGTGGAAGCCCAAGGCGGTAAAGCGCTGGTTCTGCCCGCCGATGTTGCCGATGCTGCGCAAGTGGACCAGGCTGCACACGAAGTAGAAGCGCGTCTGGGCCCAATTGATATTTGGGTCAACAACGCGATGACATCAGTGTTTTCCCCGATCAGGGAAATGACTGCGGAAGAGTTCAAGCGCGTCACCGATGTTACTTATCTTGGCGATGTGCACGGTACGCTTGCTGCCTTAAAGCGCATGCTGCCGCGAGACCGAGGCGCGATCGTACATGTTGGCTCGGCGCTCGCGTATCGCAGCATTCCTTTACAAGCTGCCTACTGCGCGGCCAAGCATGCTGTGCTGGGTTTTGTTGCTTCGCTGCGCACCGAACTCCTTCACGACAAAAGCAATATTCACACCGTGATGGTGCAAATGCCGGCGCTGAACACGCCGCAGTTCGGTTGGGTAAAAAGCAGATTGTCGCGCAAAGCGCAGCCGGTACCTCCCATTTTTCAACCTGAAGTCGCAGCCCGCGCCATCTACTTTGCGGCGCACCATCCTCGTCGGCGCGAATACTTCGTTGGGGCCTCCACAGTGAAAGCGATTGTCGCCAACAAATTGGCTCCGTCTTTGGTGGACCACTATCTCGCGCGCACCGGATATGACGCACAGCAATACGATGGTCCTGAAAATCCAAACCGGCCCAACAATCTATGGCAGCCTCTCCCCGGCGACCACGGCGCGCACGGAGTATTTGACGATCGCGCGCAGTCCTTCAGCCTGAAGTTATGGGTGGAGATGCACGCCAAGTGGTTGGCTCTGGGCGTTGGACTTGTTGCCGCTGCTGCTGCTCTCAATTCTCTTGAATCGCAGCAAGCGCCGGTTCGTCAAAAGCACCGACCGGAAGCTGAAGCAGCTTAAGACGATGCTTACGCACCAATAATGCAAACGCCCAGAACACTTCAGGCTGCCAGATTAATGAGGGCCAGCCCGCTCTCCTCGTCGCGTGTGCGACGCAGATGCACGGGCAGCTCGGATAAAATCATTTCCAATGTTGGCCAGACTCGTCCTCCAAGAAAGTGGCCGCCGTGCGCCGTGCCGTCCGCTTTCCCGATGACGATGTGTGCATGCAGCTTTGGCTTGCCGTCCTGCTGCGCGATATTCCCTGAAAATGAGAGTACCTCGACCTGTTGGTTGACTGGGATATTCTTATAAGTCTTCTGTTGACGGTCAAAAAAACCGAGCGTCACTTCACTGAACGCGCCAATAGCCGTCAAGTGGGCATCGGCAAAGCGATTGGTGTTCGCAAATTCCAATAGGCTTGTGCGGACTTCATCCCCTTTGTCGAAAACAAGAACGTACGTTTTTAATCCATTCTCTTCATGCAGTAATTTTGCATTCATACTGATCTCCAAGTTGTTGTTCCGATAGCGGCGCCCAGAAAGCCATACAAGGCATCAATTTCACAATCTTTGTTAACGCAAAATCAGGCAGCAATTGACGGACCCTGGAGTTTGGAGATTTCGGCGACAGTCTTCGACACCTTCTCCGCCTTATCCTTCAGCGCCAGATCAGCTTGCGAGACAATTCCGATGCATCGGCCGTCACCGTCCACAACTGGAATCCGCCTGAGCTGATGTTCCTGCATTGCTCGCTCGCATTTGTCCAGGTTCTCACCATCACGGCAAGATACAATCTCAATCGTTGTTTTCTTTGGGTCCAAGCCATAGGCAACCATGGAACAGCAGATGTCACGATCGGTGATCATGCCTATGAGCTTGAGCGATTGCCTGTCCACAACGACTGGCAATGATCCGACATTTTCGTCACGCAGAACCTGCGCCACTTTCTGTGCCGTATCACTCGGAACGCAGCAGACTGGATCTGGAGTCATTACTTCGCGAACTTTCATGGAAACATCTCCTTAAACAAAATAGAAAACTTTTGTGATGTATGCCTTCGCCTACGCCGCCCTCACGGACTCTTTGGCATAGGTGCCCATTAATTCCGCTTGGGCCAGGATGTGGCCCTCCATTGCTGAACTCAACTCTTTGTGCGACACGCCGGGAGCAAGCGGCAGTTCGATATCCAGGGCATAAAGGCGCGCGAAATAACGATGTGTGCCCCTGGGCGGACAAGGCCCCATGTAGCCGATTTTCCCGCTATCGTTCGTGCCCTGCAGGCCCACACCAGGAACTCGCCCTTGTTTGGGAGTGCCTTCCACGATATGTCCCGCTTTTGCGGGAATGTTATAGACCACCCAATGAGTGAAACCGCCGGCACGCGGCGCGTCCGGGTCATGTAGTATGAGCGCAAATGTCTTTGTCTCTGCTGGCGCGTCTCTCCATGAGAACTCGGGCGAGACATCTTTGCCTTCACACGTGAATTTAGACGGTATGGCTCCCCCGGCTCGAAAAGCAGGACTGGTTAATCGCATGTTTCTCTCCATAAATCGAAATTAGGAATCAGGCTATTCTGGGAGAATTCCTGATACCACTGATCAACCGCATGGGCGGGGTCCCGACATCGGGTAAACACCGGAACTCTTCATTTGATCTTTTGATCTTTCCGGCTCGCACCGCCGCCCGGCAACGCCGGTTTCACGTTTGAGTTTTTGGTTGTTCTGTCCGGATTTTTCTTGCCCCTTTCATGACACATCTCCCTCTGCTCTCATGTCACCTTCATTGACCTTCAAAATCGATGAATAGAGCACTCAAGCAGCCTTCTTCTTATGTGCGGTGCTCTCCCGCTGTACTCGCTTTGATAAAAGCGATTTTGCCTTTTCCAACTCAGCGCGCCTCGCTCCACTGAGGCCACGCCCAGCGCGGTTGATGAAGTACGTCAGCATGCGCATGCCTGAGCCGGGGCCCTTAGGAGACACTTTCTTCGACGCCAGTGTCCTTGCGATTGTATTGGCGCTCTTTGTAAACAGATCAGGCGGCGGATGTATCGAGTCTGTCTTGACGCGCGCCACCCACCTTTTTTGATTTCGTTTCCTCATTTTTATCCAGCAGCTTTGGAGATATGTGAGCATCTTCCCCAGCGGTGACCCAATGTCCATTCTGGCCATTCCCATCATCGGCACGCCGTTAATACCCCATCCAGATGATCGCCAATGGTCTAAATACAGCCTCCTAAAAGTGAGCGGCCAATATTAGGTCTCATGAAGCATCTCCAAATTGCCGCACTCTTCCCTCCGATGTGATTTCTTTAAATGGAATCCGTCTCCGCAGCAACGGTTGCTCGCACACAAAAAGTTATGAGCAATTCTGGAATCCAGACGTAATTGGGATGGTGCGGATGGATGGTGGGCGTGAACGCGAGCATGGAGCAGAGTGGCGCGGAAGTTCTGAAGGAAGTTCCACCATGCGCAGCATGGCTAAACCTTTCAACTAAACCTCCAAGTCGCTTACTCGGCCGCCTTGAAGAGAACAGCAGTCTTGCTGTGCCAAATGTTCGCCATTACGACTTCGAGCCGGTTTTACGGGTGAAAGAATTCTGACTGCCGCGCCATTTCAAACGAACGGTCAGAGGAAATCTTTTCCCGAGTCCCGAGGCCAGATTTTGCGTTCTTGCAGACCCAGCCCGGCTTGGTGCAGAGTAAAAGAGCCCCTATGAAACGTCATCTCGCATCATAGGACCGAGCGCCAGAGTGTTCTGCTGCGCTTGTGCTGGCTGGACAGGCAGCTCCTTTGGCTGCCCATTCTTTTACTTTTGCCAGAAATTCAGCCTGAGGCACTGAAACGGGAGTTCTACCTTCGCCCGGGTTCCAGCTCCAGAGCACCAGCGGTGTGCCCATGTGTTCGACAATCCCATCGATATTACGATTACCGTTTTGCCGGGGATCCTTGAACAATTCACATAATTGGCGGTCGCTAAGTCCCTCCCAGATCATCGGCGTCCCAGGAGAAGGCAAATGCCAATCGGGCGCTCCGGGAGGCATATGTTGTCCTTCAAGATTGCG
Organism: Candidatus Angelobacter sp.; assembly: GCA_036491195.1. Lineage (GTDB taxonomy): Bacteria > Acidobacteriota > Terriglobia > Terriglobales > Acidobacteriaceae > Angelobacter. The sequence continues at coordinate 53,989 of DASXCL010000099.1, forward strand.
ATCCTGATGACAGCTGCTGCATTTCAAGGCGATCACACCATTGCCATCAGGACCACGCCGGACGTTCATCGTGTGACGGTGCTCATCATCTCCCTGGCGTGGAAAATCTCCGCGGGAGTGACAATTCATACACCGCGGGTGATGCAGAACTGGGATGATTGATTCAAAAGCAGCAGCGGCAGCAGCGTCATCACGCGGCGCTGTTCCATAAATGCGCTCGATTTTGGAGTGTTCGTCCCCCGTGCCGACAGCCCGAATCGAGAAAAATAAAGCCAGGGCCGCTACAACCACCGCGGGCAAAACCAGGGAAGACCTGAGCCCGCTCATTTCCCGTCCTCCTGGCCTTTGCTGCTTAGGACAGCTTTGATGCGTCCGGCCGTGAATGGCACTTCCCGCAAGCGGATACCAGTCGCATCGAAAATGGCGTTCCCAATAGCCGCGGGAACAACGGTGATTGCAGTTTCTCCGGCTCCAATTGCGGGCACATCAGTGCGATTGACCAAGACGATGTCAATCGCTGGCATCTTGAAGTCGAGATAAAGGCTGGGGTACGTCTCCCAGTCCGTCGAAGTAACTCGCTTGTCATCCCAAGTGACTTCCTCCACGAGTGCGCGACTCATGCCCTGGAGGATTCCACCCTCGATTTGATTGCGGAGGCCATCGGGATTTGAGATGGGACCGCAGTCCAGCGCCACAACAAATCTTTGGGGTTCAACGCGGCCGCTCGCCAGATCTACATTGACTTCAGCGACCAACGCCGTATAGCCATTGTTTCCCTCATAGGCCACGCATGCGACTCCGCGTCCCGCGACGATGCCGGTTCGAGCAATGTTGGCTTTTGGCGAGGGGCGACGCTCCCACTTCGCAGCCTCTGCGGCCGATTTCAGCACATCGATAACTCGTGTCTCACGAAGATGCTGCAGCCGGAAAGCAACCGGATCGGCCTTTACCCGCGCACACAGCTCATCCATAAAGCACTCGTGGGCGAAGGTATTCTGGATACGCAAGGGCGAGCGCAATGGGCCGGTGAAGAACGGCCCTGATACAGTATGCGATAAAACGCGCTCACTACGAATGGTTCCTGCACCGCCACATTTACCGGCGATGCAACCGGCAATGTAAGACGGCGCGAAATTACTACGGTTATTAAGTTGGCGAGTCGGTTCTTTGGCGGGACCGGGTGTTATGGGTTCGGGCGCGTAACCAAGCAATACTCCCGTAATCACATTCCCCGGTTGGTCGTAGCCAGGTCTATTGCCTCTCGACGCTACCCAGCTTTCGCAATCCCAGGCAGCGATGGATCCGGTTGCATCGATGCTGGCACGCTGCTCGATGACGCAAGCAGAACCAAAGTTCTCCCATGCCATTTCATCTTGCCGCGAAAGCTGGACCCGCACCGGCCGCCCGACCGCCTGGGACAACAACGCAGCGTCAAATGAGACGACGTCCGCGCCATTGAGTCCGTAACAACCCGAGCCACGAGTGTAGATAACGCGCACGCTGTCGAGCGGCAGTCCCAACAGCCTGGCCACGATACTCCGAGTTGGATAAACCGATTGTGTTGCGGACCATACGGTTGCATGGTCCGGCTTCACGTCGGCTACTGCACATGAAGTTCCGACCGATCCGTGCATTTGATAGGGATAGGCGTAGGACGCTCGCATCATTGTGCTAGACCCTGCGAGTTGCCGATCCACATCCTTCGAGTCAACGACCAACATGTCACGCGAAGGCTGTTTCCGTAGGCTTTCAAAGAACGCCCTCTGCGCCGCTAACCCTGTGCCGGTCTTCCAGCTGACCTTCAGCCGGCGCGCCGCCTGGATCGCCTGCCACTGTTTGCCGGCAACCACTGCGACGAAGTTGCTGCGCACCACGACCTTCACGACTCCGGGGACTTGTCGCACCGAATTTTCGTTCACGCTGACGACAGTAGCGCCAATCTCGGGCGGCCGCACCACACGGCCATGAAGCATTCCCGATACGCGCACGTTATGCACAAATTCAAATCGGCCGGTCATGAGCGCGGCTCTGTCTAATGAGGGAACGGGCTTACCTAATACTGTCCACTGCGCGGGCGTTCTCCGCTTTGCGGTTGTGCTCAACGGCAGACTGAATCGTTTGCTTCCGATGAGTTCTCCATAGGAGACTTGTCCGGTTTTTCCGGTGACGACACCACCTGCCGCCGTGAGTTGATCCGCAGTCTCCCCCAGGCGCTTTGCTGCCATACTTATGAGCGCTTCTCGCGCCGTGGCCGCTGCTTGAGCGAGATTCGATGAGTTGAAATTGGTAGGCGTCGACTGACTTCCTGAAGTCGTCCCTTGGTCTGGACAAACAGATGTGTCGCCCTGAATCAGGCGAACGCGATCAATTGGCACGCACAGCTCTTCCGCGACCAGTTGTGTCTGGACTGTGAACATGCCCTGCCCGATGTCGACTTTTCCCGTGTATGCCGTGACCGTGCCGTCGGCCGCGACTGCGATCCACGAGTCGAGCTTGGAGGGATCAACATGGGATGGATGAGTATCGAATGGACCTTGGACAAGTGCAAACGGGCTCGCGAGCGATACGGCACTAAAGCTCACAAATAGGGCGCCGGAGCCTTTGAGAAAATCACGCCGGGAAACGCTCATGCTTTCCTCGCGTCGGCATATTTACGAATCGCCCGCAGCATGCGGACATGAGCGAAGCAACGGCACAACACGCCCCCCAGCGCTTCACCAATCTCCTGGTCGGTAGCTTCCGGCTTCTGGTCCAGGACAGCCTTGGCTGTGAGAATGACGCCGCTAAGGCAAAAGCCACACTGAGCGGCGCCCTCATCGATGAACGCCTGTTGGATGGGGTGAGGTTTTTCCGGAGTACCGAGGCCTTCGAGAGTCGTAACTTCGTTCTGGCCGACCGCGCTCACTGGCATCACGCAAGAGCGGACAATCTGGCCGCGCAGTATGACCGTGCAAGCTCCACATTGGGCCATCCCACATCCGAACTTCGGGCCGTTCAATCCTAGCTCGTCAGCCAAAACGAACAGCAGGGGTGTTGTCGAGTCCACATTGAGAGTGTGAAAACGGCCATTCACATTGAGGGAAAGCTTGCTCATGTCAATTTCGAGTGCAGTCCGGCTACAGCCCACTTATCCATTATCCATGCTACTTCTTTGATGCATCTAACGCGCTGGCGCGAAGGAACTCGTGATCTTCGCTGGGATTGCCCTGAATCCGCTGGGGCAGCGAAAATGCTGCCATGCGATGTCGTTATGGGTACGGGCTTTTTTGCGAGTGCGGGTGAAGGCGGACAGCATCTCCCTTTAGGAGAGATGCTGTGCCGGCTGAAACGGCGAAGAGCAACCCCACCAAGAGACTCGGGGACTTGGCGTTTCTACCGGGACGGCGCGTCTTGCAATTACCTCTGAGCCGTTCTTGAACTTTATCCCAGAGTTGCTCAGGAATAATCGCTTCACTATACGAGGGCGAGCCCGTACCACGACTGAACTCTTTGAAGCGCAGTTCTGTTAATTTCGGTCGCATCTCATCGCAGGGGCAATTGTTGTCCATTACTCTTGTATTCAAGATCGACAGACACAATACACCCCGGAATTCTTACGATGACCTCACAACCTTGAGTATCCCTACGGTTTTGGATGGTCAACTGGCCGCCATGTTTTCGATTATCTGCCAAGTTCTCAGGAGGGCCGGAATTCACCCTGAATCCATTAGTTATGTCGAAGGCCACGGCACGGGCACTCAGATGGGCGACAGCATCGAGATCTCCCATAACCCAGGCATTTGAAGAGCAGACCACAAAAAAGCAAATTCTAACTGTGCCGCAGACCCATTTGGGGCAATGGCAACGACGTCAGAAACGATCCGCGCGTTTCGGGCAGTCCGGGGTGTGGCGGGCGTAAACGAAGACTCCCATCAAAAGCGGAGTGATGGTAGAGAGAGAATGCACCCCGGTCAAATGGCGGTACAAAAACGGTATAAAATTTTCCGCCAAGCTGTAAGTGTTTGAGGTGACATTTGGTGGAGCTAGTCGGGCTCGAACCGACGACCTCATCGTTGCGAACGATGCGCTCTCCCAGCTGAGCTATAGCCCCACATGACGGGAAGAAGTACTCAAAAGGATTTTACCAGCGCGACACGATCTCACAAAATCGGAAGCCGCAGCGAGCGGCGCTGCTAACTCTATCCCCGGCGTCCAATCATTTTTGCCAGCACGTCAGGGAAAAAGCGTTTGAGATAGACCAGTGCCTTTTCCCGCCCCGCGGCAACAACAATTTCTTTCTTCTTGCGAGCGATGCCCTGCAATATCTGCCGGGCACACTCATCGGCGGGCATGCCGCGGACCAGTTCAGAATCCATTTTTCCGTGTTTGCGGCCGTCGCCTCTCAAGGCCGACAAGCTGATATCCGTCCGGATGAAGCCCGGACAAACCAGGGTGACATGGACGCCGTTGCGCTCCTCCTCGGCGCGCAGGGCTTCAAAGAACCCATGCAAGGCAAACTTGGTGGCTGAGTATCCGGAGCGCATGGGCACGCCGATCTTGCCGGCGACGCTAGAGATCACCACCATGTGCCCGCCTTTTCGCTCCAGCATCGAAGGGAGCACCGCGCGGGCCATGGCTTCCGGTGCAAAGAAATTTACCTCCATCAGGCGGCGATAGACACTTTCGTCAGTTTCACGCGTGCGCGATCGTTGCGTGATGCCGGCGTTGAGGACGAGAATGTCAATGCCGTGGAACAGGCTAAGCGCAATCGCGGTTTTACCTGGTAGTCCGGCCGCATCGGTTACGTCCATGGACAAAATGCGGGTGGTGGGCTCGCCACCGCAGGCGGATTGAACACGTTTCAATTCGTCCTCACGCCGCGCAGACAAAATCAGCTTCGCTCCGGCCTGATGAAATGCCAGCGCCAGAGCTTCGCCGATGCCGGAAGAAGCGCCGGTGATCCAGACGCTGCGGTCTTTGAAGTTCATCGACTATTTCGCTCCGGCCAGATCAACGGTCGTGTGGAAAAGGAACTGTACGAACTTACCAAAGCCCGCGATCTGGATACGCTCATCGTTGCCATGGATGCGCTTGAGATCTTCCGCGCTCAGAACAGTTCCAATGTCATACGCCTGAACGCCTTTGGCGCGAAGTTGCGCTGAATCCGTGGCTCCGACCTGCATGATGGGAATGGTGGGAACGCCGGGAAACACTTCTTTTGCGGCGCGCTCCAACGCATGAAAACCATCGGTATCAAGCCCTGAAGGCGGCGTTGCCGGGCGCGCGTTCGCGTTCTCGGCATCGATGAAGGTGATTGCAGGATCATTGATCACTTTTGCTAATGCTGCTTTGAGCGTGTCCATGTTTTCGTCGGGCAACGCCCGGACATCAAAACGCGCCTCGGCTTCGGCCGGAATCACGTTAGAGCGGAAGCCGCCCTTGATGATGGTCGGGACCAGAGATGTGCGAAGCATGGAGTAGTACGAAGGCTGGGTCTCATGCAGCTTCTGCTGCACCGCCGGGTCTTCCACGTGCAGATACAGCTTGGCCTTCTCCGGCACGCTGATGGTTGCTATCTGCTGGAAAAAACGGCGCGTAGTTTCGTTCAAACGCATGGGAGATTCCCAGCGGGAGGCCTTGTCGACGGCGGCTGCAAGATGTGCGATGGGGTTGTCGAGCCGGGGCGCAGAACCGTGGCCGCTGGTGCCGTGGGCGATCATCGAAAAGCCGCGCGGGACTTTCTGCGTAGTGGAAACTGCAACGTACTGCGTTTTGCCGTCTTCTTCCGCAATGTCGCCGCCTTCATTCAGCGCATATTCGCAGGCAATTTCGTCCCAATGCTTTTCCACCATGAAATCGATGCCAAACTGGCTCGTGCCTTCTTCTCCGGCTTCAGCCAGCAGGATTACGTCGCGATCGAGAGGAATTTTCATGCGATGAAGCAGCAGGAAGATTTCAAGGTTGGCGGCGTCCATGGACTTGTCGTCGACCGAGCCGCGGCCGTACAAATAGCCATCTCTGATGGTGGCGGCAAATGGCTCCATCGTCCACTTGTCGCGCTCCACACCGACTACGTCCAGGTGGCCCATCAGCAGCAGTGGCTTCTTCTTGCCGGTGCCTTTCAGGCGCGCGACAAGGTTGCCGCGCCCCGGCGCAGACTCGAAGATCTGTGCAGTAATTCCCTCGGTCGCAAGCACGTCCTTAATGTACTCGGCGGCGCGGGTCTCATTGCCGGGAGGATTGCTGGTATCGATCTTGACCATCTCGCCCAGAAACTTTATGGCTTCAGCCTGGGCTCGTGTGAAGTCAGGCGCTGCCTGCGCGCGCGACAGCCCAACCAACATCAAAACAACAGACACGGCTCGAAATGTGAACCGAGACATTTTGAACTCCTTCCGGCGTAATAAACAAAAGAGATGGCCTAAGACCTAAGTGACATCACACGTCTCGGAGATTGCAGCACAAAGAAAGTCTAAATTGCTTGCAATCGCCCGCGGCGGTTTCGCTTGATCCGACAACTGATATTTAAATCCCCCGGGCGGTTTAGTTTATTAAAACGTGTGCCGCGTAGCTCTGTATTAAAATAAAACCATCGAAAACATCCGTAGTACTTTTGTAACTTGTGGTCCATTATGGGAAAGACTTAATCTTTAGCAACTTTTGCCCGGTTAGAAGTTCGCCCCGGCCCATGGAATAAAAAGGAGAAGCTCCGTGAATACATCTATCGCGTCGACCTACGACTATCGATTGGTGGCCCTATCAGTGCTGATTGCCATTTCCGCTTCATATGCCGCGCTTGATCTTGCCGGGCGGGTAACCGCGGCGCGAAACAATGCGCGCCTGGCATGGTTATTTGGCGGAGCCATCGCAATGGGTACAGGCATCTGGTCTATGCACTATACAGGAATGCTCGCCTACCAGTTACCTGTGTCAGTTTACTACCATATTCCAACTGTAATTCTGTCCCTGGTGGCCGCGATCGTCGCTTCGTTTATCGCGCTCTTCGTTGTAAGCCGCCCGCACGTAGGCCTTCTTCATGTGGTTGCTGGAAGTTCGCTGATGGCTACCGGCATTGCCGGCATGCACTACACGGGAATGGCTGCCATGCGGCTGCCTGCCATGCACCACTGGGACACGACATTCGTTGTCTTGTCCGTGGTGATCGCAGTCGTGGTCTCCTTGGCAGCACTGGGACTGACATTCCTGTTTCGTGAAGACAAGCCGGAAAAGTCAGCTAAGATCATTTGCTCAATAATCATGGGCTTTGCGATCCCAGCCATGCACTACACCGGGATGGCCGCGGTCAGCTACACGCCTATGGCGGAGACGCCGGACCTGACAAACGCGCTGGATATCTCCGCGCTCGGAAATGCGGCGATCGTTGTCGTCACATTTGTGATCCTCGGGTCGGTTTTTCTGCTACAGCGCTGGTTTGCCCCGCAGAATGCCGCCCATTCTCAAGCGTAAAGACTCATCCCATGAGAAGCTTTTTTCAGGATCGTCTAAATCTCGGTAGTTGATTTCAGGCAAAGAGCGCCTTTGATCAAAAGGCGCTCTGCCCAGCGAATCAAAGCGGTGAAAGCAGGGCGCAGATCATGAAAGCGGCTGACCTGCCTGGAACCTTGCTGCAGTCAGGTGCAGGACTCTCTCAACGTCTCCCATATTTCCAACGTCTGCAGCAGACAAACCGCCCTGCGCCATGTCAGCCGAGCCGCCGCCGCGACCACCAAGCTGGGCCATCGCGTCTTTCATAAACTGGCCCATGTTGGATTTCTGGCCGGGACTCTGGGCAAAGACCAATGTCGGCTGGCCGGCGCCGGAGGCCAGTAGCGCGACAACAGCGGTCTTCCCTGCTGTGAGCTTCTGCGCCAGTAGCTTGATGAAGAGAGCATCGCGGTCAGGAAAGAACTCGGTGATGATCTGAGGAGAGCCCGTAGCCTGGGCCAGCAGGCGTTCAGCGGAAAGCTCCGCGAGTTCTTCCAGCAGCTTGTGCTGCGCCTTCCCGGCAGCTTTGGATTCCGCCAGCGACTTGCGAACGTGTTCAGGCACGTCATAGATATGGCTGGAGTAGAGCGCCGCAGCTTCCGTGAGTGTGGTGTAGTCGTGGCGCGCCGCGTTCACCGCGCGCAAGCCGCAGACAAATTCCACACGCACGCTCTGTTTCACTTTTTCAATTTTGCGCAACAGGATGCTGCCAATCTGGCCGGTAGCGCGGACGTGTGTACCGCCGCAGGCCGTCAAATCAAAATCCGCGATGTCGATCAGGCGAAGGTCGCCAGTCTGCTTCGGCGGAAGTTTACGTAGGCCGAGCAGGCGCGCTTCCTCCAGCGGCACAATGCGGATGCTGACCGGCCGGTCTTCGACGATCACTTCATTGGCCAGGCGTTCCGCTTTTTGCGTCTGCGCGGCAGAGAGCCCATTAGTTTCAAGATCGATCGTGCAGCTTTCCTCACCCATGTGGAAGCTGACCGTGGGCATGGTGAAGAGCTGAATGAACGCGGCGGAGAGAACATGCTGACCAGAGTGCTGCTGCACATGATCACGCCGGCGTCCGGCATCGACACTGCCGTGCACCTGCGTTCCTACAGCCAGTGGCCCTGACGCAAAGTGCAGTATGCGTCCATCTTCCTCGTCCGCAACTTCTGTGATGGCGATCTGCTGACCATCGGCTTGCAGCATTCCAAGATCGTGAACCTGGCCGCCGCTTGTCGGATAAAAAGCTGTGCGGTCGAGAACTACGGCATGTTTGCCATCGCGAGTGAGCGCTTCAACGACACGAGCGTCGAAGTCGTAAAGAAAAGAGTCGTGATAGTAGAGGCGATCAGTAGCCATAGTTCCAACAAAAGACGGAATCTAGCCGCGAATTCACGCGAATAGACACGAATCAATTTTAAGGTAAGTCAGGCCGATCATTCTGCCCTAATAAATCCCTATGATCGTCGAGAACAATGGATCATCTTTAAGTAATGTTTAAACGCTGATCTTCAGCGCTTGCGCAATCACATCAATATATTTCAGCCCCGAGCCGGTATTGAAGAGCACTACTTTATCGGTCGCTTTGAGAAAACCTTCGCGCAGCAATCGCTGATACGCAGGCAGGCAGGCGGCCCCTTCCGGAGAGGCGAACAGCCCTTCCTTGCTCGCCCATTCTTTCACTCCGCGGAAAATCTCCTCGTCCGAGACTGACACCGCAGTTCCGCCGCTCTGCTTCAGGATGTCGAGAATAATGTAGTCGGCATAAGGCTTGGGCACGCGCAGGCCTGCGGCGGCAGTCTGCGCGCCTTGCCACATTGCCGCCACAGGCTTGTGTTCATTCCAGGCTTTCACCACCGGAGCACAGCCGGAAGCCTGGACTACTATCATCTTGGGCCGTTCTCTTCCGATCCAGCCTAACTGCTCCATCTCGTCGAAGGCCTTCCACATGCCGATGAGGCCCACGCCGCCGCCGGTCGGATAAAAGATAGCGTCAGGCAACTCCCAGTTCAGTTGCTCAGCCACTTCATATCCCATGGTCTTCTTGCCTTCCACACGGAATGGTTCTTTGAGCGTGGAAATATCGAACCAGCCTTCCGCTTGTTTGCGCTCATTCACCATGTGAGCACAGTCAGAGATCAAGCCATCCACCAGCGTGACGTGCGCTCCGTACGATTTGCATTCCACCAGGTTCGCCAGCGGCACGTCCTTGGGCATGAAAATGTGCGCTTCAATTCCGGCAGCCGCACAGTAAGCGGCTAGAGCGCTGGCGGCATTACCGGCGGAAGGAACGGCCAGCTTCTTCAGTCCATATTGCCGGGCCATGGTCACGGCAGCGCAAAGGCCGCGAGCCTTGAACGATCCCGTAGGGTTCAGGCCTTCATCCTTAATATAGACATTGGCGTACTCGCGGCTGGGCAGCATTGGCGTAAAGCCTTCGCCCAGAGTCACCGGCACGTCCCCGGGAAGGACTTCATGGTAGCGCCACATGGTGGCGGGGCGGCCGCGAAGTGAATCCGGCGTGAACTTGCCTTTGAGCGCCGTGAGATCAAAGCGCACATAAAGTGAGCCGCCGTCTTTGGGGCAGATGGTTTGCGGCTGCGCGCCGCTGATATGTTCTCCGCACTTGGAGCATTCAAGGTATGCGATCTGGGCCATGCGTGAGAGTCTAACAAACGCGCTGAACAAACGTGGAGTCGGACACTCTGGAATCTTTCCGCGATCATTTTCTTGAGGTCTTACTTCTTCTCGGCGCCCGCTTCCTTGAGGGATTTAGGATCAGACAAGTTTCTGGGAGACGCCTTTTGCAGCGTGCTTACCATGAGTTGTCCGGCCTTGGGTGTGCCGACCCTATGCCCGATCACAACGTCACGGGCAGAGACTTTGCGTCCATAAACTTTCTCGGTGGCGCTGTTGTCAGGCCGCAGAGTAGAGCCGTCGAGTGAGATGCCGGCAAAAAGGCCGCGCGAGCGCGAGTAGGTCAAGATTTCAGCGTGCATCAGAACGTCGGTGGCGGCCTGGGCGTCGCGGCCCTTCGGTCCGGCAGCCGCGGCAGCATCAGCACCTAGCTTGACCTTGCTTTTAAGGATGGAATCGATTCCCTTGGGATTGACCACGAGCAGCACGAAGTCGGTGGCCTGGCCTCCGAGTTGAAAGCCAATGTTACCGCCTTCCAGCGCCACCATGGCTGGCGGCCCCCAGGGGCCAGTAAAGCTCGCGCCTCCGCGACAGGTCATGGCGCCGCGTCCGTAGTTTCCGCCCACGCCGATGGCGATTTTTTTTACCGACGGAATCACGATCACGCATTCTGATTTGTCCAGCACTGATTTGGGAATGTTGTCAGGGATATTCAGGATTTCCATCAGGACTTCGCCGGCATGGCGGAGCCGGTCATCCTCATGTTGCTGGGCCGGAGCAGCGGTGGAAAGAAGAAGCGCTGCAAACGTCGAAATCAAAATCCTTTTCATCGTCATTCCCTCTCCGATCTAAAAACAGCCGCCACCGACGAAGCTGCATTTCGCCGAGTCAACCACGATCATATAAACTGTATCACCTCCGGAGGGTGCCGATGCGTTTACCAGCGCGGTCCATAACGATCCTGTGGTTCTTCATAGCGATCGTTTCAACGATGCAAGCCCGCGTGGTCCGGGTGGAGATCACGTCCCGCACAGACATTGCAAACGGAAAACCCTTTGGCGGGACTGGCCCATATGAAAAAATCATCGGACGCGTGTACTTCGCTGTCGATCCCGCGAACCGGCACAACCGCCAGATTGTGGACCTGGACAAAGCTACCCGCAACGCAAAAGGCGAGGTTGAGTTTTCCGCCGACCTTTATCTCCTAAAACCCAAGGACATGGCCAAGGGCAACCAAGCGGTGCTGTTTGAGGTCTCCAACCGGGGCGGTCGCGGGATTCTATCGCTTGTGAATGGCCGCAATGGCGAATTTGGTGATGGCTTTCTCATGCGCCAGGGATATACGGTCGCGTGGGTGGGATGGGAGTTCGATCTTTCAAGCCAGGGAGAGCGCTTGCGGCTCTCTGCTCCAATTGCGCACGATGCCGGCGAAAAAGAAATTCATGGGTTGGTGCGCACGGACTTCACCTCGGCAGAAAAGCGCGACGATATGCCATTGGGACATATCTTGCTAGGCCCGGACGGCGGTAACAGTTATCCCGTGGATGATCCCGCGAGCGAAAAAAATAAATTGACGGTCAGAGACACGCCTACCGGAAACAGAACGACAATTCCCCGCTCTGAATGGAGTTTCGCTCACATTGTTGATGGGCAGTTGAAGAATGATCCGCATTACGTTCATCTGAACAGCGGATTTGTTCCGGGCAGAATTTACGAACTGGTGTACACGGCCAAGAACCCCGCCGTCGTTGGTGTGGGACTGGCTGCCGTACGCGATTTTCTCTCCTACTTGAAATATGATCCGCAAGCCACGGCGCCGGTAAAACGCGCTTACGCGGTAGGGATCTCGCAGAGCGGACGCTTTCTACGGCACTTCCTTTATCAGAACTTCAATGCCGACGAGCACGGCCGGCAGGTGATGGATGGCGTAATCGCGCACGTGGCCGGCGCGGGACGTGGAAGCTTTAACCATCGTTTTGCGCAGCCTTCACGCGACGCCCAGCCGATGTCCAGCATTTTCTATCCTACTGACCTCTTCCCTTTCACAGACCTGCTCGAAGCTGATCCCTATACGGGCGAGAAAGCTGGTTTGCTGGATGCAGCCACCCGATCGCACACTGTTCCGAAGATTTTCTATACCAACACCTCGTACGAATACTGGGGACGCGCTGCATCGCTGATTCACACGACGGCCGATGGAACAAAGGACGCGCCGCTGGCGGCGAACACGCGCATTTACTTTCTTGCCGGGCTGGAGCACTTCACGGTGCCATTTCCGCCGGAGAAACGCGTGGGAGGAACCGACTACACTGCGCAACAGAAGGGCAATCCGAATCCAATCCAGTGGTACTGGCGAGCGCTGATCACGGACATGGATGAGTGGGTCAAGAACGGCAAGGAGCCGCCCGCAAGCACATGTTCCAGGATCGCGGACAAAACTCTGGTGCCGCTGGCACAGTGGAAGTTCCCGAAGATTCCTGGCGTCAACATGCCGCATGAGGTGAGCACGGCCTATCTGCTCAACTTCGAGGTCAGAGTGATGGACGTCAATTTTGGCAAGAAAGATTCTGTTAGCCCGGAGCGCAAGGAAGTTGTGGAACCGCCAGTGATTGGCGGCGTCTTTAATGCCCTTGTTCCACAGAGCGACGCCGACGGAAACGACCTGGGCGGAGTGCGCCTGCCGGAGCTGCAAGTTCCTCTGGCGACCTACACGGGATGGAACCTGCGCGATCCGAGCATTGGAGCGCCGGAGCAGCGCGTGAGTTTTCTAGGATCGTGGATCCCGCTGGCAAAGACGACCGAGGAAAGGAAAAAGTCGGGCGATCCAAGGTTGTCGATTGCCGAGCGTTATGCGTCGGAGGACGAGTACATGGGCAAATTCGAGCAGGCAGCGAAGAAGCTGATTGAGCAGCGTTTCCTGTTGCAAGAAGATCTGCCGGCGATCCTGGATCGGGGCAAGCTGGAGTGGAAGACGATTGTGGAACAGTAACAACTCACCATTTCGCGGTGGCTGATTTGTACAAGAACCCTCTGTTTGCGATATGATTCGCGTCAGCCTTCCTATTACCCGCAGGAGTATTCCCGATGAAAACAATCTTTAAGATGATTTTTGTTTTGGCCCTGGCGCTGTGCGTTCCCGCGCTACTCATAGCCCAAAGCAAGACTGGCGACCGCACCAAGAAGAGCGGCAGCGGAAACCCGCAAAAGCCGCTGGCGAATTCGGGCAAGAAAACGTCTGGCGATGGCGACAAAGATGCCGCAAAATCCACGACGCCAACGAAGCTAGAGGACAAGAAATCCAAAGACCCGCTGGAGAACGTGAAGTTCCGCAACCTGGGGCCGGCGGTTGGCGGCGGACGCGTAACGTCTGTCGTCGGCATTCCCGGCAAGCCCAACGTGTATTACGTGGGCGCGGCAGGCGGCGGCGTTTTTATGACGCAGGATGGCGGGCTTTCCTGGAAGCCGATCTTTGAGAAGGAATCGACAGCTTCCATCGGAGCGATCGCGCTGGCGCCTTCCAATCCCAACCTGATCTGGGTGGGAACGGGCGAGAAAAATATCCGCAATGACGTGGTTACAGGTAAAGGCGTCTTCTTCTCTCCCGACGCGGGCACCACATGGAAGCCCATGGGCCTGCGCGACGCCGGACAGATATCGAACATCGCGATTGATCCGCGCGATCCCAACACGGTATTTGTTGGCGTGCTGGGGCATGCCTGGGGACCGAATCCCGACCGCGGCGTCTTTCGCACCACCGATGGGGGCCAGACCTGGCAGAAGGTCCTGTTCGTCGACGAAGAAACAGGCGCAAGCTCTCTCATCATGGACCCGGGCAATCCCATGGTGCTGTTTGCCGGCATGTGGCGCGTCCGGCGCTATCCCTGGGCGCTGGAATCAGGCGGAACCAGCGGCGGTATCTTTCGGTCAAGCGACGGCGGCAATACGTGGAAGAAGCTGACGGAAGGCCTGCCGACAGAGCCTACAGGCCGCATCGGACTTGGCGCAGCGCCGAGCAATCCGAGGCACGTTTATGCGCTGGTGGAGAACAAGAAAGGCACGCTTTACGACACCAACGATCTGGGCGACCACTGGAAGATGGTGAGCAACAATCACAACCTGGCGGCGCGTGGATTCTATTTCAGCGAACTTGAAGTTGCTCCAAATGACGAGAACAAAGTTTATTTCATGTCATTCAACGTAATGCTTTCTGAAGACGGCGGCAAGACTGCTCGTAACACTAGCCCTCGCGTCCATGTTGACCATCACGCGTTGTGGATCGACCCGGAGAACCCGAACCGGATTATCAACGGCAATGACGGCGGCGTTTACGTGAGCGGTGACGCAGGAAAGACCTGGCGCTACCTGGACAACCTGCCGATCGAACAGTTTTATTCCGTGGCCGACGATGACGAAACCCCTTACAACCTGTGCGGCGGCTTGCAGGACAATAACGGCTGGTGCGGTCCTTCCAACAGCTTGAGCCGCGGCGGCATCAGCGGCTTTGAGTGGTACACAGTGACGGGCGGCGACGGCGAATATGTTGTCCCGGCGCGTGGCAAAGGCACGCATGTGGTTTACACGGATTCGCAGAACGGGTCGATCCAGCGCGTGAGTAATGACACGGGCATGTCGAACTTTATCCGTCCTTACTTGCAGGGCGTGCAGTCCATGAAACCGTCCGACTTAAAGTATCGGTTTAACTGGACCTCGCCGATTGCGGTCTCCATGACAAATCCTAATGAAGTTTATCTTGGCGGCAACGTGTTGTTCCGCTCCAGCGATGGCGGCAAAAACTGGACACCGATCAGCCCCGACCTGACGCGTAACGACAAGACCAAGCAGCAAAGCAGCGGCGGGCCAATCTGGCTGGACCTGAGCGGCGCCGAAACAGTGGGCGCGATCCTCTCGATGTCGATTTCACCGGTGGACCCCAAGACGATCTGGGTGGGCACAGACGACGGCCTGGCACAGGTGACGCGCGATGGCGGACAAAACTGGACGAACGCCACTGCCAATATCGCGAACCTGCCGCAGTGGGGCCGACTACAACAGGTTGAGGCTTCGCCCAGCGACGCCAACACGGCATATATCGCAGTGGACTTCCATGAGGTGGAAAACAACAAGCCATACGTTTACAAAACACATGATGGCGGCAAGACTTGGACTTCAATTTCAGCGGGGCTGCCGCAGGACGATCCGGCGCGCGTGATCCGCGAAGATCCGAACAAGAAGGGATTCCTGGTCCTGGGCACAGACACCAGCCTGTTCTATTCCAGTGACGATGGCGCGCACTGGACGCGGATCAAGAGCAACTTCCCCACCGTGCCAATCTATGACATCAAGTTCATCAAGAAGTCGCACGATCTGGTAGTGGCAACGCACGGACGCGGCCTCTTTGTAATGGATGACATCACGCCATTGGAAGAAAGCGGCGCAGAACTAGCGCGGAGCGACTTCCACCTGTTCCCCATGTCTCCGTCAGTAAACTGGCACAACTGGAACAAGCACGGCTTTGCCAGCGGGGGATACGTGGCTCCCAATCCGATGAACGGCGCGGTGATCACTTACTGGCTGCCCAATGAAATAAAAGAGAATACTGGCGGCCCGCCACGGCGCAGACCGAACGGCGAGACAGCAGTAAAGATCACGGTGACTGACAGCAGCGGACAGGTGGTCCGCACGATGTATGGACCCACGAAGTACGGTCTTAATCGTGTGGCGTGGAACCTGCGCTATGACGGGCCAAAGAAGCTGAGCTTCCTGCCGCCGCCGGAAGGACAGGGCGAACAGGACTTTTTCTTCGATCCCAGCATTGGACCAAACGCGCTACCCGGCACATACAAAGTTGCCGTAACCGTGAACGGCAAAACTGAAACACAGACAGTCGATGTCCAGACCGATCCGCGTTTCAAGTTTGACGCTGAGGGAATGCGCGCGCAGCTGAAGCTCGGGCTGGAGCTGCGCGATGAAGTCTCCGCGCTGCATGAGGCGCTGAACCGTCTCAACGGTCTGCACAAGCAGATCACCAGCCTGCAAGAGTTGCTGGCTTCCGATGAATCGCAGGAAGGCGCTGCAACCAACGTGGCATACAAACCAGTACTGGATGAAGCGAAAGCACTAGACAAGAAGATAACGTCGATCGAGGAGCCGCTTTACAACAATGACGTTCAACCCGGAAGCCAGGATGATATCCACTATCTGCAACGCTTCCAGAACCGATTGCAAGGGGTGATGCGCGGCGTGATGGGTGGTCCCGGAGAAGCGCCGAGCCCGTTGCTGGTTGAGGAAGCGGCTGAGGTTCGCAAAGAACTGGAAACTCAACTGGCGCAGGTGAATACGTTCTTGACTACTGAAGTCTCGGCCTTCAATAAGAAAGCGGCGGAACATGGTTCAAGCACGCTGTTCGCAGGCGGGCCGATCCAGATCAAGTCAGGCGCGGGCGCGGCATCAAGCGCAAGCACCGGCAATCAAGACGAAGAAGACGACGATCAGGACTAGCTGGTTGTCTTTTTTTGAGAAAAACGAAGGCGCGGCCCACATGGTCGCGCTCTTATTTTCACCTGCCAAGACCTGCTGCATAACGATTCAGTGCCGCCCTAATTCGTGCCGTTACTTTACTGAAGTGAGGAGGGATGGCAAGCTTGATCTGGTTTCTTCCGCGGGATTACGGCGCGCATGGTTGCGGTGACGCCATTCGCTGGTGCGGGAACTGCGCTGCTGCTCGGCGGCAAGCTTTTCACCAATCACATCACCCAGCTGATGGACACTGGCCTGGAGAACGTTGAGATGTTCAGAGGTGAATGCGTCGGGTTGCAAACCATACACAGAAAGGACTCCAACAGTGCGGCCTGCGTTTGATAAAGGAACCGCCAAGGCCGAGCACAGCGCAAAGCTTCGCGATCCTTCAAGGCCCGGTTCAACCTTGGGATTGCCATTAATGATGTAATTCCCGGTTTCGGCCACCCAGCCGGCCAATCCCTGTCCGTTGCGAATACGAAGCGAGGAGAGGTGGCGAACATTTTCGCCCATAGTAAAACGCGGAACCAGAAAGTCTCCCTGCACCGCAAAAACCGCCAACGCGTCAAAAGGTACGAGATGACGAAGGCGAAGAGCGGCGGCGGAAAGCATCTCATCGAGAGTAAGAGGCTGTTCGGTCCAACTGAGTACGTCGATTAGATTCAGACCTGACTGCGATTGAGATGGAGGCACGACGCTGGCGGCAAAACCTGCATCGGGCGCAGCGCCGCGTTCAACTCGTACGTCGAGTGAGAGCTTGGGACGCTCTTCAGATTTTTGCGAACGCGCCAGATGCTCTAATTCGATATATCGCGCTTGCAACGCGGCAACCACGCGCGGATCGAATGCCTTTCCGGATTCACGAACAACGTGTGCCATGGCTTCGTCTAGCGGCAAAGCGCGGCGGTACTGCCGATCTGAAGCAAGCGCATCAAGGCAATCAACAGCGGAGAGGATGCGCGCGCCGATGGGAATGGCCTCGCCGGAGATGCCGTCAGGATAACCGCTGCCGTCCCACTTTTCATGATGGGAATGCACAATGGGCGCAACCGGATACGGGAACCTGACCTGTTCAACAATTTCCGCGCCCACAATGGGATGAATTTTCATCTTTTCGAATTCTTCGGGCGTCAATTTGCCCGGCTTGGAGATGATGGCCTCAGGGACAGCAAGTTTGCCAATATCGTGCAGGACAGATGCAGCCCGCAAAGCCTGCATTTCGGACGGCGACAATCCAAGATCTTTGCCCAGTTCCATGGCATACACACGCACGCGCTGGAGATGATCTCCTGTGGTATGGTCTTTAGCTTCAATCGCCAGGGCCAAAGTCTCAATGGTGCGCATGTTCAGCGAAGCCAGGTCTTCCAGATGCCGCTTCTCGTCTTCCCAGCGGCCAAGGTGCATGCAGTAGGAACGATAGATGACATAAACGGCAGGCAGGACCAGGATAGACATTTCCCATCCAGCTAGCCGGTTCACGAACTGAATGAGACCTGCGATTGCGGCGCCGATCAGATAATAAGGAAACGTCCAAGAGTAGCCAGCGTCCCACTTGTTGATGATCGAGGTGTTTTCGGCCAAGGCCACCACGGCCGCGACGGGAATGCTATTCAACAGGAAGTAAATGATTGCAGCCACAAGCAGCGGCAACGGAGGACGCGAGTGAAACACGTGATTGAACAGCACCACGTAAGTCCAGTACGCTGCCGTAATCGCCAGGGACACCTGAGAAAGATTGAACGCAAAATGCACAAAGCTGAGCCGCTTCTTAGTCCGCCAGAAACACTGGACCAGGGTGGCGACCAAAGCCAGGGCAAGCGTCTCAGAGATTGTCATATTACAGATGCCGACCAGGAAGAAAACGAAGTTTACCGAGACCGTCCCCTCGGAGGCAGGGAGCACCGTTTTCAAAGCGGAAGCCGCAATGGTGAGCAGGAGATAAGAAGGAAATAGCAGGGTATGGCTGCTATGCCAAGGAAACACACCGGTGAGCAGACTCAGCGCGCCAAATGCGCACACCAGAAACACGAATGGTCTTGCCCGCCCCGGAATCCCGGACATTTTCTCTCCAACACCTAACTATTAGGA
Source organism: Candidatus Angelobacter sp. (assembly GCA_036491195.1). Taxonomy (GTDB): domain Bacteria; phylum Acidobacteriota; class Terriglobia; order Terriglobales; family Acidobacteriaceae; genus Angelobacter. The sequence goes on from DASXCL010000099.1 coordinate 72,682, forward strand.
CACACAATTGTTTGTCGAATTTTCAGCCCAAAAACCGAGGTCAGCAAGAGGACTTTGGTAACTGGCACTCTGTTGGAAGGAGAAACCGGTGGCCGGCTGTGACGCAGGTGTCACACGGCTGTGACATGACGCGAAGGCGCGTCACAGGCAAACCGTCAATAGCCTGTATTTTCAATAACTTACTTAGACATCAAATGGCCCGGCAAGTGCAAACCAAAGTCACGTACTTACTAAAGTTTTTAGGGCAGGTCCACGATGAAAAGAAACCTCACTCTTATTCTGGTGTTTCTGGCGCCACTATCGCTGTTCGCAGACAACAGCAAGATTTCACCCGATTTGCAGAACTCCACTTCCACGTCGCAGCAACAGGTGGTGGTCCAGTACGCGCCTGGCACTCAGCTGAGCTGCAGCGGGTTGCTGGGGCTGCTGGGCTGTGTTGTGAACGACGTGCTTAAGCTGGGCGGCACTGTTCTGGGGCAACTACCTATTGTGAATGGGTTGGTGGCATCGCTGGACCACAACGGGATCGTGTCTCTTTCAAATCAGTCCAATGTCGTTTACATCAGCAAAGACCGGTCGCTAACGCCATTTTTTGACAATGCCGGGCCGGCGGTGAACGCGCAAGCGGCCTGGCAGTCAAACTATACCGGAGCCGGAATTGGCGTGGCTCTGATTGACAGCGGGGTGAACACGCATCCTGACTTGTTAACGACCGGGCTGTTTCCGACCTCACGCGTGGTTTACAACCAGAGTTTTGTGCCGGGAAATTCAAGCGTCGCGGACGCTTACGGTCACGGTACGCACATTGCAGGCCTGATTGCGGGTGATGGCATCAGTTCAACCGGGCCCTTGTTCTCGCAGAATTTCAAAGGCATCGCACCGAAAGCAAACATCGTAAACTTACGCGTGCTGGATGCAAATGGAAGCGCGACAGATAGCGCGGTGATCGCGGCCATCAGCAAGGCCATCAGTTTGAAATCCAGATACAACATACGGGTGATCAACCTTTCTCTGGGACGCGCGGTATTTGAAAGTTACAGGCAAGACCCGCTGTGCCATGCGGTGGAACAAGCCTGGAGAAATGGAATCGTGGTTGTGGTCGCGGCCGGCAATAACGGACGCTACCTGCCGACCAGCGGATACTCAACCGTAACGTCGCCCGGAAATGATCCTTATGTACTGACTGTGGGCGCCATGAAACCGATGGGAACACCGGAACGCACGGATGACTTGATCGCCAGCTACAGTTCCAAGGGACCCACGATACTCGACCACGTGGTAAAGCCCGACGTGGTGGCGCCGGGAAATCTGCTGGTATCAACAGAAACAAGCAATACCACTCTGTACAACACGGAGTTGAATAACAGGGTGCCATACAGCGCTTATATTTATGGCGGTCCGGCAAGCCCGTCAAAGTTTTACTTTGAACTGAGCGGCACGAGCATGGCTACCGGCGTGGTCAGCGGAGCTGTGGCAGACCTTTTGCAGGCGCATCCGACTTTGACGCCCGATCAAGTTAAAGCCAGATTGATGAAGACCGCGTCCAAGACGTTTCCCAGCACCAGCAGCGTTTATGATCCGGCCGCTGGTATTACCTATACCAGCCAATACGACATCTTCACTGTCGGGGCGGGCTATGTCGACCTTGGGGCAGCGCTGGCCAGCAATGATTTGTCGAGCGGCACAGCAATGTCACCGACAGCGGTTTACGATTCGAATACCGGGAACGTTCGCCTGACCAGCGACTCCTCGTCTACATGGGGCACTTCACAGGCGTGGGCTGGACCCGCGGTTTGGGGAAGTTCACAATTTACCGGCAGTTCAATCATGTGGGGCGCAACCACTTCAAGTGGCTCCTCCATCATGTGGGGCGCTAACGGCTTGTGGGGCAGTTCGATCATGTGGGGCGCGAGCACGTCTTCAGGGTTCTCAAGCATTTGGAGCAACAGCATCATGTGGGGCGCCAGCGGACAGGCAGCCAGCAGCATCATGTGGGGCGCCAACGCAGATAAGGGAGAGTAAAAGACAAGAAGTTAAGTCCGGGTTTGGTTAAGGCGTGGCCGACGGGGTCACGCCTTTTTGTGTGGTCCCCGTTCACCAGAAGACACTCGACTTTTTGCAGAAGTTGGACAAACATAATCCAACCATGAATTCGCTGGCTAACGAAGGCATTCCAAATCCGTCTAAAAGAATTTCACCACCCTAAAACCCAGTGTGTTAGATCGATCAGCCCTGAACCCTGTAAAAATGAAGGAGCAAATCAAGTGAGCGTTATGCGCAACATTCTGGCAAGTCTTGTTTGTTTGATGGCACTCAATGCCTTCGCCCAAACCGCAGAAGAATTGGTGGCAAAGAACCTTCAGGCCAAGGGCGGAGTGGAGAAGATCAAAGCAATCCACTCGACCCGCATGACCGGAAATTTTGACGCCGGAGGCTTCAAAGCCACGGTTTCGCAGTACAGCAAGCGTCCGGACATGGTGCGCGAGATGTTTTCAGTACAAGGAATGACGCAGGTGCAGGCTTACGATGGCTCCAGCGGATGGCAGATTTCTCCTTTCGGTGGACGCAAGGACCCGGAGCTGCTGGGCGAAGATGACGTCCGCGGGCTGGCCGAAGATGCTGATTTTGACGGACCGCTGGTAGATGCCCAGGCAAAGGGAAACAAAATCGAGTACATGGGCCATGACCAGGTGGATGGCGACGACGCTTACAAATTGAAAGTCACGCTCAAGAATGGCGACATTTTTTATTACTACCTTGACCCGGACACGTATATCGAAATCCAGGTGGAGAAGCAGCAGTTCATCCGTGGCTCAGTGCGCGAAAGCGTGACCATGCTGGGATCCTACAAGCCGGTGAACGGCGTGATGTATCCATTTTTCATTGAGAGCGGGCCAAAGAACAATCCGGACGCACGCGGCAAGATCACGGTGACCAAGATCGAGGCGAACGTGCCAATCGAGGACTCGGAGTTCAAGATGCCCGCAGCGCCGGCAGCTGCCAAGCCAGTTTCGAAATAAGAGCCGCCCACACTTATCTGGATATTTGAGAGGACATTTCCTAATGACGATTGCCCGCCTGCCCTTGTACATTCTGCGCTTGATCTCCGCGCTTGCTCTTTTGCTTGGTTTCTGCCTGCCAGCTTCAGCGCAAACTGCCACCCCGGTGAAATACGATTCGGGAACCATCTCAGGATTGCCCGCAAGAAACATCGGGTCAGCGACCATGGGCGGGCGCATTGCCGCGATCGACGCTGTGGATGAAAACGGCAAGATCACTGTTTTTGTCGGATCGGCCAGTGGCGGCGTGTGGAAATCCATCAATGGCGCCACCACGTTCAAGCCCGTGTTTGACCGGGAGCCGGCGCAGTCGATAGGCGCGGTAACGATTGATCCTTCGAACCACAAGAATGTCTGGGTGGGAACGGGCGAGAGTTGGACCAGAAACAGCGTTTCCATCGGCAACGGAATTTATAAATCGACCGATGGCGGCGAAAACTGGACCAACATGGGCCTAAAGGATTCAGAGCGCATCGCGCGCATCCTGGTAGATCCGCAGGATGGCAATATCGTATTCGCCTGCGCCACCGGCCACCTGTGGAATGATAGTGACGAACGCGGCGTTTATAAGACCACTGACGGCGGAACAACCTGGAAAAAAGTTCTGGCCGGAGCAAATGCCTCCACAGGATGCGGGATGCTGGCAACCACCCCCCAGGAACCGAAGACAATCTACGCCTCCATGTGGGACTTCCGCCGCCAGGGATGGACGTTCCGCTCCGGCGGGCCGGGCAGCGGGTTATTCAAGAGCACAGATGGCGGGGACAACTGGACTGAGATCGCGCCCAGCAACAGCCAGGGGCTTCCGGAGAAGCCGTACGGAAGAATTGCGCTGGCGGTGGCGCCTTCCAAGCCGAACGTGGTGTATGCCATGATCGAATCCAAGCAGAGCGCGCTCTACCGCTCAGACGACGCAGGCAAGAGCTGGAAAAAACTGGATGCCAGCCAGTACATGGTGTGGCGTCCGTTTTATTTTGCCAACCTTATTGTGGACCCCAAGAACGAGAACAAAATATTCAAAGTTGACCTGGTGCTGCTGCTCAGCGTGGACGGCGGCCGCAGCTTCAGTTCCACGGCCAACACCCATGGTGACAATCACACCGTGTGGATTGATCCAAATAACACCAACCAGATTTATGCCGGAGACGATGGTGGATTCTGGAGCAGCGTGGACGGCGGCACCCGCTGGGCCCGGGCTTGGAACCTGCCCACGGCGCAGTTCTACCACGTGAGCGTGGACAATGCGGACCCGTATCACGTGTACGGAGGGTTGCAGGACAACAGCGTGTGGGTAGGCGATTCGTCGTATCCCGGCGGCATTAGCAATTCGCGCTGGGAGAACGTTTATGGAGGCGACGGTTTCTGGGTTTTTGAAGATCCTGCCGATCCGGATTACATCTATGCCGAATCGCAGGGCGGCGAGATCGCCCGCGTCAACAGGCATACGCTGAGCAGCCGCAGCATCAAGCCGCAGCCGCAATATAACGAAAAGAAGCTGCATTTCAACTGGAACACGCCTATCCATCTCAGTCCGAATGAAAAAGGGACAATTTACATCGGCGCACAGTTCCTGTTCCGTTCGCGCGACCACGGGCAGTCCTGGGAGCGCATTTCACCCGACCTTTCCACCAACGATCCGGAAAAACAGAAGCAGGAAGAATCCGGCGGCATCACCGTGGACAATTCAGCGGCTGAAATGCACACTTCGATTTATTCGATCAGCGAGTCGCCGAAAAATGGCCAGCTGATCTGGGCAGGAACCGACGACGGCAACCTTCAGATCACACGCGATGGCGGCAAACACTGGACCAACGTGGTGGACAAAGTCCCGAACCTTGGCAAGAACTCATGGGTTTCCACGGTGATTGCCAGCCGCTATGCGGAAGGCACGGCCTACGCGACGTTTGATCGCCACACCTTTGGCGATATGAAGCCTTATCTTTACAAGACCATCGACTTCGGCAACACCTGGACTCCGCTGGTGAGCGACGCAAGCGGCGTGACCGGCTACGCTCACGTGATCACCGAGGATACGATTGATTCCAACCTGCTTTTCCTGGGCACAGAATTTGGTTTGTGGATCTCCATTGACGGCGGCAAACAGTGGGCACAGTACAAAGGCAGCGGATTCCCAGCCGTGGCAGTGCGTGACATTGTGGTGCATCCGCGCGAGTCTGACCTGGTATTAGCCACTCATGGCCGAGGCATCTGGATCATCGACGATATTTCGTCGCTACGCGCACTTACGCCCGATCTGATGGCCAAAGACGCGGTCCTGCTGGATTCCACCAGCATTCAGTACCTGAATTCCAACGGCGGCTGGCCGGAAGGCGATGCCACATTTTCCGGGCCCAGCCGGACTACGGACGCCTTCATCACGTACTACCAGAAGAGCAGGCACATTTTCGGCGACATGAAGATCGAGATTATCGATCCCGATGGAAAAGTGGTGGACACAATCGCAGGCAGTAAACACAGGGGCATCAATCGGGCAACATGGTCCATGCGTCTGAAGCCGCCGACGGTTCCGCCGGCAGCCAGCGCCGCGTTCGGCGCCGCCACGGGACCTCGCGTTCTGCCGGGCACTTACACCGTAAAAATGACCAAGGGCGACAAGGTTTACACGTCAAAACTCAAGCTGGTGCTGGATCCGCGCGCTACTTACAAGGAACAGGACCGGCGCGATCAATTTGACCTGGCCATGAAGCTCTACAAAATGATGGCACGCATGAGCTTTGCCGTGGACAACATGGTGAACCTGCGGGATACAGCAACAGCCCGTGCCGCCAAACTGCCGGCGAAGGACGCTTTACACACCACTGTGGAACAGTTCGCAAAACAGGTGGATGGGTTACGCTCGAAGATCGTCGCCACAAAAGAAGGCGGCGCCATCACCGGGGAAGAACGCATCCGGGAATATCTCACCACCGTTTACGGCGACGTGAACAACTATGACGGCAAGCCCACAACCTCGCAAACGGAGCGCACAGACGCGCTGGGTCGAGAATTGGAAGATGTGATTAAAGAGCTGGACCAACTCACAGCGAAACAGCTGCCTGCGATCAATGCCTCTCTGCAAAAGAAAAAGCTGGGACCGATTCAACCCCTGACCGAGCAGCAATGGGAAAAAATGCATGAAGGAAGCAGCGGACCCCAGCCGGGAATGATGGGAGTGCGCGAACGGGATTAGGCAAAAAAATCAGGAGGAGTTCCAGCGTTCAAGGAACTCCTCCTGATGAGTCGAGACTATTGCGCGGAACAGTTTTTCCCAGACCGACGAAGCGAAATTCCCCTTTCGCATGTGAGATCAAAGCAACAATCGCGCCTCATGCGCCTGCCTTGTCCGCACCCGCTTCGTAATTAAGGGCTTCCAATCCCAGGAAACGCGCGCCTTCATCCAGCTCTTCTTCGATGCGCAGGAGCTGATTGTACTTGGCGATGCGGTCCGTGCGGGAAGCCGAACCGGTTTTAATCTGTCCGGCGCCGGTGGCCACGGCAAGGTCGGCAATAAAAGTGTCTTCGGTTTCTCCGGAACGATGTGAAATCACCGCCGTGTAGGAGTTACGCCGCGCCATGTCGATGGCATCCAGGGTTTCACTGACGCTGCCGATCTGGTTGACTTTGATGAGGATGGAATTGGCAATGCCTTCGTCAATGCCGCGGCTGAGACGCTCCGTATTCGTGACGAAGAGGTCATCGCCCACCAACTGAATATGGTCGCCGAGTTCGTCCGTCAGCAGGCGCCAGCCTTTCCAGTCATCTTCGGCAAGGCCGTCTTCAATCGACACAATGGGATACTGCCGCGCCCAATCCGACCAGAAGGCCACCATTTCTTCTGACGATTTGACCGATTTATCCGACTTCTTGAAGACATATTTGCCGCTTGCCTTGTCAAAGAATTCGCTTGCGGCAGGGTCCAGCGCGATGGCCACGTCAATTCCGGCACGGAAGCCGGCCTGCTCCATGGCTTCAAGGATCAGCTCAATGGCTTCGACGTTGGCCTTGAGCGAGGGAGCGAACCCGCCTTCATCGCCGACCGCGGTGTTATAGCCGCGCTTTTTCAGGACAGACTTTAGAGTGTGAAAAATCTCCGCGCCCCATTGCAGTGCTTCAGAAAACGTTTCCGCGCCCACTGGGATGGCCATGAATTCCTGGAAATCCACGTTGCTATCGGCATGGGCTCCACCATTGAGAATGTTCATCATGGGAACCGGCAACACGCTGGCGCTCACGCCGCCCAGATAGCGGTACAGTGGAGTTTTCATGGCATTGGCGCTGGCGCGAGCACAAGCCATGGAAACCGCAAGGATGGAGTTGGCGCCAAGCTTGGCTTTGTTCGGCGTACCGTCGAGCTCAATCATCGTGTCGTCCACGCGCCGCTGATCGGAGGCATCCATCCCCTGGATTGTGTCGGCGATCTTGCCGTTGACGTTATTCACCGCGTTTTGCACGCCTTTGCCCAGATAACGGTGCTGGTCGCCGTCGCGCAGCTCCACAGCTTCGTGCTCGCCGGTGGAAGCGCCGCTGGGAACTGCAGCACGGCCCATTGATCCATCGGCCAGAGTGACTTCGGCTTCGACCGTCGGGTTACCGCGCGAATCCAGTATCTCACGCGCGTGTACGTCAACAATGCCTGCATCCATAAATCATTCCTCAGGAAGAGCGAGAATTATAAATGAGATTGAGAAAGCCGCGGCCCGCCAGCAGACCGGTCAGGACCGGCCAGCTCGGTGCTTTCCGCATTCGCCTGACTTCTGTTATGGTGAAAGTTTACTTCAGGAGAGCAATCACATGTCGATCCCCCAGCAGCCCAATATCCGCCTGGTCAACGCGCCTGACTACCGCGATACTTATGCCAATTCAATTCAAATCCGCGTAAGCGTATGGGACTTTCTGCTGGTGTTTGGCCGTTTGCAGCCGGTGACCGCGCAGGAAGTCGAAGTGCAGAATTTCCAGGGAATCTATCTGAGTCCGCAACAGGCCAAGGCGCTGCTGACGATCCTGGAGCAGAATGTGCGCCAGTACGAAGGCACATTCGGCGAAATCAAGCTCGATCCCAGCATCACCGCGCAACAAGGGCAGATCAATTAGAACAAGGTTGGAAAAATCCCAGGCATCTTTCATTGAGACGCTGAACCATTGACCAAGCCGCCAAGCAACCGACAACCGGAATTTTCGTTCAGACGGCTTTTTCCGCTGATCTTTGTCGTCATTTTTCTGTTGCACGCGCCGCTCTTGCGGCTGCCCTTTTTCTGGGATGAAGCCGGCTTTTACGTTCCCGCGGCCTATGATCTTGTTCACTCTCACTCGCTGATCGCCAAAACCACGCTTGATACCGGACATCCTCCTCTCTCCGCTGCTTATCTTGCCTTGTGGTTCACGCTTAGCGGATGGAAACCGGCGGTGGCTCGCGTAGCCATGCTTCTGCTGGCGGCTTTTGCCCTCACCAACGTTTTTCTGCTGGCGCGGCGCCTGGCCGGAACCGGCGTCGCCGTGGCCACAACCGTTGCCACGGCCGTGTATCCGATCTTCTTTGTGCAGAGTTCCCTGACTCATGCCGATCTTATGGCTGCTGCATTCACGCTCTGGGGAATCCGGCTTTATATCGAACAACGCATCTGGCCCAGCCAGCTTGCGTTCTGCCTGGCTGTCCTGAGCAAGGAAACTGCAATCATCACGCCGCTGGCCTTTGCATTTTGGGAACTTCTGCGGCCGCGCGAAGCGAGCGAGCGCAACCGACTCAAGGACATGGCGGTGGCCCTGGTCCCGGTTCTGCCGTTGCTGGTCTGGCTGGGCTACCACCATTTTGTTACCGGGAGATTTTTTGGCAATGCCGACTTCTATCAGTACAACGTCACCCAGGCGCTCAGTCCGTTGCGTTTTGCCCTGGCGCTGATTCAGCGTATCTGGCATCTCTTCGGCGCCATGAACATGCTGGCGCTTACCGCCGCTACCGCGGGCGCCATGTTTTTTCCGCCGGTCAAAGACGTTCCCGGAGAGCGCCCGCGTATCGCCATTCCGGTACAACTGCAGTTTGCGCTGATTATGCTGGCGCACTTGCTCGCGTTTTCCCTGCTTGGCGGTGCGCTGCTCACGCGCTATCTGTTGCCTGCGTATCCGCTGGTGATCATGATCGGCATGTCAACGCTGCGCCGGCGCGTCAGCCGCTGGGAATGGCCCGCGGCGCTGATGGTGATTGTATTCGTGATGGCGCTGTTCTTCGACCCGCCGTACCGCTTCGCGCCGGAGGACAACCTTACGTACAAAGACTTCGTCGATCTGCACTACAAAGCGGCGAAGTTCCTGGAGCAGCACGAGCAGAATTCCACCATCCTTACCGCATGGCCGGCCACCGACGAACTCAGCCGGCCTTATCTGGGATACGTCGGACAATCTTTTCCGGTGATACGGGTACAGGATTTCACCGTGGAAGAGATGATCAAAGCGCGGCAAATGCGCTCAAACTATCAGGTGGCCTATTTGTTTTCGACCAAGAATGAAGTGCCGCCATGGATCCGTTCCGAGCAATGGGAGAAACTCAACCGCCGCTTCTTCGGGTCTCACATTGACGTGTCACCTGAGCTGGCTGCGGAATTCCTTCACGGCAAAATCGTTTTTCTGGCCCGAAGCAAAGCCGAGTGGGTGGCGATTCTGGAAATGGAACAGCCATCATCGGTTGCCGCGATTGAGAAAAAGCAGTCCATCGCAGAAGCATTGACCCATCCGCAAAATACCGACATCTCACAATAAAGATACAGCCGAATGCGGCTGTCCGCAATTGCGTTTTCTGTCCGAAAAGCAGGCTGCACCTGCGCTCAGTTAGGAAAGGACCCGTGCCAACAGGGCGCGAACGTTTGTGTTGTACCAGAAATAGCCGACCACCAATGCTGTCGCTTGCATAACCCGAAACCACCACTGCCTTTTCATGGCCCTACCTCTCCCTGGGGGTTCTTAGCCGTTTGCCTCAACTTCCACACGTGCACGGGCAAAAGACGTCTTCTCATTGGGGGAGAGAACGCGCATATTTTTCCAGTCGTAAGCGAACTCGGTACCACAGTCGAGACACACCACATACGTTCCTGTTTGCGTAGCGGCCTCGCAGCGGCGCTGTCCTGGCTTGCTGGTCTGGGGAAAGCTCATGCGTTGGTGCCAGCATCCGAACAAAGCGTCAAAGATATTCACAATCTCCTCCCGGCTGTTGCTTTCGATCGATGGAGGAGGCATTAGCTCCTCATAAGCAACTTTCGGCACTACCTGGTCTGTCCAAGGCTCCCGTGCCTCCAGGCTCGGTACCTTCGTTACTGTAAATAGTGGTTACAGCCCTTCATTCGTTTCACTTAATTTCCACAATCAGATGACACAAAATGTCAGTGGTTTTGCTAATCGCTACCTCTTTCACTACGTTGAACGCAGGAATTCAAGATTTGTTGCATTAAGAATCGTTGTCTGGCTGGATACCTGAGTTGGGCGCTTAGGAATCAATGTTCTGCGAAATTGGCGCCAATCTGGACTTGTGAAGACCCCGGCACAGAAAATAAGGGCTTTCTTAATCCAAAAGCGTGGCCCCACGACATTTACGCCAACCGCCATATAAAATTACCCCGGTTAATCCATGGAAACCATCGATCCCAATGCCGTAGGACGACGCTCAAAAGATGCCAGCCGCCCGTGGACCTGGTCCATCGCCATGTATGCCGGCACATCTCCCCTGCGACTTGGCCCCGCTCCTGGTGCGGTCAATCCGGTAATCTCCGCTGCCAGCGTAACCGATGTCCCTGCGCGTTTTGTCGCTGACCCCTTCATGGTTCAGGCAGACGGGTTGTGGCACATGTTTTTTGAGGTCTTGAATAATCACTCCAACAAAGGTGACATCGGCCGCGCTACCAGTCGCGACGGCCTCACATGGCACTACGAACGCATTGTCCTGCAGGAGCCGTTTCATCTTTCCTATCCATACGTCTTCCGCTGGAATGACGATTTTTATATGACGCTGGAAACGCTCGGCGCCAATGCCGTGCGTCTTTATCGCGCCGCTCCGTTTCCCGACCGATGGATCCTGGTCAAGGACATGATTCCCGGCCCGCACGCCGATCCTTCCATCTTCCAACACCAGGGAAAATGGTGGCTCTTCACCTGTCCTACGCCGCATAAACACGACAGGCTGGCGCTGTATTCCGCGGCTGATCCGTTGGCGAACTGGACCGAACATCCTTCCAGTCCCATCATCTCCGGCAACAAAAGCATTGCGCGTCCGGGAGGCCGCGTGCTGGATTACGACGACGGGCTTCTTCGCTTTACCCAGGATTGTTACCCAACTTACGGCAAGCAAGTACGAGCCTTTGAGATTACCGAGTTGACTTCGACCACATACAAAGAGCATGAGGTCGCCGAATCTCCCGTGCTCGTGCCCGATGGCAACTCCTGGAATGTATCCGGGATGCACCATGTGGACGCGCACCGTGTAGAGGGATCATGGCTGGCCTGCGTCGATGGGCTCGTGGATTTCTGAAAAGGTGTTGCGCCGAAATGGTGACCCTGGCAGGAGTCGAACCTGCGACCTGCGGTTTAGGAAATTGCGCCCAACAATTCGTGCTGTTTGTTGTCAATCGTTTGCACAAGGGCCATTTGTGCTCGATTGGGGTACGTTGACACAGTTTCCGGCTGATTTGTGCACAAGCCTTTAGGAATTCTGCCTCATTGCGGCGATCTGCTTTGCTTGCGTTTGTAGCAATTGATGATGTGTTCGCAGAGCTGTCAGTAGCGCAAAAGCAACCACCAAGGGCGGTTCCTTCTCGGCAGCGTCCCAAAATCTTTCCGTTAACTCTGTTGCGCGTTCAAAGATTTGCCGCCGTTCTTCTTCTGATTTACGTTCAAGTATCAATAGGCTTTCGGCTGCCAGATGTTCGGCAGCCTCCACCGTCTCTTTGTACGGCTGACTAGAATACGTGCGGAAATATCCGCCAAATAACTTCCATCTGCCAAGGCGCACGAAAAACAGTCTCCCTGCGCAAAGCGCGGCCTGATTCTATCACGGTACACTGAGCAGTTTTTATGCTAATCTAGCCACATTCGGGGGCCGTAGCTCAGTTGGATAGAGCAAGAGTTTCCTAAACTCTAGGTCGGCGGTTCGACTCCGCCCGGCCCCTCCACCTCTACCGCACTTTATCGGCGCTTTCATCCGATCTTGACGACCTCTGTTTGTATTTCCGCCGATTCACGCAGTCCAGCAGAAATTGCCGTAGCCAATTCCTTGCTGTCGAAAGCTAAGTGTGGTTGCGCTTCAAAACGAAACGTTGCCACATTATCTTGACTCACATCAAATTGCGTTAGCCAATAGCCAACTTTTATGTCTGGCGTTTCCTCCATGCCGGACAGATACCTCACAGCCCATCCTTTCAGGGGAGGAGCTCCTTTGATTGGCACTCGAAAGACAGGTCGCGTAGAAACAAGCTCTTCAACGTTTTTCATTCACGTTTTCCTGCTCTGGATTGTACCTCGTTTTCCTTTCGGTCCGAACTTCGGACTGGACATTTTCTCCGGCTGTCCTCCAGAGTCATCTCGTGGCCAGCAGGCCGGGAGGATGAAAAATGAAAAGGAATCGAAGGAAATCACAGCAAGCGAGGCAACAATCTGCGCTCCGCACTCCCGCTTCACGCCGGCAATCTCTTCAGCAGCGCCGACGCCCTTCGGAACCACGGTCTTTCCCTCCGCTTTAGATAACGCGGCATCGTCGCTTTCTTGCCCAGTATCCGCTGCGCCCACTGTCGCGCCTCGGCTGTTTGCCCCTGCGCCGCCAAGAACTGCGCGTAGTTGAACCTGCGTTTCAGACAGCGTGGAAGTCTGCGTAATCTTCTCGAACAGACTTGCTGCCTGGGCTTCCTGATTTGTTGCGCGCCCACGCATAGGCCAGCAGCCCCGCGGCCCGCTGATAGTCGTAATTGCCGTTGATCCTCACTACTCACTCCAGGTCCCCGACAGCGGCTGGAAAATCGTTCAACTCCATCTCGCACAGCGCCCGCCGGTAGAACGGGTCGGGCGAGTCCGTTCGCGATGAAATCGCTCGGTCGTAGCACTCTTTGGCCTTCGCAAACTTCTTCCGCTCCAGATAGAGATCGGCCAGCTCTTCATAGTTTCCCGCCGAAGGATTGTCCAGCACCATCACCTCCAGATGCCGGATCCTTTTGCGATGGGAAAAGACCTGGAACGACTGCCGCAGCAGTCCCAGATCAGGAATCACCTCGACGGCGATATAGATGAGCGCGCCCAGTCCTCCACCCATAATAATGATCCACAACCAATAGTTGTCCGGGCGGCGCCGGATGAAGTGCACCACGGCGAAAGATAATGCCAAAACTGTAGTTTCCGAATAGGTTCATGCTGGTCGTAGGGACGGCCTGTTTCGTTTTCAACGGCGACTACAACGTCCGGGCACTAAGGCTTCTTTGTGTCGCTCCCGGAATGCGCTATCTGTTCAATGCGCTCGTCGATCCTCTGATACATGGTGCGCGCCATCTTCTGCTGTATCCCCGAAGCCACCTGCATGCTTTCCTGCACCATCGCCGGCTGCTCACGCAGGATTCTCTGCCCCGCCGGCGACGAATAGAACGCGACCATTGCTTCCAGATCGGCCTTTTTCATGTGTCTTTGATAGACCGGAATAGTGGCGTCCATCATCTCCTTGATCGCGGACGGCCCCAGAGCTTTGGCCATCACATCATCGAGCATCTCTTTGATTTGCTGTTTCTGTTCGGGCGTGGCTTCGGGTATCCTCTCGCTCGCCATCTGCTCGGCCATTTCCCGGGTCTGCTGCTTGGCCGCGCCAATCGCCGCATCCATCGTCTTGGTGATCTGCATGATGTCAAACAGCTTTAATACCTCTTCGCGCGTGGGTGCGTCCGCCGGCAAAGGCTGGGCCGCCGCCTTTCTGGTTTGGGCCGCCGCTCGGTTCTTCGCCGCTGCATCGGCCGCGCTTTGCCCTCCATATAGGGCAGATCCTGCCAGCATTACCAGCAACAAACCTGAAACTTTTAGCATGATTTTTGGCTCCTTGGGGCGACTTAGAATTGCATATCCTCTCATGAAAATCCATAGGTCAGTGCGCCGATAAGCTATGGCTGGACTACCAATCTACTTTGCCCGTGGATGCGTCTTGTCATAGACCTCCATCACATGGGTGATCGATAGTTGCGTATACCTCTGTGTGGTCGAAAGGCGCTCGTGTCCCAGGAGTTCCTGGATCGCACGCAGGTCCGCCCCTTCCGTCAGCATGTGCGTTCCAAAGGCATGGCGCAATGTGTGCGGGTGTATGTCGGGCGACAAGCCTCGCGTCATGGCTATCCTTTTCACGATCCGCCCAACGCTGCGCGTCGTCAACGGCCCGCCCCTCTGGTTGATGAACAGCCGGCGCGTTTTCCTGCGCGCTGCGTTCAGCACTTTCTGCCGCGCCTCGCGATAAGCCGCCAGCGCTTCCGCCGCCGCGCCTTCCAGCGGCACATAACGCTGCTTCTTTCCTTTTCCCCGGACCAGGATTACCCCGTTGGCCTCTTCAATATCGCCCAGCTCCGTTCCCACCAGCTCTGAGTTGCGCAGCCCGCAGCCGTAGAGCAGCTCAAAGATCGCTCGATCGCGCTCCGGGAACTTGTTCTCTTCCGACATCTCACTGTTCAGCAGCCCATTGATCTCTTCCATCGTCGGGACGCGCGGCAGC
>DASXCL010000100.1:0-12037 GCA_036491195.1 Candidatus Angelobacter sp.
CGCGCCAGAATGCGGATGGATCATTCGCCGGTTCTTTTGGCACGTCCCCCAGTGGTTTTGTCACGGTGCCCATTAACGCACCCGTTGGAGAGAGTTCCCCACCGGTCGTCGCCGACTTTAATCATGACGGCAAACCTGACCTGGCATTCCTGGTGGACGCGGGAGGCAACAATGTGTTCGTTGTGCTCAACACCACTCCTCCGAGTCCGTGCAAGATCAGGACAACCGATCACACGGTCACGGTCTGCCATCCATCTGATGGAGCTGTGGGGCTGTCGCCCGCGCACATCGTGTCGCACGCGACATCATCGACTCCGGTAAGCGTGAGCCAGATTTACCTCGACTTCAAGCTCGTCTTCCAGATAGCAGGAGGCAACATCGACACGCATCTTCCGCTTGCGCCCGGAGAGCATCGGCTGGAAGTTAAATCGTGGACCAAGGGACAGCCATTCCACAATGACTTTTTCCTGTCCACACCCAGATCGATTCCGGCGACTGTGCCGCCTTGTTCTGAGAGCACAAATTTCGCGGTAAATATCTGTTCTCCCGGACAAAAAGCATCTGTGGACGCGCCGGTGCATGTGGTAGCAGCGGCCAAGTCCACTGCGCCTATTACAACCATGCAGATCTATCTTGATTTCAAGGAGGTGTTCCATTCGCCTAACAGCACCTTGATTGAAACCGATGTACCCATGAATTCTGGATCGCATTTGCTGATAGTGAAAGCCTGGGACAGCACGGGCAGAAGTTTCTCCAGCAGCAGGAGCATTAGTGTGCCGTAGAGGCAGCCAGCGTCGTTTCAAATAGCAGCAATAACCGGGGATTGCCAGGCGAAATTCTTACATCACCGGCAATCCCTGGCCTGCGGCTGTCCGCTCGCCAGGCTTCAGGGTTTCAGGCAGGCGTGTTAGATTTGAAGGGACAATGTCCGCTCCCAACTCAAGGTTTGTCCGTGCCTGCCTGTGTAAACCCGTCGACGTTACGCCCATCTGGCTGATGCGCCAGGCCGGCCGTTACATGGCTGAATATCGCGCTGTGCGAAAAAACCATTCCATCCTGGAAATCTGCAAGACCCCGGAAATCGCGGCTGAAGTCACTATCACCGCTGCCGAAAAGCTCGACGTTGATGCGGCCATCATCTTCGCCGACCTGCTTCTGCCTCTTGAAGTCATGGGAATGCCGTTTCGTTTTGAGGCCGGCGAAGGTCCCGTGATCGAACGGCCGCTGCGCGCCTCGAAGGACATCGCCACGCTGGTCACCAACCGCGCCGCCGAGCTCGGCTACGTGGCCGAGTCTGTCCGCCGCGTGGTCAAACATTTTGGCGACAAGCTGCCCGTCATTGGATTTTGCGGAGCACCCTTCACGCTGGCCAGCTACATGATTGAAGGCGGCGGGTCGCGCAATTACATCCATACAAAAAAAATGATGTATATGGAAACGGCTGCGTGGCAGATGCTGATGCGCAAGCTGGTGGACGTGCTGGCAGCTTACGCCGCGGAGCAGGTCACTGCCGGCGCCGACGCGCTCCAAATCTTCGATAGCTGGGTGGGCTGCCTGAGTGTGGAAGACTATCGCGAGTATGTGCTGCCGTTTGCCAAGGACCTGGTGCAGCGGCTCAAGAAAACCGGCGTTCCCATTATTTATTTCGGCACCGATACGGCGACCCTGCTGCCGGCCATGAAGGAAACCGGAGCGCAGGTCATGGGCGTGGACTGGCGTTTTCCGCTTGACCAGGCATGGAGCAGCCTGGATTTTAACGGCGCTGTGCAAGGAAATCTTGACCCTGTGTTGCTCTTTGCCGGACAGAAAGAGCTGCGCGCGCGCACTGGCGCAATCCTGCGCCAGGCCGCCGGCCGTCCCGGACATATCTTTAACCTGGGCCACGGAATTTTGCCGGAAACGCCGGTGGAAAATGTTCGCGCGCTGGTCAATTTTGTTAGAGAATTGAGCGCAGCATATTCCGCCGGAGCGGCCCCATGAGCTGTGCCAAATGAGCGGTTCCAAATCAGCCATCCTGCTTCTTGCCCACGGCAGCCCTGACTCGACCGCCGATGTTCCCGAATTCATGAAGCACGTCACCGGCGGCCGCATAGTGCCGGAATCGGTAATGAAGGAAGTCGCATACCGTTATTCGACGATCGGCAAATCTCCCCTGACCGAGATTACGATGCGCCAGGGTGAGGCGCTGCAGGCGAAGCTTGGCCTGCCCGTTTATGTAGGCATGCGAAACTGGAAGCCGTTCATTGGCGACGCCGTGCGCCAGATGGCCTCCAATGGCATCAATAAGGTTGTGGCCATCTGCCTGGCGCCGCAAAATTCATCCACCAGCGTTGGACTCTATAACAAGGCACTGGGCGAAGAGCGCAAACCGGGCATGGCCGTTCAGTTTGTGGATTCATGGCATGATCACCCACTGCTGATCCAGGCCTTTGCCGAACGGCTTGAACCGGTCTGGCGTCACGCCTGCGCTGAAATGGGATCTGCACTGCCGGTAATCTTTACCGCTCACAGCGTACCCATGCGCACCATTCAGGCCGGCGATCCCTATGAGAAGCAGGCCAAGGAGACAGCGCGGCTGGTGGGCATGAAGATTGCCGGACTCACGCCCGAGTTGCAGCAGTTTGCTTTTCAAAGCCAGGGAATGTCTGGCGGACCGTGGCTTGGCCCAACGGTGGAAAGCGCTATGCTTGAAATGAAAAAACAAGGGCATAAGGGCGTGGTGATCGCTCCAGTGGGTTTTGTGTGCGACCACATTGACGTGCTTTATGACATTGACATCACCTTCCGCGAGTTCGCCAGAGAGCAGGACTTGAAGATGTGGCGGCCCGAATCGCTGAACACGTCGGCGACCTTCGTTGCCGCTCTGGCCAGGCTCGCGTCCACGCGGCTGGCGCTGGCGTCAGGGATTGTCTCGCTGGCATGAAGCGAATAGCCATCATCGGCGGCGGCATCGCGGGGCTGAGTGCGGCTTTTTACCTGGAAAAAACGCGGCGCACCGGCGCTGACCTGCAATGGGCACTGTTTGAAAAATCCGACCGCCTTGGTGGCGTCATTCGCACCGAGCGCCGCGAGAGTTGCGTGATTGAGGCCGGTCCTGATTCCTTTCTTAGCGTAAAACCTGAAGCCGCGCGCCTGTGCCAGGAGTTGGGGATCGGCGATCAACTCATCAGCTCCAATGATGCTGATCGTAAAAC
This sequence comes from Candidatus Angelobacter sp., assembly GCA_036491195.1. Lineage (GTDB taxonomy): Bacteria > Acidobacteriota > Terriglobia > Terriglobales > Acidobacteriaceae > Angelobacter. The sequence continues at coordinate 3,195 of DASXCL010000100.1, forward strand.
GTACATCCTGGTAAAAAGCACGCTCGTCCCCATTCCGCAAGGCCTGGAGTTCATGGTTCCGACGCGCGTGTGGCCCATGGCGGCATCGCGGCTTTTTTCTTTGTCTACAAAATTGCGCATGGCGGCGGAATTGTTTTCTTCCGCGCGCAAGGAGGCAGAGGACGAATCCGTGGGCGACTTTGTGCGCCGCCACTTCGGCCAGGAGATGGTGGACCGCGTGGCCGAACCTCTGCTGGCCGGCGTTTACGGCGGGAATGCGGAGCGGCTCAGCATTCGAGCGGTGCTGCCCCGCTTTGCCGAGATGGAACGCCAGCACGGCAGCCTGGTGCGCGCCACGCTCCAGGCCAAAGCTCAGTTCAAGTCACAAGCCCCGGCTGGAGCGAGGCCTCAGCCGCTGTTTACGTCATTAAAGAACGGTATGCAGCAGATAGTGGACGCCTTGGTGGCGGCATTGCCGCAAGATTCCATTCGCTTGCAACAGCAAAATGTTTCGCTGCGACCGGTTAATGATGATTGGCAGATTGAGACCGGCGGCCTCAGCGAGAAATTTCAGGCGGTGCTGCTGGCCGTGCCCGCGCCTTCAGCGGCTGCTCTGTTGCGGCAGTTTCATCCCACGCTGATCGAAGGTCTCGCAAGAATCGATTACACATCCACCGTTGCCGTGGCGCTGGCTTATGACCACGCCGACCTGCCGCCGGGACACGGCTTCCTGGTGCCACGGTCCGAGGGCCGCAAAATGATGGCCTGCACCTTCGTCCACAAGAAATTTCCTTATCGCGCGCCCGGCGAGATGAAGCTGCTGCGCTGTTTCTTTTCCAGTTCGCGCGTGCCAGACCTGCTCGCACACAGCGACGAGTCGCTCCAGCAGATTGCCCGCCAGGAGCTCAAAGAAATTCTGGGACTGGCCGCCGAGCCCCGCTTCGCGCGCACCTTCCGCTGGGACCGCGCAATGGCCCAGTACGAAACCGGGCATCTGGACCGCGTGGCGGAACTGGAGAAGATCATCGCGGCGATGCCGGGTTTCCATATTATCGGCAATTCGTTTCATGGGATCGGCGTACCGGATTGCATCAGGTCCGCGCGGCTGGCCGTGGAGCAGATTACTTCCGGCGTTTCACAGCCCGCCGCAGTTTAGCCTTGGCGGCTTTCGCAGGAAGCTTTGCACGCGGCGTAGTTCGCAAACCAGTTCGCAAACCAGCTTGCAAACCAGCCTGCGTCCTCTTCGGCAGTTTTTCCAGGACAAGTTGATACGAGGCTTGAATCAGCTCTTTGAGCTCCGGTTGCCGCAGCGCGTCCATTTCAATGATCGCTACCCAGTGATTGCGCGCCATATAGGGCGCCGGAATGATTCCTTCGATTTCCACCAGTTCCGCAAACTTATCCGGCGTGCACTTGAAGGCAATCTTGGTCGGGACCAGTTGCGGCTCCATATTGGCCACGCAAAACATTTTGCCGGCGATACGGAAGAGCAGGTCATGCCCCCACTGAACGTCCTCCGTAACATGAGGAAGAGAAAGGCAAAACAAGCGCACCCACTCAATGTATGAGGCCATCGGGAAAATATAACGGGTACCCGCCGCAGTGGCAACCTGACGAGGGTTAAGCAGTGACGCCAAGGAGAGCGAGGACAATCTCCGTTTCCTCGGCGCGACCGGAAACGGTGCGCAGGTCGAGAAGAACGCGGCCTTCTTCCACACGGGCTACGATCGGCGGATCGTTGCGGCGAAGGCGCGCGGACAGTTCGTCGGCGCTGAGAGACTCCGCGGTCACAGCCAGCAGAAAAGTTGGAAGAGAGGACGTTGGTGCGGAACCTCCGCCAACCAGCGATTCGCCGGAGATGATCGTCGTCTTCAGATGTTTGGCCCCACTGAGCTGCCCTTGCAGGGTTTCCACGCGCGCGCAAATTTCCGGCGCCGTGAGCCGCATCATCCGGGCAAAGGGAATGGCATCGTGGTTCTGGCGGATGTATTCCATCAGCGTGGCTTCCAGCGCGGCGTAGGTCAGCTTGTCCACGCGCAAGGCGCGGAAGAGCGGGTTGGAACGCACGCGCCTGATCAGGTCTTCGCGTCCGCTGAGCAGGCCGGCCTGCGGGCCGCCCAGCATTTTGTCCCCGCTGTAGGTGATGAGATCGGCGCCGGCGCGAAGGCTCTCCATCACGCCGCTTTCATTCACTCCCAGCGCGCGCAGTTGCAGCAGCGCGCCGCCGCCCAGGTCTTCCATCACCAGGATATTGTGCTTGCGTCCCAGAGCGGCCAACTCTTCCAGTGACGGCTGCTCCGTGAAACCGATAATGGCAAAGTTGGAGCGATGCACGCGCAGCAGCAGCCGCGTTTTTTCGCTGATAGCGTTTTCGTAGTCGGCCAGGCGCGTGCGGTTGGTGGTGCCGACTTCGCGCAGCACCGCGCCGGACTTGGCCATCACATCCGGCACGCGGAATGATCCGCCGATTTCCACCAGCTCGCCGCGAGAGACGATGACCTCGCCGCCTTCGGCCAAGGTGTTTAACGCCAGCATGACAGCCGCGGCACAGTTGTTGACAACGACCGTCCGAATCCCGCTGACGCCCTCCTGGTTGAGCAGCCGCGAAAACAGGCGCTCGACATGAACGTCGCGCTTGCCGCGCTCGCCGGCGGCGATATCAAATTCAAGATTGGAATAACCGCCCGCGATTTCCCCGATGCGCTGGATGGCGGAAGCAGCCAGCGGCGCGCGTCCCAGGTTCGTATGCAGGATTACTCCCGTGGCGTTGATGACCGGCTTGAGTGAAAACTCCATCGCGCGGCTCAGGTGCCGTGCTACGGCTTGCGGCAGGTGGGCCACCGCAAGTTCCACGGCCGGTTGCGTGCCGAGCGTTCCCGAACTGATCTCTTCACGCACGCTCGCCAACACGGCGCGAACGGACTCGATCACCGAGGGTTGACCCTCACGGGCCAGCAGCTCTCCAAGTGCGGCGCTCTTCAGCAGCTCGTCCACTGAGGGGAGGAGGCGGTAGAGATCAGATTTGGGCACTGTCGTCACAGATCAGTATTATTCCACAGAATATGGCTGCAGATTTCTGCCGATGGGCGCAGATCAACGAAGAATAGCCGCGAATTTCGCGAATGAACACGAATCAAAACATGATTCGCGTGTTTCGCGTTGATTCGCGGCTAATTTCCTTTGCTAGTGCTGAGATGCTAGTTGCTTTGCCTGAGTGACCGAACGCTGACGGCTGATTGCTTGCTCAACCCACTTCCACCAGCCCATACCTCCTCTGCCAGTGCTGGCGGAGATGCTGCATCACGCGCTGGCGGTCTTCCAGAGTGATTTCCGGATCGGCCTCTTCCACCAGCTTTGCCGCTTCCACTTTGGCCAACTCAAGCATCTTGCGATCGCGCAGGATGTTGGCGACGCGCAGCCCGGGCATGCCGGCCTGCTTGGTCCCAAAGAATTCGCCGGGACCGCGCAGCTCAAGGTCGAGTTCCGCGATTTCGAAGCCGTCCTGCGTGCGGACCATCTCATTAAGGCGGCGTTCGGCATCGGGTGAAACCTTGCCGCCGGTCATGAGCACGCAGTAGGATTTCGCCGCGCCGCGGCCGATGCGTCCGCGAAGCTGGTGCAACTGTGAAAGCCCGAAGCGCTCCGCGTGTTCCACTACCATTACGGTTGCGTTGGGCACGTCCACGCCGACTTCAATGACCGTGGTGGAAACCAGAACGTCGATCTCGCCGGCCTTGAAGCGGCGCATGGTCGCTTCTTTTTCTTCCGGACTCAGCCGGCCATGCAGCAGGCCCACGCGCAGGTCTTTGAAAACTTTCTTCCTCAGCTCGTCAAACATATGCAGCGCGGCCTTCAGGCCAGTCTTGGATCGCGCGCCCGCCGGCTCGGCGGCAAACTCCATTTCCTGCTGCTCCGCCGGAGCGCCTTCAATCACGGGATAGACAACGTATGCCTGGCGCCCAAGCCTGGCCTGCTTGCGCACAAAGTCCCAGACTTCATCGGCACGCTGGTCAGAAATTTTGCGCGTTGTGATGGGCGTGCGCCCGGGCGGCATTTCGTCAATCACGCTGGTATCGAGATCGCCATAGAGCGTGAGAGCCAGCGTGCGCGGGATGGGCGTCGCGGTCATCACCAGCGTGTCCGGCTCAGCATCGCCCTTTTTCATGAGTTTGAAGCGTTGCATCACGCCGAAGCGGTGCTGCTCGTCGACGATGACAAGACCCAGCTTCTGAAACTCAACTTTTTCCTGGATGAGCGCGTGCGTCCCAATGACCAGGTGCACGTCGCCGCGTGCGATATGGCGGCGGGCACTGCGTTTCATGTCTTCGTCCAGCGAGCCGGTCAGCAGCAGGATGCGATAACCCGCAACGTCTTCCAGGATGCGTCGCGCAGAGAAATAATGCTGCGTGGCCAGGATTTCCGTGGGCGCCATCAGCGCCACCTGACAGCCGTTTTCAATCGCTATGGTCGCCGCCTGCAACGCAACAATGGTCTTGCCCGAGCCCACGTCGCCCTGAAGCAGACGGCGCATGGGCGAAGCGAGCTGCATGTCCTGCGCGATTTCTCCCAGCACGCGCTTCTGCGCGCCCGTAGGTTTGAAAGGCAAGGTTTTCTTGAGCGCCTGGCGCACGCTTTCGGTGAGCGCGAAAGCAATGCCGGTTCGCGAGCGCATCTTGCGCCGCTTCAACTCCAGGCCGACTTCGAGAAAAAACAGCTCTTCAAAGATCAACCGCTTGTGCGCCGGGGTGCTGTAATTTTGCAGCGCGGCGAAGGCCTCGCCTTCGGGTGGAAAGTGCACTTGTTCGAACGCGAGACGGCGATCCAGCAGGCCCAGCCTGCGGCAGAGCGCGGGCGGTACGCCGTCAGGAATCTGCGCTGAGAGATTTTGCAGCGCTCCATAAATGATGCGGCGAAACCAGCGCGACGTGAGTTTGGTATTGGCCGCCGATTCATAAATGGGCACAATGCGGCCGACCTCGAGCGACTCAATGTCTTTGGCGCTCTCCAGGTCAAGCTCGGCTTCGCCGCCTGCGGCGGCGCCGTCCAGAATCTCAAACTGAGGCTGGTTGATCTGAAGGCCGCGGCTTTTCCACCCTTCTTCCACCTTGCCATAGAGCGCAACGAGCTGTCCGGGCTTGAAGCGGTCGCGCAGGTATTCACCGTGGAACCAGATGCATTTGAGGGTCGAGCGTCCCTGGCCGGCCACCAGTTCAAAGATAGGCATGCCGTTGCGCGTCCGGAAAACGGCGGAGTTGCGCACCTCGGCGATGACTGTGGCCATCTCCCCGGGACGAAGCTCGCCGATGCCGCGCGGGTTGAGGCGGTCTTCATAGCGGAAAGGAAGGTAGTAGAGCAGGTCCTCGACGGTCGAGATGTTCTTCTGGGCCAGCCACTCGGCAACGCGCGGGCCAACGCCCTTGACGAATTTTACTTCTGTATTGAGGTCCAGCACTCAGATGATGATAAATGGGAGCCTATCAAATGAGAGTCATTACGGCTTTAAAGTGAAGCCTCTCAGCGCGCAAGCCCGCCTCGCGGTCGGAACTCTACGTCATGCTTTCCATCTCGGATAATAGTTGCGGGATCAAGGCGAACACCCTGAGCCATATCTTCGAGCCTTTTTTCACCACAAAGGAACAGGGACAATGGAACCGGCCTGGGGCTGGCCACAGTTTACGGCATTATCCAGCAGATCAGGGAAGTACTTGGCAGCAAAATAGCCGGGAAAGCCTGAGTCCAGCTCATATGCTATTTTCCAGCCACCCCTCTTGCGGACCGGCGTTTGTCAGCGCGTTTCTTCGGTCGCGAAGGGCCCTCTGCTGCGCCGAAGAACTGCGGCAGGCTGAAATGATCGACATTGAACGTAAATTTATTGGTGCATGAAGGGCATGACGTTTCGTGCGTCCCGTCACTTACCTGGCTGGGATTCGCATCAAACGAGCGCAGACATTTGGGGCAGGTGACAATGATCTGTCCGGAACCGTTGAGCGCGATCCAGATGGGAGAGGTGTTGCGCTTGCCCGCCACGGGACGTTCCGGGGCCTTACGCACCAGTTCCTTCACGGTCTGCAATAGATCAGGGATCGAATAGTCCGCTTTCTGGAAAAAAGTATCGGCCAAAAGACCTTCAGGCACATTGTCCGTGACGTATTCGCCACTGAGGGCGATGGTGGGAATCTGCGGGAAACGGTTGCGCACTACGGCAAGAAATTCAAATCCTGACATGTTAGGCATGCGCAAATCCGAAATGATGAGGTCCGGTAAAGCTTCGTCCAGCGCGTGCAAGCCTTCCAGTCCGTCCGCGGCAGTAAGGACTTCATAACCCGCGGCTTCAAGCACGGCAGCGCCGGTGATTCTTACGGGCGGCTCGTCATCGACAAAGAGGACGCGGAAGCGGAAAGCGGACATAACGGGACCCTTGAGAAGTAAAAATGCGGTGTTGGCAGGCGTGCCGACCGGAAACAAGTATAACAGCTGCGATGGCCTGTTTTGGCGGGCCTTCGCTTGTTCGCCGCACCCAGGCCAGCCTACACTGGTGTGAACAGCGTACAGCTTTCAATCGATGATCAAACGCGCGTTAGAAAACGGCTCCGTTCTCCTTTTCGTATTTTTTTGCGCGACTGCCCGCGCCCAGCAAGAACCACCTGCGCCGGCTGTGGCTTCACCAATTACATCGGCTTCGCCGGCCCAGAGTTCGCCCACTCCGCCGAAAGTGGTCCCTGCACAAGCCTCGCCAACGCCACATGAAGCTGATCGTGAAAACGGAACTTCCAGGCTGCCGCCCACGAACGATCCGAAAGAGATTGTCCGCAGGTCGATGGAGATTGACCGGCGAACGCTGGAGCTGGCTAGAAATTACACCTTCCAGCAACGTGAGGTAGTGAAGCACCTGGACAAGCATGGGGACGTGAAGTCCACTGAAGTGAAAACCTACGACGTAAGCTTCTACTATGGCGAGGAATATTCGAAGCTGATCAAGGTGGACGACAAGCCGCTCAGCGAAAAGGAGCAGAAAAAAGAAGACGAGAAACTGGAGAAATTTCTGGCCAAGTACCGCAATGAGAGCGAAGAGGAGCGGGAAAAACGCGGCGAGAAGGAAAAGAAAGAACGCCAGGAAGCGCGCGCCTACAGGCTTGACGTGGCAAATGCCTTTGATTTCCGCATTGTGGGCGAAGAGGACCTAGAAGGCGTGGCCACCTGGGTGATTGAAGCGACGCCGCGCAAAGATTTCAAGCCTACCCATCCGCATGCCGACATGCTGAAAAAGGTCAAAGGCAAGATGTGGATCGACAAGAAAGAGTACAACTGGGTGCGCGTGGAGGCCGAAGCCACAGACACGATTTCATTCGGGCTGTTCCTGTTCCGCATCCATCCCGGATCGCGCTTCAACTTCCAGCAGCTGCATTTGAACAATGAGGTGTGGCTGTTGCGGCGGCTCTATATCAACGGCGGAGCCCGGATCGCGCTGCTGAAAAATGAGGCGATCGAGCAGGAAGACACATTCACCAACTACAGGAAGTTCACTTCCACGGTGACGATTCTGCCGGGAGTAAGAGAAGTGCCGACAGAGGAAAAGAAGTAGACAGCCGCTTGCAGGTCTTTTGGTTCAGTCGCTCAGGGACGGGCCCTGCTCCGACCCCAACTTTGCTCCGTTCGATACAGAACATACACCATTGCCCTCCGGCGGATATGATCGAAGTACAACTTCATACGCATGCAAGCGAAAAAATCCTTGGGCGTTGAGGTGCAGGTCTGAAAAAGGCCTTGCGATCAGTGCGAAGGAGCTTGATGCCCGCAGCGGTGGAATTGCGCAACGGATACAAAAACAGAATCCTGGCGTCATTGCCAAAGGCGGAAATTGCCCGTCTTGCATCCCACCTGTCGCCACTGAATCTCCCTTCGGGAAAGACGTTGCTGGACCCCGGACAAGACATTGGCTATGGCTACTTCCTGGAGACCGGCCTGGCTTCCGTGGTGGTGGCCATGCAAGACGGAAACATGGTAGAGACCGGAATTACGGGAAATGAGGGCCTGGTTGGAATTCCCGTGCTGCTGGGCACCAAAAGCATGCCGACGCGGACTTTCATGCAGATTCCCGGAGATGGTTTCAAGATCAAAGCCAATCGGCTGAACGAAGAGTATGAAAGGTCCGGAACGCTGCGCAAACTGATCAACCGGTATTTTCAGGCCCATCTGGTACAGACGGCGCAAACCGCGGCCTGCAACCGGCTGCATGACATTGCGGAGCGCCTGGCGCGCTGGCTGCTGATGTGCCATGACCGGATGGACGCCAACACCTTCACCATCACGCACGAATTCCTGGGGCACATGCTGGGAACGCCTCGTTCCACCGTGACGCTGGCCGCAGGAATCCTGAATAAGAGCGGACTTATTCAGTACTCACGCGGCAAGGTGAGCGTTCAGGACCGGAAGGGCCTAGAGAAGGCCGCGTGCGAGTGCTACCAGACGATCCGAACCGAGTTTGATCGGCTGGGAATTTCTTCTGTCTAATACAGAACAGACGGTTGCAGAGCACCACTTGTATCATTAGAACATCGACGCCGCAAGGATTCCGCGATGCCCGACACCGTTATTCTCATGGTTGGCCGCGATCGTTTATTGATGGAAATGCGCAGCCAGGTACTGCGGGGCGCCGGCTACACCGTGGAACCGTCATGCTCTCCGCTGCAAGCAATCGATAAATTTGTGATCGGCGATTTCGACCTAGGGCGTGTTAACACTATCGCAACGCCTCGACGATTAGTGCGAAGTTTAGAAATCCGAGAAAGAGGGCGTCCAGTTTGTCGAAGCGGGAGAAGATGCGGCGGAAGCCCTTAAGGCGGCGAAACAGCCGTTCCACTTCG
>DASXCL010000101.1:0-23586 GCA_036491195.1 Candidatus Angelobacter sp.
AATCCATGCAAACACTATAAACCTGTAGTTCTAGTACACAGTGGTAATTACCAGTCTCGGTTTCTTCCTGATAGATTGTTACCGTGAATATTATTCTCAATCCCGCTGAAGCCCGTGTGCTGGGCGCGCTGGTGGAAAAAGACATCACCACGCCGGACTACTATCCGATGTCACTGAACGCGCTGGTCAACGCCTGCAACCAGAAGAACAATCGCGAGCCGGTGACCAATTTTGACGAAGAGACCGTCCGGCTGGCGTTGCGCAACCTGAGCGAGAAAAATCTGGCTGGATTAGCGCGCGGCGCCGATGGCCGCGTGGCCAAGTATGAACATCACATGCAGGAGGTCTTCAACTTCACCCGGCGTGAGACGGCCATCATCTGCGTGCTGCTGCTGCGCGGGCCGCAAACGCCCGGCGAATTGCGCGGACGCGGTGAGCGCATGCATCCCTTTGAAGACCTGGAAGATGTTCACACCGGCTTGCAGCAGCTCATGCGCCGCGAGCCTCCCCTGGCCAAGGCCCTGGGCCGCCGGCCGGGAACGAAGGAAATTCGTTACGCCCATTTGCTCTCCGGTGACGTGGAAGCCTGGGAGCCGCCGGACGCCTACGCCAACGTCAGCCACAATGAAAGCTCTGCGGATTCTGAGCGCATCTCTCAATTAGAAGAGCAGATGGCTACCTTGCGGCAGGAAGTGGCTGAGTTGAAGCAGTTGATGGCTGGATTCAAGAACCAGTCGGAATAACTGCGAGACTTACCACTGATTTGCACTGATAAACACCGATCAGAAAAAACAACAAATACTTACCGCGGATTTGCGCGGATCATCGCGGATTGCGGATTGCAGGTCGCGCGGATAATACGGATTCGCGCAAAAGAAAGGCCATTTCGAAAAAAACATCTATACCAGGAATCCCTGCATTTCAAAAATCGTCACGTAGAGACTTAGCATTGCTGCGTCTCAATTCCCTCGCTATTCATCGCAAATATAAAAGGCGGCCACAGTAATCCTGCGGCCGCCTGCTTCAATGAATCATCCGTATTAGTTTTTACCGCTCTTGCCACTGCCGCCGCTGCTTTGGCCGCCGCCGCTATCCAGATCGATCCTGGCCAGCGTTGAGCCCGTGTCATTGCCAATCGTCAGGCTGAGCGGCACCGGATTAGCGCCATTGGTCGGGTCGCCGTTCCCTTCAAAATGGAAGCTGAATGTTCCCGGCGTTGGCTGCGGCGTAATGGTGGCTTCTATACTTTCACCCGCAATACGGCCTTCAAAGGTAAACGCGGTTTTGGCTGCATTCAGTTTGAAAGAGTTCTTCGGAATTGTAAGTGTCAGCACTCCTACGCTGAAAACCACGTCATCCGTTGAGAGGTTAATGCCGTCACTGTCCGGGCCAAGCGTGAAGCTGCCTTGCGCTTCAAACTTTGACTTGAAGTTTTTTAGTTGTACGCTGGCTTGCAGATTGGCAAAGTTGGTAATGATTCTTGGAGCGCTGCCCGGTTCAAGGTCCAGCAGCATGACTACCAGGCTGAGGCAGTCATTTGCATTCACCTGTCCGGAGAGCGTAAGTGTAACGGATCCCGGCACGCCGCCAAAAGCCGGGGTCATGTCGATATCGTGAATGTCCCAGAGGCCGCCGTTTGGCGCGCGGCTGGTACCGGCCGAAGGAAGAGAGTTTCCGTCCCACAGCGTTGGTGTATCAACGATAGTTTGCGTTCCGTTCGCAGTGCTGAAGACAACGCTGTCATCAGGAAAATCCTGGCCGTCGGCCACGTGAAATTCCGCGCGCACCGCTCCACCGCGATACAGGATGGGCGTCAGCGTGGCATTCCAGCCAGGATCTTCACCCGGAAAGCCTTCTGGAATATTCGAATCATTGCCGACAAAAAATACCAGATCACGGTTATTGGTTGGATCTCCGTCATCGTAGATCACGACCAGTGAAGCGCCGTTGGGGCTGTAGCCCGGCTGTGAAGCCATCCCGCTGATGGCGTAAGAGCCGTTTCCCGTAACAAAAGCTGTTACGTCGGCTTCAAAAGCCCGGCTTGAACCAGGGCCCCAGCAGTTTGTTCCGGCATCGCCAAGGGCAACGCCAGTTACCGGATGGCCGGCAAAAATAATATTGGGATTGTCATACACCCCATCCGCACTGGCGATATTGATGCCGTGCCAATACAAAAAGGCCTGCTTGATAACACCAATGCCTTTCACGGTAGTTAAGGTAATGGTGCCACTGCCGCCGCCCACGCCTGCAATGCCGGCGGATGTCCAGTCAATATTGCTGACTGTCCTGGTATGGCTGATTGGTTTTGCAACAGCTGGATTGATTGCTGCCACAGTTAAGACACATAGCGCAAGAATTGAAAATGCAAAGCGAGATTTCATTGTTCGTCTCCAAGGACTTTCTTCTAGATTTTCCGAGAGCCGTAAGGACTGGGGCCGAACAAGGGGGTAGAAGACAGAACCAACGGTTAGCGCCGCGGGTGCGGGCTGCGCAAGCCGCCAGTTATCGATCCTGCTTCCTTTGTATGTATATGTCGCAGCGAGGGCCAGCGTTACAAATAAAAGCGTGAATTTTTTAAAATCATGGAAATAAACCTTTCTTTATTAGAGCCCGTGTTTCATTAGAGTCTGGTTTTGGCTGTGCCCGCCAAATCCGCGCTAATCACCTCGAGTCCGAGACTGGTACGGGTCAAGCAATCCTGCGTAATTCTCTTTGCAGTTTTGTTTTTGACGATTGATTCCGTTTCCAGAAACGAAATAGCATGTAGCACGTTGCGCCTAAAGCTATCCCGCCGCTTGCCGCGGTAATGCCCTTGCGGTGTAGAGAAACCCAAAGCTCATAGCTTCTTGGATGTGCCCTGCCACCAAAAGTTCCGTGCGCACCATGGTCTCCTGGTACGGGTGACCACAGATTGTTCGGGCGATTGGGATTTTCCAGTTCATTGGTTTGCTGCGAAGCAAAAGCAGTACGCCCTAAGTAATCATCCAGCAAGCCGGGAGCGATCTTGTTGCCGACAATCGCTTCCACGGTTGGCATCCCAACGTAAATCTCTCTGCGATCATGATGAGCAGCCCAATAGACCGCTTCAGCACCCACTTCCGGCTGGAAGATTGGCGGCACGGGTTGGGCTTTGTGCTTTAGGCGGCTCTTCACCCAACTGAATTGGGTGGTGTTGAGCGCCGGCATTTGCACCATTGTAACCCTGACGTTGCTCTTTTCGTGAATGAGTTCGCAACGCAGTGAGTCAGTAAATCCAGCGATCGCGTGTTTGGCCGCGCAATAAGCCGATTGCAATGGAATGCTGCGATATGCAAGGGCGGACCCGATTTGCACGATCGTTCCTTTGTCTCGCGGGAGCATTCTTTTTAGCGCGCAGAGCGTGCCATAAACGATCCCCAGATACGTCACCTCTGTGACCCGCTTGTATTCTTTGGGCTCCATTTTCATGACCGGCGAGAAGACCGAAGCCATCGCATTGTTGACCCATATATCGATGGGGCCGAATTCTTGCTCAACTGCAGCGGCAGCTTTCTCCATAGCATCCGCATCCGCAACGTCGGTGGGCAATACCAGCGCTCTTCCACCGGCCGCCTCAATCTCTCGTTTCGCACCCTCAAGACCTTCGACTCCGCGCGCCAGCAAACCCACGCTTGCTCCGCGGCTTCCGAAATGACGGGCGATTGCGCGTCCTAACCCTGCTGATGCGCCAGTGACTACCACAATTTCATTTTTCACGACGACTCCTTTCATAGTCCATTAAGCGGCCGGAGAAACTTCTCCGCCGCAAACCTCGACATTCAGCTTTCCGTGAACTTGGATGATTTGAGTATCAACCGATCCGTCCAGCCTGCGTTCAAATCGCAAATCTACCGACGCTTTTCCGACCCGCAGTCGTTTGAGTTCCAACTTTTGTATAAAGCTGGGTAGAGTCGGCCTAACAATCTCCAGACGGTTCGCAAAACCTTTCGGCACTAAGCCCAGCAATGATTCGACCATGAAAGGCACTGCGCCGGCAGCCCATGCCTGCGGATGGCAGGCCACCGGATAACGGACCGGGATGTGAAATTCGCTGCGCGAAAAACCGGCAAACACTTCGGGAAGCCGGTAATGCTCGAAATGCTGGGCCGCGCGAACGATTCCGCCCATGACCGCACACGCCTCACGATCCGCACCATATTTTAGAAAGCCGGCGGCGATGATCGAGTTGTCGTGCGGCCAGACCGTTCCTAAGTGATAGCCAAGGGGATTAAATCGCCGTTCCTGATTCGACAATGTCCGGATTCCCCAGCCGCTGAACATGGCTTTTGACATCAGCTGCTTTATGGTCTTTAGGGCCCGGACAGGCCGCGCAATGCCCGACCATAACGCTTGCCCGGCATTGGATGAAACTACGGCCGCCGGTCTTTTCCCAGCTTGTAAGGCTAGCGCGTAAATGCCCTTATCCTCAAGCCAGAAGTCCCGCTCAAAGCGTGTCTGCAACTCGTATGCTTCAGCTCGTAGTCGTTGGGCGGCGGCTTGATCTCCCACGCGCTCAAACAGCTCCGCACATGACACTTTTGCCAGATAGACGTAGCCTTGTACCTCCACCAACGCAATCGGCGGCGCGGCGAGTGTACCATCGGCGTTCATGATCGAATCGCCGGAATCCTTCCACCCCTGATTACCTAAGCCGTTTTTGGACTTTGAGCTGTATTGAAGATAGCCGTCGCCGGTTTGGTCTCCGTAGCGGGTGATCCAATCAAATGCTTTGTCAATCGCAGGTCGCAATTCATTAAAGAGCGACAGATCACCCGTCCACCGAGCATGCCGCGCCAGCAGGATCAAAAATAGAGGTGTCGAATCCACTGCGCCGTAATAAGGTGTCTGCGGAATTTCGTTAAGGTGGGCCAACTCCCCGACCCGCAGTTCATGCATGATTTTGCCCGGCTGTTCATCACGCCAGTCATTTATTTCTTTTCCCTGGTACCTTGCCAGCAGGCGCAACGTCTGCTCCGCTACCTTTGGCCGAAACGCTAGAGTTTGCATTGACGCAAGAATGCTGTCGCGGCCGAACAAGGTGCCATACCAGGGGAGACCGGCGGAAAAATACTCTGCGCCGTCCAGAAAAGTGCGCAATGCTCCCAGATCGCGGATGGAGCGCTCGAATACATGATTGAGTCGATAGCTGTTGCTCTCCAGGTGGCAGTGGTCTTTGAGCCAGTCATCGGAGCTCTGGTGCAGACGATCGATCAGGGCTGCTGTGTCCCGGGTTGAGGCCGAACTTATTCTGGCTGTTTTTTTTCTGGAAGACTCCCTCAACTGAACGCTCAAGTGGAGTTTCTTTGACTCGCCCGGCGCAAGCGAAACTGAGATTTCCGCCCCAGCGCGATGGCGCGCCTTGAGACGAGAGGAAATATTGATCGTGACGCTCCGCTGCAATTGGTCCGCACCGTCGTATCTAAACAGCAGTGCCCCCCCGCGGTGCCAAGCTGGCGCCTTCGGCTTTCCAATCTGGGTGGGATGAAAGCCGCGAATCTGAAAAACATCCTCGAAGTCAGCTTGAAAGGAGAACGATAAAACGAACTGCAACTTCTCAATCGTGTAGTTGGTGCAGGTAATCACATCCTGCATGGAGAGGTTGGAAAATTGTATGATCCTCTGGCAGCTGACTCCCAGGCTTTGCTTTTCGAGCTGTGAACCGTTGGAGAGTTTCACATCGCGATTGGTCAACTCAAACGTCGCCATGTACCCGTGTTCGGAATTGCTGGCCAAAGCATTGAGTCTCGAGTCTTCGATTGTCAGCTCATAACCGTTCAGAAAACGGCAATCGTGGTAATACAGTCCGAATCCCTGGGTATTTTCTAGAGGGATGCTCCCGTCGTTTTGGCAAAGCACAAACAGGTCTTCGTCTTTGATTATGACCGCGTTCGCGATATTGGTCGGGCCGCCACGCGCACCTTTCGGTTTAAAGGAGGAATTCGTTCGCGGGGCAGCAGATTTCCTGCCCTGACTCTTCAATCTGCGGGCGCTGTTTTTACCGGTCATCCACAACTCTGGCCATAGTCAGCCTCACTTTATTAGAACCTGTTGGCGCCCGTTGGGTTTGCTCGACGCCAGTGGCTCTGGCTTCTACTGGCCCTTCACGCAAACTTCGGGGTCTAAGATTATTGATACGGTGGGGAATGCAAAGCCGAGTTCAGCAGAATGACGGATTCAGCCAACATTCCATCCGCCATGACACCTCTTCGAGCGATTCGATGGCGTGATGGGCTGCGGCGGTTTGCTACCTCTGCAGATTGTTGAGGCGTTTCAAACGCACCGAGGTACCATCCCTAAGACTAAGCGCGGCGTTGATCAGGCCGATGTGAGAGAAAGCCTGAGGAAAGTTCCCTACCAATCCATGCCTGGCATCATATTCTTCCGAAAGAAGTCCCACCTCGTTTCGTATCGACAGCAGCCTCGCGAAGTGTTCGCGGGCTTCTTTCAGCCGGCCCTGCAGGATATAAACATCAATCAACCAGAAGTTACAGGCCAGGAATGCTCCCTCTCCCGGCGGCAATCCATCCTTAACTTTTTTCGTGTCGTATCTCAGTAGCAAACCATCTCGCATCAGATGCTTCTCGACCGCACTGACGGTTCCCTTTATACGTGCGTCATCAATAGGAAGAAAGCCTACGATCGGCAAGAGCAATAAACTGGCGTCCATGTGCGGCTGCCCGTAGGTCTGAGTAAAACTGTTCATCTTTTTATGAAAGCCCTTTGTGCAGATCTCGGCGTGAATGCACTTTCGCAGTTTGCGCCAGCGCTCAACCGGTCCTTTTACGCCGAATTCATCCGCCATGCGAACCCCCCGGTCGAACGCCACCCATGCCATCACTTTTGATTGAGTGAATTGCCGGGGGCCACTACGGAATTCCCACAGCCCTTCGTCGGGCTCGTTCCAGATTTCTTCCAGGTGCTTGAGCAGCGGTATTTCCATGGCTGCCCCGCTCTGGTCTTCATGCGGATACAAATCATTGCGGCGCGCCAGATACAAGGAGTCCATGACTTCCCCGTAGGTATCCAGTTGGACTTGCGACGATGCCTTGTTGCCTATACGGACCGGTTTGGAGCCGGCGTAACCACACAGCCAGTCCGCGACCCACTCGCTGTGCTCACGCTTGCCAGTAATCCCGTACATGATTTTCAATTGACCAGGGTTTCCCTCGATCGCACGGCTCAACCATCCCAACCAGGCTCGAGCCTCCTCCTGGAAGCCGCATTCCACTAAGCCTTGCAGGCTGAACGTGGTGTCGCGCAACCAGCAGAAACGATAGTCCCAGTTCCGGACTCCTCCTATTTTCTCCGGGATCGAAGTGGTAGGAGCGGCGACGAAGCCTCCTGATGGGGCATAGGTCAGTGCCTTTAGCGTAATCAGCGATCTTTCAACCTGTTCACGATAAGGCCCGTGATATTCACTCCGCGCGATCCACTTTCGCCAAAACCGGGCCGTCTGCTGCTGTGCCGTCCTCGCGGACAGGGCTGGCGGCTCTTCATCAGCAAACGAGTTGCTGTATTGCAGAGTGAAATAGTAAGTCTCATCTTTGTTGACTGACCAATCGGCATGCAAGTTGCCTTTGCCGGGGGTCAACTCGACATTGCTTCGCAGAGTTAGGCGATGTGGTCCGCTCACCACTTCCCACTTGTTTTTCCCTTTTCTTGCGATTCGTGGCTGTCCGGCACCGTAGTCAAAACGAGGAGAGAGAGTGGTCTGAACCTGGGCTTTCCCCGCAACTCCGCGAACAATTCGCACCAAGCTCGAATGATGGCGACGGCGCACCGTCATGAAATCAGTCAGCAACACGGCACCTCCGGCAATCTGTGTTTGGAGGCTTTCCACAATCAAAGTTCCAGGTTGATAGGTTTGCTTGATACGCTTGGCTTTCTTGACAGAAAGAGACCATTCGCCATTCGCATCTGTGCCTAATAAACCCGCAAAACAAGCCTCTGAATCAAAATCAGGCCAGCATTGCCAGGAAATGGTGCCGCTCCTACTTACAAGAGCAGCGGTCTGAAGGTTTCCGATGAGGGCCAATTTACTGATATCCGATTTCATGAGCTCCGGGTAAGGGGGAATCTTTCGGTTCAGACAAAATTCATTTCTATGATGCGCCCAATCCGCGCATTGAGATGAAGAATCTGCTCGCGAAGTCTTCGCGCCGGCAAATGAGTCGAACGAACTGCACAGACCGCAGTTCACGCCGAAATCTAGAGGAGAATTTCGATTTCGTATTCACAGATCAGAGAAACTCGCCTGGCTTAACAACCTATGAGCGACAACTGGAATCGTACGGTTA
Source organism: Candidatus Angelobacter sp. (assembly GCA_036491195.1). Taxonomy (GTDB): domain Bacteria; phylum Acidobacteriota; class Terriglobia; order Terriglobales; family Acidobacteriaceae; genus Angelobacter. The sequence continues at coordinate 8,316 of DASXCL010000101.1, forward strand.
AGATGATCAAAAAAATATAACAAACTTGGGGATGTGGTCTTGCTACGCCGTCAACGACAAGAGATTGCAGGACATTTTCTCCAGCCAATTTAACTGGGCGCTGGCCGCTCGGCTGCGAATCGGCCGGTGACGTGGTTCGAGTCCATAGAACAGAATTGACTCTTTGATTGATACCGAGCGACAAAAACGGGTAATAACAACTTTGAGAGAGCGCCACCTCGACGCCGTCATCTGTGGTTCTGCCACTGAAGTCCTTTTGTTAAGCGGTTATTGGCCGGTGATGGGGGCAAGCATCGCCATCTTCACCGCGCAAGGTGAACTTCTAGTGGTATTACCAGAGGACGAGATCGAGCTTGCCGGGAAATCTTCCCAGGCGACCCTTACTCCCTACAAGCCGGCTGACCTAGCTAGGCTGATTACACCCGTTGAGGCGATTACTGATCCACTGCGTTCGATTATTTTGCGGCTTGGACTTCGCCGGGCGACCATCGGGATTCAGGTTGAACCCGGAATGCAGCCCGCAAGCTATGCCTCGTGTACCGATTTTCGGCCCGCTCTCTTTAAGTTAATGCAAAGCGTGATGCCAGATGCCACATATATCGCCTGCGACCAAGTGTTAGAACAATTGAAGGCGCAAAAAACTCCCACAGAACTGGAACAGTTAGGCAAGGCAGCGGAAATCGCCGCCACTGGATTCGGGATTGCTGCCAATTCGGTCCGAGTGGGACGACGCGAGGCCGAAGTCGCCGCCGATATACAGGCAGCTTTTCAAACTTGCCCGAAAGCCGCGGAGGCACAACGCAGCTATGGCTTCATTTTCTGCATGTCGGGTCCCAACTCCGCGTGCGCTTCTGCGGCCTATGCGCGCACGCGACAGCGGAAAATCGAGCAGGGTGATCTGGTGATGATCCATGCCAACACCTGCGCTGACGGTTATTGGACCGACATTACGCGTACTTACACTGCTGGCGCGCCTGATCAGCGGAAGGAAGCCATGCGCTCCGCCATCACCAAAGCGAGCAAGGCGGCTTTGGCGGCGGTGCGACCGGGAGTTTCGGCGCGCGAGGTCGATGGAGCGGCCCGCAGGGTAATGGTCGCGCATGGATTTGGCGACGCGTTCAAGCATTCCACTGGACACGGTGTCGGCTTTGCAGCAGTAGACGCCAACGCCCTTCCGAGGATTCACCCCCACTCTCCAGATGTTTTGGATGTCGGAATGACGTTCAATATTGAGCCCGCTGCATATTTCGACGGCTACGGCGGCATGCGGCATTGCGACGTGGTGGCTGTAACTCGCGATGGCGCAAGCGTGTTAACCGGATTCTGAGGTCAGGATTTGAGCGAGCAGTCAAACGCGAAGATAACGGGAACCAAAGTTGAGGCATTCACCGTTCCCACGGATGCCCCCGAGGCTGACGGCACGTGTTCGTGGGACAGCACCACCATGATCTTGGTCACGATTGAGGCAGGCGGAAAGTCAGGACTTGGCTACACTTACGCGGAGGAAGCCACCGCCAGGTTAGTGCATAGCCTCTTGTGCGAAATTGTTGCCGGCCGCGATGTTTTCGCGCACGCAGCGATTCTCCAGGACATTTACCGGCACGTTCGCAACCTGGGGGAAACTGGGATCAGCAGAATGGCAGCCGCCGCTATCGACAATGCCTTGTGGGACCTGAAGGCACGCCTGCTTGATGTACCCCTGGTTAATCTTCTGGGCCGGGTTCGCGACGGTATTCCACTCTACGGCAGCGGCGGCTTTACCACGTACAGCGATGAGCAGTTACAGCGTCAACTGAGCGGGTGGGCGCAGCAGGGTTTCTCGATGGTCAAGATGAAAGTAGGAAGCCATCCTGAAGATGACCCGCGCCGGGTTGCGGTTGCGCGCCGCGCAATCGGTGATATCTGCGAGCTCTTCGTTGATGCTAACGGCGCCTACACGGTTACGCAGGCGCTTCGCCTGGCCTACGAATTTGGCGAACGAAGAGTGCGCTGGTTCGAAGAGCCGGTGAGTTCGGATCATCTCGCCGGCCTGAATGAAATTCGTGTTCGGGCGCCAATAGGCATGGATATTGCGGCCGGGGAGTATGGCTACACAGCCTGGTATTTCCGACGCATGATCGATGCCGGCGCAGTCACTATTCTGCAAGCGGATGCAACCCGCTGCGGAGGCATCAGCGGGTTTATGGAGGTGGCCGCATTGTGCTGGGCGGCAAATCTGCCTTTGTCGTCGCATTGCGGGCCCAGCATGCATTTACATGTCTGCTGTTCCGTGCCGCGGGCCATTCATATGGAGTTCTTTCACGACCACGCCCGCATCGAACGAATGTTCTTTGAGGGTTTTTGCGAACCGAAAGATGGAATCATGTCGCCGGACCTGACCCGGCCGGGAAACGGACTTGCTCTGAAAGAAAAAGACGCTGCAGTTTACCGGCTCTGAAGTTCGGCGGAAAGTTTTTGAGATACCGCACATGGCGCGCATAACGAAAGGGATGAACTCTTATGGCGAAGCAGGTTTCTGATCTTATTGTTGAACGTTTAATCGAATGGGGGGTGGATACGATTTTTGGCTTCCCCGGCGACGGCGTGGACGGTTTCTTCGAGGCGCTCCGCACTCATAAAGATCAATTGAAATTCATTCAGGTGCGCCACGAAGAAGCTGCGGCGTTCGCGGCAGTGGGATACGCCAAGTTCACCGGCCGCATCGGAGTTTGTTGTGCTACCTCGGGCCCCGGCGGAGTTCATCTGCTCAACGGTCTTTACGACGCCAAGTGCGATTCGCAGCCGGTGCTCGCGATCACGGGTCACACTTTTCACGACTTAATCGGCATGGACTATCAGCAGGATGTCGATCTCGATAAGCTTTTCATGGATGTCTCGGTTTTCAACGAGCGCGTTATGGGGCCGGCCCACGCAGTGAATGTGGTGGATATGGCGATACGCACAGCCTATGCCCGCCACGGCGTATCTCACATCTGTATTCCGAAAGACATTCAGGAGTGGGAAGTTTCTGATAAGCATCGCAATGCCGCCAATGTGGCGCATCACAGTGGGGATTGGAGCCTGCCCTCGACCGCCAGGCCAGTGGACTCGCTTCTTCGGCAGGCGGCGGACGTCATCAACGCCGGACAAAAAGTTACCGTTTTCGTGGGACGCGGCGCGCTCGGTTGCCGGGAAGAAGTGACCCAACTTGCGGGAATTGTCGGAGGCCCGGTGGTAAAGGCGCTTCTCGGCAAAGCGGTGCTCCCAGACCGCAGCCCCTACACCACCGGTGGCCTCGGGTTGCTCGGCACCTCGCCCTCCGTCGACGCTATGAACGATTGCGACACGCTAATCATGATCGGCACCAGCTACCCCTACATGGAGTTCTTGCCCAAACCTGGACAGGCGAAATGCGTGCAGATCGAAATTGATCCAACGCGGGTCGGGTTGCGGCACCCCGTGGACGTGGGTTTAGTGGGCGATGCCAAAACCATTCTCACGGCGCTGCTGCCGCTGCTGGAGCGAAAGAAGCAGGACTTTCTGGAGAAGGCCCAGGGACACATGAAAGATTGGAACGAGCTCATGGAAGAGCGCGGAACTCGGAAAGACATGCCCATGAAGCCCCAGGTCGTGACTCACACGCTGAACAAATTACTGAATGACGACGCCATTGTCTCCTCAGATAGTGGGACCATCGCCACCTGGACCGCGCGTTACGTGGAAATTCGCGGCACCATGCAGTTCTCGCTTTCCGGTTCGCTGGCCACCATGGCGAATGGACTGCCTTACAGTATCGGCGCTGCTGTGGCATATCCCGGACGACAGGTGGTCTGCGTCGTCGGTGACGGCGGGTTGACGATGCTGATGGGTGAAATCGCCACGCTGGTGAAGTATAACCTGCAAGTGACGGTGATCGTTATCAAGAACAACGTACTTGGCCAGATTAAATGGGAGCAAATGATCTTGGAAGGAAATCCCGAGTTCGGGGTAGAGTTGCAGCCGATCGATTTTGCCCAAGTAGCCAAGGCGTGCGGCGCACGGGGCTTCACCATCGAGCGGCCGGAGGATGTTGAGCACATTCTTCGCGAAGCCTTAAGTCACAAAGGGCCGACCGTCGTACAAGCTGTAGTCGATCCTAACGAGCCACCTATGCCGGGAAAGGCTACAACCAAACAGGCGCTCCATTTTGCAAAATCTCTGATGCGCGGACAAAAGGATGCGGCCAAGATCATCAAGACGATTATTCTCGACAAAGTTCGCGAGGTTGTTTAGCAATGCCGAAGCAGCAATCTGCGTTTTCCATCTGGCGGCCTCGCCGCGACTTGGAAATCGCGGCCAACCAAATCCGGGAGGGGAAGTTCCAGCGAAGTCTTGCCCTGCTCACGGCAGGCACCAGCGTGATCAGCGGACTTGAAGTCGCCTACGAACACTATCGCGGCAGCTATAGCCGGCGGGTGATGTATACGCCGGTAATTATGAGCGTTCTGTTGGCGGCTGCGGGCATTGCTGGTTTTTTCAGCCGCCGGATGGCAAGAACGGTGTTGCGTTTGGTGTCAACCGTAACCCTCATCGACGCCGCTGTGGGATTTTATTTCCATGTGCGCGGGATCGAGCGCAAGCCTGGCGGATGGCGGCTGCCCCTGACCAACATGATTATGGGGCCACCAATTTTTGCTCCACTGCTTTTCGGCACCAGCGCTTATCTCGGACTCATCGCCTCTTATCTTCAACGCGAAGACGACTCGAATATTTCGGTCTCCGGCAAGGATACTTTTCTTGCGGGATTTCTACCTTCGCGCGAAAGACGCCAATTTCTCTCGGCCGAGCAGGACATCCGCGAAGGACGATTTCAGCGGCAGGTGGCCATTGTGACAGGCATTAGCGCTCTGCTCAGCGGCTTCGAGGCTTTTTATTCGCACTACAAGAACAATTTCCGTTATGCAGCGCAATGGACGCCGATCATCCTGGCGCCAGCCTTGGCGGTCGCTTCCTTTGTTTCGGTGAAGAGTCGCAGAGTGGCGACGACGGCGTTGCCAGTTTTGTCCCTATTGGCTTTGGCCGACGCAGCCGTTGGCTTCTATTACCATGGGCGCGGCGTGCGTCGCCGCCCCGGTGGAACCAAGCATCTCCTTTATAACGTAATGTACGGGCCGCCGATCTTCGCGCCCTTGCTGTTTGGCGCGGCCGGAATGCTCGGCATCCTGGCCAGCCTGCTTCGGCGAAAACGCAAATGAATAAAAGTGCTGATCTCGACTCCACTAAGCTGCCACGCGAGGCCGCCACGGGCAAACCGCTTGAGCCACGGCGCACGCCTGGTTATTATCCGGGCTTCAGCACGCTGTCGCAAAGTCCCTTCTGGGATGACGCGACCCGGCAAGTCGTCACCCGTCGCGTGGATTTGTCCCCTGCGGTAAAGTTCTTCTCAGCCGAAGAATTTGAATTCTGGACTGGGGTCTTTGGACATCTCGTTCCCCAGACAGACCGGACTCCCGATCGCCAGATTCCGCTCGTCGCCCCTCTCGATCACCGGCTTTACGTCAATCAGACTGTGGGATATCGCTACGACACCATGCCGCAGGACCGCGATGCCTACCGGCTCGGACGCGAAGCTATAAATAAAGAGGCGCTGCAACAATACGGACGCGACTTTCTTGCACTGCCTTATCGTCAGCAGGACTTGGTACTCAAAGCGATTCATGACGGAAAGCCGTACGCCGCACAGGAGATATGGGGTTCCATGTCAGTGCATCGTTTCTGGCAATTGATGATGGGCGACGTTATCGACGCTTACTATGCCCACCCGTGGGCTTGGGACGAGATTGGCTTCGGGGGGCCGGCCTATCCCCGCGCTTACACCCGTCTGGAAAACGGAGAGCCAGAGCCATGGGAAGTAAAAGAAAAACGCCATGAGTGGCTGGCGCCAGAAGCCGCAGTTTCCCATGAATTGGAATCAGCGGCGCACCACCATACCGAAGCCGACCAGCATGGCGCAACAAAGGAAGTCTCGGCAAAGGAATAGTAAGGCAGTGAAAGAACCGATCCTAGGCGCGTTTCAACCTCCGGGCAACGACCAGCACATGCTGGGAGCATTGCAGTTCCTCCATGTGCCAATGCGGAAGTTCACACAGCAGGATGAGGTGGACTACTTAATTGTCGGGATTGGCGCCGCAGGCGGGGTTCTACTGCAACGTCTTGCGCGCGCGGGCTTCAATGTAGTTGGCCTGGAAGCGGGGCCATTCTGGGATACGGAGCGCGACTGGGTGAGTGATGAGGCGGGCTCGCATGAACTGTATTGGGAAGATCCGCGAGTCACCGGAGGGAGCGATCCGCTCGCGCTGGGCGCAAACAACTGCGGTAAGGGAGTGGGAGGAGGCACCGTCCATTGGGCTGCGTTTACCCCCCGGCTGCATCCCTCCGATTTTGAGGTCTATACGCGCGACGGCGTAGGCGTGGACTGGCCCATCAATTATGAGGACATTCGACCGTATTACGAGCAACTGGAACTTGAGATGCCGGTCGCGGGCCCGGCCTATTATTCCTGGGGCCATCCCCACGGATACGCCTATGGACCTCATCCCATGGGCGGCGTTGGCAACACGCTTATCCGTGGATGCTCAGCCCTTAATATTCCCGTCTCGATTGGCGGACCAGTCGCGATTCTTTCCGGATCTCACGGAGATCGACCGCACTGCATTTACCGGGGATTCTGCATTCAAGGGTGTAAGGTCGGAGCCAAAGCCAGCACTTTGATCACGCACGTTCCCGACGCGCTCAAGCAAGGCGCCGAGATACGCGATCACTGTATGGTTTCTCGCGTCGAGTTGGCCAAGGAAGGCCGCGTCACCGGCGTCTACTACTTCGATCGCGCCGGGAACGTGAACTTTCAAAAGGCGAAGGCAGTGATTATCTCCGGCTATGCAATTGAAACACCGAGGCTGCTCTTGAACTCCGCTTGTCCCGGATTCGAAAATGGTCTCGCCAATTCCAGCGGCACAGTCGGCCGTTACCTGATGGCGCAGGCAGGCAATGTTGTGCTGGGCCGCTTCGAGCAGCCGGTTCGCATGTACAAAGCCCCTCCGGCACATGCGCTAACCGAAGAGTTTTACGAGACTGATCCGAAAAATGACTTCGCTCGCGGATTTGCCATCCAGACCGTCGGTCCTCTGCCCATTGCTTTTGGTAAACAAATGTTGGCATCCAAGAAAGCATGGGGATGGGGCCTGCGGCGCGAGATGATGGATTACAACCACTGGGCGGCATTCGGCCTTCTAGGCGAGATCTTACCTTGGGATGACAATCGCGTGACCCTTGCCGACGAAAAGGACCGCTTCGGCCTGCCCGTGGCCCATGTCAGTTTTAATTTGCACGACAACGACAAGAAACTGATCAAGTTCGCCAAAGAAAAGACAATGGAAGTGATGGCTGCCGCAGGCGCGACCGAGGTGGAGCAGGAGGCTCGTTACGCCCATCTGGTGGGTGCGGCCCGCATGGGATCGAATCCCGCAACTTCGGTCGTCGACAAATTCGGTCGCTCCCATGACATCGCCAATCTCTTCGTATGTGACGGCAGCATCATGCCAACCCAGGGTTCGGCAAATCCCGGATTAACCATCCAGGCTTTGGCCGCTCGAACCGCCGATTACCTGATCTCACAGGGTGCCCGGGTATTCCAGTCGAATGATCGTGATATGACAACTCCGCCGATCAGAAAGGAACTAGCGCCCGCCGAGACCTGGGGCAAGGGAGTTCCAAGGCTGACTGGGAAACCATGAAGGAGAGACTAGGGGGTATCTCGACGGAGTTCACGCCAGCTTTTTGAGCCCTGCCCTGCGGCGATGGCAACAGCTTGTTGTTGGCGTTCGGTTTGAGATCTGGAAAAGCGTGAAAGCGGCTAACCGGTAGATGGCCGAAGAAAATGCGGCGGAAGCCGGACCGTCAGAAATCTGTCTAGGGTTCGTTACCCGCTTTTTGATTGCGAAATGTGACGCCTTCGCAAGAAATGTAGTTACTTGAGGCAGCAGAAATCCTAGAATGCCCACAGACGATAGTAGCTGGCCGGAGATTTTTCCATCAACGACCAGCGACAGATTATTGCTTTGGTGTCAAGCAATCCAAGCTTAACCTATTCGAACCCTAAAATTCCCGAGAAGCCCAGCCGCAATTTCAGCTCGGGCCGGTCCACAATCGTTGCGATGGCTGGCAAATTCAGCCGCTTTTCCTGACTACGGAAAATATTCCCAGTATTTTTATCGATAATCGCTATATATATCGTCTTACGATATATAATAAGTTTTAGCAATAGGCATGCGGGTTAGCGGCCTGCGCAACTGGCTGGTATTCCATTCTTTACGACCTGGAGTGCCGCCAGCTTTAAATTTATCTCCGGAATTTTTATCTCCTGATAAATAGCAACACGCAAGTCTTATCCCTTCCTATTGCATATCGTCACCTGAAAGGAGCAAATCTATGCTGAAAAGACTTAATTCCATCCTCTGCTGCTCTGCGTTTGCGGCAGCGGTTCTTATTTCCACGCCAGGCCAGGCGCAATCACCCAGTAATAGTAAAGAGACTTCGCAGGCTTCTCATGGAAGTACAACGAATACAACGGCTGCTTCGAATGACAGGTCGGGTACAAATAACCAATCACATGATCGAATGCACGTTTCAAAAACGGCGGTACACGTACTGCGCCTGACTGATCAGGCGCGGCAAGCCCTCATCAGCCAAGATCAGAATCGCGCGCAAACTGACGTGAATCAGGCGCTGAACCTGGCCAATCAAGTTGAGCGGAAGATACCTAGCAATTCCAAGGACAACACCCATGTGGTTCCGATTTATGCCGAGTTGGAGCAAACGTCCTTTTTAGCGCCTGCGCTCGCGGCAAGAAATGCGAAACAAGGGAATGCACAGAATCAGCAATCTGCATCGAGCAACACTTCAGGGCCACAGAACAGCCAGAAACAGATGGCATCCAATGCCCTTCCGCAGAGCGACCAGCCTAGGAGCAACGGAGCTGAAGTCGTGAAATCGGTGGAAGGAGGGTACAGCTACATCGGCTTAGATATGGATGCAGTGCGGGAACATCTCCAGGCCGCCCAACAGGCATTGAAGAATAATAATCCGGGTAATGCTGATCTTGAATTGGCAAGAGCACAGGGCTCACTCATTACGGGAACAATCGAGAGCAATATGCCTCTTGTACGCGCCCGTGAGAACTTGTCACTTGTTCAGGACAATCTCAACAAGGGAAACTACACGAAAGCCAAAGTGGAACTCAAAGCCGCTGCGAAGGCGCTCAACAATTATTCGGGCGACGCTAATGCGCCACACGCTAAAGATGCGAAAAACCTTGGCGTCGAGATCACTTCCGGGGCGAATTCAGTTACGAACAATCACACCTCTATTGAGAAAAACGTTGATACCTGGTGGAACCAATTAGCGAATTGGACAAATCAAAGCTAGTTCCTTTTGCCTTACCAGCGATGATCGGGGCCGTGCACTTGCTGCGCGTCCTGATTTTCCGCTGGTGCGGCGGTAATTTTTAGCGGTACTTATTTCTTTGAGCATCACTGTCAATATTGAATATTTATTTTGCGTTGGTAACTGAAGGCAGCAACTCGACCTTCATCGCTCGAATCAGATAAATCGATGCGCCACTGATCTCGTTACTTTTCCCAGGTTTCCTGATTCTAGAAGTTAAGCAAGGATTTTTGGAATTGCATCGCGTAACGATTCATTGATACTTATAATCGGCAACTTTGCTCCCCGGGGCTGCACTTCTATGGTTTTGCGCCACAGATTTTGTTTTCTCTGCTGTTTTGCCGCTGTAGTGTTTCTGGCCACGTTCTGCTACGGTCAAGCCTCCACCCAGGGCCAATGGTCATCTCTGCAAAACTGGCCTACCCGCGCGGTTCACACAACCCTTTTACCCGATGGACGAGTGTTCTTCGTTTCATATTACGGAGAATCACTGAACCCGAACATCTGGGACCCGGTCAGCAACACGTTTTCTCCGGCTGCCGCCTCGACCTATGCTTTGTTCTGTGCGGGGCATACGTCCATGGCTGATGGCCGGGTATTTATCGCCGGTGGTCATATCGCTGACTACACAGGATATGCGCACGCAGTTATATACGATCCGTTCCAGAACACGTTGACCCAGGTTCCGGACATGAACGAGGGCCGGTGGTATCCAACAACCACCGAACTGGCGAACGGCGACATACTTGTGCTCTCGGGTGATGTAAATTCCAACACCGTCACAGATACCCTGCCCCAAATCTATCAGGTCGCGACGAATACCTGGCGCAATTTACCTTCAGCGCAGCTTATGCAGGCGCTCTATCCGGTGATGTTTGTTGCGCCTAACGGAAAAGTTGTCTATGCCGGGCCGGAGCCCCTCTCACGCTACCTCGACACCACTGGCGACGGAACGTGGACCAACCTAGCAACAAGAAAGTTCACCAACTGGCGCGACTACGGCCCGGGTGTGATGTATGAGACGGGTAAGATTCTGGATGTCGGCGGGTCCGATCCACCCACGGCAACGGCGGAATCCATTGACTTAACCGCTGCGATTCCTGCTTGGGCTCTGACCGGAAGCATGCATTTTGCCCGCCGGCAGCACAATGCTGTTGTGCTGCCGGATGGAAAGGTGTTTATCGTAGGCGGAAGCAGCGGCTCCGGTTTTGATGATTCCACCAATCCTGTGCTGCCAACGGAGATGTGGGACCCGGCTACGGGACAGTTTACGGTCATGCCCGGCATTGCTGTCTATCGCGGCTATCACTCGACGGCAATCCTTCTTCCCGACGGCCGTGTACTTTCAGCTGGCGGGAATGTAGGTGGAGCAAACGCTCAGATCTATTCTCCGCCGTATTTATTTAATGGTGCGCGCCCAACAATTTCCTCGGCGCCCACCAACGTGGGCTATGCTCAGACTATTTTTGTTAGCACTCCTGACGCGGCTTCGATTACCAAAATTGCCTGGATCAGAGTACCGTCTGTTACGCATACCTTTGATGAGAGTGGCCGCTATATGCACCTGGACTTTACCGAGGGTACTGGTGGGTTGAACGTAACCATGCCGGCGAATGGCAATCTGGCGCCGCCCGGATACTACATGCTTTTTATCCTGAGTGGATCGGGAGTTCCGTCGGTCGCTAAAATCATTAATATCAGCCAAAATGGCGGTTCAACCGGCACGGTAACTGGCGTGGTAACCAACACCTCAGGCGCTCCGCTGGCTAACGCTTCTTTATCCGGGGGCGGCGTTTCAGCTACAACCGCTTCCGATGGCGCCTACACCCTCAATGACGTGGCACTCGGTAATTCTACGGTTACAGCTACGCTTTCGGGGTATAGCGATGCGTCGGCGCAAATTACCGTTACAGCAGGATCTACGGATAATGTGCCTAACCTGCAACTTGCTCCGATAGCCCCGGGCACTATCACAGGCACTATTGTAGATACCAGTGGAAATGCCATTCAGGGCGCCAGCGTGACTGGCTCCGGGTTGACTGCCTTGACCGACGCAAGTGGCAGCTATGCTCTCAACGATGTTCCTGGGGGAGCCGTCACCCTGGTTGCGTCCGCGGCAGGCTTCTCACCTGCCACGGAAACAGTAACAGCCACAACTGGAAACACAGTGGCTGCGCCGACGATGGCCCTGGCCTCCAATTTGGGCAACGTGATTGGAAAGGTGATGGCCGCTGCCAACGCGCCAATCGCGGGTGCAACGGTAACCTTCGGTGGAGGAACTGCCATCACGGATTCAACCGGTAGCTTTAGCTTTACAAATATTCCGGCGGGAACCATTCAGTTAGTGGCTTCGGCGAGCGGCTTCCAGAGTGTGATACAGAATGTGACCGTCACGGGAGGTAACACCACGACGGCCAATTTCATACTGGCTGTTGCCAACAATGCTCCAGGAACCGTAACCGGGACAGTTACGAATATCCAGACGCACGGAGTGATCGTCGGTGCTTCCGTGAAGTGGAACACAACTTCTGCCACCAGTAATAGCGGCGGGGTCTACTCAATTGCCAATGTTGCCGGCGGAACCCAGACCGTCACCGCGAGCGCTGCTGGATATTTGCCTGTGAGCACTCCTGTGAATGTTGACGGCGAAACTTCCACTTTGAATTTCCAGCTTTCCACGGCGGGGATTCTTAATGTGACGGTCGTTAATTCAGGGGGCTCGCCAGTGAACGGGGCCCTGGTAAGCCTGAGCGGCGGCCAGATCCCCACGTCTCTCACCGGCGCCACGAATGCTTCGGGCGTATATTCCAGCGGGTGGATACCGATAGGGGCTTACACGGTAAGCAGTGGCTCGGTGAGTGAAACCGCCACGGTCAGCACCGGAAAAACTACCTCCATCACGATCACCCAGAGCTCTGGCCCAACCACTGGAACGATCACAGGCGTTGTTACAAATAGCTCCGGCACGGCATTGTCCGGTGCGACAGTTTCAAGCGGCGGCATTAGCGCCACGACCCAGGCAAACGGGACATACAGCCTGGCTAACGTTCCTGCCGGAGCGCAAACTGTAACTGCGTCGCTAACGGGGTATCAGACGGCGACGCAAAGCGTGACCCTGACCGCAGGTGGAACGAGTACCACTAATTTCTCCCTGACGCAGGCTTCGTCCACCGGAACGCTTACCGGGAAAATCACGAACATCGCTACGGGTAGCGTTCTCTCAGGGGCCACTGTGAAGTGGGGAAGCATGGCAGTTTCCACGAACGCCGGTGGTATATACACCATTTCCAATGTGACCAGTGGCAACCAGTCGCTCACCGCGAGCGCAACTGGATATCTGGCCCGCAACAGTACCGTGAATGTGGTCGGCGGCGCCACTGCGACCTTGAATATCCAGTTGTCGGCTGCCGGAATTATCGCTGTCAAAGCTGTCAATGCTTCAGGCACTACTGATCCGGGCGCAACCGTGACTATCAAAGGCGGGGAGATCTCGACTACCGTTCCGGGAACTACCAATGCCTCCGGAGCATTCAGCAGCAGCTGGATTCCGATTGGCACCTATACAGTCACCATTTCTGAGAGTGGTCATACGACTCAAACTCACACTGCTACAGTGACCAGCGGCAAAACAACCGCCGTGAACTTTACATTTTGAAAGATGGCCAACGGATGAGGAACATGAGCTGCAAAGTCCTTTTTCTTGTGATCGCGGCCTTGTTACTGGCGCCTTTCGCGCTGGGACAAAGCTACACATTAACTAACCTGGGCACGCTGAGACAGGGAAGCGCGCGCGTTCATGGCATCAATTCTCAAGGACAAATTGTGGGTGGATCTGGGCATCCACATGGTTCTGATACTCATGCTTTCCTTTGGACGAAAAAAGGCGGCATGAAGGACCTGGGCTTTCTATCAGGCGGCGACTATAGCGTTGCCATGGCGATTAATGATGCTGGCCAAGTGGTTGGGACTTCTAACTCCACCAATGGCATACATGGATTTCTCTGGACAAATGCTGACGGCCTGACCCAACTGCCTAGCCTTCAAGGAACGGACAACAGCAGCGCTTACGCCATCGATCAATCCGGTCAGATTGCCGGCGCTTCCGGAAGCCATGCCGCTCTCTGGATGGGAAACTCTATCAAGGATCTCGGTGCCTTGGGCGGAACATGGAGCGAAGCGCATGGCCTCAACAACGCCGGTCAGGTTGTTGGCGTGGCTGATACGCCGTCAGGCTCTCGTGCCTTTCTCTGGGCGGACGGATCTGGCATGAAAGATCTGGGCGTACTGCCGGATGACTCAAGCAGCCGGGCAAATCATATCAGTGACCAGGGAGAGGTGGTCGGAGCTTCTGAGGGAATGGGGGGTGTTCGCGCATTTTTGTGGACCAATAGCGGAGGCATGCGGGCGCTGGCTTCACTTCCATCGGGCGGCTATAGTGAAGCCTTTGGAATCAATAGTCTCGGACAGGTCGTTGGCCAATCGGGAAGTTCCGTGGGAACACGAGCAGTCTTGTGGAGTGGTGGGTCGGTTACGGACCTCAACGACCTTGTGATGGATTTGCCCGTTGGCACCATTCTGACTGGAGCTTTTTCCATCAACGACCAGGGGCAGATTGTTGCCTTTGGTGTGAGCAATCCCCGCTTAAACAAAGACCGGCAGGCGCGAATGGACGATCACCTACATTCTGGTCCAACACATGTCTATCTGCTGACACCACAGTCCGCCTCAACAGCTCCGTAACTGAGTTTTATTGAGAATTCTAGTGAGTTCAAGTGCAACCACCGGGCCGCAGTAGGACAGATGACAAAACCAGACAGCCCATCAAACCGCCAGAATTCAAGAGCTGAGGGAAGAACAACGGTTGCACCTGTCTCGCGTCTTCATCGACTATAAGATGTTTCAATTCGCAAACCTTCAAACCTGGCTGAAATCTGAGCAATCAGGAGGCCAGTTTTGATCGACCGAATCGCCTGCGCGACAATTTTCTGCACCTTGTCCCCGGCCTCCACTTTTCCCGCTGAGGACGTCCCGAATAACGCTCATTCTCCGTTGGATATTCGCATTCCGCATGGCCTACACCATGGCTCCGCATCTGTAGGCCATCCAGTGGGCCGTTGTGTGGGCCATGATGTGGGCCGCAAGACGTTGCCGGAATATATCTCTTGGGCTGCGGGCGCTCGCCCCATTAATATTCCGGCCAGGGCTGCTGCCCTGATGCTTTGCAAAGACGCATCCAGCCTGCGCGCTCTCGGCTTCACAACCGCGTCTTTACTACGCATGGCCACTGCCAGCCTCCCTGCTCCGCGCTCTCGCAGGGCACCCGCTGGACAGGGCCAAAGTCAAACGCGAAGAGGCGCACAAGACCGGCCCTCAAATCGCTGCGAGCGCTCGCTGAGGTTCCGTGAGTCTTTGCGCCGCGCGTCCCGCGCCCGACCGCCGACCTACTCCCTCGCTTTGCTCGGTCGTCCCGCAGGCCGGCGGTCGGGCGCGCTTCGCGCTCAAGAGAAGCACCGCATCAGTCGCGCTTGGGAGCGCTCCTTCTCCTGTCGCTCGTTGGGACTCGCTCCTGCTTCTCTCGCGACCGGCTTCAGTCAGCGCTGGGGCGCTTCCTTCTCCTTGCACCGCCTTGGGGCGGCTCATCGCTCTCTTCGGCCTTTGGGGGCCTGCGCAAACTTCGCAAAACCCGCGAAGTTCTTGATGCATTCGCTCCAGTCGCTAGGGCTCCCTCCGCTCTGCTTCACGGCGCGGGCTGCGTGCGCTCGCCCGAATTCCCGCCGTGAGTTTCTTCCAATCATGGCTCGGGCCGAGTGTG
>DASXCL010000102.1:0-12528 GCA_036491195.1 Candidatus Angelobacter sp.
CAATCACCCGCTCCATCACCATCGGTGAAGGCATCAGCGTAAAAGATCTGGCGGAAAAGCTGGATGTACGCGCGAAAGATCTCATTGCGCGCCTGCTGATGAAGGGCGTAATGGCCACAGTGAACCAGAGTCTGGACTTCGAACTGGCGAAAGAATTGGCGCGGCATTTTGGCGCTGAATCAGAAGCCATCAGCTTTGAAGCGCAGACAGCGCAGGAAATGGCTTCACTCACCGGAACCACGCAGGAGAGCGCTGCCGCTGCGGCAGTAACGCGTCCGCCGGTTGTGACCATCATGGGCCACGTTGACCACGGCAAAACTTCACTGCTCGACGCGATTCGCGAAACCGACGTCGCTGGCGGCGAAGCCGGTGGAATCACGCAGCACATCGGCGCTTACAAAGTAAAAATCACCAAAGAAGATTCTCCCGCGTTTGGACGCCAGATTGTCTTCCTCGATACGCCGGGTCACGAAGCCTTTACGCGCATGCGTGCTCGCGGCGCCAAAGTAACGGACATTGTCGTTCTGGTGGTCGCAGCCGATGACGGTGTAATGCCGCAAACGCTTGAAGCCATGGACCACGCCAAAGCAGCCAAGGTTCCAATCATCGTAGCCGTAAATAAAATCGATAAGCCAGATGCATTGCCTGATCGCGTAAAGAAGCAGCTGGCTGATCGCGGATTGATGCCGGAAGATTGGGGCGGCACCACGGTGTTTGTGGATGTCTCCGCCAAGAAGCGCACCAACCTGAACCTGCTGATGGAAATGATCTGCCTTGTGGCCGACCTGCAAGACCTCAAGGCCAATCCGGAGCGTCCGGCAACGGGCACCGTGGTTGAGGCCAAGGTGGACCGCGGCCGCGGCGTTGTCGCCACTGTGCTGGTACAAAACGGCACGCTGCGCGTGGGCGATAACTTCATCATTGGCAACACGTTTGGCAAAGTGCGCGCCATGTTTGACGATCGCAGCAAGGCCGTGGAAGAAGCTCCGCCGTCAACTCCGGTTGAGGTGCTTGGTCTGGAAGGCCTGCCGCAATCGGGCGACGTGCTGATGGTCGCCGACCGCGAAAAAGCGCGGCAGATCGCTGAGTATCGCGAACAGCGCGCTCGCGAAGCCACGCTGGCCAAGAGTTCCAAGCTTTCACTGGAAGGCCTGGCAGAGCAGATCAAGACGGCCGGCATGAAAGAGCTGCCTATCATTCTGAAAGCCGATGTGCAGGGATCGTCGGAAGTTCTGGCCGACACGTTGACTAGGCTTTCCAATGACAAGGTGAAGATCAAAATTCTTCATACCGGCGTGGGCGCCATCAATGAAAATGACGTGCTGCTGGCCTCGGCGTCAAATGCGGTGATTATCGGCTTCAACGTCCGTCCAGAGCGCAAAGCGCAGGAGCTGGCGGAGATGGAAAAGATCGATATCCGCCTGCACTCCATCATTTACGAGCTCCAGGACCAGATCAAGAAAGCCATGCTGGGCCTGCTCGATCCGGTCATCAAAGAAACCTACCAGGGCCGTGCCGAGGTGCGTGAGACGTTCCGCGTGCCGAAGGCCGGAACAATCGCCGGCTGTTACGTGCTGGATGGCCAGATCAAGCGCGATTCCGACATTCGCCTGGTGCGCGACGGCGTTCAGGTTTACAAAGGCAGGATCGGTTCGCTTAAACGTTTCAAAGACGATGCCAGCGAAGTGCGCAACGGCATGGAATGCGGCATCAACATCGCCAACTTCAATGACGTAAAAAAAGGCGATGTGATTGAGGCTTTTGTGACCGAGCGCATCGCCGCGGAAATGGGCGTGGCGTAAGACAATCGGTAATTAAGTAATTTGCATAATTGGGTTCGGCGCAAGTCGAACCCATATTTTTTGCCGCCAATCCTAATTTTGTTGTCTGGCCAAGTCGGAAGTGAACCATTCGTTCTGTTAAGCTCTTCAATACCGAAAGTTTTGATTCACCGTGGATTCGCTCCGTTCCGAGGGATTAACGTGATAGCCGGACAAGCAGCCAACGGACCAGCTACATCAAATCGAATTTGTTTCCAAGTGACTTCCTCTGGCTGTGATTCCAAGCTGCTTGGCGACAAAATCTCCACCAGAGCTTCGGGTATTTGTTCGTTACGGCCCGGTTACGAGTTGCCTGATTCCGGAACGCCTCAAAAAGTACGCACGGAAAGGCGTCCAGTTTTTCGGATCGTTGGAATCGTCCATCGCACCTTGAGTCCGGCGTGGTGTGGGGATACAATGAGGATTGTCCAGATCGTTTCATCGAATTGCCCCGGCTATCGTGCCGGGCTTTTCATTTGTCTCAAAGGGGATGATAAATGATAGAGATTCAGACCGATACTCTAGGGCAACGCTATATTGAATGGGCGCAGAATGAGAACATACCAGACGGATATAAACGTGCCTGGATTCAGCGCAAAACCGGCGATAAAGATTGGGCAGGAACCGGAAGATACTTGAATGTTGTTCGTATTGACCACAACAGGCCAGGAATCGGTGGCAATCCCACAGACTTTCCGGTATTTCTCCCCGAGCATGTGCTGACGGACGATCAAATATTGGAAGCGTTCGTTGCCGCAGTTTGTGCGGTTACGGGCTGCCGATTGCCTTAAAACTCTGGCCGAATAGAGGATCAATTTTATGCCGCTCGATTCATTTTCACCGGAACATCTAGCAGACGAGGCTAAAAAGAGTGGGTTTTTTCATTGCCGAAAATGCGGGTTGGTGTGGTTCGGCCCACCGCGTGGATTGCCAGACATTCCACGATGCCTAGAGGGGCCGCATGGTAAGCCAGTTCACGTCGCTGTTTTATGTACGGTATGCGATGACACTATTTCTATCGAACGTTTTGCGGAGCATCTTACCAGCGAATATCATGTGAGTGCCCAAAGGCGACATTCCGGCTAAAAACCGCCTCCTTGCGTAAAGTACATACTACCGTTACCAAATTTCCTCATGGACCTTAAAAATCTCCCTCCTGCAATGGTTTCTCAACTAGCCAACATGGTCGAGGACTACGTCACCAGCAGCCGCAAGAAATATGCACCGCAGGCTGTCCCGCTGACGGATGCCCAGCGCACTGCGATGCAGTCATTCTTTTCCGCTGCTGTCCTCGATTCAGCGCGGCTCTGCGTTCTGCGCGGTACGCGCGTGCCTAATCCCTCCATGTATTCCATGGCTAAAATGATGGGCATCCGTAACCTGCCGGATTTCGCCGGCATGGCGGCAATCACTTTTGTGGACGTTATTGTTTCCCATGAGGAATTCACTGACGCGCTGCTCTTCCATGAACTGGTCCACGTAGTGCAGTACGCGCAACTGGACCTTAAAGAATTTGCTGCGCGCTTTGTCAATGGGTTTATCCAGGGCGGGAGCTACGAAGAAATTCCTCTGGAAAAGCAGGCTCATGCGCTGGAATCGCGCTTTAGTCAGAATGGCGGCGAGGCTTTTTCGGTCGACGATGAAGTGACGAAGTGGCGGGAGGCAAATAGATTGTAAGGGCCATTTGCACGGTGCGATGTTGCGTCCTTGATTCCTTCGGGGTTTCCGGCTATTCTGGAAGTGAACATAAACACGCCCGTCGGTCTAAGCCGTCGGGCGTTTTTCTTTGGAGCAGAAAATGACTGACGCAGAAATTCTTACCCTCGTTGACCGGCTGGAGCGCTGCCTGCTGGGGAAAGAAGAGTTTCATCATCGCGATCATTTGACCGTTGTCGTGGTGTATCTGTACTCGGCAGATATGGAAACCGCGATGGGCCGCATGCGTGCCACGCTGAAACGGTTTGCCGCACACCACGGCGTGACCGGGCTCTACCATGAGACGTTGACGCGGTTCTGGCTGCGGCAGGTTGCGATGCGGCTGGATCGCGGCCTGTGTCTGCGGGATTCAGTGAGAAGCATTCAGCAGCAGTTCAGCGACAAGAATCTGGCGTTTGAATATTACAGCCGTGCGCGGATTGACTCGCAGGAAGCGAAAGAGAAGTGGGCAGAGCCGAACCTGAAACCGCTGGCCGTTTAAACCAGTTCTAGGAATGCTGTATCCAGAATCACCTATCTCTATCCTCATGAATGCGCCATCCTGAGCCGAGCACGATGCTTCTGTTCCTTTACCATGCTCCGGATGCGAGGTGAAGGATCTGCTCCGCTGCTCTTCAGGGCAGGGAATCCTCCAAGCACTCTTGGATAGCCCTACGGTGCAGCGGAGCCGATCCTTCGGCTTCGCGGAAACCGTGTCGAAACACTTTGCAGTTCGCGTGGCTCGCCTCAGGATGGCGCGTCGCGGGGGTGAGATGGCCCGCTATTATAACCGCGACGTGTGCAGTGGATACAGCAACTCAGGAAACGCTCTAGATTGGAAAGACTACTTCGCCGCCGCAACAGAGGTTGCAGTACCACCGCTGAAGCCGGAGCCATTGTTTTTGGAGGCAACCTTCACTCCACTCAGGCTGTTTACGTACCGGGAGACGCCTTTATAGAGCGAGTCGGCAATGCGCTGGCGGTATTCATTGGTTTTCAACTTCCTGGCATCGTCAGGATTGCTGACAAAAGAAATTTCCGCCAGAATGGACGGCATGTTAGCGCCGATCAGCACAACGAACGGCGCTTTCTTCACCCCGCGATTACGCAAACTGGGACTCTTGACGCTCAGACCGGCGTAGAGTGACCGCTGAACATCTGTGGCAAATTCGCGCGATTCGCCAATCTTCTCTTTGAGCGCAATCTTTTTTACCAAGTCCTGCAATTCATGGATCGACTGCTCGGACACGGCGTTTTCGCGCGCAGCCACTTCCAGGGCGTCGGCGCGGCTGGTGAAATTCAGATAATAGGTTTCCACGCCGCGGGCCGTAGGATCGTCAGAAGAGTTGGCGTGAATGGAGATAAACAGGTCGGCCTGTTCCTTGTTGGCGATGGCGGTACGCGTCTCCAGCGGAATGAACGTGTCATCGTCGCGCGTGTAAACGACTTCTGCGCCGAGTTTATCTTCCAGCAGCTTGCCCAGTTTCAATGCGACATCCAGCACCAGATCTTTTTCTTCCAGGCCGTTCGGGCCGATGGTGCCGGTGTCATGTCCGCCGTGGCCGGCATCGACAACAATCTTGCCGATCTTCAGTCCAAGGGCGCGAATGAGCGAGCGTTCTCCGGCGGCGTTGGGCGCTGCCGTGCGCGTGGTTGTGGTAGTGCCATTCGCGGCGCGCGAAGTGGTTTCGACGTTCCTTTTCTTATTCCTGCTGGATTCCTTGGGCGTGATCGATTCAAAGGTCGGGCCGCTGGTAGGCTGGCCGGTGGAGCGACTGGAATCATCCAGTCCGGTATCGTCCACGACAACTTTTGGGGTGACAACCTTGGCGATCTCCGCCGGGCTCTGGGTCACCACACGCTCTTTGTCTTTGTCCTTGTCTTTGCCCCGGCCTTTGAGCGGGCCTGATTTGCCTGCTTCGGCGCGTTGAATGGCAGAAGCCGCATCGCCTTGTGACTTTGGCGCCGACGGCTTGTCGTCAGAGGGCTTGATGTTAGTTACCGTGACGTCCGGCTGAGTGTCGGAGTTGGCGGATTGAGTGGTATCCGGCGCAGGCGCGATGGCGTCTTGCGGGGCCGCCTTCGGCGTCTTGTTGCTTGCCACCTTGTTGGGCGGCAGCTTACCGTGAATATCAATGATCAGCCGGTACGGATTGGGCAGAAGAAAAGCAGAGTATTCCGCGACATCATCAACGTCAAGCACCACGCGCGCCATGCCCTGCTTATATTGCGCCACGCGGATCTTATGCAGAAAGCCGGCGTCCACTTCAAAACTCTTGCCTACAAGTTCCGGGGCGAGCTTGGTGTTGTATAGATCAAAGAAAATACGGTCTGGATGCGGCACGCGACCGGCCTGGTATTGCACTTCCTGCTCCAGATCAATGGCGACGCGCGTGTAATCTCCGGTGGACCAGTGGCGGATTCCGGTGAGACGGGGAAGCCGGTGCTGCTGGGAATCATTGGTCACCGAAGCGGCGTCTTGTGGCTGGGCCGGGACGTCGGAAGTGGCATCATCGGCGGCAGGTTTGGGCGTGTCTTTGGACTCGGCTTTGGACTCGGCTTTGGGTTCGTCTTGGGCGGCGCGCAAATTCCGAGAGCGTCCGGGACGATCGCGTTTTGTTGCCTTGGCTTTGAATGGGCTTCTGGCCGCTGAAGGATTATCAATTTCCGCAATCGCTTTGCGGGCTTCCTGCGCACGGGAATTGGCGGGATATCGTTTTACAAAGTCTTCGAAAGTGGCCTTGGCCTGGACGGCGTCATCAAGATCGTCGCGATAAATTTCACCGATGCTGAAAAGCGCCTCAGCGCGGTACTTGCTGCCGGGATACTCGCGGCGCAGGAAGACCAGCTGTCCGATCGCGTCTTTCAAGCTTTTGGGATCGTTGAGAATGCGGCCCTGGTCGTCCAGCAGTTCAGCCACCGCCAGTACGCTGGTATCGGCTTTCACAGAAGTCGGCGCAGTGTAATACACCTTGCGGTAAGCGTCGATGACTTTCTGGTAATCCTGGCGGATGCGTTGCGCTTCCGGCTTGCTCTCCAGGGAATCGCGCAGCCGTTCAGCGGTTTCAAACTGTGTGCGGGCTGCCTGTTTTTTTTGTTTTACGGAGCGCGCGAAACCGCCGACCGGCGCGAGCAACAGACAGGCCAGAGCATACACGAACGCTTGTCGCGTGAGGGAGTTCCGCGAGTGATTCCTGGATCCAATGTTCATTACGGCAATTTTCAAAGCACCTTACAGAATAAACCCGAAGCCGCGTTATTCGTTGTTGGAAAACACGCGGTGTCCTTCTGCGTCACGCGTCTCCACCAGCCGGGGCCGTAAAGCCTGTCCGCGATAGAGATCCGTAATTTTCTTTACATAATCGCGCGTTTCGCGGAAGGGAGGAACGCCGCCGCTCCTTCTTACCGCCCCGCTGCCGGCGTTATAGGCCGCCAGCGAGAGTTCCACGTTCCCATTATAGTTTTCCAGCAGACTCTTGAGGTGGCGAACTCCAGCGTCAATGTTCTGGCGGGGATCAAATGCGTTATCCACGTTCAGCGACTTCGCCGTGTAGGGCATGAGCTGCATCAGGCCCATGGCGCCCTTGCGCGAAACCGCATGCGGATTGAAGTTCGATTCCACCTTGACCACTGCGCGAACCAGGTTCGGATCAACACCATGCCGCTCCGCTGCCGCGTCAATCGCCTTATCCACAGCGGCCGCATCTACCGGGCGGACCTGGGTCAAATTATCCGACTTCAAGTCCACAGGCTGCGCATGCCTTAGAGCGCGGCTTTCGCTCGGACTGATCGGCACCACCATGTCATTCACTTCCTGCGCGGCACGGCGCGCCGCTTTCATGGTGGCGGATGTCGCCAGAGGAACGGCTTTCCAGCGATGTTCCTTATTGCTCCAGTAAACCAGCCCGCTATAGCGCGAAGGCGCGGCTTGCGTGGAAGGCGGTTGGGCTGGAGCGGGTGTTGCTGTCCGCTGCGGCGGCAGGGATTGCGCTTCGGGTTGAGGCTTGGCCTCATCACTGGCAACCCAGACGGTGTGGCCATAGGCATCGTGTGTGGCAACGATGTTCTGTGCACGGAGTGGGCTGCTAGCTACCATCGACGCGGCGCAGATCAGGATGGTAAATAGGTGCTTTTTCATCGGGTTACACTCTAAATATCAGTTTCCGGCGGCTTGCGCCACCTGACTGAAGGCCAAACACCTTTACCCAACCTGATACTAGAGAACGAGCCAGAGGATACGGATTATATGACGGTTCCCAACCGGCGGCAATCGGCTAAAACTGGACGAATCTAAGGGGTGAACAGCCAGGAAATGCCGGTAAAACCCCTAGAAATACCGCCAGAATCCTTCAAGTCGGCAGCATGGGATGAATGGCACTTACAAAACTTAAGTAATGGGGGCTGCAAGGCGGGGCCATGGCCGCCGTTCAACACATATGGCAATCACTAAACAGATGAGAATGATGTTCTACGCGCTGGCGATCCTGGAAATGCTGCTGCTTTCGGCGTTCTATGCGTGGGGAAGAGTGGCGCACTAAAGGGGCGGAAATTTCAGGATCTGCCGCGAATTCCGCGAATAAACACGAATCCCAGACTTGCTAAAACCGAGCGAACCTTGCAGCGCTGGTTTCTGAAGTTCCAGCCTTATTCGTGCCTTTTGCGTTTGTCTGCGCAAATCCGCGGCAAGGTTAGGAATAGGGCTCCCTCCCCTTCGGCAAGCTCAGGGTCGAGATTTCACGAAAGCAACCCTTCCACTGCCGCATAAGCTTCGTCCAGCGCGGCATCGAGTTGCGCGGGATCCTTGCCGCCAGCTTCAGCCATATCGGGGCGTCCACCGCCGGAGCCGCCGACTTTTTCCGCCACGAGCTTGATGACTTTGCCCGCCTGGACGCGTGAAGTCAGATCGGCGGTGACGCCGACGATCAGCGCGACTTTTCCATCCTGGACCGAGCCGAGCACGACGACGCCGGAGCCGAGTTTGTTCCGCATATTGTCGACCAGCGTGCGCATCTGGCCGCGATCAAGATTGTCCACACGCTGCGCCACAACTTTTATGCCCTTGATATCGCGCGCCTTCTCACTGACGGAAGCCACCTGAGAACCGGCCGACTTCATGCGCAGCTGTTCCAGTTCTTTTTGCAGCTTCTTGATCTCCGTATCTTTCTTGTCGAGTTCGCCGCGCAGGGCTTCGGCGGGCGAGTGAGATTTCGTTTGCGGAATCAGGGAAGAGACCAGGTTTTCCAGCTTGTGGTCCATGCGGAAGTGCTTGAGCGATCCTTCGCCGCTGATGGCTTCTACCCGCCGCACTCCTGATGAGACACTGCCTTCACTCAAAATTTTGATCAGGCCGATCTCGCCAGTGGCGTGGGTGTGCGTTCCGCCGCAGAGCTCAGTGGAGAATTCGCCGATTTTCACTACGCGGACGCGGTCTCCGTATTTTTCGCCGAACAGCGCCATGGCCTTGTATTCATTGATAGCAACGTCGATCGGAACATTTTCGATGGTATCGACCGGCGTGTTGCGCAGGACATGCTTGTTCATCAGGTCTTCAATGTCCTGAAGCTCTTCGTCGGCCACGGCGGCGAAGTGGGAAAAATCAAAACGGAGATGGCCGGGATCCACCAGCGAGCCCGCCTGCTTTACGTGCTCGCCCAGGGTTTCTCGCAGCGCGGCATGCAGCAGGTGCGTGGCAGTGTGATTGCGCATGATGGATTCGCGCACGTCAACGTGGACCACGGGATCGACTTTCATGCCGACAAAAATTGGCTGGCGCGCTTTTACCTTGTGCGCGCGGATGCCCTGCACCGGCATGTAGCAGCCATTCACTTCGGCCACGATGCTTGAATGCTTATCGTCATAAAAAATGCCGATGTCTCCGACCTGGCCGCCGGAGTCGGCGTAGAACGGCGTGTGATCGAGAACGACCTCGCCTTCTTCGTCGGGGTTCAATACCTTCACGCCCTGACCATCTTTTACGACGGCGAGAACCTCGCTGCCTTTGGAGCGAGTGTTGCGATAGCCTTCAAACTCAGTCTTCTTCAGGTCGCGATAGACCGGCGAGGCCGTCTGTTTGGAGCCGCCTTTCCATGAAGCGCGGGCGCGTTCGCGCTGGACTTCCATGGCGCGCTCAAAACCTTCCACATCCACGCTGACTCCGGCATCACGGCAGGTGTCCATGATGAAATCAAAGGGCAAGCCGAACGTGTCATACAGCTTAAAGGCGTCTTCACCGCGATAGCGCAGTTCGCGGGCGCTCTGGTACTGGTGTTGCGCCAGCTCAGCCGGCGACATGCCTTGTTCGCCCAGAGGATCGCGCGCGAGAGCAACGCGCTGGCTGCCGGCTTTTTCCTTGCGCAATGCGTTAAGGTCGGCCTCAAGCCGGGCCAGGCCCGCATCCAGCGTGTGGGCGAAGCGGCGCTCTTCTTCAAAAACAATCTTGGCCACGCGCTCCGCCTGGTCCACGAGTTCCGGGTAGGCATCTTTCATCAGCCGCGTCACGGCCATCACCATCTCATTCATGAATGGCTTGGTGGCGCCCAGCAGGCGTCCGTGGCGGATGCCGCGGCGCAGGATTTTACGCAGCACGTAGCCTCGGCCTTCATTCGCCGGCAGGATGCCGTCTGAAATCAGGAACGTCACGGCCCGTGCATGGTCGGCGACAACGCGCAGCGAAGCGGCTGAACGAGAGCTCTTCTCCGCCGCCAGTTCTTTCTCCAGATCCACGCCCGTAAGCTTCGCGGCCGCCGCAAGCAAGGGCATGAAAAGGTCGGTATCGTAATTGGAAATCTTGTCTTGCAGGATGGACGCTACGCGCTCCAGCCCCATGCCGGTATCGATGGAAGGACTGGGCAGCGGATTGAGCGTGCCGGTATTGTCGCGATCAAACTGCATGAAGACCAGGTTCCAGAACTCCACGTAACGGCCGCACTCGCAGGGAAACTCGCAATCGGTATGGCCTTCGTCGGATGCGGCAGGACCCATATCGTAATGGATTTCGCTGCACGGGCCACAGGGGCCGGTATCGCCCATTTGCCAGAAGTTGTCTTTCATGCCCATGGCAAAGATGCGGTCTTTGGGGACACCCACGGCCAACCAGTGTTTTTCCGCGTCGTCATCACGCGGAATGCCTTGCTCGCCCTTGAAGATGGTGACATAGAGCTTTTCCCGAGAGACCCCATACCATGCAGACGCCGTCACCAGTTCCCAGGCATAGGAGATGGCTTCAGCCTTGAAGTAACTGCCAAAGCTGAAATTGCCGAGCATCTCAAAGAACGTGTGATGGCGCTTGGTAAAGCCTACGTTCTCCAGATCATTGTGCTTGCCGCCGGCGCGGACGCACTTCTGCGACGTGGTGGCCTTGTTGTAGTCGCGCTTTTCCGCGCCCAGGAAAACGTCTTTGAACTGGTTCATGCCCGCGTTGGTGAAGAGAAGCGTGGGATCATTGGCGGGCGCCAGCGACGATGAATGCACGCGCTTGTGCCCTTTGCTTTCAAAGAAGCGCAGGAATTTCTCGCGAATTTCAGAGCCGGTCGGCATTGTTTCTATTCTAAACGCACTTTCGCAAAGGACGGCTGCTAGCCACTAGCTTCTAGCTAGCAGCCAGAGGCTAACGGCTAGTGCTTCTTGGTCACGCTTCCTTCGGTTTCTCGCCTTCGGCTTTCTCCGGCGCTTCCTGCTGTTTGCGCAGCAGCGGGAACAGGATCACGTCGCGGATGGAGCGCGAGTCGGTCAGCAGCATGGTCAGCCGGTCAATGCCGATGCCCTCGCCGCCCGTCGGCGGCAGTCCGTAAGAAAGCGCGCGGATGTAGTCTTCATCCATGGCGTGGGCTTCTTCGTCGCCACGCTCTTTTTCTTTTAGCTGCTGCTCAAAGCGGCGGCGCTGCTCTTCCGGATCGTTGAGCTCACTGAAGGCGTTTCCAATCTCCAGCCCACCAACAAATACTTCAAAACGCTCTACCCAGTCCGGCTCGTCGCGCTTGTTCTTGGACAAAGGCGAGATGGCAACAGGAAAATCGTAAAGGATCGTCGGCTGGATCAGATGATGCTCAGCCACGTGCTCAAACATCGCGGCAATCGTCTTGCCGGAGGGATCTTTGGGATCGTAAGGCATGTGCGGCGTGTGGCTGGCGTTCAAACGCTTCACCAAAAGGTCCACTGATTCATGTGTAGCAAAGTCCGCGATCTCCGGCTTGGGAGCGGCAGCTTCCGGCCAGTATTTCATGATGGCCTCGCGCATGGAAAGCCGCTGCCAGTCGGCAAAATCAAATTCCTTGCCGTCAAACGTGGCCTTGGTTGTGCCATTCACGTCCTGAGCAGCCTGGGCCAGCATGTCTTCAGTGAGCTGCATCATGTCGTGATAGTCAGCGTAAGCCTGGTAAAACTCCAGCATGGTGAACTCAGGGTTGTGCTGCGTGGAAATGCCTTCATTGCGGAAGTTGCGATTGATCTCATAGACGCGCTCCAGCCCGCCGACAACCAGCCGCTTGAGGTAGAGCTCAGGGGCAATACGCAGGTAAAGATCGATATCGAGCGTGTTGTGGTGCGTGGTAAACGGACGCGCAGTCGCGCCGCCGGCGATGGGCTGCATCATCGGCGTTTCCACTTCCACAAAGTCACGGGCATCCAGGAAGCGGCGGATGGACTGCACCACTTTGCTGCGCTTCACGAAAACTTCGCGCACATCCTGGTTCATCACCAGATCGACATAACGCTGGCGATAGCGCAATTCCACGTCGCTCAACCCATGCCATTTTTCCGGCAACGGCAGGAAATCCTTGGCCAGGAAAGTGATGTCTTCCGCATGGATCGTCAGCTCGCCGGTTCGGGTGCGGAAGAGGTAACCGCTCACGCCTATGTGATCGCCCAGGTCGAGCAGCTTATACAAGGCAAAGCCTTTTTCGCCCACGAAGTCGAGCTTCACGTAGATCTGGAGCCGCTTTCCGCCCTGCTGAAGATGAGCAAAACCGGCCTTGCCCTGCAGACGTATAGAAATGATTCGTCCTGCAACTTTTAC
>DASXCL010000103.1:0-17478 GCA_036491195.1 Candidatus Angelobacter sp.
AAACGTCTCAATTGCCGCTGTTCCTGCTTGGACAATTGGACTCTAAACCCTTTCGCTTCCTTCATGCCCAAGCTATAAAACCAAATACATTCTCTGCCAAGTACCTAATCGTATTACCATTTACGCGGTCACGGTACTAGGAGAGCATTGCCGCAGAGCAGACGATGCCTGCCAAGTTTCCAAAGGTCGTTCGGCTGGGTGATAGGCTGAGTAGTCTCGTTTATCTGGACCACCTCATCCTCGTCAGGCACAGAACGAGTCGCCTCTACGATTGAGTCAATTTCACCGATATCAAAACCGGTAATCGTAACGTCAAATTCATCAATTTCTGCGAGATGTTGTAATTCGATAGCCAGGATTTCTGGGTCCCAGACAGCTTTCTCTGCGAGCTTATTGTCGGCCAGCATAAAAGCCCGGATCTGGTTCTCCGTCAGATTATCCAGTAAAATTGTGGGTACTTCGTCCATACCCAGCAACTTAGCCGCCTCGGCACGTGCGTGCCCTGCAATGATTCGGCCATTCCGATCGATGAGGATTGGGACAACGAAGCCAAACTGCGTGATGCTTCCAGCAAGTTCGCGGATCTGGAGGTTCGGATGTTTCATTGCGTTGTGTGGATTCGGAGTCAGCTCACTGAGC
The DNA here is from genome assembly GCA_036491195.1 of Candidatus Angelobacter sp. Classification (GTDB taxonomy): domain Bacteria; phylum Acidobacteriota; class Terriglobia; order Terriglobales; family Acidobacteriaceae; genus Angelobacter. The sequence goes on from DASXCL010000103.1 coordinate 640, forward strand.
CGCCTATCAATGATCTGAGCCTTGGTATATTTTTGGATTTGCATCCATCAATTTGAGACGGCACTTTGGACTAGAGACAATCTTCAGACTGTGTCGTGAGGCAATTCCGGACAATCATTGCGGGATTTGTGCTGATTCCTTGCGTATTTACTGGCGATAAATAAAATTGTCCGCACTCACCTTTCGGACAAAGGGAGCTGCAATTTCCAGGCAGATTCAGCTCGGTGCAAGCGCTTTTGCACCGCCCGCCGCAAATCCAAGTCCGGGATCGTTGCGGACAAAGCGTCATGGAATGTCCGGACTGCTTTGCGCGGATGTTTTTGGTTCCAGTCCGCCAGTTGTTTGCGGAATTTGCCCTCTAAGTATTCTTGTGGCCTGAATCCGGCCATATCAAGCTCGGCCGCGATCCTGGTGTACTCCTCGGTGGCGAGGCGCCCTGTCGTGCTTCGTAGTGGGCGAGCTTCAAACATCAGCTTGCCCGCCAATGCATCGAAGGGCGACAATCGCACGATTGCAGTGGCTTCCATGTTTAAACCATTTCTGGAAACCCACCACTGCATCTGGTCATAATTACGGGCTATCTGGTCGAAGTACTTCCCTGGAAAACCAAAACAGACTTTCCCGCGTACATGCACCCTTTGTTCAAGCTCAGAAGGCAGCGACTCTATGGGAATCTGAATAGTAGCTTGCTTGGCGATTTGTTCTATGACATCACGGTCTGTGCAATTGGCGGGAGCCGTACAGCTAATTACATTATTGAGAATTGTTGCGCGAAAGAGTTTTAGTCCGCCAAGAGCTCGGGTTTTGGTCGCGTTGAATCGATGCCAAAGCAACGACGTAGAGGCCGCACCGTCAATCATCACGGATCCAACCTCAATTCTCAATTTATTACGATCTCGTCTGGACTCACGTCCCCGCGAATTGCTATTTGCCACCATAGCCCCTTTAAAAAGTATCCGGCTTACCTTTTGCGGTACCTTTTAGCTGCTAAGCCGCGGAAGGTATTCAAAATTGAATTTCTTGGCTTGTCCTTGAGGGCATCTATTGCCAATTACATAGCGATATACGTCTTGCCGATTATTATGAAAATCAATGAGGTAGTAAATTTCCTTGGGTAGATATTGTTCAAACCCCCGAGCATATTTGTTGATCTCCTCAAACAATTTTTTCGCATGTGGTGTTCCCGGTTTTCCCGAATCCAGAATCAATATCTTTAGCGCAGCTTTAATAGACAGGAGTTTCCAGAAGTCATAAACAAGCCCCTGTATATTTCGTCCAAATTCAGACTCTACCGCGACCAGAATGCCGCGGCCTTCAACGTACAACACTGCATCAAGCAGCCATTCGTGGTATTTTGTCTCTTGCTCCGAACGAGTGCCATAAAAATCAATCGTCTCTTTATCTAGCTTACGAGCCTCGGTGTGAAAAACGCTCTTTACAGCTTTCGTCCAGCGTGTCCTCTCGCTATCCGGATGCCGTTTCTTGGCCTCTCTACCCAGCTTATTCGCTTCAGCAGGTATCTTCTTCACTAAGTCCCTTATGAAAGCATCATGGTTTCGAAATTCCAACACGCGGGGCACTTTCCTGTAGGATTTTTTCATGCCACTCCTTGGATTCCGCGGCGCGCAACAATTCGATCCTAATATGCCCTTTAGTCCTCCTTTTCGCGGCTGACTTCCAAATTGTGGCCGCTTTCCTCTTTTTGATGCGAAATCGCTGTCGTCCGGTATTTTCGTTGTATTTCCCCTGCAAAGGAAGCTATAGAGCACGAGCGGACACGCCCGTGTTCGTGCACAAACGCGTCTCGGACCAAAATCACCTTATGTGGAGGCCACTGCACTCAACTTTAACAGCCGCAAAAGAATGGTGTTTACCGGCGGATTTTCCTCAACCGCTCCTTCCACTTCATTGTTCAGCGACTGGACGAGTCGGCAAAAACCAGCATCTTCAAAATGTCGCAGCATTAATCGTTGCTATCGCTTCTTCGCTCACTCACATAACGTTGCATTGCTCTTCCAGACTCGATCTTTGCCGATCGCGTGATATGTGAGGCATTTAAGCCCAAAAATGGATATCGATTTAGGAGGAAGGCCGCAGGTGTCATTCTGGTTGCTTTCACCTAGCAAAGGAAGCTATAGAACACGAGCGGGACGCGCCCGTGTTAGCGCACAAACGCGCCCCTACCAAAGTGCCTACGAGGAGGCAACGATGGCTGCTCAAGAAACTACCAAAAAATTGCATGTTTATCACATTCTGTATCGTCTCAACCTTTCGTTCTCGAACATCGTCTGCCACTGCCGCGCATTGCGGGAAGCGGGTAGCGTCACCGCAAAATCCTCGAAACTATTTCAGGGATATGTGCAGGAATTACAAGCCGAGATCAATCAGGAACTACTTGAGACCATGCATGCGACGGAATTAGAGGACTGGGGGACATTCGGCAAGATCCGGCAGACCGAGGAAAAGCGACTCCGCGACCCCGACGATGTGTTCATTCACGCCCAAGAACGAAAAGAAGAGATTACGAGAGAACGCAGGAAAGCCAAGCGCAAGAAATAAGAGCTGAGCCTCTCGTATCGCCGAGTAACTTTATTCTCGCGGGACTCGCCTGTTGTCCTGATGCGCAGGCCTATGGCAGTCTTTTTCGAAAGCCGTGACCTAGAACCGGCCGTGTTGCAGATTGTCTGAGCAGTACTGCGCTAAAAGGCTGAGCCAACGTGTCGAAAATCTGGTCACCAACTCATTGGTAAGTAAGTCCCACCATTGTGCGTCTGAGCGGCTTTATCCGGTAGAGAATCTCTATGTGGATTGCCTCACGCCGCAGGGTCTCATTTTCGTGAATAAGCGCAACTATGGGAGCCAAGCTTCTGAAGTTCTGGAAAGAGGCCAAGTGATATTTGCGAATGCAACGGGTATCGAGCAAGTGAAGTCGCAACAGGCCGACATAGCGCTCCTCGTTATTGGCGATACCCATGCGGAATCGTATTGGCTTCTCTACCCGGACAAGCACATGATGCTGTGGCGTTACGCTGGCCCTTCAGGATTGTTGAAATGGACACCTAAAGACTTTCGAAAGGGCCATTGCAGTCAGTACGAAGACAACCAGGGTCTCTGTTCCGGGTGGGAATTAAAGCGGAGGGCATGCTTGCACGAGCACCCGCCACAAGATCAGCCTGCATGTCCAAAAACACACGGCTAGAAGTTCTCGGCAGTCGACCCTCTTGGTTCACCCATGCGAAATTTCCGGGTTGTCGGCAATGCGGAAGTAATCCGTGAGCCCCGTCAGTGCTCCGTCTCGGTTCATAAACGGGCTCTAGGACGCTGAGCCATGGACTTTGGAGATCGTCGATTGGTTCATCGTGAATGATAACGTCCATTATCATTCGCTATTTGGGTTTGCGCGATTGCTGGGTCAAGGCTGGACCGATGCCCTGCGGAAGTGCCACCCAGAAGGACCACTCTGGACATTCTGGGATTACAAATTTGAGCGCTGGCCGGCGGACAAGGGCATGCGGCTTGATCATTTCCTACTGTCAACGGAGATGTCGGAGCGACTCGTCAGCGCTGGCGTGGATCGATGGGTACGCGGCGAAATAAACGCAAGCGACCATGCGCCGGTGTGGATAAACCTGGATGTTTAGCGCTGGAGAGCCGAAAGTCCTCCGAGGTTAACGCAAATATGAATCATGCAAGGTGGACAACTCCAACCGCCAGCGTAGACTCTCAACCATCTAGCTCTGGTGGGAGTGGCTGGAAGGTCCCAACCAATCGGCTTCAGCTCAAAGAATGTGAGTTGTGCCGCGCCTCTCCCATCGGATCGTGTGGACAAGTCATGCGGGCCCCTGGAAGCCAGCCTTGCTGTGTGCATGGTTGAGATCGTTTTTCGGGAGGTCCTATGTTCCGGCCAAAACAGACGATTGCTGCGCTCCTGGTCCTTTCCTGCTCTTTCTCAATTGCCCAGCAAACCACAAGCAGCGCGAGCTCGAACCAACAAGAGAAAGAGCCTGAGAACATTCTCCAGCAGCGCGCGGAATATTTCGCACGGCAGCATGGAGCCAGGCCGGACAAGATATCGGTCGTGCCCCGTCTCAAGGCGCTCAGGCAGTTGGAAGATATGCGCCGGAAAGAGAAACTACAGCTCCAGGCGTCGCCGCAACTTAAGACCGGGGCCGCTGTCGCCGCCGGCCCGTTCGCCAGCTTGGCCATCAGCACCACGCAGTGGACCTCGATCGGCCCCGCGCCGGTGCAGCGCTCCGGCATCTCTTTCTCCGGACGCGTGAGGGCACTCGCGGTTGATCCCACCAATACCTCCATCGTCTATCTTGGCGCGGCCGATGGCGGTGTCTGGAAGACCACCGATGGCGGGCAGCATTGGGTCCCGCTCACCGATACCCAGCCTAGTCTCTCGATTGGCTCGCTGGCGCTAGACCCCAGAAATCCCAGCACGATCTACGTAGGCACGGGCGAGCCGTTTACCGTTGATTCTTTTCCTGGCGTCGGCATTCTCAAGTCGACCGACGGTGGCCAGACCTGGACCACCATCCAAGGACCATTCCTCAATGCTCATATCGGAGATCTCGCGGTCGATCCTAACAATTCGCTCAACGTGCTGGCGGCTGCCGATATAGGCCTTGAGCGTTCAACCGACGGCGGCAATACATGGACCCAGGTCTTCAACACCAACGACAGCCGGGTTCTTTTCGATCCCAAGAATCCCGGAGTGGCATACGGGTCAGACCTCGGCTCCGTATTCAAGTCCACCGACTCAGGCGCCACCTGGACGCGCATTCTCAACGAGAACGCCGCCGACGGGCTCAGCAGCGTTACCCTCTCCGGCTCGACCCTCTACGCATTCTTTGATGATTCAACCTTGTTCAAATCGACCGATGCCGGCGCGACCTGGACGCAACTCACTGCTCCGGGTGCGCCTTTCTGCCAGGGACAATGCAACTACAACCTGATTGCGGCGGCCTCGCCGACCAACCCCAACGTGGTTTACGTCGGCTCCATCGAAATGTATCACTCCAATGATGGCGGCGTTACCTGGGGCCTGGACGACAATTCCCACCCGGACAATCACGCGCTGGCATTCTCTCCCGATGGCGCAACGGTCTATGCGGGCAATGATGGCGGCGCCTGGGCCGCTCCCACTGGAACAGCCACCAACGTGGCAATTCCCTGGACCAATCTCAACAACACTCTCGCCACCTTGCAGTTCTACCGCGGAATTTCCATCGCAGCCGGCGATCCCAATCTCTCGCTCGGCGGCACGCAGGACAATGGAACCGAGCGCTACAGCGGCACTACCACGTGGACAGAAGTAATCGGGGGCGATGGCTTTGCCACAGCCATCGATCCTTTCAACCAGCAGATTATGTACGGCACCCTGCAAAACGCCGCCATCTTCAAATCCACTGATGGCGGCGCCACCTTCAGCCAGATTGGCCCTTTTAACAACGGCCGCTTTGACACGCTGCTGGCCATGGACCCTTCCGCTCCGCAACATCTATATACTGATCCCGGAACCGGATTCGTGTTTCAAAGCAATGATGCCGGTACCACCTGGACGTCGATTTCGCCCGAACAGAGTTTTATTGCCAATATCGCGGTCGCGCCTACCGATTCGAACACCGTGTATGCCGTGACCAATGTCGGAGTTGCGGTGACCCGAAACGCCCTTGCGGGCACGGGTTCCACCTGGAAAAGCTTTCCGTCACCCGACCAGGCTGGCGCCGGTCAGATTGTAGTCGATCCTCATGACGCGACAGTTGCCTATGCCACGCGCACACAGCTGGTTGGCCCACGCATCTTCAAGATCACCGGCGCAGGAGCAACCTGGACCGATATCAGCGGCAATCTGCCGTTCATCGGCGTCTTTGACATTGTCGTGGATCCGGCCCAGGCCAACACTTTCTATATCGGGACTGATATCGGCGTCTTCTCCACTACCGACGGCGGCACAACCTGGAATACTCTGGTGGCCGGCCTGCCTCGCGCCGGCGTGGAGTCGCTCGCCCTGGACGCATCCACTCGCATACTCCGCGCGGCAACCCACGGCCGCAGCGTGTGGGACCTGCAACTCCCACCGGCCACGGGTGTAGGCCATGGCACATTGAGCGGCACCGTGGTGAACATTTCCAATAACGCTGCGATTTCCGGCGCTACCGTCAGCTTCAGCGGGGGAACGACAACCACAAATGCCAGCGGCTTTTATCAGTTCACCAATGTTGCCGTTGGAACCTACAGCGTAACGGCCGCCCATAGCGGGTTCTTTTCTTCGACTCAGTCAGCCACGGTCGCTGCAGGGTTGACGACTACGCTGAATTTCAAGCTGGCTACAGGAGGCAAACTTGCCGGGACGGTAACCAACTCGAGCGGGGCCGGCGTTTCCGGAGCTACGGTCAGCATCAGCGGAGGCTCCGTCCCCACCAGCGTCACACTCACCACCAGCTCGACCGGCGCTTACGCCACTAATTTCATTCCCGTCGGCAGCTACACCATCACGGTTTCAGCCACCGGATTTGCGACCCAGAGCAAGACTGCGACCGTAAATACCGGGCAGACGACGACGGTGAACTTCACCCTGAGCGCCAGCGGAGGCACAGGAACGCTGAGCGGCACGGTGGTAAACATTTCCAACAACGCGGCAATCTCCGGCGCGACCGTGAGCTTCAGCGGCGGATCGACTACCACGAACAGCAGCGGTTTTTATCAGTTCACCAACGTTGCAGCCGGGACATACAACGTCACGGCGAGCCACACCGGGTTCTTTTCTTCCACTCAGTCAGCTACGGTTGCTGGCGGGGCAACTACGACGCTGAATTTCAAGTTGGCTACAGGCGGCAAGCTTGCCGGCACGGTGAAGAACGCAAGCGGCGCGGCGATTTCCGGCGCTACGGTCAAGATCAGCGGCGGCTCCGTCCCCACCAACATCACTTTGACCACCAGCTCGACCGGTGCTTATGCCACTAATTTCATTCCGGTCGGCACATACACAATCACGGTTTCTGCCCCTGGCTTCACCAGTCAGAGCAAGACCGCAACGGTAAGTACAGGACAAACGACTACGGTAAATTTCGTGCTTTGACGCTGGCAACGTGCGTGCGACTTTGCTCACCAATTTCTGGAAAAAGTCAGCTTAGCCGCGCGGTCTGTTCTGGCTGGCGAAAGATCTATTTGATGAACAATGCGGTGCTGTCATCGAGCCCGAAGCGCGCGATTACTACTTGATTCGCAATCGCTTGGAGCACAGCTGCCTCAGGGTTCACGAAAACTTCGCAGCCACTATGCCTCCCGAGTTGGAAATCTTCTCGAATCGTCTGGCGTATTCCATAAGACGGGGCGACCTCAACGCTCTTTCGTCAGAATAGTACCGAGAAACGCACTGTTCGCCCTTCACCTCCGGACAGTCGGCAACACGGAATCCGGGAGACCGACCTCGCGTCCACAAACGGCTTATGGGAAGCGTACTGGCAGAGATCGGGACTCTTTCCCCCGCAAACACACAGATAATCACAACTCTGCCACTGCAGCGACTTACTCGGTTGGGATAGTGAATGATAATGGACGCTATCGCCAATCCTGCACGGACTAAGGCGGCCACTCTGTTCTTCAGGCAGTGTCGCTTGCAACCGAGATTTCGAAACGATCATTAACCGCATTCTGCAGTTTTTGTTTGCTGCCGATGTATCGCTCCGTTGTCTGGACGGAAGCGTGGCCAAGCAGAAATCGAATCTGTTCCAGTTCGCCACTGCAATCATGGCAGAGGCGGGCGCAGGTCCGACGAAGGTCGTGGGGTGCCAGATTGGGTATGCCAGCCTGCCGGGCACATCGTTTGACCGCATACCATACTACATTCGCGGTCACGCCAGATTCTTGTCTGTTTCCCGCTTTCGAAACTCTTCTGAAGACTCGTCCCTCGCTAACCCCCGAATGCGAGAGCCATGCGTCCAGCAATTGCTTGGACCATGACGGCACGGGCACTGTTCGTAGGCGTCTTCCCTTACCGACTAGATCGACGATGACCCAGCGTCCCTCGCGCATTTGCAGTTGCTCCAGCGTCAATCCGACAACTTCAGAACGCCGCAATCCGCAACCTAGAAGTAAGCCTATGATCGCTCCGTCCCGCCAGCCGCGCAGGTCCGTCTTCGAGGCGGCATTCACGAGTTCTTGCGCCTGGCTCCGCGACAGCCAGTTGCCGATTTTACGCCCCAGCCGCTTCACGCCTTGAATCCGCCGGATTCCAATCGCCAGTTCCGGCGTCAGCCAACCGCTCTCCGCGGACTCGTCCGCCAATCTCCGGATCGCTGAAAGATGCGAATTGATCGTCGAGCTGGATAAACTGAGCCCTTCAAGGTGTGACCGGTACCGGACTACGACGGCTCGATTGAACGTCAACCTAGGCTCGCTGCAATACCAGGCTATGAACCTGTCGATGGCGAAGGTGTAGCTGCGACGAGAGTGAACCGAGGCGAGCGCATTGACGACGGCCGCCTTCGATTGTTCCAGTTCAGGGATGGACAGCGTAGCGGGACGAGTGCCAGCTTCAGTTTGTTTTTGAGGAACCATAGAGAGCGGCTCCTTCGGCCGCGCTCACAGTTTTCTCCTCAATGATGCTTCCGCACGGTACGCTCAAATCCGGAGTTATTGAAGCAAACGTCCATTATCGTTCCCTACTTGGGTTTGCTCGGCCTGTAGCCTCATCCCAGAAGCCCGTTTCTGGCCAACAGCAGGAAGCGGAGAAGGCTGGCCCAGGCGCACAGTCAATGAGTGTTAACGCCTGTTTGCAGCTGTCTGCGTACTCGCTTGGTGCGAATCTCAGCAGCATCTCCCATTCACAACTCGAACTGCAACTCCCCGAGCAACCGCTCAAACCAGCGGCGCATGCTCGCTGGCTTCCATCCCCTCAACAAGAGTGCTGAAAATCGGCTGTATTGCCTCAGAAGTCCAGGCTCGGAGGTTTCGAATCGCGCCTCAACGAGTGACTTGGCCTAAACTCAACTTCTGTTGTTTTCCCAATGGGAATGTGCCATTCTCCTGTTGGTAGCCAAAATGTGAAATGTGGTGATGCCAAATGTTCATGAAGACCAAGAAGGACGTGCAATCGGGGACGCTGGCCCTGATGGTGCTGAAAACGCTCGACGTGCTCGGACTCCAGCACGGGTACGGCATCGCCCGGCGGATCGAGCAGATCAGCGGCGATAAGCTCTTCGTAAACCAGGGCACTCTCTACCCGGTACTGCTGAGGCTGGAACAGGAGGGCGCGGTTGAGTCGGACTGGGGAGCTTCTGAGAACAATCGGCGCGCCCGCTTTTATCGTCTGACGCGTGCGGGGCATAAGCTCCTCGAAGCTGAGAAGCGCGATTGGGAGCAGACGGCGGCAATCATTGGCCGCTTCTTCGAGGTGAAAGCGGAGGATCTGGCATGAAGACTCTCAGTCGATGTCTGGTTCGTCTGCGCAATTTTGTTACTGGCCGGCGCGGTGATCAAAGGCTGCGTGAAGAGTTGGAAGACTACGTGGCGCGCGAGGCGGAAGCCAATATACAGGCCGGAATGAGCGAGGAAGAGGCGAGGAGGCAGGCGCGGTTGAAACTTGGCTCCGCGGAGGCGATCCGAGAGCAATACCACGCAGAGGAAGGGTTGCCCTTGCTGGAATATCTGGCGCAGGACATACGATTTTCGCTACGACAGATGAGGCGTTCGCTGGGGTTCACGCTCGTCGTGGTGTTGACGATGGCACTGGGGATTGCGGCGACGACAACGATGTTCACGGTAGTGTATTCGACGCTGCTCAGAAGCTTGCCCTATCCACAGTCGGAGAGAATTGCCGCGATTCACGACACACGGATTACCGGGCGGTCGGCTGGGGGGCTGATGACGGGGCCGCGATTCTATGACATCGAAGCGCGAAACCGAAGCTTCTCCAGTCTGGCAATCTTTTACTTTGACGAGAGCACACTGATTGCGGGAAAGAAGTTGCCTGTCTATGTGAAGGGAGCGGGAGCGAATGCAGGATTCTGGGATGTTTTCGCCACAGCGCCGATGCTGGGGCGGGTATTCGATGCGAGAGACGACGCGCCCCATGCTCCGCAAACCGTGGTGTTGAGCTATCCCGGATGGCAGCGGCTCTTCGGAGGCGATCCGAACGTCATCGGAGAACAGGTGAAGCTGGGGCAGCAGACGGCGACGATTGTGGGCGTGATGCCACGAGGTTTTTCAGCGTCCGGAGACGTGGAGCTGTGGCACGCGGCGCAGTTTACTCCGAATAGTTGGGGCAATGATCGGGGCGACGACCAGCGGGACACCAATGTATTTGGGAGGTTGCGGTTGGGCGTAACCCTGGCGCAGGCTCAGGCCGATCTGGATCGGATCGGGGAGCAGCTCGGGAGGGAGTATCCGTCGAGCGACGGTGCGTGGCGGTTCACGAGCGAGACGCTGCGGGAGGACCTGTACGGTGACGTGCAACCGGCACTGGTGGCCTTGCTGATCGCGTCGGCGCTGCTGCTACTGATCGCTTGCATCAATGTGGCCAACCTGCTCTTGTCTAGGGCGACGACTCGGCGGCGAGAGGTCGCTCTGCGGCTGGCCCTGGGTGCCTCGGGAGTGCGCGTGGCTTTTCAGTTTTTTGTGGAGAGTGTGCTCCTTGCGTTGGCAGGCGGCGGTACGGGAATCCTCCTGGCATACGTGCTGACTCGCATCGCCGCTACCAGCTTGCCGGGGATTCTGGGGCAGCCAGGCACGATTCACATGGACGGGATTGTGACTGGGGTCGCTCTGCTGATCTCGGTGGCAACTGGAATCGTATTCGGAGTGGTTCCGGTGCTGGAGACACGGAAGGTGCAGTTGCATTCCGCGCTCAAGCAGGGTGACACACGCCTCGGAGGAGCAGCGGGCAACTGGTTGCGCAGCGTCCTGGTAGGGGTGCAGGTAGGTCTGTCTCTCGTGCTGCTGGTGGGTGCGTCTTTGCTGGCGGACTCGCTGTGGAACTTGATGAAGCAGCCACTGGGATTTGAGCCGGAACACCTGCTGACGGTTCGGGTGGTGCTGCCGTGGGACACGAGGCCGGAAGCGGTGCGCAATTTCTACGACGACGTGCAACAACGAATTGAGAATCTCCCTGGAGTAGAGGCTGCGGGACAGATCAGTTCGCCGCCGATGACCGACTTTCATGTGCGCGGCAACTTCAACGCGGACTGGCTGCCGCAAGTTGCCAATCAGCCGGCAATCAGCGCGGAGAGCCGGAATATCGCCGGGAATCTGCTGGCGGCGATCGGGACACCACTGCTGGCAGGGAGAGATTTTTCTGCAGCGGACCAGGTCTCGACAGTGCCGCCGTTCCTGGTGAACGAAGCCTTGGTGCGGGAGTATCTGCCGAAGGGAGATCCAATCGGACATCATCTATTCCTGGATGGACAGGCGCACGAGATCGTGGGGGTGGTTGCCGATGTGCGAGGGGTATCAGGAACGATCGGGGCGGAGCCTGGACCGGCTGTCTACTGGCCTGCGAACGCCCATGGCGGTTGGCATCGCTACTTTCTGGTGCGGACGAAGGTGCCGCCGGAGCAATTGGCGCAGTCGATCCGCGAGCAGGTATACCAGTCAGACCCGCAGCAGTCGGTAGGCGAGATCGGGACGATGGATCAGCTACTAGGCGACGCTGTGGCGCAACCACGGCTGAACGCAGCGATAGTTGCGTCATTTGCCGCGGTCGCATTGCTGCTGGCCTGCATTGGAATTTATGGAGTCGTCTCGTATCTTGCTGCGCAACGCACGCAAGAGATTGGCGTCCGGATGGCGCTCGGAGCGACACGGGGCGACATTACACGTCTTTTCGTGCGGCGGGCGATGATTCCAGCGGCGATTGGCTTGGCGACCGGTGCTGTGGTTTCACTCGCGGCAAACCGACTGTTACGCAGTCAGCTGTACGGGGTGCAACCGGATGATCTGCGGCTTTATCTTGCATCCGTGCTCGTCCTGCTGGCGCCCCTGCTGGTGGCTATCCTCAGGCCGGCAATACGCGCAGGGAAGACAGAGCCGATGGAGGCATTGAGAGCGGAGTGAATACAGGGCCGTTAGTGGGGAACAACAGAGTGATTGACTGCAGAGCTGCGACGAAGAACTACGCCTCTAAACTGGTTCTTCGAGGCATAGACCTCGTTGTAGAGCCTGGCATTTGTGCCCTCTTAGGGGCCAACGGCGCTGGCAAGTCCACGCTGCTACGCCTGCTCTCGGGATTAGAGGAGCCAGACAGCGGTTCCGTGTTCATCGGCGGACTGAGTTTCCGGGATCATGGAGTCAGGATTCGGCGGAATCTGGGTGTACTCCCCGAGGCGCTCGGGCTGTTCGAGTCTTTAACGGTCATCGAGAACCTGATGGCAGTTGGACCAATTTATGGACTCACGATGAGCGAAACAGCAGCTCGAGCTGCGGACCTGCTGGGGCTGCTCGATCTTACCCAAGGACGCCACACCGTTGCACGCAATTGCTCGTTCGGCATGCGGAAGAAGACCGCCCTGGCTATGGCCCTCCTGCACAAGCCGAGGTTTGTACTGCTGGATGAGCCGTTTGAGGGTATCGATCCCGCATCTTCCGCTGCCATTCAAATGCTGTTTAGCCAGCTCTCCCGCAATGGCGTTACGATCCTGCTCACCTCTCACATCCTGTCGGTCGTGGAGAAGTTAGCCACCCGCGTCGTCATTCTTTATGAAGGTCGAGTTGAATCAGATTTCAACCCGTCAACCACAGAAGCAGGAGTTGAGGAGGTGTACTTCAGCATTGCTGACAAGGCCCAGCCAGAGGTGCCGGATTGGCTCAGATCCTAGCCCTTCTGTCCCTGTTGAAAAAATTGATGTTGAAGGAATTAGGCAGTGTTTCTTCCGTACGCTTCAATAACTTCCTGTTCTGCATCCTCCTTATTCTTTCTGCAAGCGGGGGGACGCTGAAGGTGAAATTCTGGAGTACGTTCTTCTTTCAGATTGTCCTGCTTGCGCCTCTGCTGGTTACCTTTTCAGTGGATACGCAGCATCGATTGCCTCCAGAGCGGGCGGCTACGTGGCCACTGACAGGTAGAGAACGACTCTTGCTCAGCTCCGTAAGTTTTGCGTTGAATCCATTATTTGTCGTGTTGTTTTTTGGCTACCTGTTCTGGATGGGCTTAGCCGCAGCTCTATTTTTCGTTCTCCTGGCACTTATCGTCCATACGACGGTTTTCGCCGTTAGCCGTCTCCCCTTCAAACTACGAATTCCTGCAAGCCTCGGCCTCTCAAGGGCGCCCTTCGAGGTCGGCGGAATCGCGCAAGAGATGTGGCGAGAATTGCAAGGAACCCTCGACTTCTGGGTCGCGCTGCTCATCGCTGTTATCGGAACGTTGTATCGGCTGTTCGGGCGGGCACCAGAGCCCACAGCATTTCCTGTGCTGTCGTTAGTTGTGGGTATAGCAATGAGCACAGTTGCGCAACGCTTGCAGCGCCTGGATGAAGGGCGAGCGTTGCTGCGCTATCGCCTCCTGCCGATATCAGGGTGGAAGCTACTGGTCACGCAGGACATGACGTTCCTGATCCCGCTGGCCGTCATGGTTTCACTCCTAAGTCTACGAACAGGTGTTTCCTTTGGCTTGGTCGCTCTCGCAGTCGGGCGATACCCGTCACTGAGACAGCGGGCGAACCAGCGTAGATGGCGTTTCGTCGGAGGAGATCCACGTTTTGGAGCTGCACAGATTGTCTTGGGTGGATTGGCTGGAATCGGAGCGACGAGGACGGGACTCTGGGTTCTGGCCGTTGCCTTCGCCGTCTATCTGGTTTCCATATTCTGGGGCGAAATGCTCTGGAAACGCTCCTTGGCTGCTTAGTCTAATTTTGGAATGATGCAAAATCGCCATTACACTCATCGGCACCGCTAAGCGTGCTTGGGGCGGGCCAGAAGTCGGCTTCGAGGAAGTTCGGAGCCGATAGCGTACGGATGGGTAAATCTCATGAAAGCCTTCCACTGAAACAAACGAGCCAGATTTCGCCATCCGAGACAACTCTCCAAACCCTTCTTAAGTTGCCATACTAAAGTAGTGAATGATAATGGACGTTATCATTCACGATAAGGGGGTCTGATGGAAATCAAGGATTTCTGAGTGCGTGGTCACAATGGTCCCAAAAATCGCCAGCCCGCCTCGGGAACCCACCACAAGGCGAGTATCAGTGACGGCGGTTCTGCGAGCCGCCAAAAGGTGGGGACGGTAGCTTAGATAGCAAAGAGGGCAATCGCGTACTGGTAGCAATGACCTTAGCCCGATTGAACTACGCTACCAGTCAAGTATCATCCAAATTGTCCATGCTCAAAAAAGCAAGCCATCGGTCGCGGAGCGTGCGACATCCTCGCGCGGCAGCTTCGTGAAGAACAGGCGACTTCTCAAATTAGTCGCCGAATGGCTTGAGCCCCTTGGCCCTTCAGCGTTCGGATTGAAGACCAAGGCAACTTCCCTCAAGTATTTCTCAGGGGAAACTAGTCTCGTTTGCGGGGCCATGAAAGGCTTCGTTGCAGCCCGTCCCATGCTTGCATAGGAAGGCTTTCTTTAACGTACTCCCCAACTTTTTAACCAACTGCTCCAGGACTGCATCTGTTCATCCGCTCTACCGCGCGGCGCTTCTTTCCCAACTCCACCGTCGATATTTCTTCTCGCTCTTCGCCACTCCCTGCGCCATTGGGGGACTTTCTGACTTGTCTCATTTTAGGGGTCGCCACATGCCAGCCGCTAATGTGAGATGTTCTCTGACATATGGGAGTCCGCCCCGATTCAGGTACTGAGCATTTGCAGCGATTGCGGCCTGATTAGGTTTTTCTTGGGTTCCCGCCCTGCTAACTCGAAATGCAGTGATTTTCCCTGTTAATGTAGTAATCATTCCCTGATCCAATTAAGGAATTCCCTGTTAATTTTTCACGGGTATGCCTCAGTCATAAGACCTAAGTCCAAGGAAATGTTATTCATGGAGCCGCACACCTTGAATGGTCATGCAGCAAACGCCCAAAATTCCCTGTAAATTTCCCTGTTATCGGGAATTTTGCCGCAGAGACGGGTTCGCAGGTGACTGCGTCCTCCGCCAGCCAGTCTGCAGCCCGAGAATGGTTCTCTGATTCCGCGAGTTTCGCCGCTTTCGGAGCGTTTATCGATTGTGGTATTTCGAATTGGGCACTGGTGCCTGCGCGGTGATGCGGCAGAACGGGCCGTTCTCTCATTGGTGCGGATGGTGGCTGGAGCAAATTCGAGGTCGTGGGTAGTCACTGCTATCAGGAAATTCGATCTCCGCTATGATCGAAGCGGTTCGATTTGTTCACCCCTGGCTGATTTTGTACCCCAACAATCACAAAACATGTTCTCATCGCGCGCGCATTTGTAACTCTCGAGTAGCAATGCGTTCGACATCCTAAGCGGCGAAATGATCTTAGGCAGTACTACGGTTATGATCAGTTAGAATATTATTAAATTGTCTGTAAGTCTATAACAGACGTGCTCCATGGTCCCCATGTATGCGCACGTCATTTATGAAGCCTTAGCTTCACAACTGGAATTGATAATTGCGAACCCGCTGATGGCTTCAATTAGGCAGAAGCTGCTTCCCGTCCCACATTTCCGGCCTCAATGTCACATGCGCTTTGCGTTCGACACAACTGTCGAAAAGCAGTCGCTTCAACACTCTTGGATCCAACTCCATCCGTGGGAAGCGTCTTCCAACCCACCGCACAGAAATACTTTACAGAGCTTGACCCCACGATAGAGCCTTTGGGCCGATAGTTGCAATTGCTTATGACATGTTCGAAACCATGTCGGCCCTTGGGGGCCGGCCATGACTCGTAAGGGGGCCATATGTCAACAAAAGGAACGAAACAACGCACCACCAAATTCTCGAGGCGGGGTTGGCGCGTGCTATGCGTTGACGATGCTGAACCAGCCCTGGCGCTCCGAGCGCTCATTTTGGAAACCAAAGGTTACGCCGTGACTACCTCTAATAGCGCGCTCCAAGCGGCAGAGACGTTCGAAAGCGGCAAGTTTGACCTGGCTGTCCTGGACTACGAGATGCCCGCCATGAACGGTGTTCAGCTTGCGGCACAACTGAAAACTGCCTGTCCTGATTTAAAAATCATCCTCTATACAGGCGCCTCATACGTAGTCAGGCACGGCCTGCCTTTCATTGACGCAATGGTGGACAAGTCCGACGGTGTTGAGGAACTGCTCGCTGCGATTGAATCTTTTCTGCCGACGCTGGCAGCAGAACACCAACTCCGGCGTACTGGGTTCGGCAGCACTGGCGTGAAGTGTGAAGTGTGAAAAGGTGTGAGTGGGTGGACAAACTTAGCCTTCGATTCCAATTTCGATCCATCAACAAAATGCAGTTGGTAATTTTTGCGCTTTTGTGCTCCCTTGCGCTTCATGTCCAGGGACAGGTCAAGCCACTACCGACCGCTCCTGAAGTCAGGTCACACGATCACGTGGCCGCTCTGACACTTCATGCGGTGCGCGGGAACGATGGCCGCGACAGCTTTGCTTTCAATGGACAGGCGCTACCGCCGATAATCCGTGTTTCGCCGGGAGACACTCTGAGAATCACCTATGTGAATGATTTTCCCCGCCCATCGGGCGAACAGTGCTCTATTGGTCCGTGCATGAATAGGACGAATCTTCACTTTCATGGACTCGGTATTTCTCCGAAAGCGCCGGCGGACGACGTTCTGGACATGATTGCCATGCCGGGACAAACGCTACACTACGTGGTTCATATTCCGCTGAGTCAGGAACCGGGATTGTACTGGTATCACACGCATCCGCACGGCGAGAGTGAGCAACAAGTTTTGGAT
>DASXCL010000104.1:0-7290 GCA_036491195.1 Candidatus Angelobacter sp.
TCGGCCTTAAAACGCAAATCCAAACCGCCCCGCATTTATAACCTCGGCGGACGACCGGCTTTATCCGCCGCTACTTAAACTTCCAGGGGGTGACATTTTATCGTTGCAGTTAATACGACATTTTTTCGTTGCAACTACATGGCGGTTGGGGAAGACTCGCCGCAGATTTAGGCAGATAGGCGCAGATCAGGAAGAAAGCAGGATGAGCGAGGAATTGGACAATCCGCGAGTGTTGAGGCGGCTGGCTTGGTCGCTGCTTGCGGCCATGCTGGCGGCTGCCGTCGGCACGACCTTAGCGATGGCGATCCATCCGCTGGTGGTCTCTCTTCATGTCAAATTCTTCACCGGCTGGGGCGCTTTCCTGTGGATAGAGTTGGGTGCGCTGATTTGCGCGGTCGTCGGATTCACGTGGACGTGGAGGAGATTAAAGCCATAGCCATGTCATCTGGGAAATCGAGCTGAGGGAGAAGGGGAAAATAATGCCGTAAACCACGTCAACCAGGAGATCGGAAATGGGAAAGGGCGGAGGCGCCGGACGCTTAATCCTGCCGCCGAAAGCAGCTGTCGCGCATCTAATATTAAAGCGGTGTAAAAGCCGCATGAACTTTGTTGACTTGGGCAAATAACGGCGGTACTCTCAGGCCAATGGTATTACCTCCGCGTTCCGGTGGGCCAACTATCCTGCGTTTCCATGCACAAAGCAATCTTATGTTCCGTGTGCGCGATCGGCACGGAGCCTGGCAATCCTTGCGCCATGAGAGGGTAACCTAGAAAAGACTGAATGAAGAAAAATATAGAAATCGTCCCTAATATCCAGAAGCTGTTTGGCATCCGCGACGAAAACGTGCAGGTGATGGAGAGTGGACTGAACGTCAACATTGACCTGAAATCAGATTCCGTTCAACTGGAAGGCGCCGCCCGGGACGTGGCTCGCGTGGAGCAGATCTTTACCGACTTTGATCACCTGGGCAGCACTGGCCAAGAATTTACCGACGCTGACCTGAGTTCGATGCTGCGTGTGGTGGTGGCCGACGCGACCGCAACGCTGCGCGGCATGGCTGAAGCGGGCAAGCAGCGGTCGTTTGGCAAGCGGCAGGTGCAGCCCAAAAGCATGAACCAGCGCCGTTACATTGACGCGATTGAGAAATATGACATGGTGTTTGGCATCGGGCCGGCAGGGACCGGCAAAACGTATCTGGCCGTGGCAATGGCGGTGTCGGCGCTGAACGCGAAGCGCGTCACCCGTATTATCCTGGCGCGGCCCGCGGTGGAGGCAGGTGAGCGTCTGGGATTTCTGCCAGGAACGCTGCAGGAGAAAGTGGATCCCTATTTGCGTCCGCTGTATGACGCGCTTTACGACCTGATGGAACCAGAGCGCGTTGATCGCTTTCTGGAGAAAAACGTCATTGAGATTGCGCCCATCGCTTTTATGCGCGGCCGCACGCTGAATGATTCGTTCATTATCCTGGACGAAGCCCAGAACACGACGCCTGAACAAATGAAAATGTTTGTGACGCGCATGGGCTTCAACTCCAAAGCCGTCATTACCGGTGACGTCACGCAAATTGACCTGCCCAACGCCCGCCGCAGCGGCCTGCTTGAGGCCGCTGATGTGCTCAAGCCGGTGGAGGGCATTTTCTTCAACTATTTCACTGAGGAGGACGTGGTGCGCCACCATCTGGTGCAGCGCATCGTCCGCGCCTACGACGAAAGGTCGCGCAGCCAGCAAATGTCGCTGGAGCTGCCGCGCGAGGTGCAGCCGGAGCAGGAGCCCACAGAGCCCTCTCTGCAACAATAGAAATCTAGTAGAATTCTTGGCGGGAGGGCGGTTAAGGCCCTCCCGCTTTGTTTTGCTGAAGCGGTTTTTGTTTTGCTCAAAACGACGGAACGAACGATGGTGATTTTCGAAACAGCTGCCTCTAAAACCTCCGCCCACGGCATGAGCGCCGCGCAACTCCAGCGCTTCGTCCGCCGCGCGCAGCTTCTTGCGAAGGTGAAAGGTGAGGTGAATGTCCTGATCTCGAACAGCCAGCGCCTGCGCGACCTCAACCGCCGCTTCCGCCGCAAAGACAAGCCCACTGACGTTCTCTCTTTCCCGTGCCCCGCAGGCGGTGACATCGCCATCTCCGCCCAGATCGCGGTCCAGAGCGCCCAGCGTTATGGCCACAGCCTGGCTAACGAATTAAAAATCCTGGTGCTTCACGGCATGCTGCACCTTGCCGGATACGACCATGAATCTGACAACGGACGCATGCGCCGCGCCGAAGCCCGTCTGCGTGCCCGGCTCAAATTGCCTGCCTCGCTCATCGACCGTACGCACTCGCGCGGCCAATCCGCACGGACCATTACAGCCGCGAAACGCGCAAAGCCTTCCGGCAAGCTCACAACCGCCACGCGCCGCACCGGCGCCGCCACCCGCGGGAGCCGCCAATGACCCTGCTGGTTCTCTACACGGTCGTGCTGCTGCTCTGCGCTCTTCTTGTTCTTGTCTCTTACGTGGAGCGCCTTTACACCGAAAGCGGAAAATTCCTGAGCCGTGAGTTTCAGGAAAACATTGAAGCGTTTGAGCAGCTCGTGGAACCACGGCTGCTTCTGGCCAGCCGGCGCGCGGCCCTCACCTTCGCCGTGCTCACCCAGTTGTGCACCGCTTCCGTCGCCTTCGTAATCGGCTATTTCGTCTTTCGTGACCCGCGTTGGACCTGGCCGGAAAGCGTTCAGGCCATTATCGGGATCATCCTGGTCATTATTGTTTGCAACCGTCTTTTGCCTTATGTGCTCTTCACCCGGACGCGCGGTGTCTGGCTGGTGAAATTCATTCCGCTTTTGCAGGCATTGATTTACGTCATGCTGCCCATCACCGTCGTGCTGGGTTTTGGCCTGTCAGTGGCGGCGCTGGCGGAGCCGCACGAACCGGAAGAACCTGAACATCCGTCTGAAGCTGTCGACGCGCTCATTGAAGCCGCCGAAGAAGAAGGCATTTTAGAAGAAAGCGACCGCCAGCTCATCCAGTCTGTGGTCGAATTCGGCGACAAGACCGTGCGTGACGTAATGACTCCGCGGCCCAACATCTTTGCCGTACCCGCCACCACTACCATTGAAGAGTTCACTGCCCTGCTGCGGGACAAGCCGCACACTCGCATTCCCGTTTATTCCTCCAGCATCGATCACATTCAGGGCATGGTGCTGGCGCATGATCTTATCCAGCTTCCTGAAGCCCAGGCGCGCACCACCACGGTGGCCAGTCTGGTGCGGCCGGTGTTGTTCGTTCCTGAAACCAAAATGACCTCACAGCTTCTCCGCGAGATGCAGAAAGACAACATTCATATGGCCATCGTCATTGACGAGTATGGCTCGGTCGCCGGCCTGGTGACTCTGGAAGACCTGGTGGAAGAAATCGTTGGCGAAATCCGCGACGAACACGAGCTTTCGCATGACATCGTCCGCGAAGGCGAGGGCGCTTACGTGATGCAGGGCACCGTGGACGTCGGCCGTCTGCAAGACCTTTTTGATATGCGCCTTGACGACCGCGACACCACCACCGTCGGCGGCCTGGTCAGCTCCATTGCCGGACGCATTCCACAGCCCGGTGAAGTCGTGGAAGACGAAGGCCTGCGTTTTGAAATCCTTGAATCCACCAATCGAAAAGTAGAGAAAGTCAGGGTTTGCCGCTCGCAGCCGCAAAAGGCCGGGTCGTCTCCCAGACAGGCGCAGGGCTAAATGGCGCAGCGCTCAGGTTTTGTTTCCGGCTTTGTCTCCATCTTGGGCCGCCCCAACGCCGGCAAAAGCACGCTGCTGAACGCCCTGGTCGGCGAAAAGATCGCCATCGTCACTGAGAAACCCCAGACCACACGCATGAATATCCAGGGAATCCTGAATGTAAAAGCCAGGGGCAAACGCCCCGCCGGACAGATCGTCTTCATCGATACGCCCGGCGTGCACAAACCGGATAGCCGCCTCAACCGCAAGATGATGCAGGAAATTCACTCCGCGCTTGAGTCTCGCGACCTCGTTCTGCTGATCGTGGACGCCACAGACCGCTTTGGCCCCGCTGATGAACAGGTCCTTGAGCTGGTAAAACGCTCCGGCGCGCCCGTCTTTCTGCTGTTGAATAAAGTTGATCGCCTGCACAAAGAACGGCTGCTGCCGGTGATCGAGCGTTATAGCAAATTGCATGCATTCCAAGAGGTCATTCCCATCTCTGCCTTGAAGGGCGAAGGACTTGAAGTGCTGCTCGACAAAGTCATTCGCGCACTGCCGCAAAGCCCGCCATACTTTCCTGAAGACCAGCTCACTGACCAGCCGGAACGCTTTCTGGCGTCAGAAATCATTCGGGAAAAAGTTCTGCTTCAGACTGGCAAAGAAGTTCCTTACGCGACAGCCGTCATCGTGGAGCGCTTTGAAGACCTGCCCAAACTGCTGCGCATTGCCGCCGCCATCTTTTGCGAACGAGACAGCCAGAAGGCCATTCTGATCGGCAAGGGCGGACTAAAGCTCAAACAGATGGGAACCTCCGCCCGCATGGAACTGGAAAAACGCTTCGGCAAAAAGGTTTATCTGGAACTCTTCGTAAAAGTAAAAGCCGGCTGGCGTCAGTCAGTGGCATTCGTGGAAGAACTGGATTGGAGACGGCAGTTGGAAAACCTGACGGGGCTAACGCCTCCAACGGAAGAATAGCTTCTTTTTCTGAAATCCCGACCCTGAGCTGTCGAAGGGGAGGGTCCCTGGCGCCGAAGGCTCATTCAGCATTACCGGATTACTGTGCAGCACCTCAGCGAGGCTTGGCAATCGGCACCGTGGCTTCTCGCTTTGAATGCGCGTCAGCCGTCAGGGCATAGCCTGCCGGATAAGCCATAGTCCCCATAGCCGGAGCCGACGCCTATCTGTTCCTGGGCCGGCTTGTAAGGAGGATCAAAAAGTTCCTGGTAGTCTTTTGCCACTTTGACCAGCAGCGCCCAGTCTTTCTCCGCAAGTCCCGCGGCGCGCAACTCGTTCTGGCGCTTTGCTTCTTCCTGTTGGGCCGTCACACTACCGGCCATTCCATTAAGCACAGCCAGATATTCGAAGAAACGGCCGTGAATCACGTCGTCGGTGAGATGTATCAGCACCAGCTTGCCCGGTGTCGCGTGATAAACGCTACGCGCAAAGCCATCAAAACGGGCGAACGAGGCCGTGCCCAGATTTGACCGCAGGCGCTGGATGCCGGTATTGAGTGTTTGCGCTTCCTGTACGTCCAACTCGCGCAAACCGGGGATGGCGGCGCAGACTTGAAAGCTAAAAGAATGAGCCAGGAATGGGCTATTGCAGGAGATTTCAGTTTTCTTGCGGCGGGGGCTTAGCGGTTCGTCAGCATAGCGATCCCTCGCTTCGCTCGGGACTAGGAAGAGAGCAACTCTTCCTGCTGCCACTCCGTCGGCAGAACCTTGGGCTCTTCGCAGAGCTGGATGACCAGATTTTCCAGCACCAGGCGTTTGCTGGGGGCGTTGGAGCGCAGAGCCAGATCGGCGCGGGCGATCAGCTTGAGAGCGCGGGTGAGGTCGCGGCGGGATTTATAGCGACGGGCCTGGCGGATCACGTCTTCGGCGGCAAAGGGAGGCAGACGGAAGCCCTGCCACAGCGCCTGCCAGATGGCTCGGGAATCGCGGACGTTTCTTTCCAGGATCACCAGCATCTGGCGGAAGGTGCGGGCCAGCATATAAAGGTGGCCGATGGCGGCGTCATCGCCTTCACTGGTGGAGAGCAGAGCGTCCAGCACGCCGAGCGCGCGGGTCTTGTCGCGGGCGGAGATGGCGTCAGTGAGTTCATATAAGGAACGCTGCTTGGCGGCCAGGACCATGGTCTCCACGTCGCCCAGCGTGATGTGCTTTTTCTCGGCCACATAGAGAACCAGTTTTTCCAGCTCATGGCTGACGAGCATCATGTCCGCGCCAAGGGCGTCGATCAATTCGCGGGCGGCGTCCTGATCCACTTTTACGTTTTCTTTCTGCGCCTGGTCGATGATCCAGCGCATGCCGTCGGCTTCTTCAACGCGCGCCAGCTCCACAAGGCCGCAATATTCGCCCAGCGTTTCCCGGATGCGCTCATATCGGTCTTTATCCTGCATCTCCATGCGGCGGACGTCGGGGGGAATGCTGATGTGGTCAGCGACAAAGATGATCACCGCATCCGGGTTCGGATCTTTCATATAGGCTTCAATGGCTGCGAATTCTTCTGCGTGCGAGCCGCGCCCGTAAAGCTCTTTCACGCCGCGCACAAAGAAGACCTGAAAGGGCGCCATGAGCGATGGGGTCCGCGCACGGTCCAGCACCTCCGCAACGCTCACCTGCGCGAGATCAAGATCGTGCAGGCTGAAGTCGCGCATATCTGCGGGAACAAGGTGCTGCAAGAGCGCCTGGCGGCATTGGTCGCGAAAGAAAACTTCGTCGCCAATGAGGACATATGCGGGGCGCAGCTTGCGGCCCGCCACTTCCGACGCGAACTTTTCTGCCGGAGCAAAGCTGCGTCCTGGCATCAGAAGGCCTCCAGGATGTCACCGACCAGCGTGCGGGCAAAGTCCTGCGACATGCGTTGCAGCGCCGGTGTCTCTTCTTCAAAAAAGCTGGTGACTTCGCGCGACACTTGGTACTGCTGCCGGAACGTGTAGTTCGGGTTCTCAAAAAAAGTGTGGCCGGTGTGATCGACGAGCGAAACTTTCATTGAGACCGTAACGGTGGCGCTGGAGATGCGCCCCGTCTGCGCGTCATAGGTGAGCGGCTGGGCCTGGGCGGAAAGCACAGTGCCTTTCAGCACGGCGTCAGAGGACGCGCCGGCGTCATTGGCGATGCGGTAATGGCCGCGCACCAGGAATTCGCGGACGACATCGCGCGTGAGTATCTGCTCAATGCGGTAGGTCTGCGTTTGGTTCACGAAGACCGGCACGGCAATGGTGCGCACGCTGGCCGGGATGCGCGTGGCGTGCCCGACAGTGTGATACCCGCAGCCGGGCATTGTTACGGCGACAGCCGCCAGCAACAAGAATGCGCGCGCGGAGCTCACTGCACTTTTCCATGCGGCCGGACAGCAGCCAGCGCGGTGGCGCAGTCGGCGGCGGTGAGCGCGGAGAGACGGAGATTATCCACGGCGGCCCACAGCCAGAACCCGCTCTCATGCACCACATCACGCCGCACGGCAACCAGAATTTCATCTTTGCCGGCGACGTTCACGTTGCTGGGCGAATCTTCCGGCGCGCGCGCAATCTGCACATGCTCGCCCGCCAGGTTGCGGGCGAAGTCGCCGACAGCCATCGGCTTATCG
>DASXCL010000105.1:0-5084 GCA_036491195.1 Candidatus Angelobacter sp.
GGCACGCCGATCACGGGGAGCGTAGTTTCCGCGGCAATCACGCCCGCCAGATGGGCCGCCCCGCCCGCTCCGGCGATGATCACCTTGATGCCGCGGTTGGCGGCGTTGCGCGCGTATTCTGAGGTCCGCGCCGGCGACCGATGCGCCGAGGTTACGTCAATCTCATAAGCAATGCCAAAGTCGTCCAGCGCCTTGGCTGCTTCATTCATGATTTCAAGGTCGGAATCCGATCCCATTACGATGGAAACAAGAGGGCTCTCTGCCATTCGATTTTTTCCTGTGAGTTTATTTCGGCGTTTTCAATGCCCGGGCCCCAATATCTTTTCGGTAATACATTTCTTCAAAGCTGATGAGCCGCACGGCTTCGTAAGCGCGGCTGATTGCCTCTTCCAGTCGCGGCGCGCGCGCGGTCACCCCCAGCACTCGTCCGCCAGTAGTGTAAAAGACGCCGTCACGCTTGCTGGTGCCGGCGTGAAAAATCTTCACATTGCTCATGCCGTCTGCGCGGTCCAGGCCTGAAATCTGTTTTCCACTCACAAAGCTTCCGGGGTAACCGCCGGATGCCATCACCACGCAGCAGGCAGCGTCGCGCGACCATTTGAAATCGCCGTCGCTCACGCGGCCCTCCACTGAGGCTTCAATTGCGTCCACCAGGTCGCTGTCCAGCCGCATCAGCACCGCCTGCGTTTCCGGATCGCCGAAGCGGCAGTTGAACTCCAGCACCATGGGCCCGCGCGCGGTCATCATCAGGCCGCAGTACAGAATGCCGCGATACTCGGCGCCCTCTGATTTCATCCCGGCAATCACCGGGCGGGCAATGTGATTGAGGAGCCACTCGGTCATGCCTGGATCGAGCAATGAATCCGTAGAGTATGCGCCCATGCCGCCGGTATTGGCGCCTTTATCGCCTTCGCCAATCCGCTTGTGGTCCTGGGCAGGAACCAGCGCTGCCACGCGCTCGCCGTCGCTCAACACCAGAAAGGAAACCTCTTCGCCTTCCAGAAATTCTTCCAGCACCACATTGCTGACCGGCGTTCCCAGCAGTTTACCGTTGAACATCTCCACGCCTGCCGTGGCGGCCTCTTCTTTGCTGGCGGCAATCACCACTCCTTTGCCCGCAGCCAGACCGTCGGCTTTCACCACCACCGGCGTGGAAAAGAGTCCCAGCGACTTGCGCAGCTCTTCTTCTGACGTGCAGACCGCGTAATGGGCCGTGGGGACTTGATGTCGCTGCATGAATTCCTTGGCGAAGCTCTTGCTCGTTTCCAACTGCGCGGCCCGCTGTGTAGGGCCAAAAATCCTGAGTCCGCGACGCGAGAACTCGTCCACCACCCCCAGCGACAAAGCTATTTCCGGGCCCACCACGGTCAGTTCCGGTTGGATCTGGTGTGCGGCCGAAAGCAGGCTGGCCAGGCTCTTGGGATCGCCGGGCACGCAGGTGGCCTCATCGCAAATCCCGCCATTCCCCGGCAGGCAATAGACCTGTGACACCCGGGGCGACTGGCGCAGCTTCCACACCAGCGCGTGCTCCCTGCCCCCTCCGCCAATCACCAGGATCTTCATAGATTAGAGTTGTAACAGAAACGCAAAACCCAGACCTGTGAGGATATAGCATTCAGCGTGCATTCGTCAGCCTGCGAACGGATTTAGCCGGGCATAAACTACACTTATACGTATGGCCGACACCACTTGCCCCGACTGCGGCATCGAGATGGACCAGATCGAAAGGACCACCTTCACCGGGCGCGACATGCGCGAATATCAATGCCCGCAATGCGGACGGAAGCAGATTGTCGATTGCGGCAAGGCGCTGTGGGAAATCCTCTCAGAGGCCAATGAAGAATCAGACAAATAAAAGATGCAGGCGATGTGCATTGCCAATGCGCTCAAGATTTCCCACGACCTGTCCTAAACTTCCCGATTCGCGCCTTTCGCGTTGATTCGCGGCTATATAAACTTTTTTCATGGCCAAATCTGATCTGCGTTATCTGCGCTGATCTGCGGCGAAAAGTTTTTTACCCGACCATCGCAGGCTTCGGTTTGTTCGCCAGCAGGTACCGCAATACATATTGCAGGATTCCGCCGTGTTCGTAGTAGAGAATCTCTTGCGGCGTGTCGATGCGCACCAGTGCGCTGAATTCATTCACGATGCCATTCCCGTTGGTGACCCTGACCTGGACCTGTCGTCCGCTGGCGAATTTGCTGGCCAGCAGCGCAGGCAGTCCCACAATGTCATACACTTCATCGCCTTGCAGCCCCAGCGATTCTGCACTTTCTTCCGCATGGAACTGGAGCGGCAAGATGCCCATGCCTACCAGGTTGGAACGGTGAATGCGCTCGTAACTTTCGGCGATCACCGCGCGGATGCCCAGCAACAGCGGCCCTTTCGCGGCCCAGTCGCGCGACGAACCTGATCCATATTCTTTGCCTGCCAGCACGATCGTTGGCACTCCGTCGGCAATGTACTTCACGGAAGCGTCAAAAATCGACATGATCTGGCCGCTGGGGAAATGTTTGGTGATGCCGCCTTCCGAGCCTGGCGCAAGCTGGTTGCGCAGCCGGACATTGGCGAACGTGCCTCGTACCATTACTTCATGATTGCCGCGACGCGAGCCGTATGAGTTGAAATCGCTGGGAGGAACGCCATGTTCCTGCAGATACTTGCCCGCCGGACTGTTGGCTTTGATTGAGCCCGCCGGCGAGATGTGGTCTGTGGTCACGCTGTCACCCAGCTTTGCCAGTACACGCGCTCCTTTGATCTCTTGCGCCGCCGGCGGACGCGCCGGCATGTCGTCAAAATACGGGGCCCGCTTGATGTAGGTGGAGTCGGGGTCCCACACATAGGTCTCGCC
Organism: Candidatus Angelobacter sp.; assembly: GCA_036491195.1. Classification (GTDB taxonomy): domain Bacteria; phylum Acidobacteriota; class Terriglobia; order Terriglobales; family Acidobacteriaceae; genus Angelobacter. The sequence continues at coordinate 2,853 of DASXCL010000105.1, forward strand.
TGTAGGGACTGGCAGCTTTTTCCATTCCTGGTCGCCATCGAAAATGGTTTTGTAATTAGAGGTAAACATGCCGGAATGGATGGACTGGCTTACCGCGTCCTGGACTTCTTTTTGCGTTGGCCAGATATCGCGCAGATAAACCGGCTTGCCGCCCGTGCCAATGCCAACAGGGTCAATAGTGAGGTCAAGGTCGATGCGTCCGGCGAGCGCGTATGCCACCACCAGCGGCGGAGACATCAGGTAGTTCGCTCGGACCTCAGAATTAATACGGCCTTCAAAGTTGCGGTTGCCGGAAAGCACTGAGACTGCGACCAATTGCTTTTCTGTGATCGCATATGAAACGTCCTGCGGCAGCGGCCCGGAGTTGCCGATGCAGGTGGTGCAGCCATAGCCCACAACATGGAAGCCGAGCTGTTCCAGGTACGGAATCAGGCCGGCATTGCGGTAATACTCGGTCACCACGCGCGAGCCCGGGGCCAGAGAAGTCTTTACCCAGGGTTTGCGCTTCAGCCCTTTTTCGACCGCTTTCTTGGCCAGCAGGCCGGCCGCCATCATGACTGAAGGATTCGAGGTATTGGTACAGCTGGTGATGGCGGCAATCACCACGGAACCATCGTGCATATACTCAAAAACGCTTTCCCCGACTTCTTTATGCGCCGCGGGGGCATGGGGATCTTCCGCAAGGGCCACCGGCGTGCCGCCTTCACCTTCAAACCGTTCAACCTGCTGCGGAGCAACCTTGCGCGCCGGCTGTGATGGACGCGGGCCAATCAGAGTCGGCAACGCCTGTTCGAAAGACTCCTTCGTCTTCGAAAGCAATACGCGGTCCTGCGGACGCCGCGGCCCGGCCACGCTCGGTTCCACTGAACTTAAATCAAGCTCGACGACCTGCGAATACTCCGCGTCCTGCGTCTGCGCGGTGTGGAACAGCCCCTGCTCTTTGCAATAGGTTTCCACCAGCGCGATCTGATCGGCGGTGCGTCCCGTGGTGCGCAAGTAACCCAATGTGGTTTCATCCACGGGGAAGATGCCGCAAGTTGCACCGTATTCCGGAGCCATATTGGCGATCGTGGCGCGGTCGGCCAGCGGCAATGATGCCAGGCCCGGTCCAAAAAATTCCACAAACTTGCCCACCACGCCGGTCTTGCGCAGGATCTCCGTTACCGTGAGCACCAGATCGGTTGCAGTAGAGCCTTCGCGCAACTGTCCCTTCAGCTTGAAACCGACAACCTGCGGCAACAGCATGGAAACAGGCTGGCCCAGCATGGCTGCCTCGGCCTCAATCCCGCCCACGCCCCAGCCCAGCACGCCCAGGCCGTTGATCATCGTGGTATGCGAGTCCGTGCCGACCAGGGTGTCCGGATAAGCCATGGTCACGCCATCGCGCTTTTCAGAAAAGACCACGCGCGCCAGGTATTCCAGGTTTACCTGGTGGACAATTCCCATGTCCGGCGGCACCACTTTGAAATTTCTGAAGGCCGACTGTCCCCAACGGAGAAAGGCGTACCGCTCTTTGTTGCGCTCAAATTCCATCTGCGCGTTCACGGCGAAAGCTCCAGCGGTGGCAAATTCATCCACCTGCACCGAGTGGTCGATCACCAGCTCCGCCGGTTGGAGCGGGTTAATCAGCTTGGGATCGCCGCCCATCTTCTTCATGGCGTCACGCATTGCGCCCAGGTCCACTACGGCGGGGACGCCGGTAAAATCCTGCATTAGAACGCGCGCCGGCGTAAAGGCAATCTCCTTATCGGGAACGGACTGTGGTTTCCACCCAGCCAGGAAGCGTACGTCGTCCGCGGTGACGCTGCGGCCGTTTTCGGTGCGCAAAAGATTTTCCAGCAGGATCTTCATCGAGAAAGGAAGGCGTTGCGGGGAGCAATTGTGTTTTTCCAGGGCGTCAAGGCGGTGGATTTCGTATTCCTGATTGCCGGCGCGCAATTTGGAGCGGCTGCCGAAACTATTCATGAGTTCACCTTCTTATTGGATTCATTTGCGCCATCGAACGTTCCATAAACTCGCGCGACTACGCGATCAGAATTCGCCGCCAATCATCCGGTAGACCAGCAGAAGATTCAGGCCGACGATGATGGCCGTGACCAGGTACGCCATATAGGTGGTGCGCGGGCTGTTCACCAGGTCAGACATCACAGCCTTGGAGCGAGTCAGAATGACCAGAGGGACCAGGGCAAATGGAATCGCGAAGCTAAGCACAACCTGTGATAGTAACAAAAT
>DASXCL010000106.1:0-58608 GCA_036491195.1 Candidatus Angelobacter sp.
TCGGCCTTAAAACGCAAATCCAAACCGCCCCGCATTTATAACCTCGGCGGACGACCGGCTTTATCCGCCGCTACTTAAACTTCCAGGGGGTGACATTTTATCGTTGCAGTTAATACGACATTTTTTCGTTGCAACTACACCTGACGGTGAACGACGGAGAGGGGGCATTTGGCGGAATGGGGCGGACAGCCCGCCGTTTTCTAATCCTCACAACACCGTGGGTGGCCCATCCTTCGCGTTTTTTGCGAAGGGTGGGTTCGATACGGCTTCAGACACCCGGGGACACGGAGCGTTTCCTGATTTATTTTTATGTTGCCTCCGGGTGCTCCACCTTTCCCGCTACCCTCTCACCTCACAACACCGTGGGCGCTCCATCCTTCGCGCTTTTTGCGAAGGGTGGGTTCGACACCGTCCGATTCATCAGAATCCAGTCCCGCGTAGCGGGACGAGTGGTGTTTTCAGGGCAGGCCTTTAGGCCGGCCTTCGCCAAAGGCGAACGAGGCACGGTCCTGAGGCGAGCTTGCGAAGCCGAAGGCAAGTGCCGGGTAAGAGATAGAAACGATTTCTTCCTCACTGCCGTAGGCTCGCGCGCAGCGCCAACGAAGCGACCTGACCCGCGCAGGGCATTACCCGATGTCCCGATTCTTGATGTTCTCCGTGTCTCCGTGCCGCCGTGGTAGGTTTTTTCCGTCCGCGTTCAGCGCCCTTACTCCCCCTTTATCTTCTTCAGCATCTCTACTCCATTCTTGTTTTCCGGATTCAGCTCCACCGACTTCTCACAATTCTTGATCGTCAAGTCTTGCCGCGCAGAAAAAAATCGAACCTGTTCGAAATCGGCCAACGAAACCACCGCCCTTCGGCTCTACCCGATCCTGCGTCCCATTTTGGAACTGCTTCTAAGAAAATTCACATCTTTTTCATCAGATGCTCTTGCACCCAGGTCGCCTTCATGATGTACTTTCGCCTGCTCTGGTTTGCTCGAGATGTGGGCAGACACTTTGAATGAGCAGCAGACATCTTCTGTTCGGTTGGACTCCCAAATTTCAACAGTTCGAAGGGCATGTTTGCCATTTGTAACGCTCCGCTCATTGTGCTCACGTTGCCAGGCATGAAACGCGTGGTTCGGCTGCAATTCGCGTGATATCCGGCGACATGTTCTGAACCCCGCAAGCGGTCCGTGAATGCCCCCGTCTTTCACTTCGGCCAGGTTGAAAGACACTCATCGGCCTTGTTATCAATCCCTCGGCTAGACCACACGTACCGAGCCTCAAAGTTTCCCATTCCGAACCCAAGTGGAGGCTATCCCAATGAAAGACGAAAAAGCTGGTACTTCAAGTCACGAAAATATTCCCTCATCCAACGGCAAATCATCAGCAGGAAAAAACGGAGCAATCCAAGCAAGCAGGCGCGGATTCCTGAAGACCGCAGGATTGGGCGCAGCGGTAATCACCGCCGGCGCCATTCTTCCCACCAGCCTGATACCGGAAGCGGAAGCGGTGGAAATTGGCCCACCCAGTCAAAATCCCAGCCTCAGGGCTTCCCAGAGCGATCAGGTTCGCAAGACGACTTCCGGGAATGAGTCTGCTGCCATCAAAGCTGCATTCCCCCATCAGACCAACGGTGATGAGGAGACTTATGCCAATCAGGCCTTTGCCGGCAGTTTTTCCAAGACCCTGAACCACAATGCCAGCACCGGATTGGTAGTGCCCAGCGACTATCACGCTTTGGTTAGCGCACTCACAGCCGGAACCAAAGCGGCGTTGGATGGCGTCCCGGCTGGAGGGCCCGGCAAGCTGGCCGGCCCACTCAGTCCACTGGCGTTTCAGCTTCAAGGAGTGGACTCCACCGCGGCCGCGGAATTGTTCGTTCCGCCGTCGATATCCACTGCCGCCGCCGCGGCCGTTTATGTGGAACTCTATTGGGAAGCTTTCCTCCGCGATGTTCCCTTCATTGACTATGGATCCAATTCCCTGGTCGCACAGGCAGTCACAGACATGAACAAGCTGTCCGCTTACAGCGGTCCTAAACCGGTTACCCCGCAGAACATATTCCGCTATCCATTCTTCGGCGCTACCGATGGTCCGATCATTTCGCAAATCCTGTACACAACCCACTCGCTCGATGGTGTGAACTTCGTCCCCATGATCAACACCCGGTTCCCGGTTGCCGATAAGAATACCGGTACCGTGCTTACCGGTCCCAACACGGGGCTGGATTTCATGACCAACCTGAACGAGTACGTCTTCGTGCAAAACGGGAACGGCGCTCTGGATAATACCAACCCGGCAGACCCAACGCCGCGTTTTATCCGCAGCGGCCGTGATATTGGCAGCTATGTGAATTCCGATTCCATCTTTTCGACCTACTTCCGTACGGCAATTATGCTGCAAAATCTTGGCGTACCGGTGGATCCTAACAATCCATACGCCAACGATCATAGGATCTCCGGTTTCAATACTTTCAGCACGGCCTGGCTGTTCAATCTAATCGGGGCCGGGCAGGATACAGAAGCGCAAGCTTTTTATCAAAAGTGGTATGTACACCGTCATCTGCGGCCTGAAGCATTTGGCAACCTGGTGGATGGCATCAAGACAAACCGCTTCACGCTGAGCCCATCTCTTCATTCTGACCTGTTGAATTCAGCGGTCCTGCCGCTGATCTTTCAGCGCAACAAAGAACTGAATACCAAACGCAACATGGGGACCAATGGCAGCTTCTTCCTCCCCCAGGAATCCAATGGCGGATCTCCCAGCCATCCGGACTCGGCATCTGGTCACGCATTCACGGCCGGATGTAGCGTCACATTGCTGAAAGCGGTGTTCGACGTCGGCACCCCAACCAACCCGCGTCCTTGGCCATTGCAGCCGGTGGAAGCCTCGGAAGACGGCCTTACACTACTCAACAATTCCACGCCCCTGACCATTCTTGGCGAGCTCAACAAGTTGGCCATGAATATTGCCGATGGCCGCGACTGGTTGGGAATTCACTCAAGGATCGGCGGCAACATGCTCGGTCTGACTTTGGGAGAAGATACCGCCATCCACCTGCTCACTGACCTCGGGTTTACGTATCCCGAGCCAACCTTCGCTGGCTTTACCTTGACCAAGTTTGATGGAACAACAGTCACGGTCGGCGCAAAACAGACGGTGGGTACCACCAAGAACACAACAACCTGCCCCGCCTAACGGTGCATTTAAAGAATGCAGGTCATCTGCTTAGTGCCAAAGGGCCAGTCACGATTCGGCTGGCCCTATTTCTCATGACTCAAGTCTGCCCATCCTCAGGGCAGAAGAACATGGGAATCGGGGCGATTCGGTTCCCCGATTGATCCACGCCCATCCGCTTTTATCCGCGGCAAGGTCTTCCACTCCTACCACCGCTGCCACGGGTTTGGAGATCGATCCCGCCTGAAACAGCGTGGAGGTTGTGACCGGCTCCGTGCCGCCCGGCGCGGTCACGCCAAACGCTCCGGCCCAGGCAATCTTGTAATTGTCGATCACCGCCACGTTCAGCCCGGGGATGTTGTATTTCTGCATGAACTGTTTGAGCGTGAGTTCGATCGGAGGCTGGCTTGGGTCCGCCTGAAGCTTCACCAGCAGCGTGTCCGGCGTGAGACCGCCATGATTTGTGTTCTTCGTTGCGCCCTGTGCCGCCCTCTTCGCCACGTCCGTCCTGCTTGGCGCCGCTGCGCCGCCTTGTGCCCGGCTTTTTGGTATCGCTGCAAATGTGATGAAGGTGAACATCGTGGCGCAGAAGAGAATCCTGGTACGCGTGAAGAAACGGGTGTTCATGGCTTTGCCCCCCAAAGCGGGATTTACAAAAGCTCCACGTATTCTGACGCCACAGCGAACGTTTGGATAGCCGGAACCGCGAACGAAACCTTTCGTTTGCGCCCCGGCTTTCTACCCTGCCATGCATCTCCCTGTAAAATAAAACTTCATGGATCACAAAAGCGACCACTTTGACGTGCTGGTGATCGGCGCCGGCCCCACCGGCATGGCCTGTGCCATTGAGGCGCAGTGCGCCGGCTTCACTTCCGCCATGGTGGATAAGGGCTGCCTGGTGAATTCGCTGTTTCACTATCCCGCGAACATGGTCTTTTTCACCACGCCGGAGCTGCTGGAGATTGGCGACATCCCGTTCACCACGGCCAACCAGAAGCCCAATCGCTCTGAAGCGCTGGAGTATTACCGCAATGTGGCGCAGCATTACCGCCTCGATGTCCGCCAATATCAGCGCGTCACGTCGGTCAGCGGATATGACGGCGCGTTCAAAATCGGCACCCAGGATCTGCATAACCACGCGCATGAATACACCGCGCGAAAAATTGTGGTGGCCACCGGCTATTACGACCGTCCCAATTACATGAACCTTCCCGGCGAAGACCTGCCCAAAGTAATGCACTATTACAAGGACCCGCATCCGTATTTCGATATGGACGTGCTGATTATCGGGGCCAAAAATTCCGCCTCGATCGCGGCGCTGGAGCTGTGGCGGCGCGGCTCGCGCGTGACCATGGTGCATCGCGGGCCGGAAATTCATCGCAACGTAAAGTACTGGATCAAGCCCGACATCGAAAACCGCATCAGGAACGGCGAGGTCACCGCGTACTTTAACAGCTGCGTGCTGGAGATCAAGCGGGATTTAGTACGGATCAAAACACCCGAAGGCGAGCGCGAGATCAAAAACGATTTTGTCTTTGCCCTCACCGGCTATCACCCCGACTACGAATTCCTGCAGTCGCTGGGCATTGAGCTCACGCATCCGGAGATGCGTCCCGTGTGCGATCCCCAGACCTTTGAGAGCAATGTGCCGGGAATCTATGTGGCTGGCGTGGTGGTTTCCGGCGCGCGGACCAGCGAGATCTTCATCGAGAACGGACGCTTTCACGGCCGCCGGATCGCCGACGACCTGAAAACGAAGCTGCAAGTGGCCAGGGTGAAATAGGGGGTCGAAAAAGTCAAGACCTTACCGCGGATTAAACACGGATTGGCGCGGATCAGGAAAAAGCTTTAGAACGCTAAGAGATGAAATTGCTGAGGGCGAGCCCGACTTGCGTGGCGAGCCCGCTGCATCAAGGCTGAAGAGTCTTACCACTTCCAGCGTCTAAAAGCGGTTTGGAGCGAAGCGACAAAAAATGAAGCCCTATATATCTTCTTCCATATAATCCATCACGGCGTGCAGGTTGTTTTCTTCCAGAAAAACATTGGGCAGGCGGACGCGGCCTTCCTTGGCCAGACGCTGTGCGGCCGACTCGGCCATCGGCAATTCAACCCGCATTTCTTCGTGCAGAAATGGGACGAGTTCATCGGATTCCACGCGGGCCACAAATGTGCCGCCGGCATTTTGTTCAAACATGATCTGGTAGGTGGCCGGTTGGCCGTCCAGTTTCATCAGGTCCAGGGTGCCGTTGGGCATGCGCGTTCCTCCAGTGCGGGATCGGGTGATAGCATTAAGGACGCTTTGAGTGTAATGCCGGAATTACAGGCGTGTAAACTGCGGCAGGGTCAAAAAAAGATGTCTCTCTGGGGGCAGAAAGAGCTGCTTTGGCCAGCCCACCTCCCGCGAGGGAGGGGCATCGTATGGAATAGTCCCCACGTGCCGGCGCTTTTCCGTTCCCTGAAAGTAAGCCTCTTAGAGTGCGTGTTGGAGATTCGCAAACTTCTATCGGGAGAAGGAACGACATGAAACGTTTCGCAATTTTGAGCGCTTTTGTGCTTTGTGTCGCGGCATTCGCGCCTGCGGCATCAGCCCAGAGCAGTGACGACAAAAACCACGGCAACCTCGGCGTGTATCTGGATTTTACGCGCCTTCAACCCGCTGAGCTGAACATGTTTGGCGTGGGCGCCCGGCTGGGCGTCAACATACGTCCTCACGTTGTTCTGGAAGGCGAAATGGCCTATGACTTTGAGCGGACCAAAGTCCAGACCATCACCACCGGCGTAATCACCAACACCGTCCGTTCCAATCTTCGGATGCTGCATGGCTTGTTCGGTCTTAAGATCCAAAGCACTGGACCGGTGCGGGTTTTCGGGCTGCTGAAAGGCGGCTTCGTAAACTTTGGCGTGGGCGGTCCGGTCACGGCCGGCGTTATCAACAATCAGATCAACAATATTGTTGACGGCGACACTGACGGCGTCTTTTATCCGGGCGGCGGTGTTGAATTCAATGTTGGATGGCTGGGCATCCGTGCGGAAGCCGGGGACGAAATCATGTTCCTGAATGCCGGTACGCGCAATAATTTCCGCGCCACCATCGGTCCGCAAATCCGGTTCTAACGGTAAGAAGCTCTCATATAGCAGAAAAAAAGAAAGCGGCTCCCCTTGGGGCTGCTTTCTTTTTTGCCCGGAACAAATAGCCTCTGCCGCGCCCGCGACGCACCGCTGTCTCTGCGGGCCTGTGTTAGATTAGTAAGAGTGTGGGCGCGTAGCTCAGTTGGTAGAGCAACGCCCTTTTAAGGCGTGGGTCGCTGGTTCGAATCCAGCCGCGCTCACCATGATTGTTTCACTTACGCCGCTCCCGTGGAACCCGGGTATCACTTTTACACCAGAGACCGTAACTCCCCATGCCCAACCCAGCCGATTCAGAAGACCAGCCCATCCAGCAAGCCGCCGATTCCACCGAATCCTTCAAAGATATCCTTTCCCAGTACGAGCAAAGCCATTCGCACAAGGCGGAAGAGGGAAGCAGAAGGATTGAAGCCACCGTTGTTACGCTCACGGCGGATTCCATCCTGCTCGATATCGGCTTCAAGACTGAAGGCATCCTGCCTCTCACTGCGCTCCGCCCCGGCGAATCCGTCAAGCCGGGCGACAAGCTGCTGGTTTCGGTCAAGGGTCGCGATCCCGAAGGCTATTACGAAGTTGCTCTCGGCAAAATCTCGCGTCCCACCGATTGGGCATCGCTCGAGCAGGCATTCAATGAGAAGGCCACCATTGTTGGAACCGTGACGGCGGCGATCAAAGGCGGCCTCAGCGTCGATGTGGGCGTTCGCGCCTTCATGCCGGCTTCTCGCAGCGGCGTGCGTGATGCCGCCGAAATGGAAAAGCTGGTCGGGCAGGAGATTCGCTGCCGCATCACCAAACTCGACGTTACGGAAGAAGACGTGGTCGTTGACCGCCGCGTAATCGCCGAAGAGGAAGAGCGCGCCACCAAAGAGCGCCGCTACTCTGAAATTCAGGAAGGCGAGACCCTACGCGGTACTGTCCGTAGTCTGGCTGACTATGGCGCCTTCGTCGATATTGGCGGCGTCGACGGCCTGCTGCACGTTGCGGAAATTTCCTGGAGCCGCGTTAATAAGCCTTCTGACCTTCTCTCCGTCGGGCAGGAAATTGAAGCGCGCGTTCTTAAAGTCGATCCGGACAAACGCCGCATCTCTCTCGGCATGAAGCAATTGCTTCCACATCCATGGGACACCGCCCCGGACAAATATAAAACCGGCGAGCGCGTGCGCGGCACGGTTTCCCGCCTGGCTGATTTCGGCGCCTTCGTGGAACTCGAGCCCGGCGTTGAAGGTCTGATCCACGTTTCCGAACTGTCATGGTCGAAAAAAGTCCGTAAGCCCAGTGACGCGGTCAAAGCCGGCGAAACCGTGGAGGCCGTAATCCTCGGCGTCAATGTCCCTGAGCGCCGCATTTCGCTTGGACTGAAACAGGCGCTTGGCGATCCTTGGGTTGAAGCGGCAAAAAATTTAACGATTGGCTCGGTGATAGAAGGTCCGGTCGTCAGCGTCACCAAGTTTGGCGCGTTCGTGCAGATTGCTGAAGGCGTGGAAGGCATGATTCACGTCAGCGAAATCAGCGCGGAGAAACGCATCAACCATCCCCAGGACGTGCTCAAGATCGGCCAGACCGTAAAAGCCCAGGTGCTTGACGTGGACGGAGCCAAGCGCAACGTTCGCCTCAGCATCAAGCAGATGGTCCCTTCCAGCCTGGATGAATACATTGCCGAGCACAAGGAAGGTGACAGCGTTACCGGGCGTGTGCAGCAGGTTAACGGAGGTGTGGCGCGAGTGGAACTCGGAGAAGGAGTCTTTGCTACCTGCCGCATGGTGGAAGAGGCGCCAGCAAAAGAAGAAAAGACCGCTGCCTCTAAACCAGCAGATCTGTCGTCGCTTAGCTCCATGCTTCAGTCCCGCTGGAAGAGCGGCGCTTCACCCACAGCGGCCAAGCCGGGTGCGTCTTCGGCAGGACAGGTTCGCAGCTTCCGCATCAGCAGGCTCGACCCTGCGGCCAAGAAGATTGAGCTGGATCTGGCCAAGAAAACCTAGCGCGCCGAACAAGACATTTTTTTGAGGAAAGGCATACCCTTGCCGGAACTTCCAGACATCATCGTTTACATGGAAGCGCTGGAGCAGCGCGTGGTGGGCCATGTACTGGAAAACCTTGAAGTCCGCGGCCCGTCACTACTGCGCACCGCCGACCCGCCGATTTATTCCATCCAGGGCCAGCGCGTCACCGCCCTGCGCCGCATCGGCAAGCGCATTGCCTTCGGCTTCGACAACGATCTTTGGCTGGTCTTTCATCTCATGATCGCCGGCCGCCTGCACTGGAGCCAGAAGAAAAAGACCGCCGACGGCCGCCGCACCCTTGCCGCCTTTGATTTCGACAATGGCACGCTCACTCTAACCGAAGCCGGCACGCGCAAGCGCGCATCGCTGTACCTCGTCCGCGGAGAAGCGGGCCTTGCCGCGCTCGATCCCGGCGGCGTCGATGTCTTTGCCGTCTCGCTCGACCAATTCAGCGCCGTCCTCACCTCCGCCAATCACACGCTGAAGCGCGCTCTTACTGATCCGCGGCTCTTCAGCGGAATCGGCAATGCCTATTCCGACGAAATTCTTTTCCATGCCCAGCTCTCGCCCGTCCTGCTCACACAGCGCATGAAGCCCGAAGAAATCCGTCGCCTTCACGAGGCGACAAAACAAACGCTGACGCAATGGACTGAAAATTTGCGAAAAGAGTCAGGCACAAAGTTTCCTGAGAAAGTCACCGCGTTTCGCGACGAGATGGCGGTCCACGGACGCTATGGCAAACCCTGCCCGCGCTGCACCGCGAAAATCCAGCGCATCCGCTATGCCTCGAACGAAACCGACTACTGCCCGCGCTGCCAGACCGGCGGCAAGCTGCTGGCCGACCGCTCTCTCAGCCGCCTGCTGCGCCAGGACTGGCCGCGCACTCCAGAAGAACTGGAAGAGCGCCGCCGGGCCTGATGCAGGTCCCTTGCTAATGTTGCGGCGAAGATACATGTCAACGGGGGTTGAACTTACCGTGCTTTCCTTCGCCCTTGGTAAACCTCTGCGCCCCTGCACGCGATTCGCCCGAAGCCAGCACCTGCAACCCGAGTTTCAACTCATTGCGCCGCGCCTCATCCCACGGCAGCGACCACTGCTCATAAACGGACATACGGTCCGCGCGCAAGCCATGTTGCGGAAATTCGGCGAGAGTGTGCGCCAACTCAAGCGCGGTCTCCAGCGCTTTGGCCGGTTCCACCAATCTATTCACGAGGCCAATCTGCAGAGCTTCCTCGGCGGAAACGCTACGCCCAGTCAGGATCAGATCAAGCGCGCGGCCCTGGCCAATCATCCGCGGCAGGCGCACCGTTCCCAGATCGATCAAAGGAACCCCAAAGCGTCGGTTGAATACGCCAAAGACTGCGTTGCGCGCGGCCACGCGAAGATCGCACCACAGCGCCAGCTCCAGCCCGCCGGCCACAGCATGGCCTTCCACGGCGGCGATGACCGGCTTACTCAGCTGCAACCATGTTGGCCCCATTGGACCTGAGCCGCTTTCTTCCACCGCAACGCGGCGTCCATCTGCTACTTCGCCAAGATCGGCGCCCGCACAAAACGTTCCAGCAGCGCCAGTCAGCACAGCCGCGCTTAGCTCATCATCGGCCTCAAATTTCTTGAATGCTTCCGCCAGCGCCGCGGCCGTCGCCGAGTCCACGGCATTCCTGACCTCTGGACGATGGATCGTAACCGTCAGGACCTTGCCGTCTCGCGCCGTGATGGTTGACTGTGCTGCCATGAGTAGTCTCCGAAATCCGCATTGATCCGCGAAAATCCGCGGTAGCCTCTTGCTTTCTTAACGGACATTGAGAACTGCGTTGAGCTTTCGCAAGCTTTATCTTCTTCTCTGTGTCCTCTGTGGTGAGGATTTTTACTGTCGCGCCGCAGCCTGTGTCGCGCCCACCAGCTCTGCTGCCACCGCGCCGATTCTCTCCAGCGCCGTTTTGACTTTCTCCGGCTCGTATCCCAAGGTGATGCGCAGATGGTTTTCCCTTCCCAGATATCCGCCCGGCGCTACCAGCACAGATGCCTTCTTCCGTATATGGTCCGCCAGTTCGGCTGATGGCACGTCAAAGTTATAGCCCACGAATGCGATTGAAGTCGCGACCGCTTCGCTCACCCGGAACCTGCCTTCTTGCGCGCGCACCCAGTTTTCCAATACCGCGTGGCCTTCGCGCGAAAGCTTCTTCTGGCGGTCCAGCAGCATCTTCCGTTTCGCCGGTTGCAGCGCGATTTCCGTTAGCTTCATGCTTGGCCCGGCTGCGGCGATCACCGCATACTCATGCCGCCGCCACAACTGCTCAACCATCTCCGGCGAGGCCACGGCCCAGCCGATTCGCAGGCCGGCCAGTCCATACGCTTTAGACATGCTGTTCACGCAGATCGCCCGCTCATACATTCCACAGAAGCTCGGTGTCTCGTCGCCGGCCAGCTCCGTTCCGCGATAAACCTCGTCCGCATGCAGCCATGCCCCGGTCTTCTGGCAGAGGTTCACGATCCGTGCCATCTCTTCGCCCGAGAGAATGCTGCCCGTTGGATTATTCGGATTCACGATGGAAATGAGTTTGGTTTTTGCCGTGGCCAGCGACTCCAGTTCATCCAGGTCCAACCGCCAGTTATTTTCCTGGCGAAGCTGCGTCTCCTTCACTCGGCAGCCCGTGTTTTTTGCCAGCCCCCAAACCTGCCGATAGCCGGGCGAGACAACGATGACTTCATCGCCAGGCTCCAGCAGCGTGCTGCATATCATCCAGTTGGCCTGCGCGGCTCCCACCGTCACCAGCACGTTGCTTGCCGATGCATTGGGATACAGCGCGGCAATGCGCTCGCGCAACACTGTTGTTCCGTTTACTTCGGGATAATAGAGGGGAAGCTCCAGCAGAGGACGCGCGTCTTCCCCGGCGAGCAGGTCGCTCACGTTCGCGCACTTCACCGAGCTGTCGGCCAAGTTGATCTCTACGGCGCGCTCAAATTGAGATTGAAAATATTCGAGATCGAAGTTTTGAAAATTCATAGACGAATCCTGTGAACGGATATCTAGAAAGCCGTGGAGCCCTGTCTCGCGGCATCGGCTTTTTTCTGTCTCTTCCAATAAAAATAAAATGGTACTCCCAGCGCAACGATCGCCGTTCCCACCAGCGTCTCTTTCTTCTTTTCCACCGCGGCATTGATGGCCCACAGGCTGCCTAGCACCACGTAAATCGCGGGCAGCCACGGATATCCGGTGCAGCGGTAAGGTCGAGGCACGTCCGGTTTTGTCCGTCGCAGCACGAAAAGCCCGGCCACGGTCAACACGTAGCTCAGGACCATCATGAACATCACGTAGGTAAAAAGTTCGTCGTACTTGCCGCTCAGCGCCAGCACTGAGGCCCAGATCGCCTGCAGCACCAGGCTCATTACCGGCGTATGCCAGCGGGGATGCACTTTGGCCAGCGCATGAAAGAAGATGCCGTCTTCCGCCATGGCGTAATAAACGCGCGCGCCACTCATCAAGCAGGGCGCCATGGCGCCGAAGCATGAAAGCGCCACCATCAGGGAAAGCCACGGCGCTACCCTGCCGGAGAACATGGACACGGCCGCGGTTTGCGCGACTGCTTCCTGCGCGGCAATCGCATTCATCGGCAGGGCATAGACATACACGGCATTGATGGAAATGTAGACCACGCCCACCAGCAGCAGTCCCCAGATCAGCGCGCGCGGCACGTTGCGCTGGGGGTCTTTCACCTCGCCGCCAACAAACGTGATGTAAACCCAGCCATCGTAGGCCCAAAAAACGGCGATCAGGGCAAGGCCCACGCCGGTGACGATCGAGACATGCTCGTTCCCGCTGGGAATAAGCGAGTGGCGGAAATGGTCCCATGACCCGCGTCCCAGGAGCAATCCGCCCACGACGAACACTGCAATGGCTCCAAACTTGGCCCATGTGGCGACGTTCTGCAGCACCGCGCCTTTCTTCACTCCGAAAATATTGATCAGCGTTTGCAGCGCAATGGCGGCCAGCGCGATCAGGTGTCCGCGCGTGATATCGACGACGCGCAGCGGAATGACCACCTGCTCCAGATGTAGAGTGGGAAAGGTTTGCCCCAGGTACGTCGCGAACCCCACGCCCAGCGCCGCCACCGTGCCCGTGGCGCTTACGGTAAAATACATCCAGCCATAGAGAAAGCCCGCAGTATCGCCGTAGGCCTCGCGCATGTAGACGTACTGGCCGCCGGCGTGCGGAAACATGCTTCCCAGTTCGGCAAACGCGAAGCACGCCAGCAGCGCCATGCCCATGCCCACCACCCAGACCGTCAGAAACAGCCAGGGATGCCGCGTATTGATGGCTACATCTTTGGCGGTGAGAAAAATGCCAGAGCCAATTATGCCCCCGGCTAGCAGCAGGATGGAGTCTTGAAGCGACAGTCCGCGAATGAGCTTGGTTTCTGGTTGAGCGTCTGGAGGCAAGTGTCAGGCCGCGTCCTCTCGTGGATTAGCTATCATCCTCTTTTATAATGCGCCGTCAAGGCCGATTCGGTGACTTCACCTTGCGGTCTTCCGGCTTCATCGCATTGAACTCCTGCGACTTGCCTTTCGGAATACTCAGCACCGTCCACGCCGCGCCGCGCAGGTGCTTGCCCACATAAAGAATCTGTCCAACGTGATAGGCCGTGTGCATCAGGCTGCGGTTAATCGCCTGCAAGATGGTGTGCGGCTCGCCGCGGATCGTCACTGTTTTCACAAAATTCTCTGGCTTGAGCGACGCGATGGTATCAAAAACGATCTTGAAGCTTTCTTCCCACCGTCGCATCAGGTCCGCGCGTGTGTCAGCTTCGGTCAGCGTAAACTCCTGGTCGCGATTGCGGTCCGGCTTCTCACCATCCGTGGTCAGAAAGTCCAGCCAGCGCGAGCGCAGGTTGCCTGCCATATGTTTCACGATCTGGGCGGCGCAGTTGGATTCGGGATCGGGGAGCTGGAAAAAGTCGTGGTCGGTGAGCTGGGCCAGGCCGCCATCCGCCAGCCGTTTGTAGCCGCGAAAGCTGCGGCGCACTTCGTCCAGATAATCCGCCTCAAAACTCCGGGCGTCGGCCATAGCGCAACCTCCTGAGTTTTCTAGCTTAGCAAGAAACTTGCACCCAAAAATGCACCTGGTACGTATAACTGTTCAAGAGAGGGGCCCTTTGGAGCAAACGGCGGCTTTTGAAGACGATCGGCTCAACCTGGCGCTGGCACGGTCCGTCACCGGCGATCCGCAGGCCTTTGCCGACCTGGTGCGCGAGCACCAGGGCATGGTCTTCAGCATTGCCTATCATTTTTTGCAGGACCGGTCTCTGGCGGAAGACCTGGCGCAGGAAGTTTTCCTGGAGCTGTTTCAGAGTATCGACCGCATACAGTCTCCGGCGCACCTGACGTACTGGTTGCGGCGGGTAACGGCCAATCGATGCATTGACCAGGGCCGCAAAAAGTATCGCCGCCGCGAGATGGCGCTGGAAGAAGCTCCCGAGCCGGCCACTGCTTCGCCCGGCGCTGATCCCATGCTGCTGGAGCGATTGCAGCAGAGCCTTGCTACATTGCCGGAAAGGCAGCGGCTGGTGGTAATCATGAGATTTCAGGAAGGACTTGGCCCGGCCGAGATTGCGGAAGTTCTGGAGATGCCGGTGAACACGGTGAAGAGCACGCTGCATCGTTCATTGGCCGACCTGCGCAAGGGCCTGACGCGCAAGATTCGAGAGGTTCGATATGCATTTTTCTGAAGACGATCTTCGTGAAGCGCTCAAGCGCAAAGACCCTGGCGAAGGCTTTACCCAGAGGACAATGGCTCGGGTGAACCAGGCGCGGGTGAACCAGCCCAAGTCCGAAGGCACAGCGCGGCCGGCGACGAAGAAAATTAACGGAGCGTTCTTCGCGTGGTGGAAGATGCGTCCGGCATGGGCCATGGCCGTGGTAGCGGTGCTGCTGCTGGCATGCGGGATTGGCGGCTATCAGTACTCTGAGTATCGCCACGCAGAAGAAATGCGCATTGCCCGGGCGAAACAGCAGCAGCTTCAGCAAGAAGCGGAACGCGCCCGCGACCAGGCCATCATGGCTCTGGAAATTGCCCGCGCCAAATTGAACCATGTCCTTCAGCATGCGCAGCTGCAGGCGGAACCGAATGACAAGATCAGGAGACAACGCCTATGAACCTTGCAACCCGCAAGTTAACCAGAATTTTGATTGCGGCAGCCCTGTGCTTCTCAGCTGTGCGCGTCTACGCACAAGATGCGGCGAAGCTGCAACTGGGCAACCTGGACAAGCTGAGCGAAAAGGCCGCACGCGTGACCGATGTCACGCTGGATGGTTCGCTGCTTCAGTTTGCCGTGAATCTCATCCAGAAGATTGATGCTCAGGACCAGGACGTCGCGCAGCTGCAAGCGATCATCAAGAACCTTAAAGGTATCTACATCAAGAGCTTTGAGTTCGATGAAGCCAGCCAATACAGCAAAGCCGACGTTGACGCCATCCGCTCGCAGCTCACCTCGCCGCGCTGGAGCAAAATTGTTCAGAGCATGGAAAAGCGCCGCAATGAATACGATGAGATTTATGTCCTGAAGAATGGCGACCGTGTTGGTGGCGTCGTGATCCTGGTAGCTGAAGCCAGGGAACTTACGGTAGTCAATCTTGTGGGCGACGTGCCGATGGATAAAGTCGCATCCCTGGAGCGGCATCTTGCTCCCGGCGAAAAGCCATCCGGCAAGAACAAGCAGAAGAAGGAGAGCAGCCATGATGAGGAATAGCCGGTCTGTCTCATTCGCCTTCGTGATCATCGCCATGCTCGTTGCGCCGGCGCAAAAAGCCTTTGGCAAAGACGACTTCGGCAGGATCGTCCATCACATTGAGGCGCAATACCACGTCCATCGCCAGCATCGATGGGCGATGGGACTGGCCGGTTTCACCGTAAAGTTTTGGCATTTTGCCGGTGTGAAGAGCCTGAAGGGCGCCATTTTCGAGGACCAGCCATTCGTCGAGGCCGCCTCCGATACACGGTTCGATGAAATTGTGCACGCGGCCATGGATTCAGGCTGGAAACCCCTGGTCCAAAGCTGGGACCGCCATACGGGCGAGCGCACATACGTCTACGCTCAGGACGTCTCTTCGAAAAACGGCAAAGACCTGAAGCTGCTGGTGGTAAATCTTGAGTCGAATGAAGCCGTGGTGCTGCAGGTAAAAGTGAACCCGAAGAAGCTGAACGACTTTATTGAGGAAGCAATGCCTGACAGCAGGCATCATGGCCGTCCATCGCCACAAGAAGGTCAGCCTCACACCGATGGCAACGTCGAGCTCGCACAAGCAGGCTCACAAAGTTGGGACGGCAGTTGCCTCTTCATGCAGGAAGAACCACAACCTGTGAAAGAGCCGTAGGTCAGGGTTTCGAAGTCTGGCTCTTGGCCGCCGCATGGTTCTTCGCTGCCTCGGTCACCGCGATCATCAGATCTTCGATGTGGCGATGCCTGGTGAGATAGCTGATTACCATCATCCGAATCACGGACTGGCCGTTGACCAGCGTGGTTGAGATCCAGCGCCGGCCGTCGCGCGTGACTTCCTGAACGATCTTGTCATGCGCCGCTCGCCGCTCCTCTTCGGTCATTCCTGCGCGTTTCACCCGAAAGTTGACGATGGGAAGCACCTGCGGCGCGGCCAGCTCGAACAGTTCTGAACTTCTCACCCAGTTGGCGAAGAACGCGGCCAGTTTCAACTGCCGGTCAATCAACTCTTCATAGGCATGGCGGCCGTGCACTTGCAACGTCAGCCACAGCTTCAGCGAGTTCATGCGCCGCGACCACTGCGTGCTTACCTGAAAGTTGTCGAGCAAAGGCGCGCTCCCGGTCTTTTTCGGCATGTATGGGGTGCTGGTGGCAAATGCCTGTTGCAGCGCCACAGGGTGCGACGTGAGCACTACGCCCGCTGCGAAAGGCATGGCCAGCCATTTGTGGGGGTCGATGGTTACCGAATCTGCCTGTTCAATTCCGCGCACCAGCTGGCGGTGCTGGTCGGAAAAGATGGCAGCAGCGCCGTAGGCGCCGTCCACATGGAACCAGAGCTGGTGGCGCTTGCAAATGTCCGCCAGTTTGACCAGATCGTCAATCGCTCCTGAATTTGTCGTGCCGGCCGTTGCCACCATGCAGAAAGGCGCAAAGCCCGCAGCTTTGTCTTCTGTGATCCTGCTTTCAAGTTGTGTTGCGTCCATCTGCGCGGCGGAGTTTACGGAAATACGGCGCAGCGCCTTCCGCCCCAGCCCCAGCAGCCCGGCGGACTTGTCCAGGGAATGGTGGGCCTCTGCCGACGTATAGAGCACCGGCCGCGCCTGCACCGAAGACAGGCCATCCTCCACCGATTGAGGAAAATGCGTTGCCAAAGCCATGGCCAGCGCGCTGAAGTTTGCTTCATTGCCGCCACTGGTGAAAGTGCCGTCGAATGGCTTTTCCCAGCCCACGCGCTCGCCAATCCAGCGCACAGTCTCACGCTCGATTCGCGCAGCCAGTTGCGACCGAGCAAGGCTGGCAAGCTGCGGGTTCAACGCCGCCACCAGCGCTTCCGCCAGTACAGCCATATACGTTGGCGTGGGATTCATCAGGCCAAAATAGTTGGCGCTGGGAACATGGAACCCCTGTGCCACCATTTCCGAACACAAATTGTCCAGGACCGTTGCCGCATCCTGGCCGAGTTCCGGCAGCGGCTCGCCGAGATCGGCAAATGTCCGCAGTTCTTCAGGGAGCTGCACAGGCCGCTGGGCCAGGCCGGAAAAGTATTCGTCAATGCGATCGATCAGCCTGTAGCCCAGACGGCGGCGTGTCTCGGAATCAAAGGCAAATCCCATGAGCTATCCGATTGCGGCCAATTGCGGTGAGACTCTTTTTTTGGCGCATGCAGCGCGGGCGGCCCCAACGCGGTCGAGCGCCAATAGGCGTGGGAAAATATCACAAAAAAGGGCGGCATCGTTGCCGCCCAACCTCTGGAGGGAGGAGAAGGAGATCCTACTTTGTTGTTTGCTGTTGCTCTGCGTGCTTCTTCATGCGTTCCTGCCGGCGTTGCTGGCGTTCCTGCATAAGTTGCTGCGCTTTTTGCCGTTGCTCTGGAGTAAGAACGGCAAAAACCTCTGACCTGATTCGCTGCTTCTCGACGATCAAGCTGGCCATCAGTTGGGACTGTTTGTTGGCGAATGCCTGGGTCTGAGCCTCATCGAAGGCCCCATTCACGTTTGTATTCTGCGCCTGTTCGTTCTGGCGAAGCTGCTGCATCATCGGTTTGATCTTGGTCTTTTCGTCAGCCATGATCCCCTTGATCTGGGTTTGCTGGGCCTCAGTCAGATTGAGCTGCTTGGCCATATGTTTCAGCATCCAACCACCATGGCGGCCAAAACCCATCCCGGGGTGTTGAGCGAAAGCGGATGTCGCCAGGCCGGCTGCCACGGCCATTAGAATTGCGGCAACAATGATAAATTTCCTGTGCATGAACCTGCTCCTTATGTGCGTTCGAGTGGCAGCGACATCACCCCGGCGCGTGTGCTCCGGGAATCCCCGTAACGGCTACCCATAAGTGTGAACCCGGCACGCAGACAAACAACGTTATGAGTTGTTAATTCGCGTAGTATGATTCCTTCACGATTCTTAACCCTATCCCGATATCGCGAGGGTTTAAGGTGAACTAGTTATGGTTTCAGTGCTGCTCATTGACGACGACACAGAGTTAAGCAAGCTGCTGGAGGAATATCTCCAGAGCGAGCAATTTGACCTTCATGCCGCGCATGACGGACCCGGTGGTCTGGAAAAAGCGCTGGCCAATCACTATGCCGCGGTGATTCTGGATGTAATGCTTCCGGGTATGAGCGGCCTGGATGTGCTCAAGCAGCTGCGGCAAAAAAGTGCGGTACCGGTGCTGATGCTGACGGCGCGCGGCAGCGAACTGGACCGAATCCTGGGGCTGGAACTGGGCGCGGACGATTATCTTCCCAAGCCATTCAATCCGCGGGAATTGGTGGCCCGTCTGCGGGCGATCCTGCGCCGGGCAACCACCGGTGGGACTTCAGCCGCTGCGCAGCCGGTCCATTTGGCCGGCGTCGATCTCCATCCGGAATCGCGCAGCGTAACCTGCAACGGCAAACCTGTCAGCCTGACGGGCGCAGAGTTTGATCTGCTTTATTCTTTTCTTCGCAGTCCGGGAAAAATAATCAGCCGTGAAGACCTCACGCAGGCCGCCCTGGGCCGGCCCATGTCTCCCATGGATCGCAGCATTGACGTGCATGTGAGCAATCTCCGGCGCAAGCTCGGGCCTTATGACGGCGAGCAGGAGCGCATCAAAGCCATCCGGGGAAGCGGTTATGTTTACCTGCTTCCGGGAGAACAGCAGTGAGATACCGCAGCCTGTTTCTGAAGATCTTTTTCTGTTTCTGGCTGGCGGCGGCAGCCATGATCGCAACATTGAACATCATGCTCTGGTCTTCCTTCGTTCAGGACCCCAATCCGGAACGCAGACGAGGAGCTCTAGGTGAAGCGTTGAATCTGTACGCCGAGTCGGCGGTGCAGGTTTACGACAGCGAAGGGGCGCAGGCATTTGAACAATATGTCAATCGCTCACTCAAGGAAGCCGGCACAGAAATCGAGTTGTTCGACGGAAATGGGAACTCGCTGACCCCTCCTATGGCCGCGGAAGCAGCCAATGTCGCCAACGAAATCAAGCAGACCCAGCAACACATTTCGCATGTCACCGCTTTAGGCAGAATTACCTGGGGAAGGTCTGTGGTTGCGCCCAGTGGCCAGATTTATATCTTTGTGACCCGTTTGCGCCAGCCCTATGTGTTCCGGGGCTTGCCTCCCTGGGGCATCGGGCTCAGCATTCTGGCCGCGGGGGTGATCTCTTATTTGCTGGCGCTTTATCTCACCTCGCCAGTGAAGAAGCTGAAATCCGTGGTCCAGTCTTTTGCCGAGGGCAACCTTGACGTCCGCGTGACGCCGCAATTGGGCAGCCGACATGATGAACTGGCCGACCTGGGCCGCGAGTTCGACCACATGGCCGAGCGCATTGCCGCGCTGATCTCATCGCAAAAACGCCTGCTTGCCGATATTTCCCATGAACTGCGTTCGCCCCTGGCGCGCCTGACCGTGGCGCTGGAGCTGGCGCGCAAAAATACCACGGGCAAAGGCATCTCAGCCCTGGATCGGATTGAAATGGAGTCAGAACGGGTGAACGCGCTTGTGGGGCAGCTCCTGGCCCTTACACGGCTGGAGAGCGGCGCTGAGCGCGTGCCCCCGGAGACCGTAGTGCTGGAAGACCTGGTGCAGCAGGTGATCGACGACGCTAACTATGAGGCCAAGCCCCTGCACAAGGAAGTGAGGGTGCTCCAGCTTTCTCCGGGCTGTGTGCGCGGCTCATCGGAGCTCTTGCGCAGCGGAATCGAGAATGTGATCCGCAATGCCATTCGTTATACCGCGGAAGGCACCTCGGTCGACGTGTCTCTTACGACTGGGCCCTCTGGCGCCCTGATGACCGTGCGCGACCATGGGCCGGGCGTGCCCGAACCAGAACTTGAGCATATCTTCGAGCCTTTTTATCGTGTGGGCGAGGCGCGCGAGCGGTCCAGCGGCGGCGTCGGCCTGGGGCTTTCGATCGCTGACCGCACCATAAAGCTCCACGGCGGCTCCATCCGTGCGGAAAACGTGCATAATGGTTTACTGATCACCATCGAACTTCCGCTTTCGGCCTCGCCTGTGGTGCCCCGGCCGGCTTCAGAAAAAATTCCGGTTGTCTGAAAGCGGCAGCCTGGGTACGCGGCTTTCTTGCGGCGGCTTGGGTTCCGGTTCACTGCCTGTGCTGGCTCAGCGAAAGCACATTGCCGTCAGGGTCTTTGAACCATGCGACTTTGTCTCCGTTGGGCGTCGTCCATATCCCGAGCTCACGATCTTCGACAAAGGGATACCTCTCAAACTTCACGCCACGCTCGTTAAGCCATTTCACCATGGCTTCCACGTCCGTTACCTCCCAACCCATCACCGTGTACTGCGCGGGCGTAAAGTCTTTTGCTTTAGCAATGCGGATCATGTTTTCGCCGGCTTGCATGACCAGGGCAAATTGGTCGTCGCTCACAAATTGGAAGCCAAGTTTGCCTTCGTAGAAATCTCTGGCACGCTTGGAATCTTTGGTGGGAACGAATCCGATGAGTCTTCCGGAAGCCAACATAGTAGGGAATCTCCATGCAAGCCGACACCATAGCACTGTTCTGGAAGTCCAAACAATAATTCTGCCGGCAGAAAACCCGTCAGGAGCTTAAGCGGCTTTTTCTCCCGGCGCTTTGGCCTCAGGATGCCCGCGTTTTGCGGCCGCATTTTCGATTTCTGAATTGATCTCCCCACCCACCATGATTGCCAACCCGGAAATATAGAGCCAGAGCAGCAATACAATCACGGCGCCCAGCGATCCATACGTCTTGCTGTAACTGTCAAAGAAATGCAGATAGACGCGGAACAGCAGCGATGCTCCAATCCACGCCAGCACGCCCACCAGCGATCCGGGAGTGATCCACTGCCATTGCTGTTTGGTATCCGGCCCCCAAAAATAGAGAAGCGCAAAGGAGATGACCACAAAGAGCAATGCGATCGGCCATTGCGCAATGTGCCATGCCACCACGGCGACTGTCGTCAATCCAACGTGTGCACCCACGAAGTCGGCGACGTCGCCCCCATAAAGAACGATCGCCAGGGCGACGATCGTTAAGGCTGCAATTGCGACGGTCAGCGCGAGCGCGATCAGCCTCTGCTTCCAGAATGGGCGCGAGTCTTTCACGTGATAGCAGCGGTTCAGCGCATCCATGATCGAAACGACGCCGCCCGCTCCTGACCAGACCGCAAGCACTAATCCGAAAGCAAGCTTGAGGCCTGTGCTGCTGTTCGTGATTTCCTGCAGTGTCTTCTGTACCAGCCGGTAAGCGTCGGCCGGCATGAACCGTGCGGTGTAATTGAGCAGGCTGGATTGCAGGTCGTGGCTCTGGGAAAAGAGTCCCAGCATCGCCATCAGGAAGAAAATCATCGGGAAGAGCGCAGAGACGAAATAGTAGGCCAGCGCCGCCGAGCGCGTGAGCACTTCGTCGTCGACAATTTCGTGATAGACGCGCTTCAGCAATTGCCACGGGGTGAGGCCGCCGAGCTTCCAGGCAGACGTGCGTTCTTTCAGCGCTTCGGTTCGAGTCCCGGTTTCTTCAGCAACTTTGTGAAGACGCATCCGGCATGCTCCCCATGACTTCAGAGCTGGGTGATCTGCTCTCTCTCGCTGGCTGAAATGTTGGATGATCAACGCTGAAGGAGGGAAACTGCTGGCCGGAGCTGCTGATTTTTTTCACCCTGGGGGAGCTTGACGATTCACAGGGGCCGATGTCCTTTGCCCGGCATTCCTTTTGCAGTGCAAAAGAGACGCTTCGCATAGTCCGCCAGTTCCTGTATCCGTTTTCACTCCCATCAGGGTGAGAGAGAAAAGAATGAATTACCTATATGACGCTGAAAATGCACTCGAGTTATCAAAGTACTCGCAAATAAGTTGTAAAAAAAGTTTTACAAAATGGAACCTATTTTCTTGGAGGACGTATTACTAACCAAGAGCTGCAAACATCGTCAAAAGGATTGCAGCACGAAACAGAAGGATTTCATTGGAGGCGTTATGGATGCGAAGTGGAACGATATTGTAGACAACACCATGGTGCGAATTGGCATGGTGGTACTAGGTTTTGGCGCGTGGCTGGCGATCGGCTACGGCTTGCTGGCGGCATAAAGGCGGGGTTGCAGCAGTGATCGGCTCCGCCTCTGCTGTTCTCACAGCGCGGCAAAGCGGCAGTTTTCACACTCGAGCTACTTCCGCACTTTTGACTGAACCGTAGCGTGTATCCACGTATTCGTTCAGGATGTCGAAAAATTCGGCGACGATGTGGTCGCCCTTCAGCGTCGTCATCAACCGTCCATCGACAAAAACAGGCGCCTTAGGTTCTTCAAACGTTCCGGGCAGCGATATGCCGATGTTGGCATGCTTCGATTCGCCGGGCCCATTGACCACGCAACCCATCACAGCGACTTTCAGTTCTTCTATGCCGGGATACTTGCCTTTCCACACCGGCATGTTGGTTCGGAGATATGTCTGGATCTGTTCCGCCATCTCCTGGAAGAAAGTGCTGGTGGTGCGTCCGCAACCGGGACACGCGGTGACCTGCGGCGCGAAGCTGCGAATCCCCATCGATTGCAGAATCTGCTGGCCGACAAAAACTTCTTCGGCGCGGTTGCCGTTGGGCGCCGGTGTGAGTGACACGCGTATGGTGTCGCCAATACCCTCCTGCAACAACACCGCCAGGCCGGCCGCGCTTCCTACAATGCCTTTTGCGCCCATGCCGGCCTCAGTCAAGCCAAGATGGAGCGGATAATCGCATTTCGAGGCCAGAATACGGTAAACGTCGATCAGGTCCTGAACGCCGCTGACCTTGGCGCTGAGAATAATGTGGTTATGCGGCAGCCCAAATTCTTCCGCCAGTTCGGCGGAATGCAGGGCGCTCTCGACCATTGCGTCCATGGTAACGTCGCGGGCCTCTTTCGGGTTCGCGCTGCGGGAGTTTTCGTCCATCATGCGAGTAAGGAGCTGCTGGTCCAGCGAACCCCAGTTCACGCCGATTCGCACTGGCTTGTCGTTTTTGACAGCCACTTCGACCATCGCGCGGAAATTGTCGTCGTTCTTGCGTCCTACGCTTACGTTCCCGGGATTAATGCGGTATTTCGCCAGCGCCTGGGCGCACTCGGGATACTTCGTCAGTAGAAGATGGCCGTTATAGTGGAAGTCGCCGATGATCGGGACGTGAATATTCTGCTTTTCCAACTCCTCGACGATCACCGGGACTGCCTGCGCGGCAGCGTCATTGTTGACCGTCACGCGCACCAGTTCCGAGCCGGCGCGGGCAAGCTGCGCCACCTGCTGGACGGTAGACTGCACATCCGCCGTGTCAGTATTCGTCATCGACTGTACGACCACAGGCACGTCGCCGCCGATTCGCACACTGCCGATCTTTGCTGTTACGCTCTTTCTGCGTTGAATGAATGCCATTCCCTCTAGTTTACCCGATTTTCCTGGTGTATTCGTTCCAAACTGGTTACCAGAGGGCCTCTCCTCTGAGGCGTTAGAAGGGCCATTTTCGGGCAAAGCGTTTAGAATCTCTCTTGGACTCATTGGTGTCTAATTCAAGAATGGCTTCTGTTTTTCTAAAGTCGATCCGTCTGCGTTTTTCGTTCCTGCTGATTGCCCTGGCTGGAGTCGTGTCGGGCCAGTCCAAGGCCCCTGCTGGTCCTTTGCCAGCCGGGTTCAGCGGCTGGCATCTTGAGTCGAAGAGCGTAAAGACAACGCCGGATCCTGCCGCCGCTGATCCCACGGACGCGCCAGTGCTGAAAGAATATGGTTTCGTCGATCTCGAGACCGCAACCTATACCCGTGGCGGACGAGCCATGCAGATTAAGGCTGCCCGATTCAATGACGCCACTGGCGCTTTTGGGGCTTTCACCTATTATGTGCAGCCACAGATGCAGGTGGAGAAGATCGGCGACCGCGGCGCTTCCAGTAATTCCAGGATTCTATTCTGCAAAGGCAATGTGCTGATCGATGTTTTCGTTGAACATCTGAGTGCCATGTCAGGGGCCGATCTGCGCGTGCTTGCTGGCGCGCTGCCTCTCCCGAAAAATGAGATCGGCAAGCTTCCAACACTCACGGCCAACCTTCCGTCACAGTCGCTGTTGCGCAACAGCAGCCGGTATATCATCGGCCCGGAAGCGCTGGCGCGGCTGGGTGCGCCGATTCCCGCGCAGTTGGTGGATTTCAGCAAGAGTCCCGAGATCGCTGTTGGCAAGTACCACACGTCGCAGGGCGAAGCGTCGGTCACCCTGGTCGGCTATCCCACTCCACAAATTGCCAGAGAACGAATGGACGCCATGCAAGCCGCGGCGCTGTCGGGCGGACCTTTCTACTTCAAGCGCACTGGACCGTATGTTGTGGCCGTGAGCGGCAGCATTCCTGCGGACGAGGCGCAGTCTCTGCTTGCGTCTGTCAATTATGATGCCGACGTCACCCTGCTCCAGCCTACGAAGTCCCGGCCTGGTGAAGACCGTGCCGGTTTCGTTTTTGCTCTGGTGATGCTTTGTGTTATCACTGTATTGGCTGCTTTGGTGTTTGGATTTGTCTTTGGCGGGATCAGAATTCTGGCTAACCGGATCTTTCCCAACCGGGTTTTCAGCCGGCCAGAGTCGGTGGAGATCATCCGTTTGAATCTGAAGTGAACCCTATAAGTAACTGAAAAAGGGATGTTTACGGTAAATGGAACGGCCTAAATGACATTTTTTGTCATTTGCGAGTCCATGTTGATAACATTGTTAAGTCATTGAAAACAAAAGCATTTATTCTCGAAAAATTCCTTGACACTGCCTTTCGCTGGCCAATAAGATTTCGCCAGAAAGTTCTGATGGTCTTTTCTGAACTCCGTTGGAACTATTCTCCCTTGAAAGAGAAGGCCGTCCTGTTGCCGGACGGCCTTTTCATTTCTTTCTGTCGCTTCGCTCCACACCGCTGCAGAACATTTATCCAGATTGAACCATTTCTGCTCTTGAGACGAGCCGCTCGGGGGTCGCGGCCTCGCGCCTTGACTTTGTGGACAAAATTTCTGTCGCTTCGACAAACCGCTTAAGAGTGTTGATCGATGTCGAAATCTTCTGCTCTCGACGCGAGCCGCTCGGCGCGCGCATCGGCCTCGCGACATGATCTAGTTTAGTGTGAGAGAATCCTTGCCCGCGCTGCCAACCGACTGTTCGGTGACCATTTCGTTATCCCATCCCCAAGGCTGTAAAGGTTGTTTGTGCTCGTGGTTTTTCTTCGTTGGCATGATCACGTGGTTTATACTGCTCCGGTTATGCCTGCCGCTAAAACTGCAAAGAAGAAGTCTTCCGCTGCGGCGAAGCAACCGGCAAAGCCGGACTTCGCCGCCGTCTTCGACGCCCTGCGTAAGGTCCTTGATCCTTTTCTCGGCGAAATCAGGGTACAGACAGACAAGCAGGGAAACTACCATACGGAAATTCCAACCATTCTCCATCGCGGCAAACCGCTCTATTTTGCCGGGATTCGGACCGGTAAGAATTACGTCAGCTTTCACCTGTTGCCGCTTTACTACAACGCTGAAGCGCTCAAGGGCATGTCGCCGGCGTTGAAGAAGCGCATGCAGGGCAAGGCTTGCTTCAACTTCACCACGGTCGATGAAGTTAGCTTTGCCGAACTCAGCCGCGTGACCGCCGCAGGGCTGAAAAGATTTAAGAGCAAAGAGTTCCAGCAAACCATCAAAGACATGCAGTGAATGCCGCTTTATGGAAATTACCAGCACCCGAGAATTTCCTGCTCTCTGGGATAACGACTACTGGGAAAAAGTGCGCCAACGCACGCTGAAAGTCATTGCCTGCATCCCGCCGGAAAAATACGACTGGCGCTATGCCGAAGGCAAATTCAGCTTTGCCGATATTATCTGCCACCTGGCCGCGATTGAGCGCTATATGTATGGCGAGAATGCGCAGCTCAAACCCAGCCGTTATCCCGGACATGGCAAAGAACTGGCTGACGGTCCGGAAAATGTTCTGGCATTTTTCCATCGCATGCACCAGGAGTCCGTGGCAATCTTCAGCCGTCTTTCGCCGGAAGACCTGCAAAAGAAATGTGTGACTCCCGGCAACGTGTCCATTACCGTATGGAAATGGTTGCGCGGCATGGTGGAGCATGAGGTCCATCATCGGGCACAGATTTACATCTACCTGAGCATGCTGGGAATTTCCGCGCCACCGATTTACGGGCTGACTTCAGAGGAAGTAAAAGCCCGAAGCAGCAGCTAAATGCCGATTGCTTATCTCACTCTGGAACTGCGTATTGAAGGCGCCCACTCGCTGAAAGACAAGCGTCAGGTGGTGCGGAGCCTGAAGGACCGTTTGCGCAACTCGTTCAATATTTCCATCGCAGAGATTGAGGTGACCGATTTGTGGCAGCGGGCAACGCTGGGCGCGGTCAGTATCTCCGACTCGCGAGACTACCTGGAAGGCCTGATGCGCAATGTGGAGCAGGCTGCCACTCGACTGGCGAACAATCTGGGCGCCGAAGTCGTGGATTCGTTTATGGACTATTTAGAGCGATAGAGCTAAGAAGAAATAGGTAAATTGGGTATCCAGGTGAATAAAACATATCTGCCTGGCTGAAGACATCTAAGCTCAAGACAAACGGTTTATTTCCTGTAAAATCAAAGGCCATTCTGAAACACATAGGAGAACTAACCCCCTTGGATACACAATCAATCATCGCGGAATTAGAAGCCGAACGAGACCGGTTAGATAGAGCAATAGCAGCCCTTCAGAGTAGGCGAGGCGGACGTGGTTTAACAGCCTCAGGAAAGCCCGATGGTCGCCGCCGTCATCTTTCGGCAGCAGCCCGCAGAAAGATTGGTCTGGCCATGAAGAAGCGTTGGGCCGAACGGAAGAAAAAAGCGGCATAAGTCGGTCGCCGCAGAAAAAAGAGCCGGCGCTCTACAGCAAGCAACAAGTCGACGATACAGGAGCGCCTGTTTCGCAAGACCGGCTGTGCCGGTAGTCACCCTGTCGTTCACGCAGCCTGGAGTCCCGAATCAAAAGCCCCCGAGAATGATCAGAAGACCGAAAAAGGGGGCTTTTCAATTCTGCTTTCCGGCAGGGGACAGTCGCTTCGCGCAAGAACGTTCGGGTCAATCCGACAATCGATGCTGGAAAAGCCTTGGCTCTTCTCTGCCACTTAGTTTTCGCCGGTGACACCACGACCTGTTTCGACGTGGCGGATTTTCGCCTTCCTGCGTTCGTCCATCTTCTCAAATACAGCTAAGAAGCAGTTTCCCTTTATGTGCAGCAATTTAAAGGGGGCTAATGCGTTGAAGGAATGTTTCTGGTATTCTCATAGGTTTTTCGCAGGGATGTAAAAACAATGCCGGAACAACGGGGCAGGCAATACCATCGGGCGCGGGTCGGTGAGACGCTGAAAGAAGAAATCGGCGTGATCATTGAGGGTGAGTTGGGCGATCCGCGGATTGCGTTGTGTACGGTAACGGAAATTGCGCTGGCGCCGGACGGCAAGAGCGCACGGGTTTACATTGAGGTCGCGGGCGACGAACGCGAGCAGGAGCAGACCGTCAAGGCCATTAACGCGGCCAAGGGATATATCAAGCGCGAGCTTCTGATCCGTCTGGGTGTGCGCCACGTGCCAGAGCTTAATTTCTTACTGGATAAGTCGCAGGAGTACGGCTCCAGAATTGACGATCTTCTGGGCCGAATCAAAAAACGCAACAAGAAATAGAAGGCCATGGACGGGAGCGCAAAGGTCTTACAGGAGATTCAACAGCGCCGGCGCTTTATCGTTACTTCGCACGCGCGCCCGGATGGCGATGCCATCGGGTCCACGCTGGCCCTTGCCCAGATCCTGCGCAAGATGGGCAAGAGCGCTGAAGTGGTCCTGGGAGATCCTGTTCCCGTGATTTACCAGATGCTGCCCCACTCAGAGACCATTGTTCACAGTTCCCATGTGAATGGCGGCTATGATGCTGCGATCATCCTGGAGTGCGACAGCCTTCAGCGCACGCGCCTGCAGGGACTGGAAGGGCATTTTCTCATCAATATCGATCATCACATCAGTTCCAAGGCGTTTGCGCACGTCAACTGGATTGATCCCACGGCCGTGGCTACGGCGGAGTTGATTTTCCGGCTAGCCCAGGCGGCACAGGTAAAACTTACGCCGGAGATTGCCACCTGCCTGTACACCGCTGTTCTTACTGATACGGGCGCATTCTGCTACGCGCCCACCAATGCCTGCACCTTTGAACTCGCCAAATTCCTGGTGGAACACGGCGCAGATCCCGGCAAGATTGCCCAGAACGTCTATTTCTCAAGTCCTATGTCCAAGATGTGTCTGCTGGGCGCGGCACTCTCACGGCTGGAACGCGATGGCGCCATTACCTGGATGTCGGTGACTCGCCATGACATGGAACGCTTTGGCGCGCTGGACGAGGATTGCGAAGGTCTGGTCAACTACGCGCTCGGGATTTCCGGGGTTGAGGTGGCCGTTTTCTTTCGCGAAGTTGCCCACGAGCGCATTCGCGTGAGCATCCGCAGCAAGGGAGCGGTGAATGTGGCGGAAATCGCCGGAAAATTTGGCGGTGGCGGCCACGAATGTGCCAGCGGGTTCTCTACCGAAGGCCCAGTACGGGCAGCGGCGCAGCGCGTCCTGACCGAACTGCGGCGACATTTGCCCACGCTGGGTTGACTCCATTGCATACAATCGAGGCGTCACTGATTCCATTTCATGAATGACCGCAACAAATTGCTGGCCGTGCAGCTCGCGCTGGTGCTTGGCGTGTGCTGTTTCTTCTTTTTTTTCGGACTCGGTGCGTTCGGCCTGACCGGGGCCGACGAGCCGCGCTATGCCCAGATCGCCCGCGAAATGCTGGTCCGGCATGACTGGGTTGTGCCCACGCTGAACGGCGCGCCATGGCTGGAAAAACCAGCGTTGCTCTACTGGAAAATCATGAACAGCTACAGCATCTTCGGAGTCAGCGACTGGGCTGCCCGAATCCCCGCGGCTTTTCACGCTACCGCCGTGGTCTTCGGGATCTTTTTCTTCATGCGGCGTTTCCGTTTTGCCAGTGAATTGGACGCTGCCATGATTGCCGCGTCGTCGGCCGGCATGGTAGGTTTTGGGCGTGGCGCTTCCACTGACATGCTTGTCTCTGCGCCGTTTGCGCTGGCGATGATGAGCTGGTGGACCTGGCGCCAGGGAGGCAAGAAACTGTGGCTGGTGATCTTCTACGGACTGCTGGGCGTGGGCGCATTGGCCAAAGGGCCTGTTGCTCCGGCGCTGGCCGTGCTGGTGATAGGCGCGTATGCGGTCCTGCGGCGCGATGGCAGGATCTTCGTTCGTAGCCTGTCTATTCCGGGCTTTCTTTTATTTTCCGCGATCGTGCTGCCATGGTTTGTTGCGATCCAGCTAAAAGTGCCGCAATTTTTCCGCGTATTCTTTATTCAGCACAACCTGGAGCGCTTTGGCACCAATCTTTACCAGCATTCGCAACCGTTCTGGTATTACATTCCGGTTTTCCTGCTGGCCACGCTGCCCTGGACGTTCTTTACTCTGCCGGCGCTGGTGGAAGCCGGCCGCGACGTCGTCAAGCGGTGGGCGAATCCGGAGCCTTCTGACGCCGCCGTTGATGGCCTGCCGAGCTTCCTGTTTGTCTGGATTGTCGTCCCGATCGTCTTTTTCAGCATTTCCCGCGCCAAGTTGCCCGGATATATCCTGCCCGCAATCCCCGCAGCCGCCCTGCTCACCGCGGATTATATTCACCGGATAAAAGCCATTCCCCGGTTCCTTACGGCCCTGCATGCCTTGATTTGTGCCGTTTTGCTGGTGGGCGCTTTGATAGCGCCATTTGCCATGGCAAAACAATCGCCGCCGCCTTCCTTGCAGATTGGTATGGCTGTGACCGGCGGGCTCATTGCCATGATGGTCTTGCTGATGGTACGGCGAGAAGGGGTGCGGGTGCTCCATTTCGTGACCCTGGTTCCGACCATTCTGGCGGTAGCGTTTTTGTTGCGCCCTGCGGCTCCTGTGATTGATCGAGCGGTTTCAGCGCGCAGCGTGCAGGCGCGGCTCGTGGAACTCAAACAAGGCGACGGTACCGTGGCAGTCTTCCACGTCAAAAGGGAAGTTGCCTATGGCCTGAATTTTTACCGCGACCGTCCTATTTTCTATTACGGAACCGACGGCCCATCTGATATGCCTCCGAACACCGTTGTTAACCCTATGATTCTGTTTGAGAAACCACCTAGACCGTCGATCCCCGCCGAAAAGCATATCCTCATCGTCCAATACAGCGAAAAGAGGCCGGACAAAACGGCGCAAGAACACAAGGAGTTGTGGGATAAGGTGCAAGAAATGGTAGGCCAACGCACGCTCGCCTCCATTGGAGATTTTCCTCCGCAACGTCTGGAGTTCTTCTGGGTCGGCCCGGCGAAGTAATGGCAAGTAGCGCCGCTGGTTCCTACTGTTTTGGTTCCACAGTAGATAGAGGCTTTGATTAATTGCGCGGCCAAAGCTAGACTTTATTCGCCGCCATTTACGCTAATTCGCCGGGCGGCGGGAAGTTTTCATGGGCCTTTATACCCCGATCGAGACACACCGGATACATCCTTTTGGCGTGGAGATTCTGGACCTAAGGCACTTCAGCTCTCACAACCTGCGCCCATTGCTGGAGCGGGAAACCCTTTTGTGGGCGCAAATGATGTCATGGGACTACCGGCCCTCCGCCGAGATGATTCTCCGCTATATCGATTCCAAAATCCTGCCCGGCTACGCCGCGGTGGAAAACGGCCAAATTGGCGGTTACGCGTTTTTTGTCTATGAATATGCAGGCAGCAAGGGCGTGATCGGGGATCTTTATGCCGACGACTCAATCCGCATTGAAGGGGACACAGTGGAGCACCGGCTGGCCGTGCACGTTATCAACACCTTGCAACAGTCGCCGGGCATTCAACGCATTGAAGCGCAGCTCTTGCCGCATGAATCCGGCGTGCTCAGCGAGCCGTTCCTGGCCGAGGGGTTTCGGCAATATCCCCGGTTGTTCATGACGCTGCCGCTCAGAAATGGCGCTCGGCCGGAAATTTCAGCATTGCCCGATATCGAGTTCCGCCGCTGGGGAGAACAGGATTTCCAGGCCGGTGCCGCGGTGATAACCACGGCTTATCGCGGCCACATTGATTCCGACATCAATGACCAGTATCGCAGCCTGAACGGATCGCTGCGCTTTTTGAATAACATCGTCCGTTTTCCGGGTTGCGGAATTTTTGATGGGAACGCCTCGTTTGTGGCCATGCACAAGCCTACGCGCTCGATCGCCGGACTGCTGCTCTGCTCGCGCGTGCGGGAAGACGTTGGCCACGTTACCCAGGTCTGCGTGGTGCCGGAGCATCGCGGCCACAGGATTGGCGAGTCACTGATCGGGCTGTGTACGCAGGAATTGCGCACCCGCAATTTTCTCGGATTGAGCCTTACCGTGACGGAAGCCAACGCCGGGGCCGTGGATCTATATCGGCGGCTGGGCTTTGAGACCCGCCGTCGGTTTGACGCATTCGTTTGGGAAGGTTAAGACCCGTTAGCTCGTTGCGCTCAATTCCTCGTTACCATCGCGGCCGATTTGAACGTCGCACCTGAAGAATCCCACCCCTGAATCACGATCTGATGAGTGCCAACCGCAATGGGCAGGGTGGTATCTGCGCTGCTGTTGGAAGATTGGAATTTGAGCGCTCCGTCCAGATAGACTTGGGTCGCCCGAACCTGGTAGCCGGATGAGGAAGTTCCGGTCGCACGGACTGATGTTGCTGTGGTTGAAGTAAACGTTGGGCTGGTGATGGTCACATAGGGCGGCTTCACTACAACCATCGCGCTGGTGCTGGAAGAAGCTCCCAGATTATCGGTGACCGTGGCTTTGACGGTGTAAGTGCCCGCGGTCTTGTATTGATGCGAGGCGCTTATTGCCGTGGCCGATGTGCCGTCGCCAAAAGACAGGACAGTACTTGCGATTTTGCCGTCAGAATCGGTGGAGCCTGAGGCAGAAGCAGTGACGGAACCTCCCACCAGAATCGATCTGGAACTGAGGGTCAGCGCCGCAACCGGCGGCTTGTTGATGGTCACTCTAAGCGTCTTATAAAAACTATGTGCTGTGTTGTCCCATCCCTTGACGATCAGCGTGTGTGTGCCGCTTGCCAGCGTGATCGTGGTATCAAGATTGGCTGAGCCTACTGAATAAACCAGGATCGAGTCGAGATAGATCTGCATGGCCGTAACGGGGTTACCTGAGAACCCGCTGGCAACCGCATGAACTTTTGACGATAGGAGAGCGCCATTGGCGGGGTTACTCACAATCACCTCAGGAGCTTTTATGCTGACGCTGGTGCTGGCGGAAGACGAAGCCCCCAGGTTATCCGTGACCTTGGCCGTGATCGTATAAACGCCAGCCGTGGAGTACTTATGCGAAGCGGTCAAACCGCTGGCGCTGGCGCCATCGCCAAAGCTGATGGTTGAACTGGCAATGGTGCCGTCAGGATCAGACGAGCCAGCGGCGCTGGCGCTGACCGTTGCAGGCGCATAAGCCGTGGCCGGCGTGGCCGATATTTTGGCGATTGGCGGCTGGTTCGTGCCGGAGAGCGTGATCGCTGCTGACTTCCTCGCCGTAGCGCCCAGATTGTCCGTGACAGTTGCTGTAATCGTGTAGGTGCCCGCAACGTTGTAAGTGTGCGAGGAGCTGAATGCGTTTACGGGAGCGCTGCCATCTCCGAAGTTGATCGAACTGGACACGACGCTGCCGTCCGGGTCGGTTGAGCCGGTCGTAGAGGCCGTCACGGTTGTGCCCGACGCTCCGCCGAAAGGTGCGGTCCCCGATGGGCTGATGCTCAGGGCAGCGATTGGCGGCTGGTTGGGCACCGTGAGCTGCACCCCGGGGGAAATCTTGTTGGTCAAAGACGGCTTGCCGACAGCTTTGACGAAGATGATGTAGTTGCCGGAATTCAGGTTGAATTTGGCGAGATCAAGCGAGGTTGCCGTAGTGGCAGCGTCGGCCAGCCACATAAGATTGGCGCCGTCCTGGGAAGCAAACACCGTGAAGTGGTCTACGGTATTCATCTGTCCGGTAATGCTCCAGGAAGCCACGGTGCCGGCGACGGACGCGGAAACGGTCACGCAATTGTCGATGCCGCTTTCAATCTCGGTTCCTTCTTCATAGTCGTTCCAGGTCACGAACTGGATCCCCAGCATCTGTTTGGCCGTGGAGTAGTACTTGCCGGCTTCGGCAATGGTCTTGAGCCAGGTTTGTCCGCATTGCTGGTCGATGATCCGGTCAGTGCCCCAGGCGGCCAGCGTGTCATTAAACCCTTTGTAGGCTGAACCCGTGGAATACTCGGAGGGATGCGACAGTGCGGTTGTGTAATAGCTATCCAGGTAATTGATCGCCATCAGGTTCGTGGAGAAAACCGTTGTCGGTTCTACCCAGGAAAAAGCGCCGTTGCTCTGGGCCTTGGTGAAAGCGCTGGGATTGCGGAAGATGAACATCGGATTGCCGGCCACGCCCGCGCGCACCCGGGTCCAATCGATGGTGTAAGCTTCATGTCCAAAAAAATAAAATACCGGCCGACCGCCACTTTGCAGATAAGCTGACGAGCCCAGATATGTCACGTTGGCGTAGTTAAGGTCGTCGATCAGCGTTTGTGTCACGTCACAGCCGACGGTTGCAGCACACGCCTTGAGCGCGACAGCATCATGCATGATGGCAAAGTTAAAGCCCGGGTGAAGTTCCGCCTGGTGCATCAACTCCTGGCTGGACTGATCATAGGAGATAAAATGTGCGTTTGATTCGCCGCGCCCATACCAATCAATGACAGCTCCATCCAAACCGCGGCCCACCATATCATTGACCTGTTTCTGCACCTGCAGGGTGTCGCTGGAGACATAACCCACGTTCATGTGGTCGCCAAAGCCGAACCAGGGAAGAAAATTCACGTAGATCTTTGCGGTTGACCCGGAATAGAGCAGGTTGCGCGTCGGCGCTTTGCTGATATTGGTGGCCCCGATGTTTCCGTTGGTCTGGCTGGCAAAACTGTCGGCGGCGCTGGTGTTGTTCGATGTTTCCGCGGTAAGGGTTGTGGTGGCCTTGAAGGTTGTTCCCGCAGCAGCGAAGGGCGAAGACAAAACGATAAAAAGAATGATCCGGATTCCGTAAATTCGCACAAATACCCCCGAACATGCGTCGCCCCGGAAAAACGACGGATGCTTTTTCTAACCAAAGAAGAAGTTGTCTTTTGTGGTTCTTAGATTGAGCAGATTCTAGCCACAAACCTCCGTAATCCCCATCCGCGAAAGCTCTAAGCTATTAACCATGATTTACCTTAGGGAACTACGGAGGACGCCCGGGCAGCCTAGGTTAGGAGGTTAGGACACGGCCTAACGGACGGTACAAAAGTGGGCATGTGGTGGAACAACATTCGGGCAGAAACTTGCTTCTAACAAAAGTTGACACGTAGGATGAGGTTTGTGTCTGGAAAAATCCAGATGTGAAGGGGCTTATGAGCGCTCAACCGAAGACCGAATCCGCAGCCAAAATTCCCGCGGAAATCAATACCAAGCTAAGGGCCCTGGCGCATGATCTCAGCAACTCGGTGGAAACGATCATGCAAGCTTCCTACCTGTTGGCCCAGGCCAGCCTGGATGAGAATGGCAAGAAGTGGGCCGATCTGATCGACAAGGCCAGCCGCGAATGCGCCAAAATTAACCGGGAAATACGCGACATTTTAAAAGCCAGCGCTTAATCCCTTTTCAACCGGCTACGGTACCCGGCGGATCTGCGCGTGTGTGCGCAGAAAATCCTGGGCATTCCGGTAGCCTTCCAGCGTTCCCACATCCATATAGCTTTCGCCGCTCGACTTGCCACGCACGGGGTTTCCCGCGGCGATAAATGCGTTCAAAAGCTCTCCCAGATACTTGTCGGCGCGATGGCGGGATTCCCACAACAGTCTGAGCCGGTGAAAGGCCTCTCCGCGCACGGTTACGGCTCCCCAGATCCAATGCGAGCCCGGATTAGGCTTCTTGACCAGAACCTCTCTTACGTAACCCAGGTCGTCACAAATCACCGCATCAAACACCGAGGGATCGTCCACGGGAAACAGTATCAGGTTGCACTCCACCCCGCCCGCCGCCAGCGCGGGAGCGTAAGCGTTTTCCGGGAACCAGATGGTATCGGGCAGGCCAATCAGGACCTGGTCATGCTGCCGGGCAAACGGTTCGGCGCGAAACAGCGCGTCACATAGCCCGAGCGGCTGCTGCTGGACAACGTAAAAGATCTCCGCAGCGTAGTTACGCTCGGCATAATACTTCACGATGTCAGTTTTTTCCGCGGAAATGACCATGCAGATCTGGCTGGCGCCGGCGGCGATCATCCGTTCCACCAGGTATTCAGAAACGGCCTTAGGGCGTTCCACGCCGCCGACCATACGCGAGCCTACGGGCAGCAATTCCTTGGAACAGCCCAGCGGTTGAATGCGCTCTCCCGCGCCGGCGGCCGGTATGATTCCAATCATTGCGCAACCTCTTTCTGCATGGATGCAGCGGAGCCAGTCCGCGCTTCCTCTATATAGCCGACCAACTGGCGGGCACGGACGGCGCCGGTATGCTCATCCAGGGTGCGCTGCTGGGCTCTCGCCGCCATCGCCTGCAGTTCCTCGTCTGGCAGCCGTAAAACATCTTCCACGTCCGTGGCATGGCGCACTACGCGGAGTTCGCTCCCGAGGTTGAAGAATGAATCCAGTCCCTCCCACGGGTCGGTGATCAGCGGCGTGCCGCACGCGGCGGCTTCAAAGAAACGTCCTGAGGGGCACCAGCCGTTGGCCGCCATTTCACCGCGCGTAATATTCAAAGTAAGGCGTGAGGAAGAATAAAAGCGTGAATGGTCCGCCGGTGCTATATGTTCCAGACGGCGGACATTTTCCGGCCATTGCCAGTTCCATGGATAGAGCGAACCGGCCAGCAAAAAAGTCTTCTCGGGATGGCGGCGTGACGGCTCCAGAAGCAATTCGTCGACCTTGGCCTGGCGGTCCGCCGAATACGTTCCCATATAGCTCAGGTCGCAGCGGAAATACGGAATGGCGGCCACTCGAAAATAGTCGTCCGGATCGACACACCCGTAAAGGGGCCTGACCATGCGGGCGCCATAATGGTTCACCAGCTCGGCAATAGCTTTGCCTCCGGTGAAAGAAAGCATCAGGTCGAATTCCGGAATCTGGCTGGCATCCAGATATTCAACTTCGCCCTGGCGCAGGCTTCCAAGCGTCACCGGCGTATCCAGATCGTAAAAGACTCGCAACGGACGGCCGAGCTCGAGCAACTCATCATTGATACGGCGGCCTTCGGGAAGGAAGCTGGCGCTGATGACCGTATCCGAATCGGCGGCGGCCGAAAGCGCCCGGTCGCGAACTTCCTCCCAGTCCGAATACAGCGTGAGGTCACAGTATTCACAGGAATCAAAATCGCGCCGCGAGCTGTAATACGGCACGTCCTTCTCAAAAAAATGGACCTTATGGCCCATCCGGGCCAGCGCGCGGATCAGAGCCCGGTAAGGTGTGGCGTGACCGTTGCCCCAGGATGAGGAAATCGTCAGGCCAAAAATGGTAATTTTCACTCGTCCAGGATCCTTCGCCCCAGTGATGACTACCTGCGATGGTGAGATGTCATTCCGGTGAGAGCCGTTGCCGGGATCGTTTCCCGGTGCATTGCGGCAGATGATGGGTTTACACTGCGACCTGACATGGACGATGACAAGACTTTAGAAACGAAACCGCCTTCCCCGGAGCCGTTGCCGGCGAACAAGCCCGACCCTTCCAGTTATTGCCCCAATTGTGGGTCAAAAATGCGCGACTCACGCTGCAAAATGGTGTGCAAAACTTGCGGCTTCTTTCTGAGTTGCAGCGACTTTTACTGAAGAACTCCTACCGCGGAGACATGGAGGCACGGAGCGATCGCAAGCCCGAGCAGCACCGACTTTTTTCTTTTGCAGCGCGAGCATGATTGCGCCGTGCTGCGATTGGTTTCTGCCGACGGCGCCAACAAGCTGGGAATGGCCCGCATAGTCGCGTTGCATAGTGCAGTAGACGAGTTGAGGAGCGATGCGGAAAGCGGCAGGATCGAAGCTGTCATCATCACCGGAAACGACAAGTTCTTCTCAGCCGGGGCCGACCTGAATGAAATTGCCCAGCTCACTGCCGCGCAGGCCTTTGAATTTTCCCGAGCCGGCCAGGCCCTGATGCTCGGGATTGATCGCTTTCCCATTCCGGTGATTGCCGCGATTCGCGGCTACTGTATGGGAGGAGGCATGGATCTGGCGCTGGCTTGCGACTATCGCATCGCCGCGCCGAATGCCGTCTTTGGGCATCGCGGCGCGAGCCTTGGCATAATAACCGGTTGGGGCGGCACGCAACGCCTGCCGCGTCTGATCGGCAAACCGCGGGCCATGCAGATGTTTCTGCTGGTCGAGATGGTGAACGCGGATGAAGCGTTGAAGATCGGGCTGGTCGATGCCCTCGCGGACGATCCACTCTTGCATGCACTAAATTACATCAGAGGTAGTCGCGACAAATTCTCCGTAGAGACGTAGCATTGCTACGTCTCAGTTTGGAGCGCTGAATATGCTCTGTTGTTCTTACCAACTCATTTTCCTGATCAGTGAAAATCCGTTTGATCCGTGTCATCAGTGGTAAGGTTTTGGTTACGCGTTTGCGCGCCTTTCTCTCCGTCATTTAATCTAACTGGTTTGCCCTATTTCTATGGCCGATCAGATACCCAAGCTCCCCACAAAAATCGACGCCACCTCCACCCGCTTTGAAAAGAACATGCGCGCCATGGCGGAGCTGGTGGCCGCGGTGCGCAATGAGGAAGAAAAAATCCGCGTGGGCGGTGGCGAAAAGGCCATCGAATCCCAGCATGCCAAGAAGCGACTCACCGCGCGCGAACGCATCAATCTTTTGATTGATCGCGACACCGAGTTTTTCGAACTCGGGATTTACGCGGCCTATGAAATGTATGAGGAGTGGGGCGGCGCGCCTTCTGCGGGCGTGGTGACCGGTTTGGGACGTGTGCATGGCCGTCTGTTCATGCTGATCGTCAATGACGCCACGGTCAAAGCCGGCGCGTTCTTTCCCATGACTGCCAAGAAAGTCATCCGGGCGCAGA
The DNA here is from genome assembly GCA_036491195.1 of Candidatus Angelobacter sp. Lineage (GTDB taxonomy): Bacteria > Acidobacteriota > Terriglobia > Terriglobales > Acidobacteriaceae > Angelobacter. The sequence goes on from DASXCL010000106.1 coordinate 38,114, forward strand.
ACATCGCCATCGAAAATCATATTCCCACGATCTATCTGGTGGACTCGGCGGGCGTATTTCTGCCGTTGCAGGAAGACGTGTTTCCGGACACAGACGATTTTGGCCGGGTCTTTCGCAATAACGCGGTGATGTCCGCCATGGGAATTCCGCAGATCACAGCCATTATGGGCATGTGCGTGGCCGGAGGCGCATACCTGCCGGTGATGTGCGACACCATATTAATGACTGAAGGCAGCGGGCTCTTTCTGGCCGGACCAGCGCTGGTGCAGGCCGCCATCGGCGCCAAGTATTCGGCGGAAGAGCTGGGCGGCGCGCAGATGCATGCGCAGATCGCCGGCACAATCGATTATCGCGAACCCAACGACCATATTTGCCTGGAGCGAATCCGCTCCGTGGTGAGCAAGCTTGGGCACAAGCCTGCGGCCCCGTTTAACCGCGTAAAGGCTGAGCCTGCGGCGTATGCGGCGGAAGAAATTTACGGGATCTTTGAGTCCGACGGCATGCGCCCGTATGACGTGAAGGAGATCATCGCGCGCGTGGTGGATGGCGCAAAATTCGATGAATACAAAGCCGAGTACGGCAAGACCATGGTCTGCGGGCTGGCTCGCATCGGCGGATTTGCCGTGGGGATTGTGGCCAACCAGGCATCGCCAGCGCAGCAAACCGATCCCTCAACCGGGGCAAAGCGCATGGAATTTGGCCGCGTGATTTATACCGAAAGCGCTGAGAAGGCCGCGCGCTTCATCATGGACTGCAACCAGAACCTGGTTCCGCTCGTCTTTCTGCATGACGTAAACGGCTTCATGGTGGGGCGCGACGCCGAGTGGAACGGCATCATCAAGGCCGGAGCAAAAATGGTGAATGCCGTGGCCAATTCCGTCGTGCCGAAAATTACCGTCATCATCGGAGGATCATTTGGCGCTGGGCATTACGCCATGTGCGGCAAAGCCTATGATCCGCGCTTCGTTTTTGCGTGGCCCTCAGCGCGATATGCGGTGATGAGCGGTGCCGCCGCCGCGGGCACGCTGGTGGAGATCAAAATCAAACAATTGGAGCGCGGCGGCAAAAAGCTGAGCGATGCCGAACGCAAAGAGCTGTTCGACACGACCAAAGCCACCTATGACCACCAGACCGATCCGCGCTACGGAGCGGCTAGATTGTGGATCGACAAGATTATCGATCCCATGGAGACGCGCCAGGCATTGATCACGGCACTGGAGGCGGCTGCGTTAAATCCGGAGGTGAGGGAATTTAAGGTGGGAGTACTTCAGACTTAGCGACTTTATAAGATCGACATGGATTTTTCACCACGGAGTCACGGAGACACGGAGAAGAGCGAAAAATAGGAGACTGTGATGTCTGAAATAGCTGTTGCACCGAAGCTCCGATATGAAGAACTAACAGAGAAGATCCTTGGTGCGGCAATTGAAGTCCATAAGGCACTCGGGCCAGGGTTGCTGGAATCGGCCTATGAAGAATGTTTATGTCTTGAATTAAACCTGCGTGGGCTTCGCTTTGAGCGGCAAATCACTGTCCCGGTGGCCTATAAAGGGATCAATCTGGACTGCGGATATAAGCTTGATCTCCTGGTTGAGAACACCGTCATTTTAGAGCTCAAGTGTGTGGAGCGCATTGCATCGATTCATGAAGCTCAACTTCTTACTTACATGAAGTTGCTGAAAAAGCCGGTAGGTTTCATCATAAATTTCAACGTTCCAATTTTGAGGTCCGGTATCGTTCGAAAAGTTCTATGACCTGCTGTTCTCCGTGTCTCCGTGCCTCCGTGGTGAATAATCTGATAGCGCCTCCGTGGTAGGTTTTTGGTCTATGGCGAATGAAGTGAAGATCATCGAATGCCCGCGCGATGCCTGGCAGGGCCTCAAAGGCCAGATTCCCACGGCCATCAAAGTCCAGTACCTGCGCGCGCTGATTGGCGCTGGTTTTAAACACATTGACGCAGTGTCTTTTGTCTCGCCCAAGGCCATCCCGCAGATGGCGGATTCAGAAGAAGTATTGAAACAACTCGATCCGCCGGATGACGTGGAGATCATCGGCATTGTAGTGAACCAGAAAGGCGCGGAGCGGGCCATTGCGACCGAAGCAGTGCAGACGCTGGGATTTGTGTATTCCGTCTCGCCGACATTTCTGGAGCGCAACCAGCATCAGACGCTTGAAGCCGCCGCCGATGAACTGGAGCAGATCAAATTAAAGGCCGACGCGGCTGGGCTGGATGTGGTCGCGTATATTTCGATGGCGTTCGGCAATCCTTACGGCGACCTTTGGAACGCCGAAGAGGTGATTGAAGCCGTCGGCATTCTGGCTGATATGAACATAACGCAGATTTCGCTGGCCGATACGGTCGGCCTTGCGACACCGGCCCAGGTGAGGGAACTGATCTCGGAAGTTACAGCCGCTTACGACTATCTTGAGATCGGTGCGCATTTGCACAGCACGAAAGCTGGTGCCGCCGAGAAGATTATCGCTGCGTATCAAGCGGGCTGCCGGCGTTTTGATTCCGCCATTGGCGGGCTGGGAGGCTGTCCGTTTGCTCAGGATGAAATGATCGGCAATATCCCAACAGAGATTGCTGTACAAGCGATGATCGCGCATGGCGCGGAGGTGCCGCTGCGCAAGCCGCTGGACGCCGTGGTACAGATGTCGGCGGACATTGCCAGGAAGTTCACACCAATTCAATGACTCACGATTACAGAACCGTTCAATACTCCGAATCCAACCGCATTGCCACCATCACGCTCGATCGCGCCGACAAGCGCAACGCTATCAGTTACGAACTGATCGAAGATCTAATTACGGGGCTGAAGCAGGCCGCGGAATCATCCGCTCAGATCGTGATTCTGACCGGCATGGGCAAGGCATTCTGCTCCGGCATGGACCTCGATAACCTGAAGCAGCTTACCGGACGCACGCACGAACAGAATGTCCAGGATTCAGAAACCATGGCCTCGCTATTTCGGACGCTTTATGACTTTCCCAAGCCGACAATTGCCGCCGTGAACGGGCCAGCCATCGCCGGCGGCACCGGTCTGGCAACTTTGTGCGACTTCACGCTGACGGTCCCTGAAGCGAAGTTTGGCTATACCGAAGTTCGTATTGGATTTGTTCCGGCGATTGTTTCAAGTTTCTTAATCGCGAACATCGGCGAGAAGCGCGCGCGAGACCTGCTGCTCACGGGCCGCATCTTCGGCGCCGAAGAAGCTCTCAAACTCGGGCTGGTAAATGAAATCGTGGCGCCGGAGCAACTAATGGCACGCGCGCATGAACTAGCCGGCCAACTGCTGGCGAATAGTCCGGCATCGTTGCAGGCGACCAAGAAGCTGCTTTCCGGCTATACTCGCGAACAACTGGACCGCCAGGTAAAACAGGCCGTGCAGAGCAACGCCGCGATCCGGCAGACCGCCGATTTTAAAGAAGGCATCACAGCATTTCTGGAGAAGCGTAAACCCAGGTGGACAGGAAAATAGAACACGTCAAAACAAAGGACCTCAAGACAAAGATCAGTGGCGAGACCAAATTGCGCGTGCGCTACGCCGAGACCGATAAGATGGGCGTGGTTTATCACTCCAACTTTGTCATATGGTTCGAGGTCGGGCGCGTGGAACTGCTGCGGCAGCTCGGCTTCCAGTACAGCGAGATGGAGTCAAAAGATGACTGCCACATCCCGGTGGTCGATCTGCGTGTCCGCTATAAAGTGCCGGCCCAGTATGACGATGAGATCATGGTGCGCACCCGGATCAAGAATGTGCGCGCCTCTTTGCTGCACTTCAGTTATGAAATCTTCCGCGAGGCCGACCGGACGCTGCTGGCCACGGGAGAAACCATGCACATTATCGTAGACAGCAAACTTGAACGTACAACCCTGCCGGAAAAGTATTTGCAGGCATTCAACGGGCTCAAACGGGATTCATGAACGCACTTCAGATTAACGGTAACGATCTTTCGCTCGACGACCTGCGCCACGTGGTATATGACCGGCGGCCGGTAGAGCTGGCGGATGCCGCACGCGCAAAGGTTGCGGCGGCGCGCGAAGTGGTGGAAAAGCTGCTCCGGGAAAACCGCGTGGCCTATGCCATCAATACCGGGGTGGGCAAACTGAGCGACGTGCACATTGAGCCGGCACAAAACCGGCAGCTTCAAGTCAATCTGATCCGCTCGCACTCGGCCGGCGTGGGTGAGCCGCTGAGCCAGCAGGAAACGCGCGCCATGATGCTGCTGCGCGCCAACTCGCTGGCCAAGGGATTTTCCGGCGTTCGGCCTGAGGTGATCGATTTGATTTGCGCCATGTTGAATAAAGGCGCGCATCCGATAGTGCCGTCGCAGGGAAGCGTAGGCGCAAGCGGCGATCTTGCTCCGCTGGCGCACTTGGCGCTGGCGATGATCGGCGAAGGCCAGGTTTGGGCCGAAGGCGGCCGCGTAACCAGCGCTGAAGCGTTGAATCGCGCGCAGATCAGGCCGCTAATCCCGGAAGCCAAAGAAGCGATCTCGCTGATCAACGGCACACAGGCGATGCTTGCGGTGGGAACGCTATCGCTGTTGGCGGCGGAGAATCTGGCACAGACAGCCGACGTGCTGGGAGCGATGTCGCTCGACGCCCTGCATGGCACTGACGTGGCCTTCGATGAACGCATTCACGCAGCGCGACCGCATGCAGGCCAGGTTGAAGTTGCGGCCAACCTGCGCCGGCTGCTGGCGGGAAGCGAGATTCGTGAGTCGCACAAAGACTGTGGACGGGTGCAGGACGCTTATTCTCTGCGTTGCATTCCGCAAGTGCATGGCGCGGTGCGCGACACTTTGGAGTTCTGCCGCAGGACGTTTGAGATCGAGATGAACTCGGCCGTGGATAATCCGCTGGTGTTTGTGAAGAGCCACGGCGAAGGCGACATTATTTCCGGCGGCAATTTCCACGGTCAGCCCCTGGCCTTCGCGCTGGATTACATGGCAATCGCTTTGAGCGCGCTTGCTGGAATTTCTGAGCGCCGCATTGAGCGGCTGGTGAATCCAGCGTTGAATGAAGGCCTGCCGCCGTTTCTTGCCCCCGAGGCGGGCATCAACTCCGGCTTCATGATGCCGCAGGTGACGGCGGCGGCCTTGGCCAGCGAAAACAAGGGGCTCGCGCATCCCGCGTCCGTGGATTCGATCACTACCTCGGGCAACAAGGAAGATTACGTTTCCATGGGTATGGCGGCTGCGATCAAGCTGAAACGTGTCGTCGCGAATACCACCAACGTCCTGGCGATTGAAGCCTGCGCGGCGGCGCAGGCGCTGGATTTTCTTGCGCCGCTCAAGAGCAGCGGGCCGTTGCAGCGGGCGCAGGTGGCCATCCGCAAAGTGAGCCCTAAGATCGAGCAGGACCGCGTGTTTGCGGAAGATTTTGCCAAGCTTGCGGAATTGATCCGGACAGGCGAACTCATTATTTAAATCTTTTCACCGCGGAGGCGCGGAGCCGCGGAGAGAATCGACATCACGTTGCGTACTGTGCTTCACCATTGCCAAACGACCAATTCTCTTTTGCGACCTCTACCAGGTTGATGAGCACATCTTCTTTGCGTATCGCAATTTCCTGATGCAGCAACTCGGCGATGCGTCGATAAAGCGCTTTCTTGAGTTCCGTGGTTCGTCCCGTATTGAGCGTGATCTGGATGATGACGAGATCGTCCGTCCGGGAAATGTTCAGGTATTGAGGGTCATAGATGAAGTCGCTCTTGGAGTGCTTAGTAATCACCTGAAACCGGTCCAGCGGAGGGACATTGACAGTTTCCACCATGGCACGATGTACAATTTCTGAGATTTTCTGCTTGTACGATTCAGGCTTGCCTGCAATCAGAGAAATTCGAACCAGCGGCATGTAGTCTCCTATGAAATGAGCTAACCAATGGATTCGCCCGAAGAGAAAAGGATGCAGCTGGTCGTCGATTCTATCCTGTTTATCCCATAATCCCGGCGAAACGTATCCATTGCGCCTGCGTCTAAACCTTCAAAGCCGGGAACCTTTTCCGGGAACGCCAGTATTCTCCAAAAGCGCATGTTTCTACTTTTGCCGTCAGGAGCTTGACCATGATAGAAACCAACCTGCAGGATCTGCGTTACGAATTTCGTGCGCTGCTCAAGTCGCCGCGATTCACCTTTATTGCTCTTATTACCCTGGTGCTGGGCATTGCCGCCAACGTCGCGATCTTCACTTTTGTCGATGCGGCACTGCTGCGTCCGCTGCCGTACCGTGATGCGTCGCGGCTGATGGAGGTGTACGACACGCGCAACATGGAGGTCTTCACGCAGTTTGAAGCTTCTTATCCTGACTTTCTTGACTGGCGCGCGCAGCAGCGGGTTTTTGATGGACTGGCTGGTTACGGACAAAACCAAGTCTTGATGCGTGGCGCGGGCGCTCCGGAATTGCTGCCCTCCGCAGTGGCCACAGACAATTTTTTCCAGACGATTGGAGTGCAGCCGCTGGCGGGACGTGATTTCCGCGCCGGTGAAGATCTGGCCTCTGCGCCGCGATTGGCGATACTCAGTTATGGCTGGTGGCAACGGCATTTTGGCGGCAAAGATGTCATCGGACAAACGCTCAACATTGACGATGAGCCGACTACGATTATTGGCGTACTTCCGGCTGACTTCCATTTTGCTCCCGTCGGCGACCCTGACGTATGGCTCACGCTTCACGCTAGCGGCCCATTACTGCAGCGCAGGAATCTGCACTGGTTAAATGTGGTCGGCCGTTTGAAGCCGGGCATTTCACGGGAGAGCGCGGGCGCAGCCATGAACCTGATTGCTGAGGGATTGGAAAAGCAATATCCGCAATCGAACGACAAGCTGCGCACCGCGCTTGTGCCGCTGAACGAAGTCATCGTCGGCCAGATCCGCCCGATTCTGCTGGTATTGCTGGGCGCAGTGGTTCTCTTGTTGCTGATTGCCTGCGCCAACGTCGCGAACCTGCTGCTGGCGCGCGCCATGGCGCGTCGAAATGAAATGGCCATCAGGACAGCGCTGGGCGCAAGCCGGGCGCGGTTAATCGGCCTGATGCTGACTGAAGGTCTCATACTTTCTTTCACCGGCGCGGCCGCGGGACTGGCCGTGGCGTACTGGACTATCAAGGGCTTTGTGGCCATGATTCCTGCAACCTTGCTGGACAACATGCCTTATCTCAAGCACATGAGCATTGACGCGCGTGTGCTGCTTTTTGCCTGCGCTCTTGCCATCATTACCGGCGTTGTCTTTGCGCTGGCGCCGGCATTGCAAGCGGCAAGAACAGACGTGCAAGTCGCATTAAAAGACGGCTCGCGCAATTCGCAGTCAACTTCATGGCGACGCTTTGCTTCGGCGCTTGTCGTGGGTGAAGTTGCGCTGGCCATGGTGCTGCTTGCCGGCTCCGGCCTCCTCGTCAAAAGTCTCTATCGATTGCTCAATGTCAATCCTGGTTTTGATCAACACAACCTGCTCGGCCTGGGCGTAGGACTCTCGCAATCGCGTTTTCCTAAAGAGCCTGAGCAGTTGCAAGCCATGCAGACTTTGCTCGATAAAATTCGCGCGCTGCCCGGAGTTAAGTCCGTGGGAACCAGCAGTATGTTGCCGGTATCGAACGGCGGCAACACCAGCAACCTTCGCGTTGTGGGCGTACCTTCCGCCGCTCCGCAGGGCCGCGAAGCCAACAGCCGGTCGGTCAATCGAACATATTTCCAAACGCTCGGCGCTGAACTAGTGCAGGGAAGCTGGTTTACTGAAGCTGACAACGCAACAGGCCCGCAGCGCGTGATCGTGAACAAGACGCTGGCTGACCAATTCATGCCCGGCCTTGATCCGCTCAAGCAGCAGATTTGGTTTACGTATTCAGACAAAGAAAAGCCTCGGCAGGTCATCGGCGTGGTGCGCGACATCAAGGAAGGCCCACTCGATTCGCCGTCGCGCCCGGCGATCTATACGCCCATGGAAGCGAATGCGCGCCTGTTCTTCGGGGTGCTGGTTCGCACCGAGCAAAAGCCTGACGCGTTGACCGCTGAAATCCAGAACGCTATCCGCCAGCTTGATCCTGACGCGGTCATGTTCAGCGTCCAGACCATGGAAGACCGCATCCAGCGTTCGCCTGCGGCGTTTCTCCACCGATATCCAGCGGCCCTGGCCGGAATGTTTGCAGGCCTTGCGCTGCTGCTGGGGACGATCGGCCTTTACGGCCTGGTGGCATACTCCGTAAGCCAGCGCACGCAGGAAATCGGCATCCGCATGGCCCTTGGCGCGCAACGCGGCAACGTCCTAAACATGGTACTGGCGCAAGGCGTCCGCTTAATCGTTCCCGGCGTGTTGGGTGGCATCGTGGCGGCCATGATCGTTTCATATCTCATGCGCAGCATGCTATTCGGCATCCACTCATGGGATCCGGTAATCTTTGTCGCCGTAACCGCCATCCTGGCGATTGTTACTCTTGCGGCCAGCTATGTGCCCGCTCGCGCCGCAACCAAGGTTGATCCCATAGTGGCGTTAAGATACGAATAGGGGCTAACATCCCGAAGCGAAGCGAGGGAGGCCTATTGCTAAGTAAAGTGTTTAGGGACTATAGCCCAGAGCGTTTTGACTTTTCGCAGAGACTTTTCTGTCAGAAACTTATTTAGCTAGTCTGAAAGATAGTTGACCACTGTTTTTTAGAGTCCAGCCATTCCTCCAAGACCGAAACTGCCGGGCTACCGACCAAGCCAATTTGAAGTCCGCCGCCTGGAAGCTCAGGATGGTCCTGAGCTTGCACTTCAAAGAAATATCCGGCAAAGGTGCCAGGAGTGTTGTCCGAATACTTGTTATCGCCATTGAAGGTTATAAAAGCGGTTCCTTCTAGTCCTGCCGTAGGAATAGTCACTCGGAGTTTGCAGTCAGTATTCCATTGCGGAAGAATCTGAAGAGCAGATTGCGCGGCTGAAGGGCTTTCATATTGTTCATAAGAACACCAATGGATATGGAGTTTTTTTCGGAGAACAAGATGGGGAGGAGGCGCAAGAAATGGCAGCTTCCTCTCCTCCATAATAAAATCTCGCAAAAGTTGAGTTTTATTCACTAACGCCTTTGAATCCATGGATCGATAAAGTTGAGGAGTGAGCTTTTCAATCCCAAGAATTGGCAATTGTGGGAAGACGCCTAAGGACCCATGCTGAAGGTCATTGATATATATCGGAAAATCACGTTCAAACTGGGCCAGGCTGCCTACTGAATCAAAAAGGATTTCCAGGCTATTACGTAAAGCTAATCTTCCTTGAGGAAGACATGTTTTGTATACCGGCGCCAATTCTTGGGTGCGGTCTGCTCCAAAATCATTAATAAATCGCCCTGAGGTTACAAGAAAGCCATCTCTGGCTTTTTCGGACCATTGTTCACCAAGTAGTGAAACTAAAGTCTGTATCTGAACTGCTGTGATTGGATCGTCTGTAAAATCAAAAGTATCCATAGCTTTTCTTGTAATCTTTCGAAATTCGCTCCGCAGACCCCTCGTCATCATAGGGCTCCCTCGCTGCGCTCGGGATAAATTATTGTCCCGCCAGCCCCAGCTCCGCCGCAATTCCTTTCATCGCCTCAATGCAGAACACGATATGCTCTTCCAGATCGACGCCAAGGTCGGCGGCGCCGTTGATAATGTCATCACGATTCACGCTGCGGGCAAAAGCTTTGTCTTTCATTTTTTTACGCACGGATTTTGCTTCCACCTCGGCCAACGACTTGTTCGGCTTCACCAGCGCGCTGGCCGTGATGAACCCGGCAATCTCATCGCAGGCATAGAGCGTCTTCTCCATTTTGCTTTTGCGCTTCACGCCGCTGTAGTCGGCGTGCGAAAGGATTGCGCGACGCATATCTTCAGGGTAGCCGCGCTCTTCCAGGATCTTGTTGCCGACGAATGGGTGCTCGGCCGGCGTGGGATATTTCTCATAATCAAAGTCGTGCAGTAGGCCGGTGATGCCCCACTGGTTTTCGTCTTCGCCAAACTTGCGGGCATAAGCGCGCATGCAGGCTTCCACGGCCAGCATGTGCTTGCGCAGGCTTTCCGATTGGGTGTATTCGCAAAGCAGGCTCCAGGCCTGATTTCGATCAATATTGTTTCGATCCATCGTCATTGTTCAATCCCTCGATGTTCAATCCTCGATTTTGTTCAATCTTAGCGTTTTATACCTGTTTTCTCTATTTATTCACCTATTTGTTACCACTAACTCAGGTTTTTACCTAAATTTCTCCTTGACAATTGTGAGTTGATGCTTGAGACTACGGGAGTTAAGGGTCCCTTGCAGTAAAAGTTTTTGGAGAAACTGCCTGCTCTGGCACCTCCGAAACATCCATGGCTACAGCATTGGCGCCGGTTGATTCCCGGGAAGTGGTACGTTGCGACCATTGTCATTTAGTCCAATTCAGGACCAACAACAATCTTTGCAGAAAGTGCCGCACCTCGCTCGACGAGGATGAACCCGAGCCGATCCTCGAAGTTCAGGCGCCGATTGAGGCGCCCAGCAACGGTCATCGTTCCCACCTTCAGGTGGCGTCAGCCATCCGTATGCTACGGCAAAAGTCCGGGCTGAGCCAGCGGCAGCTTGCGCTGCGCATGCAGGTGCCGCGGACGTATGTCTCAAAGATCGAAAACGAAAAAGCCATGCCAACGCTTTCTTCACTGCAGCGGCTGGCGACGGCCCTTGAAGTTTCCATGGCCGACCTGCTGAAGGGTTCCAGCCGCACGCTGGAAGACGATATCGCCGACCTGATGCATGATGAGTTTATCGCCGAGGTGGTGCAGTACCTGGACAAGCTGGATTCAATGCAGCGCTCCAGCCTGATGGCCCAGGTGCGCGACTTGAGCATTCGGCCGCGCCGCAGCGCGTAAATCTCTTTCCTGTCAGATGCAACACAGCCGGAGACCCAGTTCTCCGGCTGATTTTTTCCCCCTGTCCCGAGCGTAGCGAGAGAACCCTACAGTGACGACGCGGCCTGGGGAACACAAAAGGACCAGCGCTTGTTCTGCGCAATCTCCATCATCGCGCGATCCTACTCTTGCTGAAGATCTTCTTGCCATAGGGATCCCTCGCTGCGCTTCGGGATTTCAGAAAGAAACTAGCAACTCCCTCCAGCTTCTCGCACTCCAACATTAGGATGAGCGCGAGGTGGTTCTGATTGATCACGATCCTGATTGTAATTCTGGTGTTGATGCTGCTGGGCGCGGTGCCGGCATGGCCGCACAGCCGCAACTGGGGATATCGACCGGTCGGCGGACTGGGGTTAATTCTGGTCATCGTTCTGATCCTCGCGCTGTTGGGATATTTATGAAAAAGATTCTTCTTGTCGCGCTATCGCTTGCAGTGCTGCTGATTGCCGCCTGCAGCCAGCAGGACACCGAGAAGACCAAACAGGAAGCTGCAAAAGCCACGCAGCAGGCGAAAGAAGAAAGCAAAGAGGCTGCGGTAGAACTGAAGAAGGACGCCAAGGAAGCGGCAAAGCAGACTAAAGCCGCCGCGGAAGGCGTGAAAGAAGGATTGGCGACGCCGGATAAGCCGGTGAACGTGAACTCCGCTTCCAAGGTACAGCTCCAGACATTGCCGGGAGTGGACGAGCAGACCGCAGATCGAATTATCGCCGGCCGTCCTTATCACACCCGCGATGAAATTGGGACCAAAGGCGTGGTTTCGCCGGACGAATTCAGTGCGATCAAAGACAAGATTGTGGTGAAATAGCAAATGGCAAATAGCAGTTAGCCTTAGCTGGCTCCGTGTCGATCAGCTTTAGCTGAACTAAATTGCTAATTGCCAGTTGCTATGTGCTTCACTTTGTCGGCTCCATCTGCAGCGCGTCATTAAACCGATTGAAATAGTTAAATAGTCCAATCGCGGCCAGCAGTTCAATAACCTCGCCTTCATCAAAGTGTTTGCGCAGCTCGGCAAAGAGCTGATCGTCGACGGAGTGTGCGTCGCGGGTGACGCGTTCCGCCAGGCGCAGCGCGGCTTTTTCTTTTTCCGTAAAATCAGAGCGCTTTTCGAAGTTGGCCAGGTCATTGATCTGATCGTCCGTCCAGCCGTGCCGCCTTGCCAAGACGGTGTGTGAGGCCAGTCAATACTCGCAGCGATTGATCTGAGTAGTGCGGACGATCACCAGTTCTTTCAGCTTTGTCGGAACGGTGCCAGTTTCCATCACGGCGCGGAAGTGCGCCACCATGGTGCGCATAATTTCCGGCCGGTGCGCTGCAGTGCGGAACATGTTGGGAATGTTGCCGCGCGTTTTCATGAAGTGGTCGTAAACTTCTGCCACTTCCGGCGAGGCGGCTGCGCGATCAATACGGGAGATTCTTGGCATATTCAATCCATTCAAAGCGTCGCGACTGAGATCCCTTGCTGCGCTCGGGATTTCGCCTGGCGGCTCAAACGCCGCCAAATCGGCTCAACTTCTGCCACTTCCGGCGAGGCGGCTGCGCGATCGATACGGGAGACTCTTGGCATGCGGGTACCCTCGGCAGGCGAGCATAAACCCGCCTGCCGCATGGACAAACTTATTTGCCGAAAGCTTGAACGGCTGCAGCTTCGTCGTCTTTGATATCGAAGACGGTATAGAGCTTGGTGATCTGAAGCAGGTCATGGACTTTCTTGGTCAGCTTCAGCAGTTTCAGTTCGCCGCCTTCGCGACGTACGGCGGTAAACGCGCTGACCAGTTCGCCAATGCCGGAGCTGTCGATATAAGTGACGTCGCCCAGGTTCAGCAGGATTTTTTTCTGCCCTTTGCCGATCAGGTCGCGGATGGTGTCTCGCAATACCACGCTGCCCTCACCCAATGTGATGCGGCCGCTCATATCCACGACTGCAACGCCGTCCACTTGCCGATTGGTTGCTTTCATGCTCACTGTGCTTCCTCCTCCTTGGCATTCGCCGCGTTGCGGCCGGTATGCTTGATAAGTGTTACTTCAGTCCCCGGATTCGTGTTGCGGATCTTTACTTCGTCCATAAACGCGCGAATCAGAAAAATCCCCCGCCCTGAGCCTTTCATCAGGTTTTCCGGCGCCAGCGGATCAGGCAGCGATTCCGGGTCCAATCCCTTGCCCTGGTCGGTGATGGTAATCACCAGCGATTCGCCCGTGGTTTCATACGCCACCACAAATCTCTTTCCCGGATCATAGGCATTGCCGTGCAGCACCGCGTTTACCGCCGCCTCGCGTACGGCCATGGCGACCTGGTATTGCTCGTCCTCAGCAAACCCCGCCCTGGCGGCAACCTCAGAAGCTTTCTGTTCTACCTGATTGACGCTTTCCAGGGTTGATTCCAGCGTGTAAGAAACCCGATTTGTCATGGGGTGGTTCACTAAAGTGTTTTTAGACGGTCTGGGCGAACGAACTTCTGGGGCGAATCACTTAGTGTAGCTTACGTAGATGGAGAGTTGTCAAACTGGGACCCACGGTTGCCGCTCCCATGTCCTCGCCGCATTATGCCGCCGGCACAAACTGCAGCACCATTAGCGCCTGATCGTCCAGCCGGGGCGAGCCTGAGCGGAAGTCCAACACTTCTTTCAGGCACTTATCTACCAGCTCACGCGAGGGCAGTTGGTGGCAAGCGCCCAGCAGTTTTGCCAGCGACGCACTGCCGTACTCCGCGCCGTCCGGACTTTCAGACTCCGAAATGCCATCTGTATAAATCACCAGGCTGTCGCCCGGCGACGTGCGCAGGGAAGTGCTCACGAACTTCTGGTCACAGAAAAGCCCAATCGGAACCGTAGCGGCTTCAATTGCCGCCACACCGTGCGCGCCCACATGGAATGGCGCGGGATGGCCGCCATTGCATATTTCCACGTTGCCAAACTTATCGGCGCGGCTCACGATGAGGGTGGCGTACTGCGTGGGCAGCGTGCTTTCGCAAAACAGCCGGTTGGCGCGTTCCACCAGTTGCTCCAGCGGCAAGCCCGTGGGAATCAGCACGCGAAACAGCGCATGCAGGTTTGACATGAGCATGGCCGCGGCCACGCCTTTACCGGAAACGTCTCCTACCATGAAATAGAGGTCTTTGCCGTGCGGCACCAGATCACAATAATCGCCGCTGACTTGCCCTGCGGGCTCATAGTGATAGGCGACTTTCCATCCCGCGGCACTGAAGTCGCGTTTCGGCAGCAGTCCGGCCTGGATCCTTGCTGCCAGAAGCAGGTCCTGCTCCAGCGCTCGCTGTTCTGCCGGCTTCAGACAGTCCAGGCAGAGCTGCGCCAACGGATCGGCAAACAGGCGTTCCGGCTCAACTGTCCCGGCACAATGTTCGCAGACGCCGTAGCTGCCGTGATCCACGCGCTCCAGCGCATGATCAACCTGCTCCAGCAGATGAAGCAGGTTTGCGGTCTGGGTTTTGGCCACTACCGTTTCCAGTTTTTGCCGCCTGACCATCAGCTGGTCGCGCAGCATATGCAGGTCTGTAACCTGGATTGCCATGGGGGAAACTCCTTCTTGTAACAGAATCTTTTCGGAGGCGCGGGGATTCAGATTTTTCGCACTCGCCGCCGGCCTGTTTCTTCCAATTCGCATCTTATCGGCTACTGACTGGAGAAGACTATCCGGCTTTTGCGGTGAAAGTGAGATTAGCTCTGGTCAGGACAAACCACATTGAGTATTCTGCCTCTTAGGGAAACATGCGGGAAGACATCGCACTTTCGAGCATTCTGGGCGCGTCTGTGTATGACAGCACCGGCGCGTTTGCCGGACACGTGCGCGAGGTGGCCATTTTTCCCCAAGAAGATCCCAACCGCATCTCCGATTTCATCGTAAAAACGCGTGAAGGCGACCGCCTGCTGCCCTCGCGCCAGGTAAAGACCGTGCTCGGCTCGTCCATCCAGGTAAACGGCTCGTCCCTGGACTGGATGCCGCTTTCCAGCTCTGAAGGCATGCTGCTGCTGGAGCGTGACCTGCTTGACCAGCAGATCATTGACGTTTCCGGCCGCAAAGTCGTCCGCGTGAATGACGTTGATCTGCGGCGCGAGCAGGTGAATGGCACGCTCAAGTTCAAAGTCGGGGGCGTGGATATCGGGTTGCGCGGCGCCATCCGCCGGTTGCTCAAGGGCCTGGCTCCCAGCCGGGCGATTGAAGCGCTGGCTACGCGCATGCCGGAAAAGTCTATTCCCTGGGAAGCCGTGGACCTGATTGAGACCGATCCCGCACGGCGCGTGCGCTTGAGGCTGGCATATGACCGCCTCTCCAAGCTGCATCCGGCCGATATTGCCGACATTCTGGAAGAGTTGGCGCCGGCCGAGCGCGAAGCCGTCTTCGGATCGCTGAATCAGGAAGTGGCCGCCGAGGCGCTGGAAGAGATCGATCCCAAGATGCAGATCGAGCTCATGCGGTCCATTGATTCTGACAAGGCCGCCGACATTGTGGAAGAAATGGATCCAGATGCCGCCGCCGACCTGCTGGGCGACCTGCCCCAGGAAACTTCAGAAGAGATCCTGGAAGAGATGGAGCCGGAAGAGCGGCAGGAAGTTTCAGAGCTGCTGGCGTTCCATGAAAACACCGCCGCCGGACGCATGACCACCGACTACATCTCACTCTCACCGGAGCACACCGTGGGAGACGCCATTGACCGCCTGCGTTCGTTTGAAGGCCCGGTGGAAACCGTAAGCACCATCTACCTGGTGGACTCGCAGGAAAAGCTGGTGGGCTCCGTGCCGCTGGTCTCGCTGGTTCTGGCCCCCGGAGGCACCCGCCTGAGCACGCTCACCCCGGACCACGTGATCTATGTGGAAGCCAGCGCGCAGGACAAAGACGTGGCCGAAATGTTCGACAAATACAACCTGCTCACTCTGCCCGTGGTGGATGAGGAACAACGCCTCGCCGGGCTCATCACCGCCGACGATGTGATTAGTTTGCTGCGGGACAGGATTTAGGGTTTGCTCATCCTGAATTTGGTTCTGGGATCACAGGATCACTCGACGTCCCGATTTTGAACCGCGTTCATCCGTGTTGATCCGGGGTAGGTTCTTGCGTTCGCCTTTCCGAACTGCTGGAGGACTACATCCGCGCCGACAATGCCTGCCTGGACGCGGCCCGCCGGCAAGACCGTGGTGCTGGGGCTGGGTGAGCACGAAGCACCCGCAATGGAAAATGGCGACGACCTGATGCGCCGGATCCAGCAGGCTACAAGCTACGTCCTGCTGGAGCGGCTGGCCCTGAGCCCACAGTGCGGGTTCGCCTCGACCATGGAAGGAAATCTTTGATCGAAGAAGAACAGTGGGCCAAGATGCGGCTGATAAAAGAAACCGCGCGTCGAGTGTGGGGCTGAGGGTGGTGGGGCTGAAGACGTGCGCAGAAAGAAGACGTGCGCAGAAAAAATGGGCAGTTCAAAGCAAGCGCAACGCCGCTCGCCTATTTGAACATCTCCTGCACTTTTTCCTTGAACCACTCCCAGCCGGTGAGTTGCCGTGGAGGCTTGACGGCCCAGCTTCTCAGAGACTCCACCCGAGTGAAATCTTTGGGAACGTCAAACAGCGTCAACTCCAGCGGGCCTTCTTTGAGCTCGACTACTTCTGAGCCCCAGGTTGAAGACAGCGAGCGCGAGTTGCCGTCAGGCTGGGTGATCTGGCTGGTCAACGTGGTGGTTACTTTAACCGGGAAGCCAGTTTCCACGCCGGTCCGGTGCACCTCGATCTTGTCCATTTTGTCGAAGCATTTGTCGTTGGAACCGGCGGCAACTTCCGCGGCTACGACCACGCCGAAGTTGTTCTTCTTCTGTTCGCGCCACTCCGGCATCACCGAGCCGTCAATGTACCAGCCGTCGGTTTCACTCACTGAAGGCTTGGAGCAGGCCCGGGGGCCGGCGATCCGCTTTTCGCGGGTAATAATGTGCCGGGCAACGTGTCCAAAAATCTCTTTGCGCTCGCCGGTGTCCACGTTTTCAATCCAAATCTGCAACGTGCCGCCGGAATCCACCATGGGATGGGATTTCAGCCCGGACGTGGTAGAGCGCGGGTCGGTTTCATACGTAACGTATTCATGAGCCGTCAGGTCGAGCATGAAAACGCGGTCGCGTTCGCCGCGGACGATGATGGTTGCCATGGGCGGGCCGCTGCCATCGCGCAACTGCGATTGCCATTCATTGCGCAGGCGGTCAGGAGCCAGATATTCGGTCCGAGTGTCGGTAAAGCCGCCTGTTACCTGCCGCGTCACGATCTTTACGCCATAGACGGACGGATTCGGAGACGTCAGCGTCGTAAAGTACAGCAGCAGAATCGTTGCTAACGGCATATTTTCAGTTCCTTCGCGCGTCTCTGGGCAGAGGGCATGCTTTGGGGAGTCATTGTACTGCGAATCGCGCCCGCGCAGCACACTTTATGTGTGACGGTGGTGACTACCGGGCCTGTTGCCCTGCACGCACATTTCTATTAACTAGTTTAATACTAAGCGCATGGAATGAGGTATTGGGAACGGGTTTCTATTCTGTTAGTCGCCTGAGACTTTTATCCCTTGTCATCCAAGGCAAGGATGTACTCTCAACCTCTCATCCGGTCTTCAGCTTCTTCAGCACCTGAGCCAGCGCGTCCATCGCCAGATGCGTTGCGTGGACAGACGCGTTAGGCAGCCCGCCGAGCGCTTCCAGCAGGTGCTCGCGCTGCAGCGCGGAGGCCTCCGCCAGAGACTTTCCCTGGATCATCTCCGTCAGGCATGAGCCCGCGGCAATGGAGGCCACGCAGCCTCGCGTGCGATAGCGCACCTGTTCAATGCGTCCATCGGACAGCTTGATCGCCAGGCTCATGATGTCGCCGCACACCGGATGCTCCAGCCGCACTTCCGCGTCCGGGGAGGGCAGTTCGCCGATGTTGCGCGGATGCTCGAAATGGTCCAGGACTGTGCTTGAGTAGGGCATTACTTATAATCCAATGATGCCAGAAAACCGCATTGCCCAGCGAATCGATTCATCCGGAGCTGTTTGCGGCGCCGAAAGGTTTGCGCGGCATCGATCACACGAAATCGGCCTCAGCGCCGACTCAAGAAACTTAACCACAAAGGACACAAAGTTGCACGAAGGTTACCATGCGGGATTGCCTTTCTTCGTGTTCCTTCGTGACCTTGGTGGTTAATCTTGAAGCGACAAAAAAATGAAGCAGGTCGTTGCAGGACTCATCATTCGCGATAACAGCATCCTGATCTGCCAGCGGACAGAAGACCAGGCCATGCCGCTCAAGTGGGAGTTTCCCGGCGGCAAGGTTGAGCGCGATGAAGACCTGCGCGACGCGCTGCATCGTGAACTGGATGAAGAACTTGGCATTGACGCCGTGATCGGTCGCAAAATCGCGGCCATTCAGCACACCTACACCAGCGGCTCGGCATTGGAGCTTTATTTCTATCGCGTCGACCAGTTCAAGCGAGACATCGAAAACCGCATTTTTCACGATGTCCGCTGGGTCAATCGCAAAGAGCTGACCACGTATGATTTTCTTGAGGCCGACGTAAGACTGGTGAAAGACATCAGCGCGGGAAAACTGCTTTAGCTGCCGCCGGTAATCTGCGTCCAGACCAGCGCAATGGTCAAGCCGATCATGACGGCGCTGGTGGCCCAGGCAATCACGTTTTGCCAGGCTGAGTTTTTGTAGGTACCCATCAAGTCCGTCTTGTTGACCAGCTTCAACATGAAAATGAGCACAAAGGGCAGAAGGACGCCGTTGGCTACCTGAGAGAAAAGAATCAGCTTGATCAGCGGCAGATGGGGAATCAGCACAAAGCTTGCTCCGCCGAGGATCAGAAACGTGTAGATCCAGTAAAACGTGGGCGCTTCAGAAAACTTTTTGTTCACGCCGGACTCCACGCCCAGGCCTTCACAAATGTTGTAAGCCGTGGCCAGCGGCAGAATGGCTGCCGAAAGCATGGCCGCATTCACCAACCCTACGGCGAACAACATAGATGCCCATCTACCGGCCAGCGGCTTCAAGGCTAATGCCGCGTCAGCCGCGTCAGTAATGTTGTAGTTGCCGTTCACGTACAGCGTGGCGGCGCAGGCCACCACGATAAAGAAAGCAATCACATCGGTGACAATGCAGCCCAGCACCACGTCCCAGCGGGAGAGCGCGTACTGGCGTTTGCCAATGCCTTTTTCCACGATTGAGGCTTGCAGGTAAAACTGCATCCATGGCGTAATCGTGGTTCCCACCAGGCCCACCACCAGCAGGATGTAGTCGGCGTGATTGTTGATCACGGGAACAAACGTATCTTTGAGCGCCTGGCGCCAGTCCGGATGCGCGAGAAGCGCGGATATGGGATAGGTGAAATAAATCAGCGAAAACAGAATCAGGATTCGCTCCACCGGCTTGTAGGACCCGCGCACCACCACAAACCACACGATGGCCGCGCCCACTGGCACTACCAGATATTTGCTGACGCCGAAAATCCCCATGCCGGAAGCCAGGCCGGCAAACTCCGCCATGATGTTGCCGAAATCAGCGACGCCCAGCACCACCATCACGAAGAAAGTAGCGCGCAGGCCAAACTCTTCGCGGATAAGATCGGCCAATCCCTTGCCTGTTACGGCGCCCATGCGCGCGGCCATTTCCTGCACCACGATCAAAGCGATCGTCGTGGGAATCAGTGTCCACAGCAGAGCGTAGCCGTACTTTGCTCCCGCCTGGGAGTAAGTGAGGATGCCGCCGGGATCGTTATCGACATTGGCAGTAATGAAGCCGGGACCAAACACAGCGAGAAAAGCGATTAGCCTGTATTTCAATATGCCTAACCCGGTGACCCGTCGGGGCAGACTGAGATCGCGTTTGAATATTTTCAGCTTCATGGTCCACAAATGTTTTTTGCGATTGTGAGGAACGGAACTAACAGAGCGCTGGCGCCTGCCGTTTGTTTACTCGAAAACCAGCAGAACACTGAGCACGATCATCACGCTGGCCGTCCCCCATGCGACCCAGTTGAAGAACTTGGAGTTTACATGCTTGCCCATCAGGCCGGTCTTGTTGATGAGAAGAAGCATAAAGATTAGAACAAAGGGCAGCAGCACGCCGTTGAAAACCTGGGAAAGCACCGGCATCTTGAGAAGCGGAAACCTTGGCAACAGGATCACGGCTGCACCGGCGCCCACCAGGACGGTATAAAGCCAATAGAAGACAGAAGCCTCACTGAACTTTTTGTCCAGACCGGATTCAAAGCCCAGGCCTTCGCAGACTGTGTACGCGGTAGAGAGCGGAAGGATGGATGCGGCAAAGAGCGAGGCGTTAAATAGTCCCGCGCCAAACAGGATTTGCGCCCACCTCCCGGCCAGCGGCCCAAGAGCCTGGGCGGCATCAGCCGCGTCGGCGATTACTCGGTGTCCGGATTTGTAGAGCGTGGCGGCGCAGGCAATGATGATAAAAGCGGCCACCAGCGGTGCGAAGATGGAACCTACCAGCACATCAATTCTGGTGGTCTTGTAGTCGCGTTCAGTCACGCCCTTTTCTACCACGGAGGCCTGGAGATAAAACTGCATCCAGGGCGCGATAGTAGCTCCGATGATTCCTGTCACCATGTAGACGTAACCGGG
>DASXCL010000107.1:0-14963 GCA_036491195.1 Candidatus Angelobacter sp.
TCGGCCTTAAAACGCAAATCCAAACCGCCCCGCATTTATAACCTCGGCGGACGACCGGCTTTATCCGCCGCTACTTAAACTTCCAGGGGGTGACATTTTATCGTTGCAGTTAATACGACATTTTTTCGTTGCAACTACACCCGCAGTTTTTTGTCCCATCTCCCTCTCGTTCTGATCAGTGTCATCCGTGTTAGTCAGTAGTGAGGTTTCTGTCGCCCTCCCCCCTCCCCGGGTCATCCCAAGATGGCGTAGACTTGAGAGTCCCTCATCCCAAGTCATCCCAGATTGGCGTGGACTTAAGCAATCCGGTACTGATTGGCGTAGGTTTCCCGATCTTATCCTTCCGATCAGTGTCATCCGTGTTCATCAGTGGTGGGGTTTTTCTTTCCCGATTCCGGCGATGTCGGCGATCACGGGCGATCTACAGCCCCCATACCCCTCCCGGTTCATCCCAAGTCATCCCAGATTGGCGTGGACTTGACCCATACAAGGGTCATGTGGCGCCGGCACCCTCGCCGGTGGGCCTTGGGAGTTGCCTTTTTTGGCCATGGCCAAGTCCTAATTGCCAAGTTTTCAAAGACCATCCTACCCCTGCCGCCTGGGCGGCCAGTCTCCGGCAAATACCTCTATCAGATGGCATTTTATCGTATTATGTTCGCCTTTGTCAAGAGAAATTTCGCAGCGTCCCTAGGCCAAATTTTGCGTTTTTTGCAGGCACCCTTAGGCGCGGACAGAAGCAGGTCTGGGTTTTGACCCCAGACTGAGCCCAAAGGGCGAAACGAAGTACGTCCCCGAGGCGCGCTCGCGCGCTGAAGTGGTAGGTGCTGGTAACGAGAATAAAAAAACCACTTCTCGCGCGCCGGCCGGTGTGGGAGACCCGCGCGTTCTTGCTTGAGGCCGCAGGCGCAAACCCTGAGCGAAGTCGAAGGGGCAGCAGCATAAGAAATTGGCGCACCTACAAGTACTTGCCGGGGAGCTGAGTCTTCCAGAAATTTGCAAAACCCGCGGCGAGTCCGAATAAGAGATAGGAAAAGCGGAGCGTCGTGCAGGCTTCCTTTGGATCTGCGACGTATGCTTAACCGAAGGCGAGGGGCATTGGGCGAGATGGACAAGAAAAAGACCGATGCTCAGCGCCGCTAGGCGCGTCGTGAACTTAGCCCAGTACGTCCCCGAGGCGCGCTCGCGCGCTGAAGGGGTAAGTGCTGGGATATGAAAGAAAACAAACCACTCCTTGCGCCGCAGGCCTCGCGCGCAACGCAGCGGAGCGCGCAGAAGAAGGATGCCGGGCCTATGAGCGAATCCCGGCAAGTGGCAGCAGATAACGGGCGGATGGGCTCGACAATATCGCGTGCTGAATCCATAACTGGCCGGAATACCCGGAGCATATCGAGTGATAGAGTTGGGAAGAATCGTACGTGGGTGTGAAGAAATTGCCGGAATCGGAAGTAGAGGCCTGAACATACAGGTAGCGATAATTCAATGCACAATTGCAAAGTGTTCGATTCTCGCTGCTGCTCCGCGTGGCACACAGTTGGGGTATCATGAAGCATGTCCCGAATCGAATCCGATCAATCTGAGTTCCAAAAACAGCATGAATTCGTCTCCAGACGAACGGAGCACACCATTTTGACTTACCGCGGATGGGATGAGTTCGAACGGGCGCACGGCGGACCCGACATCGTTGATTTTGACTTGAGTACGTTTGAAGGATCGGCGTCATTCAACTCAAGACGAGAGGTCCTATATGAACTGTCCAAATTGTGCGATCAATTCGATGAAACGGCCGACGAAGAAGGAGTGTTTCTTCGCGCCCGTATTCGCGGATCCATCTCGTATCTTCGTGCACTTATGGGCCAGCAAATACCATTTGCTGAGTATCTCAAGGACACTTTAGGACTGGTGCCCACGCCTTTCTCAGATGGGGAGGTCGAGATTGCTCGGAACGCGGCTATCCGGCACTTAGCTCCCTTCGACCTTACGTTAAGAGTGGAAGATCGCGAGCGCTTCCAGAATGAGTTGTTGCTCCACGATGCGAATGAAATACGCAAAGGAATCGTCGGCGATCAAAAACTCTGGCTCCATCGCCTGAGCAGTGCAGGGATCCCGGTTTCCAAGCAACTTTCCTTATCGGTGCAGTTCGCGGAGGTGGATGCTTATTGGAGTAATTGGATTAGTGGCTCGGCGCAAAAAGGCATTACTCTTACCATAAACCTGCACGCCAGAAAGAGATACGACAAAGGACGTCCGCTTGCTCTTTGCCTGCATGAGATCTGCGGCCATGCAGTTCAAATGTCGATCTGGAGAGAGTTGATAGCAGAAGGCAAGCTTAATCAGGCATGCGGCCTGACAACGGTTCATTCTCCGGAAGTGTTTGTCAGTGAGGGACTGGGGCAGACGGTTCCAGAACTCCTTATTGATGATTGGACTTTCCCTCCTGAATTCCACTTAAGCCGGGCTCTCCAGTATCATACGCTCGTCATTCTGCACAATGCCCATCTGATGCTCTACGAACACATGCCGGTGGAAACCATTCTGGATTATGCCAGCGCGCACCTGCCTTTAACGGATCCGGACACGCTGGAATACGAAATTCGCGACCGCGGCACCAACCCGCTGTTCCGTTCATACCTGCTTTCTTACGCCACCGGCGAGCAGACCATCAGGAAGCTTGTGCAGGAAATGTCTGTGACGCAGAAAAGGGACTTCTTTCTGGGGATATATACCCGGCCATTAACGCCCGATCAGCTATTGCGGGTTGCTGACGCGGTAAGTACCTAGGCTCAAATCAGCAGCGGCGGAGCATGTGCATGCCCTTCCTTAAACGCGCCTGGAATTGGACTAATGAAAACTGGAAAACCATTCTAATCGCCGTACTCGGCGGTTTTCTCATGTTCAAGTCCCAAGCATTAGCGTCCCGGATTGAAACATGGTGGCCAAACCATGAAAACCTGGCCGAATACTTTATTGAGCACCTGGGCGCGGTGCTTGTGGTCGGCATGCTTATCCGCATAGCCATAGAGGAAGGCTACCAGCACGCTTTTTTAGGATCTGTCAATGAAGAAGTCAAATGCCAGATCCGCGCAAGCATAGATGAGATCAGCAAAGAGTCTTTGAAACCCCTAACAGATGAACTCGCGAAGGCCAAGGAGTCCATTGGCAATCTGGAAGTTGACCTGAAGAAATCTATCTCTCAACTGGCCACCGCGGTTACTTACAAGCTGATACAAGGGCTGGATGATCCCCTCCTCAAGATGCTGGAGGACCGGGTACTGAACTCGCCGTTTGAACGTCCTGAATACACCATCCATCTCACGTTAAAGCCATTCAAAGATTTAGAATCTGGGATTCTCGAAGTGGATGTAAGCACCTGTTACAAAGTAACCAACAATTCCGGCAAGGTCGCCAGCTATCCAATCTACTCCTGGCTGGATGATGTGCTGCGGCCGAATGGCGTACAGGAGTGCGATTTCACGCGTTTTACCTTCAGCCGTGTGGATGACTCAGGAAAAGCCCAGCAGGTGCCGGGGTTTAGCCTTCCGGAGCTTAAGAAGACAGGCCAAATCAAGCCTGAAGATGGCCGGCTCACACTCAATTACAACATTGAAAACATTCCAGAGAAGGCGACCTACGAAGTGATTATCGAAGGCAAGCAGCTCATGCGGAACCACGACGTTTTCGTATGGAATCTGGTTACCCTGACCAGAAAGATGGACCTGACCGTGGAGCTTGTCGGCGGGCTGACGCCTAGAGATCTGAATATCTTCCCACGCGCCATCCACCATGCGGCAGACGAAGTTAAACCAGAGGGCATGAACACGCCTAAGATAACTATGCATGTGGGTCAGGTGTTCTTGCCGTATCAGGGCGTGGAGGTGCGGTGGTCGCCAAACGTGCTGCCCGAACCTGCCAAGGGCGACGCAGCGCAACCTTCGCCTGCACCGCTTCAGCGTAGGGATTAACTCATCTTCTTTGCTTTGGCCACCGCCGCGCTCGCGATCTCTCCTCCTGCAAAAAATCGTAAAAACAGAAAACTGAAGCCCTGCACGTCGAAATGTGCGCCGCATGTGGTATGGCTCTAATGAGAACTTCGCTTCTATCCGTGAGGAGAAGGTCAAAATATGAAGAGATCCACTGCAAGGTCAACCTTTGTCGCTCTGGTGCTGGCTGTTACCCTCTGCGTTGCAGCGGGAGTGATTCAGGGCTGCTCCAACACCGGCAAAGCTGCTCCCGGCCCCGCCACAGATCAGTCCAAAACCCAGGCGTCTGCAACGCCGGTCACTTGCGCCGATTCTGAGTCGTCGACCGGCACCTTCCCGCCGGTTCCCACCACCATCGACAAAACTTGTACCGCCATTCCATTGGACTTCAATGGCACTCCGGCCCAGTCTGGCGCCGATCTTTATTCCTGGCTTACCTTCGTCGCCGTCAACTGGCCTGTAGATCCCACAACCTGTGCAGCGGACCCGAATGCCACTATTTTATCGGGAACACAAAATCCCACGTGGCTGACTTTTCTGAGCAACGATGAGGTTTTTGTACCCTCGCCGCAGACACCCACGAACTGGTGTTACAGTCCGGGATTGCGCGGCAAGGCCGGCGCGGCCTCCACCAGGTTTGCCAGCGCACAAGCCGCGGCCACCGCGAAGCGCAACGTAAAGCTGGCCCATCTGCCTCCCAAGGTACGATTGCTGGCCCAGAAACATCCTGAAGTGCAGCTATTCCTTCACCATAATGCCAAGGGCGAGGACCTGCTTACCAGCGTCACGCACGCAAAGCTTACGGTTTCTCCGGAGCTGCAAACCATCCTGGACGCGACCGGCGAACCGGTTACAGACCAGAATGGGCGTTTTGTCCGCTTCACCATCAATGTCGGCGAGGACGAATACAACTACATCATGACGCAGAGTCTGTGGAAGAAATCCGGCCAGACGGCCACCGGGGCCCTCTCATTTCCCTTCAGTACGCAGTCCAGCGCAACCGAACTTGGAGCCATGGAGTTCAAAGCTGCATGGAAAGTACTGGGCGCCAACGATAACCCCGCGCATTTCTTCACCCAGTTAGCCATCGTCTATAACGATGAAAGCGGCAGCCCCAGCCCGGGCAAGAACCCCGTCATCGTCGGTCTGGTTGGATTGCACATTACGCATAAGACCAAAAAACAACAAAAATGGCTCTGGTCGACCTTTGAGCAGGTGGAGAATGATACGCAATCATTCTTCAATCCAAAATGCCCGGCCACGGCTTGCCCGCCCAACGTTGAGACCGCTACCCCGCCCTATATTGAGTTGAATCCTGACGGCACGCCCCACAACAAACCCGTTCAAGTCGTCCCGGCGGTCGAGACCACGGCGGCCTTACTGAATACAACGTTTCAAGGTCTGCTGCCGAACACACCGTGGGCTTACTACAAGCTGATCAGTACCCAGTGGGTGGGAGAGTTTGGCAATACTCCCAAACCGGCAAAGCTGGGAAACTCAGTGCTGGAAACCTTTGTCAGTAAGACCATTCCTTACAGCTGCATGGACTGCCATAACTTTGCTCACGATTCTGGAGGCTTCAAGTCGGATTTCAGCTTCATCATCAAGGCGCAGCAATAGGCCGGGCGCGGCGCTGTTGACCTTACCGGGTGCTCTCTTTGCTGCGCAAAGCGCGGGATAAATGCCGGCTTACCCGCATCAGCGCCCGCTCAGGAAATCTTTCAGCACGGTGACTTATTTCTCCGGCTCCGCATATGACGGCAGGCGGCCGCTGTGCTCAAAGAAAACGATCTCTGCCCCGGGAATGGCATGCGCCAGCGCCCGGCCGCGAGAGGAGCAACGTTCATATCGTAGCGCAGCCGGTTCGTATAACATCGTTTGCGAATCCTGATGGGAGCCGCATGGATGTTTATGTGATCGATGGGACCTATGAATTGTTCCGGCACTTTTTTGCCGTGCCCTCGGCGAAAGACGCGAACGGCCAGGAAATCGGGGCGGTGCGCGGCGTGGTGACTTCCGTTCTGTCGATGATCGAAAAAGGCGCAACTCATCTCGGCGTTGCCACGGATCATGTGGTCGAGTCGTTTCGCAACGACCTCTATCACGGATACAAAACCAGTGAAGGCGTGCCCGCAGAGCTGCTCTCGCAGTTTCCCATTCTTGAGGAAGCGCTGGAATCCATGGGAGTGCGGGTATGGGCGGAAGTTTATTTTGAGGCCGACGACGCGCTTGCTTCGGCCGCCGCTAAAGCCGCGGACGATGAAGGTGTTGGGCAAGTTTTGATCTGCACGCCTGATAAGGACCTTGGGCAGTGTGTGGCCGGTACCAGGGTGGTCCAACTGGACCGCCGGCGCGACCTGTTGCGCGATGAGGCGGCGGTGGTGGCGAAATTTGGCGTCAGGCCGCAATCAATTCCCGACTACCTGGCCGTGGTCGGCGACAGTGCTGATGGCTTTCCCGGCATCGCGGGCTGGGGATTGAAGGCCGCGACGCTCGTCTTATCCCAGTACCCGCACCTTGAAGATATTCCAAAGGAATGGCGCACATGGCATCCTTCGATCAAGAAGGCACGAACGTTATCTGAGTCTTTATTCAGTGCGTGGGATGATGCCCTGTTGTTTCGCACGCTGGCTACTCTGCGTCTGGATGTGCCGGTGTTTGATTCGGTCGAGGACCTTTTGTGGAAAGGCCCGCGACCGAATTTTGAGGAAACCTGCCGGCGACTGAAAGCGCCCGATCTGATCAATCGCGCGACAAAATTGTTGTGAAATGTACAGCCTCAATCAGCTTACTGGCCATTGGAGCAAACAGAAAGATTTGCATTTTGGAAGCTAAACCAATGGTTGACTGAGGTTGACGGCGACTGTCCGAAATATTGCAGGAAAACAAGGTCCTGCAGGTTGTAGGTGAATCCGTTCAGGGTGTAGGGGGAGCTGCCGAAGTTCGCCTGGCCCTCCAGCGGATCGCCGGTTTCCAGCAGACCGCCGCAGCCCGGATTATTGACGAACGGATCATCGATCCATTCGCCTACCTCGTGCGAGAGCGCGGAGACATCCTGGGCGAATACGCCGGGCCGATCGATGTAAGTGAAGTGGGAATACGTCTGCGGAGAACCGGCGCTGCCAAACGCGCTATGGTAGCCGCCGACGCAACACCCGCCGCCCGAGGTCAGATAAGTGTCATAGGTGAGGGCGATGGGCAGGCTATCAGGCGTGATCTGGGTATTGCTGCTGATGATCTGCTGCAATTTCGCGTCAAAGAAGTTGATGTCCACCAGCGCCGCGCGAACGCCAAACTCCGTGGCAATTTTGCCGGAGGGTGCTGGAGCTGAGATGGTCACTTCAGGCAGCACAACCAGGTTCAGCAGGACGTGGTAATTCGGGTTGCCTAGAACGTCGCTCCAGAAGTTACCGCGCTGAAAAGCGTCAATATATTGCGTGTTTCCCAGATCAACGCCGCCTTGCACAAAATCGATGCCCGAGTTGAAGATAGGCGAGAGCGCGGTGTTCTGGATCACCGTACGCCCGTTAGAGAGCACATGTGCTGGATCGAAGATGCCGGTCGGAGTTGGCGTAATTACGATCCGGACAGGAATCAGGTATGCAGTCACGGTAGTCGTGGTGTTGGTGGTTTGCGGATCGGTCCCGACCATGGAGAAGGCGGTGCCCCCAGGCGTGAGAGTGCCTGACCAGTGGGTGACCGTGGGAGTTGCCGGAGCCAGAACGTTTTCCAGATAGCGAGGAGTCAGGGTAGCAAATCTGGGCGTTGTCGTCTGCGCAATAGCGGAGCTGGCCAAACCAGCGCAGGTCAACGCGGCGAGTGTAGCAAGAATTCTGATGCGAACGAAATATCCTTTGCGCACAATATTTCTCCTTAAATAAAGACAACCTGTCACTTTGGTTCCGGGTTCCAGATGGCAGGCATGGGCCGTAAGCCACACGAATAGCGGCCGTCACAATGGCGGCACGATTCTGTTCTGGCGCAGATAAAATCCCGATCCTGGCAACCAGAAGGTTGCCAGGATCGGACATCTATCACAGCGCCTGCGCCACCTAACGTCATGCTTCGCCTGCAGCTGGAATCGGTTTAATGGACTGCTGTACCGACCACTCCGGCCGAGAAGCTATCGCACCCAATGTTGCCGCAGACCGCAGCATCAGTAGCATTTGCGAAGCTTGGGAAGCCAAAGGAGGTTGAGACGAAGAACGAGGAATCGATTGGCTCGGTCCCAGGCCCCTGGATGTTCGTCGGGGAATTGTCTTCCACGTCGGACAGGAACGCGATGGCCGTGCTTGTTGGCACCAGCGTAAACCAGTAGCTGCCATTTTCAAGGATTGGGCAGCTGATGCCCGTAATCAGGATGGTCACTTCAGGGAGGCCAAAGGCAGTGCGCCCGGTAGGAGTGACAGTAGGCGTGCCGGTGCCGCTGCAAATGGTCTTTACCTGGCCGCCGCCGGGGTTACCGCCTTCGGCGACGCCCTGCACGATGGACCAGGACACGCTGCTCACCCCTATGCCCAAGCCAAGATCTTCCATCTGCTCATTCACGAAGAGGCCTTGCACGTTCCAATCAGTCTTTCCCTTTGCTCCTTTGAACTTTTTCGGAACAAAGACTGGGATATACACCGCCCCGGTGATATTGAACACTGTGTTAGTGCCGTTCCACAGGCCATTCGGGTTCTGACCGGCAGCGTTAAAATCGCCGGCGTACATCAGGCACGAGTTGAAGATACATGGCTCTTCTGTTCCGACAGGGAGAGTCCCATTCTGGGCCAGTCCCATATATTTCTGTTGAGCCTGCGCGGCGCCGGTGAAGCAGAAAACTGCAACCAGCGCGGCAAGTAACGCCGTTGATCCAAACACTCTCTTCATCATGATTTTTCTCCTGAGTTGGAGCTCTTAGCTCTTGTGGTAGAACAACCATTCGCGATCAGCGCGAACGCTGTACATATCTGCGGGAAAAGAAAAGTAACTGTTCCCGCATCATAGGAGGGGCCCTTGGAGTAGTGGGAACGAATAGTACATTCGTTTCACCCAAGAGAGATAAAAATTTTGCGAAGATAGAATATATTAGAGATATCTAATATATGAGAGGAAAGCTTAGAACTCGTTTACGCTAGATAATGTTGTTGGATAATATCTACAGAGTATTAGGCCTATGAAGTATTCCCATAATGGAATAACTATGTAATATATAACAGTTGTATACGTGAGTTACAATAGATAACGCAATGCGGATAAGAGATTGGAAGTGTTTTATACAGACTTGACATCGCTCTGTTACGATGGAAAAGAATGCGGCCGCGTCTGCGCGCCCATTCAAATCACAAGTGATTATGAAAAAACTCGAGAGTGCGCTGCCGGGCCAGATTTGCTGCCTGATGGTCGTAGTCTTTGCGCTGGTCGCAGTTGAAGCCATGGCCGGCATCGTAGAGGAAAAGGGGCAGCTCAGGATGAGAATGCCGGATCGTTTCGATTGCAGCAGGGCCGATGTGAGGATCTTTGGCGCCGAAGTGCAGCATCACCGGGCAGCGGGGAATTTCAGCCGCGTTTTGTGCTATCTGTCCGCCGTAGTAACCAACAGCCGCGTCGGGACCAAGCCGTGTGGCAGCTAGCCAAGCCAGACTGCCGCCAAAGCAATATCCCAGCACTCCTACCTTGACGCTGCTTGAGAGGGTCCGCGCGTAGCGGATGGAAGCGTCTACGTCCTTCAACGCAGAATCCATGCCGATCTGTCTTGCCGCACGCATTCCTTCGGCAGTATCCGTCGGGGTGTAGCCGAGTTCGACGTTGCGTTGCACTCGGTCAAACAACGCCGGCGCGATGACATGGAAGCCCTGGCTGGCGTAA
This sequence comes from Candidatus Angelobacter sp., assembly GCA_036491195.1. Taxonomy (GTDB): domain Bacteria; phylum Acidobacteriota; class Terriglobia; order Terriglobales; family Acidobacteriaceae; genus Angelobacter. The sequence goes on from DASXCL010000107.1 coordinate 9,828, forward strand.
TCATCGGCAACAGAACGTATGTGGCTGTTTACGCCGAAGATTTCCTGGATCAGAACAATGGCTCTGCGCGCGGGGCCGCCGCTTTCGGCAAAATACGCCTCAAACTGATGTCCATCGTCGGCTGTAAGCTTTATGCGTGTACTCATCATCCTCCTATTTGCGCGGCGTCAGCTTCTCCGTCGCGTCCAGCACCTGCGCCATGAAGTCCACCAGTTGCCATTGCTGTTGCCATGTTACTTTGTCTCCCATATCAACATGTACCAGTGCCGGGCTGACCAGGGCAGACTTCAACTCAGCGGCCGGAACGTCTTTTTCCAGCCAGAGCGTTTCCGACGAGGGAATAATCGTGTCACCGGCGCCGTGAAGAAGAAAGACGGCAGTATGCAGTTGCGCCAGATGGCCGTGCGGAGAAACCGCGTCCATCTCGTCTTTGTGCAACTTGATTTCTCCCAGCAGCGCCTCGCGTAATAGATCGCGATGGTGCAGAAGCAGGTCAAGTTCCTTCTGGCCCGCCGGGCTGAGCGCCGCGGCAGCCTTCATGGCATCAGGCTTCTCCCATAGCCGTTGCCGGAGCACTTCGCGCGCTACCGGTACGTCTCTGGGCGAGAAAAAATCCTCCAGATGGGAATAGGCAAGCACCAGCGCCCCATATTCATGGGCATGGAACGGAGACTCGACCCCATCGGGATTGACGATTACGTTTGTGGCGAAGAACCGTGCCACGCGGCCCATGTCGTCATGCGCTCCAATGGCTACCACAAAGCCGATCCTGTCGCGAAACTCAGGGCGGTCCGCAGCCAGCAGGGCAAGACCGCCGGCGAAGCTGAGTCCGATCACGCCTACGGGCTGGTTCATTCGCGAGCTCAGCACCACGGCGGAATCGCCGATTACATCGATGGTGCGCGCGGTCACGCGATAGTCCGCCAGGTCCTGCAACTCCGGCGTCATCACCAGCACGCCGGCGCCGGCCAGGGCGCGCGCCAGGTTCCACATGCGCGGGTCTTCAATCCCCAGGTGATGGACGCCGTGCAGAAGCACGATCCCGCCGGGATTCTTGACATCCTGCGGCGCGTACAGGCGGTAGCGTAGCGGGCCATGCGGCGTGAGCGCAGATCCATTTTCTTCCGTGAAAGGATGGCTCGCGAAACGGGTTGCGATGCCATGCGCCTGAGGATTGGAGAAGCGCAGCATCAAAGAGAGCGACCGCAGATGCGGCCCCACCGGGTGTAAGAGCACGGCGCCGGTCAGGCCGACCGAGGCGAACACGACAAACAGAAAAATAAATATCTTTTGCCTGCGTGTGAATTTTGCCACCTAGATCTCCAGGATGACCGGCATGATCAGCGGCCGCCGCGCTGTGGTCTTTACGATAAAGCGTTTCAGGTCCGCGCGGATTTTTTCCTTGATCACGCCGTAATCGGCTTTTTCTTCCGGCGTTGAGCCATCGAGCGTGGCGGAGACGATGCGCCGCGCTTCGCGGACAAAGCCTTCTTCCGATCCCGCGGCAAACCCGCGCATCACGATTTCCGGAATCGATTCCACCGTTCCTTTCAGCTTGTTGATGGCGATGATCGGCAACACGAATCCGTCTTCGCTCAGGTGGCGGCGGTCTTTAATCACCAGATCTTCCACCACGTCGGTGCGCGAGCCGGAGTCAATGCAGATGCGGCCCACCGTAACTTTATCAAGCTTGCGTGCGCCGAGCTCGTCAAACTCCAGCACGTCTCCGCTCTCAAGCATCATCACCTGCCCTACCGAGCCGTGCATGGACCGCGCCATATCGGCCTGGATGCGCAGCTGCCGGTACTCACCATGAATAGGGATGAAGAACTTTGGCTTGACCAGATTCATGATCAGCTTCTGTTCTTCCTGGCTGGCATGGCCGCTGACGTGGACCGGAGGATTGGAGCCATCGTCGTAGATCACATCGGCTTCGCGGCGGAAGAGATGGTCGATCATCCGGTAGATACCCTTCTCATTGCCGGGAATGATGCGGGAGGAAAGCACCACAGTATCGCCGCGTTCGATTCGAGCATGCTTGTGGCTATCGACGGCGGCGCGCGAAAGCGCGGACATCGGTTCACCCTGGGTGCCGCTGATCATGACGCAAACCTGCTGCGGGGCGTAGTCCTTGATCTGGCCGGGATGAATCAACAGTCCTTCGGGTACGTCTAAATAGCCGAGGTCTATGGCGATCTCTGACGCTTCGGTCATGGAGCGGCCCACCAGCGCAACCTTGCGCTTGTATTCGCGGGCCATCTCGAAAGCGAGTTTGATGCGGTGGATCGACGACGAGAAGCAGGAGATGAAAAGCCGCCCTTCGGCGCGCGCGAAAATTTCATCGAACTTTCCGCGTACCGCGCGCTCGCTGGGCGTGTAACCGCGGCGCTCGGCATTGGTAGAGTCCTGCAGCAGCGCCAGCACATTGCCGTCTTTTCCGTACTCGGCAAAAGTGTGCAAGTCAAAAAGGCGGTTGTCCGTGGGAGTGGGATCGACTTTGAAGTCGCCGGTGTGAATCACAACGCCAAGCGGCGTATGAATGGCCAGCGCCACGCAATCAACCAGGCTGTGCGTGACCTGGATGGGATTGATGGTGAATGGCCCCAGGTTGAAACGCGAACCAGCCCGGATCTCGCGCAGGTCAGAATCCTCGATCAGGCCGTGTTCTTCCAGTTTGTTTTCCACCAGCGCCAGCGTGAACTCGGTGCCGAAGACCGGGACCCTCAGTTCGGTAAGCACCCAGGGCAGCGCTCCGATGTGGTCTTCATGGCCATGGGTAAGGACGATGCCGCGAACTTTATCGCGGTTTTGCAGCAGATACGTAATGTCCGGAACGACGATATCCACGCCGAGAAGTTCAGATTCCGGAAACATCAGGCCGGCGTCAATGACGATAATATCGTCACCGTAGCGCAAGGCCATGCAGTTCATTCCGAATTCGCCGAGACCGCCAAGGGGCACAAGATGGAGTTTTTGAGAGGGCATGGTCAACTTGGTTATCTAATGATGCTATCAGCAGAAAGCCACTTAGGGAAAAGGGCGGCTCTCCCCGTGTATCGGTTCTTACACCGGCATCATCCCCACCAGCGCCGCGATGCCGATGGCGATTCGGTAAACGGCGAATGGCGTGAAGCCGCTGGCGGACCCAGTTCATGAACCAGTGCCACGGCCAGGACAGATGGACAGAAGTCTGCGGTTGGCTATCGATCAGATTCACACTAGAATAAGAGTAACCAGGGGAGTGAAGCATGGCAGTCCTCGATTGGTCACAATGTTCTGCGGTTGAAAGGATACCCGGCAAGGTGAGCGGAGCGTGGGTAGTGCGCGGTACTCGTATGCCCGTTTCCGCGATTTTTGAGAACCTCGAAGCCGGAGCCAACATTGACGACATCCTGCAATGGTTCGACGGTCTAAATCGCGAGCAGATCAAGGCGATCATTGACTTTGCCGCGCGCAGCCTGGAGACGCCTGCGCCCGCCCGCTGATGCTCGTCCTCTTCGATCAAGGCACTCCCGTTCCGATCCGCCCATTCCTTATCGGCCATACCGTCAAAACAGCGGCAGAACAAGGCTGGAGCACATTATCGAACGGCAACCTGCTCAATGCGGCTGAAGCCGCTGGTTTTGAAATACTGGTTACCACCGACAAGAACTTTACTCACCAGCAGAACCTGCAGGGCCGCAAGATCGCTATTGTGGTCCTTGGCAACCAGCAGTGGCCGGTGCTGCGCGTTCATGTTCGAGCCGTCGTGGACGCGGTGAACACCGCCCTGCCCGGAAGCTACGTTTTCGTGGAAATGCCGGCTAAATAGGCCGCACTCTGCGGTTCGCCCAACATGGCAAACGGCTGTGTCACAGAGCCGGGGAAAATGGTGAGCAAGCAATTCATGGCGCGGAAAGACTCGCCGGAAACACTCCTGGTCCACGTGGAGGCGAAGAAGCGCTAGCTTCTTGAGGTCGGCCAGGAAAAAATATTTTGCCAAAAGTTTCGCGGTCGCATCATTGTGCGATTGCGTCCATCACCGCGGGCGAAGGAGTTTCGGTACCCAGTTCACCTTCCCATCGTGCGATCACAGCACTCGCCAGGCAGTTGCCCAGAACGTTGGTGGCAGTGCGGGCCATGTCCATAAACTGGTCAATGCCAAGAATCAGCAATACAGGCCAAGCCGGCAGGTGGAAGGAATCCAACGTGCCCAGCAGGATCACCAGCACCGCGCGCGGCACCCCGGCCACGCCTTTGCTTGTGAGCATGAGCGTGAAGACCATGATCAACTGCTGACCAAACGTTAAATATACGCCGGCGGCCTGGGCGACGAAAATTGATGCCAGCGAAAGATAGAGCGTGCTGCCATCGAGGTTGAAGCTGTAACCTGTCGGCAGAACGAATGCGACCACCTGGCGCGGCACGCCAAAGGCTTCCATGCACTCCATGGCCCTCGGCAGAGCTGATTCTGAGCTGGCGGTGGCAAAAGCGATGGTGACGGGCTCGGCCACGGCTTTGATAAAACGCTTGATCGGCAGACGCGCAATCAGCGCCACAGGCAGCAGCACGCATAGCGCAAACACGATCAGCGCGGCATAGAGCGTAACGAGAAGCTTGGCCAGGTTGGCCATCACGCCAAATCCCATGGTTCCTACTGTGTAAGCCATGGCGCCAGCCACGCCGATAGGCGCAGATAGCATCACGATGTTGGTGAACTTAAACATCGTCTCGGAAAGGCTTTCGCAGAAGGCCAGCATGGGCCGGCGTTTCTCTTCGCCGATCAACGCCAACGCAATGCCAAAAATAATGCTGAACACCACAACCTGCAGCACCTGGCCTTCAGCCACGGACTTGGCAATATTTTCCGGAAAGATGTGCAGGACAACGTCAGTCCATTTTTGCGCCGGCGCGCCGGAAACCGTGGCGGTGGCGGCATTGGGCGGAGGCGTAAGTCCCACGCCGGCATGCGAAAGGTGGATTGCGCCCAGGCCGATAAAAAGCGCCAGCGTGGTGACAATCTCAAAGTACAGTAGTGCCTTGATTCCCATGCGTCCAACCTGTTTCAGGTTGGAGTGCCCCGCAATGCCGACGACCAAGGTGCTGAAGATGAGCGGCGCAATAATGGTTTTGATCAGGCGGAGGAAAATCGAGCTC
>DASXCL010000108.1:0-13980 GCA_036491195.1 Candidatus Angelobacter sp.
CAGAATGAAGCGGGCCCGTTCGACCCGCCGCTGCTCCGTGGTGCCAGAGCGCAAATACTGCTTGAGGGCTTTCTCTTCTTGGGGCGTGAGGCGAATCACCGCTGCGGGTCTAGGCATGCTTTCAGCAGTCTACATTGTAACGCTAACTAATACAAGTAAGTACTAGATTGCCCTGCCTGATCTTGTCCAGGTCGATATGGCCTTCAGATATAGGAGTGTTCTGCCCAAGATCGAAGTTTTCGTCCAGAAAGCGCTGTGGGCGTGTCTGCGTGCGTGTCAATGATCAGCGCAGACTGATGGATGGCCACGGCCGGGTCAGCCTTAGGCCGGGCAACCGGCGCTGGCTTGGCGGGTTTTTTATGATGAACTGGATGTTGTGCGAGCGCTAAGCTTGATAGCAGAAAAAAACATACAAGAGAACGTTTTGGCTTCATTCTCTGGCAATTTTATCAGCCAGTAGGTTCGCTTCACGCCATTCTGTATAACGATCTGAAACCATCACGTGGAAGCACGCCTGGCGGCGCTCTTCCGCAGCTTCCACGAGTCCCTGGTCTCGCATATTCTTGAGGTAATCCTCAATCCATGCGTGCTGGGCGCGCGTCAAACCGCGCTTGGCCAAATCGAAGGTAATGCCGGCGAGATGGGATGAAGCATGTTCGCCCATTTCCGGGGCCGCATTGCCATTGTGGCGGCGCAGCTTCTGCTGCTGTTCCATGGTACGCACTGCGGAAGTTACCTGTAGCGGCACGCGGAACTCTTTGTAATACGCTTCGCTTATGTCCTGCAGAAACTGATTGCACCACGGACGGCAATATCTCTTATCAGATTGAAGAGACGGATTCACGCGCAATGCGCGGGATTCCTGGATCGGCACCAGTTCCTGCGTGCGTTCCAGTTCAAGCAGCTGTTCATTGTCCGCAATACGCGGAAGCTGCAGGCGGTCAATTTCTTCGTTCTGGCGGACCATGGAATCCATAGAGCCGCGCAGGACAGGGTTCCACGCCACGCGGCGGATGTGGCCGCGGTGATGCCGATAGCGGGTGGTATAACGGCTGGCGGCAAAGGCCGGCAGCGTGGCGATAACCGCCATCAGAAAAATCGACGAAGTGATCAAAGTCTTCTTAGCGCCCATCGGGTTCTGTTCCAAATTACAAATGTCCGACTACTTACAACTTCGGCATTAGATGGCAGATTTTAAACCAGAGCTGCCGCATTCGTACCCAGCTATTTACCTGAATTTTCATAAATTTACGGAACAGTGGGGCATTCGCAGGCAGAGACTTTCGTAATCAACAGGTTAGGGTGTTTGACAAAAAATGCTAGTTTTCTGCTCTCTTCGCCTGAAATTTTTTTGACGGCCTCTCCGGGAAACACGAACCAGCCAAAATCACGTCTCTTTTTGAGACAAGCCGCCTAGATCCGGCTCCAATAGAAAGCGTAACCGACGATCCAAATGCCTACGTGCAAAGCCACGGCGATCTTCGGTTGCCGGAGAATGTTCTTGCGGAAGACGAAACCGATGGCTCCGCTGATCAACCAGAAAAGGGCGAAGCGTTCGAGCCGCGCCAGCAAACTGACCAGCAAAAAGAGAACCAATCCCGAGTATTTGCCGGCTTGTACAGCGTAGACCTTGTAGGGAATTCCGTTCCCCGGGCGTTTTGTGAGCGCCCAGATGCCGTCGCGCTGGAAGCTTCGTTGTGTCTTATCAAACATGACGGCAGAAACGAAGGGTACCTTTAAAACGCCGGCTGTTGCCTGAGATGGGGATCTGGCGCCGAAGAGAAACATCAGCGTTCCGCCTGCCAGGGCTCCCAGAAGGATGCAGGCCAGTACCCGAGCCGACCGTCGAAACGAAAACAAGGCAATCAATGTCAGCAGCACATCAGGAACAATGAAGAATAGCGTGGCCTCCGCGAACCCCCAGAAGAGTCCCAGCCATAATATCCAGGGGTGGAACGTGGCTTCTGGAGTCTGAGGTTCGCTGACGAAAGCCCTGTGCATCTAGCGCTCGCCCCGCGTGCGGAAATAGATTGCAGCTATGACCGTGCCAAGGATAAAAACTATCCCGCCAAGCCTCCAGGCATATGCGGGTTGGATATCCAATTCCTGATGGATCCTGAAGAACAGGTAAAAGCCGACGCCGGCCACCAGCGCGATCGCGGCGCCGATCGCAAACGACTTGACCAGCCATGAACCTGAGTTGCTCAAGATGATGCTCCAACGGTAGCTGCAGTTGCGGAGAAACTTCTTCGTCCGCCGGGGCCCGATGTTATAACAAGAGTATTCTCACGCCCTATCTTATGGAAACAGAAACTGCCAGAAGGCCCTTGAAAACACGCCAGGCAGCCTGGGCCAACCGGCTTGCTCAACTGCTGGTCAAGTGGCATGCGTCGCCCAACAGCATCTCAGTGACCAGCATTTTCTTTGCGGCGGGCGCCAGCGCGGCCTTGTATTTCTCCGGGCAAGCCGAAGGCGGTCAACGCGTATGGATGTTGCTGCTGGCCGCTGCGGGAATCCAGGGACGGCTGTTGTGCAACATGCTGGATGGCATGGTGGCGATTGAAGGCGGACGGCAAACCAAGTCGGGTGAAATCTTCAATGATCTGCCTGACCGCATCGCAGACGCCCTGATATTTATTTGTGCCGGCTATGCGGCCAGGGCCCATTCTTTTGGCGTCGAACTAGGATTCATCGCGGCCGCACTCGCAATTTTTACCGCCTACGTGCGCATGTTGGGCGGAGCGTCAGGACTGAAGCAGAGCTTCATCGGTCCCATGGCCAAGCAACACCGCATGGCCACGCTTACGATCGCGTGCGTGCTTTCGATTTTCGAGACCAGATTTTTGAGCGCCGGCACAGTGCTCTGGGTGGCGCTCATCGTTATCAATATCGGATGTCTTGCGACGATCTGGCGGCGCACTGCTCGGATTGCGCGGGAGTTGGAAGCCCGTTGAGCGCGCTTTCGGCAAGCATGATTGCGGCGTGCGCACGGACGCTGGCAGGCCCCTCAGTGCGCTGGGTCAATGTACGGCCTTCAACCCGACAGCGCGTCTACTTCGCTAACCACACCAGCCATCTGGATTTTGTCGTGCTTTGGTCCGTGCTGCCGCGAAAGCTTCGTGCCATCACTCGTCCTGTGGCGGCAAAAGACTATTGGAACTCAGGCTTGAAAAAACGGATTGCCGTGAACGCATTCCATGCGGTGCTTGTCGAACGGGGTGGCAAAACGACCGAAGGCGACCGCACTGCGGCAGCGCGAAATACTCTGGAAGAGCTTCTGGAAGCGCTGAAGGTGGGGAACTCGTTGATCGTTTTTCCCGAAGGCACTCGGGGCAATGGCCTGGAAATAGGGCCATTCAAAAGCGGGATCTATCACCTGTGGTGCCGGCGGCCTGACGTGCAGTTCGTGCCGGTACACCTCTCGAACTTGAACAGGATACTCCCCAAGGGAGAGTTCCTGCCTGTACCCGTGATCAGCCGGGTGGTTTTTGGATCGGCGTTGAAGCTGGACAAGAATGAGACAAAGGAATCTTTCTTGCGAAAGGCGCATGAGGCGGTTTGCGCGTTAGAGGAAGCATGAACTTCAAACTCGATCACCAGATGTTTTTGGTACTGAACGTCGTTATCGGCGGGCTGATCGTGGCAAGCCTAGTTGGTTTCGCTCTCTCACGCGGCGTGAAATCCGAAGACGGTAAAGCCTCCATCGAAAACCTGAATGCCCGCATCCGCGCGTGGTGGATCATGATCGGGATTTTCTCGATTTCATTCGTCATTGGCCCGGCCGGGTCTATGTTGCTGTTTGCTTTTGTCTCTGTGCTGGCTTTGCGGGAATACGTAAGCCTTATCAGTACCACGCGCGCCGACCATCGCACGCTTTTCTGGTCCTTCTTTGTGTTTACGCCATTGCAGTACTGGTTCTGGTACAAAGGCTGGTATGGGCTGGCCGTGATCCTGATTCCGGTCTATGCCTTTTTATTTGTGCCTATCCGTCTTGCGCTGGCGGGGGAGACTACCGCCTTTCTCGATCGGGCTTCCCGCATTCAATGGGGGCTGATGGTTTGTGTGTACTGCATAAGCTATGCTCCCGCACTGCTGACGCTCAATATTCCCAACTATCAAAAGCAGGATGCCAAGCTTTTGCTGTTTCTGGTGATCGTGGTGCAGATCAGCGATGTTTTCCAGTACGTCTGGGGCAAGCTGCTGGGCAAGCGAAAGATCGCCCCCGCTATTTCACCCAACAAGACCTGGGAAGGCTTTATTGGCGGGGTTGCCACCGCAGTCGCCCTGGGCACGGGTCTGTGGTGGATGACCCCATTCTCGCCATGGCAGGCATTGCTTCTATCTCTGGCCATTGCGTTGATGGGCTTCGCCGGCGGCCTCACCATGTCCGCCATCAAACGCGACCGCGGAGTCAAGGACTTCGGCAGCACGATCGAAGGGCATGGCGGAATCCTGGACCGGATGGATTCCATATGCTTCTCCGCGCCGCTGTTCTTTCATCTGACGCGATGGATCTTTATCTCACAACACCCCTACATATTCCGTTAGAACCATCAGAACAACGTCGAACTCTTCGTGGTCGTGATGTATCACGGGGTGATTCGAACCGAACTTCAGCAATATCCAAAGAACCTAGCCTCAGAGCCATTGAAGGGATTCAACGCGCAAGTGGCAGAAATCTTTCCTGGAGATCATTGAGGAACGGTCCAGAGCCATGGGGCGGGACTTGAAGAAAACCCTTCCCACGCCCAAGAGCTAGCCGCGGAAGAAGTCTTTGATCGCCTGCTTCATTACTTCGCGCCCCGTGTCCGCGATGGCTTTGGTGAGCGGAATGTCCTTGGGGCAGACCTCAACGCAGTTCTGGGCAAAGCCGCATTCCTGAATGCCGCCATCGCCCATCAGGGCCTGAAGACGCTCATGCTTGAGCGCCTTGCCCGTGGGATGCTGGTTGAACAACCGAACTTGCGCGATCGTCGCCGCGCCAACAAAGCCGGTGCTCTCATTGAACTGGGGGCAGGCTTCCATACAACAGCAGCAGGAGATGCAGCGCGAAATCGGGTACGCGGCTTCCTGCTCGGTGGGATAAATACGGGGGCCCGATCCCAAATCGTAGGTGCCATCCACCGGGACCCACGCTTTTACGGCTTTCAGATTTTCGAAGATCACGCTGCGGTCGACCGCCAGATCGCGGACGACGGGAAACTTGCTGAAGGGTTCCACGCGGATTGGTTGCTCCAGTTTGTCGACCAGCGCCGAGCACGCCATCCGGGCTTTGCCATTGATCAGCATGGCGCAGGAGCCGCAGACCTCTTCGAGACAATTTGAGTCGTAGGCGATGGGCGTTGTGCCTTTGCCATCGCGCGTCACGGGATTGGCGGCGATCTCCATCATGGCCGAAATCACGTTCATCCCCGGCTTCCAGGCAAGCTCGAATTCCTCCCAGCGTGAACTGGATTTGGGATTCTCCTGGCGTCTGATCTTGAGAATGACGGTCTTCCGAGCGGTGGTCTGGGCCATTATTGTTTGGTCTCCCGTAACGAAATAAGCTTCAGCGTGGTCATGAGGGCGTTGAGAAAAGTGATGCCGGCAAACGCGCCGTAAACCCAATCATGGTGTGCAACTGCCTGCCAAACCAGGACGCAGCCGATTACAAAGAACAGAATGGCCGCATTCTTGTAAAACTTCGGCGATGTGCTTTTCAGTTGCTGGTTCATCACAAAACTTTTAACCACAAAGGACACGAAGGAACACGAAGATCGAAATCCAGAAAATATGAGAATCGTTCAGCAACTCCGAAACAAAACCTTTGTGATCCTTCGTGTCCTTTGTGGTTAGGCTCTACTTTGCCATGTCATACCGCCGTGGCCTGGGCGGCAGCAGGGAAATATCCACCGGCTCGAATTCGAACCTGGGCTCGTCGGCATCCGGAGCAAAATACGCCTTCGTCGTTTTCAAGAAGTTTTTGTCGTCGCGGTCAGGGAAATCCGGCTTATAGTGCGCTCCGCGCGACTCATTCCGCAACGCCGCTCCCTGCGCGATCACGCGAGAAAGCTGCAGCATGTTGTAAAGCTGCCGCGTGAAGACGAATGAAGTGTTTGCCCACTGGCTCTTGTCGCTCAGGTTGATGTGGTTGAAGCGCTCCAGGAACTCAACCAGCTTGGCGTCAGTCTGTTGCAGGTTCTTGTTGTAACGGATGACAGTGCAGTTGCGCGTCATCAGCTCGCCCAGTTCGCGCCACAAGCGGAAGGGGTTCTCTGTGCCGTTCGAAGTCAGCAGTGCTGCGTTGGCTTCTTCCTGGCGTTTACGCTCAGAGTCATATACCGTGCTGCTGACTCTGTCAGTCGGCTTCGTATTGTTCTTGGCGTATAGCATAGCCTGCGGCCCGGCGACGAAGCCACCATAGATGCAGGAAACCAGAGAGTTCGCGCCCAGGCGATTGGCGCCGTGGTATCCGTATTCGCATTCGCCTGCGGCAAAAATTCCTTTGATGTTGGTTGCCTGATTGAAATCCACCCAGAGTCCGCCCATGGTGTAGTGCATTCCGGGGAAGATCTTCATGGGGACGTCGCGAGGATCGTCGCCGACAAACTTCTCATAAATTTCCAGGATGCCTTCCAGCTTGCGGTTGAGCGTTTCGCGATCGATGTGTGTCAGATCGAGATAGACCATCGGTTGACCATCGATGCCCAAGTCGTGCTCGTAAACCACTTTGTGAATGGCGCGGGTGGCCACGTCACGCGGCACCAAGTTGCCGTACTTTGGGTACCACTCTTCCAGGAAGTACCAGCGCTCGGATTCTGGAATACTTTTCCAATCGCGCTTGTCGCCTTTGGTCTTTGGCACCCAGACGCGGCCGCCTTCACCGCGGGCCGACTCTGACATCAACCGCAGTTTGTCTTCACCGGGAATGGAAGTCGGATGGACCTGTATGAATTCGCCGTTAGCGTAATAGCAACCTTGCTGGTACAGCGCGGATTGCGCCGATCCGGTGCAGACAACGGAGTTCGTCGACTTGCCAAAAATCGCGCCGATGCCGCCAGTCGCCATGATGATGGCGTCGGCCGGGAAGGTGCGGACTTCCATGCTGCGCAGATCCATAGCGCAGATGCCACGGCAGACACGATTGGTGTCCAGGACTGCGCTCAGGAATTCCCAATGCTCAAACTTGGTCACCCGGCCTTCAGACTCATAACGGCGTACCTGCTCGTCGAGCGCGTAGAGAAGCTGCTGGCCGGTGGTGGCGCCGGCAAAGGCGGTGCGATGGTAGAGCGTGCCGCCAAAGCGGCGAAAATCGAGCAGGCCTTCCGGCGTCCGGTTGAAAGTGACGCCCATGCGGTCGAGAAGGTCGATGATGGCGGGCGCGGCGTCACACATGGCCTTCACCGGAGGCTGATTGGCCAGGAAGTCACCACCATAGATTGTGTCGTCAAAGTGCTGCCAGGGGGTGTCGCCTTCACCTTTGAGGTTTTTGGCGGCGTTGATGCCGCCCTGGGCACATACGGAATGCGATCGCTTGACTGGCACAATAGAAAACAAATCAACGTGTCCGCCAGCTTCGGCGATCTTGATGACGGCCGCCAGTCCCGCGAGCCCGCCGCCGACCACAATGATTTTAGGTATCGTTGCCATAAACTTTTTTAACCACAAAGGACACGAAGGATCGCGAAGGAATATTTCTGCTCTGCTTCATTTCATACGAGCTAAAGGATGCTTGAAGGTTGAGAATCCAGACCTAAAGAGTTCTCGGCGACCGATTCCTTCCTTCCTTTCTTCCCTCCTTTGTGTTCCTTCGTGTCCTTTGTGGTTAAGCCTAATGCCCGCTTGGCCCCACGCTCTCTTGTGCTGGCAGTTTTTCCGGGGTGTTGCGCCACTGCGGCCGGAAGAATGCCGCCATGGTCACCCATCCGACGATGATCAAGGTGAGCGCAAGCACAGTGCACGCCCTGCCTAACCATTTACGCGACTTGTCGCTCACGGTGATGCCCCATTTCGCGCAAAAAAGATATATCCCGTAAGCAAAGTGCCATGAGGCAGCAATGATTCCGATCAGATAAAACATTCCTGCCCACCAGTGCTGCAACTCCGCCTGTACTTTATTAAATGCTGCGTCCGGATGTGCCAGCAGGTGCGTTCCCGTGAAACGCATGGTGTAGGTATGCCAGATGATATAGGCGAAGGCGATAGCGCCGGTCCAGCGCTGAGCGGCATACATGAAGTTTCCCGCCCATGGATAATCGCTTACGTTGGATTCGCCGCGAAACCAGATATAAAAGCCGTACAGGGCGTGATACAGAAGTGGGATATAAATGCCAACGGTTTCAAGAACCGGGACGAACGGCAGTCCGGTAAGGAACTTAACTTGCGCGAAATAGGCGTGCGGTCCTTTGGTGGCAAACGCGTTGGAGATGAAGTGTTCCAGCAGGAACGCGCCGATGGGGACGATCCCGCTTAAGGAATGCAGGCGCCGCAGAAGGAACGAGTGGCCTTTCCCGGCACGAATCGGCGAGACTCCGCGCGCGACAGGCGAGGTAACGCTAGCCATGTACTCCTATACTCCGACCAGGATTGTGAAGCAAACTCTCCATTATGAAACCTGAATATGGCTTCGTCAAACTGTGAGCCACGTCACAGTGCAGAGCGACGCGATCAGAACGCAAATTTGCTAAGAAGCTGTTTCAGGTCAATGCCCATCGGCAGCGGAGAACCCCGCCTCAAATACTGTAAGTGGATTAAACTGATTAGATCATTCTGAATCGTGCGGAGTGCATGTATGCCGACACTGCTCCAGGAGTTCCTTTACGCGGGCCGCCAGCTGCGCAAATCGCCAGGCTTTGCCATGTTCGCCGTGGTGACGCTGGCTCTCGGAATTGGCGCGAACACGGCCATGTTCACTGTGATTGAAAGCGTCCTCTTGCGGCCATTGCCGTACCAGCATGCGGACCGGATGGTTTACATCGGACCGGCGGATACAGAAGGCTTTCAATCCACCTCCTGGTCAACGTACCACGATGTTCGCGAACAGGCGCAGACGCTGGAAAATGTGTCTCTATATTCAGAAGACGTCGGAGTCATACAGGGCAAAGAAGGCTCCGTGAGCGTGGTTACCCCCGGCGTGTCGTCGAGTATCTTCCAACTGCTGGGCGTGCCGCCGCTGCTCGGCCGGACGTTTACCGACGAGGAACAGCAGCCCGGCGGCCCGCAGGTGGTGCTGCTTTCGGAGGGTCTCTGGAGGCAGCAGTTCAATGCTGATCGCGAAATCGTAGGCAAGACGATACGCGTCAATGGCCAGCCAAGAACTGTTATCGGCGTAATGCGAGCGGGTTTTCGCTTCCCGGAGACGATGGGGCAAGACCTGAATAAAGGATTGTGGCTGCCTATCCAGCCGACCACGGAAATTCAAACTGACCGGGGCAGCCATTTCTTCTATATCATCGCAGGTCTTAAGCCCGGCGTGACTCTGGCGCAGGCGCAGGCGGAGTTGGCGGCCATTGCGCAACACATCCGCCAAATCGACCCTGAAAAAGGGAAGGATATTGCGTTCCGGATTGCCAATTACCATGAGACGCTGACCGGTCCAGTGCGCCAGGTTTTTCTGGCACTCGTAGTTGCCCTTGGCCTTGTCCTGCTGATCGCGTGCGGCAACGTCGCCAATCTATTGATCGCGCGTTGTCTAGGAAGACAGCAGGAATTTGCCGTTCGCTCTGCATTAGGAGCAGGGCAGTTGCGCCTGGTGCGGCAACTTTTTGTGGAAGGCGGAGTGCTGAGTGGACTGGGGTGCATCCTCGGTTTTGGATTTGCCTGGCTTGCAGTGACGCTGGTCCACAAGCTACCCGCGGATACAATTCCGCGTGGAGAGACAATCGCGATCCACTGGCAGGTAGTGCTGGCGCTTGCAGCGATAGCAACTGTAACAACAGTGCTCACGTCGCTTCTGCCGGCGCTGTTCGTTGCACGAACCGACCCGCAGCCGGCGCTGCAGGCTGCGTCACGCGGTCTGGGGTCGCGTTCCATCGGATCGCGCGTGAGCGGCTGGCTGGTCGCGGCAGAAGTAGCTCTTTCAACTCTCCTGCTAATTGCCACCGGTCTACTTTTTCATACGCTTTGGAACCTGCAGCACACGCATCTCGGCTTTGACGTCACTCGGGTGACGTCATTTACGGCGATGCCCGCCAACGCGGCGGGATTTGCAAATATGAGTGTTTCCGAAGCGAAGGAGGGAGCCTCGACTTCCGTGGCGACCCTATTCTATCGGCCGACCCTGGAGCGGATTCGACAATTGCCCGGCGTGCAGGACGCAGCGCTCATTACCTCTCCTCCTCTCTCTGGTATCAACATGAATACCAGCTTCAAGATCATTGGCCGGCCTGAGGATCGGGCCCACACGCCTGAAGCGCGTATCACAGCTGTGAGCGGCGAATACACTCAGCTCATGGCAACGCCGATCATACGAGGGCGGATGATCAGCGATAGCGACGGTCCAACCGCCCCGAATGTTGCAGTGATCAATGAATCTCTGGCGCGCAAATACTTTGGGGAAAAAGATCCACTAGGACAACAGATCGATCTTGGGGGGAAAGAAACAGGTGTGATGAACCCTTACACCATTGTTGGCGTTATTGGCGACCAGGTTGACCGAACTGTTTCGCAGAAGCCCCAGCCGTTGCTCCTGGTGCCTTACGAACAGGTTCCGGCAACTTCTTTGTACTATCAGATTCTGGTCGATACCATTGTGTATTTCGAGGTCAAGACGCGCGGAAACATTGCCTTGGCGCCGGCGATGCACGATGTTTTCCGGCAGACCGCGCCGGACTTTGCCCTGGACAATTTTCAGACGATGCAGGAAATTGTGGACGGAAACAATTTCAGCCAGCGTCTGGGACTTTATGTGACCGGCGCTTTTGCCGGGATGGCGGTGCTGATGGTGATCGCGGGACTCTATGGAGTGCTGGCGCAATTGGTGAGTTACCGGAGGCGTGAAATCGGCGTCAGGCTGGCGCTTGGCTCAACGCGAGAGAGAATTCTGCGCCTGTTCCTTAAACAGGGATTGGTCCTGGTGGTGGCAGGTCTGGTGCTGGGAGTAGTGTGCGCATTGTGGGCGGGACGGCTGGTCAAGAGCTTCCTCTACGAAGTGCAGCCTCTGGATGGCTGGACGTATGCCTCGGTTGTGGGCATTTTGCTTCTTGTCGGGATTCTGGCCGCTTTAATCCCTGCACGCCGGGCAGCGGCGGTTGAGCCGATTGAAGCGCTCAGAGACGAATAGAATTTTCTCGCACAAGCGTCGAGCTTCAGAGGTGATAGTCTATCCAGTCCATTAGGAGGCTGCCATGCTTTCCATCAACCGGTTGAATCGTTTTAAGCTTGCAGCGTTTTCAGTCATGGCTCTTTATTTGCTCGGGGTCAACGCTTCCGCGCAGAATACTCCACTCGAAAAGCAGGTTAGCTCGGTGTTGCCGGATGCGCAGACTTTATATGTGGACCTGCATCAGCACCCGGAACTTTCATCGCATGAGACGCGGACGGCGGCCGAGCTTGCCACCAGGTTGCGCACGCTTGGCTATGAGGTCACGGAACATGTTGGAGGGACCGGCGTGGTCGCCATCCTGAAAAACGGCCCCGGACCAACTGTGATGCTGCGCACGGAACTTGACGCGTTGCCGGTGGAAGAAAAAACCGGGCTGCCTTATGCGAGCAAAGTGCGCGCCAAGGACGACAACGGACGCGATGTACCCGTGATGCATGCTTGCGGGCATGACGTTCACATGGCAGCTCTATGGGGGACCGCGGCGATCATGGCGCGCAATAAAGAGAGCTGGCACGGAACTTTGATGCTGATTGGGCAACCGGCGGAAGAAACCATTACCGGCGCGGACAAGATGATTAAGGACGGCCTGTTCACGCGTTTTCCCAAACCGGACGTCGGCATTGCGCTGCATGACACAAACAATCTTCCAGTCGGCAAGGTAGGGATCACGCCCGGCTACGCCAAGGCGGCTGCGGATTCCATTCGCATCACCGTCTATGGCAAGGGCGGGCACGGAGCGCAGCCTCAGACCACGGTGGACCCGGTGCTGATCGCTGCCAGAATCGCGGTGACGCTGCAGTCGATTGTGGCGCGCGAGATCAAGCCGGGCGACGCCGCCGTGATTACCGTTGGGTACATCCAGGCCGGGACAAAGAACAACATCATTCCTGACGACGCCCAGATGGGGCTCACCGTGCGCTCCTACAAACCCGAGGTGCGACAGCATCTGCTCGCGGCGATCGAACGCGTGGCCAAGGGTGAAGCCATGGCCGCGGGCGCGGAGAAGATGCCGCTGGTGGAAAAGTACGAGTCCACGTCGGCGGTTTATAACGATCCGGTGTTGACGCACCATCTGGCTGCGACGCTGGAAGGAGTTCTGGGCAAGGGGTCCGTGGTGACGGAAGAACCCATCATGACGTCAGAAGATTATGCGTACTTCGTGGAGCAGGGCGTCCCGTCGTTTTATTTCACGTTGGGTGTTGCCGATCCGCAGAAACTGGCGGAAGCGCGGGCGGCGGGCCGTCAGCTGCCGAGCAATCACTCGCCGCTGTTCGCGCCGGTGCCTGAACCGTCGCTGAAAACGGGAATGACGGCCGAAGTGACGATCCTGCGCGATCTCCTGAAGGGCACGCCGGCGGACGTGAAGAAATTTACCCAGTCGGCTTCGGGGAACTAACAGATATTTTTACCGCGGAATCGCTGGGACGCGGAGAAATGCCGGCGAGTGATACTTTGTCTAGTTCTAAAGGAGCTTTCAACGCATGAAATTTTCTCGCCGCGATTTTCTACAGACCGCTGGTCTCGCCACTACAGTCGCTTTGGCACAACCAGGGATGGCATTCGTCGTCCAGGGCGAGAGCAATAGCAAGCAGCAGCCGGAAGCTATCGCTAAGTTGAAGTCGCGCAAGGCCGAGGCCCAGCCGATCACAACGGCCGAGCGCCAGCAGCGAATGGAGAAGGCGCGACAATTGATGGCTGAGAACAAGATCGACGCCATCATGATCACAGGCGGAACGTCATTAGTTTATTTCACGAACATTCATTGGTGGATGAGTGAGCGGCTGTTTGCCGTGATTCTGCCGGTGAAGGGAAAGCCGTTTTACGTATGCCCGGCATTCGAGGAAGACCGTGCACGCGAGCAGATCGCCGGCGGACCAGGAGGAACTGACGCTGAGGTGCGCACCTGGCAGGAAGATGAAAGCCCCTATCAGCGGATCGCCGAAGGGCTGAAGGACCGTGGTTTAGCTACCGGACGCCTCGGCATTGAGGAAACCGTTAGGTACGTGTTTAGCGAAGGCGTTTCTCGTGCATCATGGGAAATGGGTGCTGATTCTGTTCCAAAGACATCGAGTTATATACCGAGCCTGCGTCTGGTGAGCGCCACGCCTGTCACCGCGGGCTGCCGGATGATTAAGAGCAAGCATGAACTGCAATTGATGAAGTTGGCGAATGAAGTCACGCTTGCGGCTTACGAAGCGGCTTATCTTTCCACCAAAGAAGGCATGACGCAGAACGATTTTGGCGCGATGGTGCAGGCAGCGCACGCGCAACAGGGTTTTCAAGGCAGCGCGAGCATACAGGTGGGAGAGAATTCGGCGTTGCCGCATGGATCGGCCAAGCCGCAGGTGATCCGCGAAGGCACGATTCTGCTGATGGATGGCGGTTGCGGGGTTGAAGGTTATGAATCCGATATCAGCCGCACCGTGGTCCTGGGCAAGCCGAGTGACAAGATGAAGCAGGTATTTGAGATTGTGCACAAGGCGCAGTCAGCAGCGCTGGCTGCGGCCAAGCCGGGCGTGCAATGCCAGGCGGTAGACGCCGCGGCGCGCAAAGTGATTGCCGATGCAGGCTACGGCCCGGACTATAAGCACTTTACGCATCGTGTGGGCCATGGGATCGGCATGGACGGGCATGAGTGGCCGTATCTGGTCCGCGGGAACACTTTACCGCTGGCTCCG